>JAVBQJ010000028.1:0-46477 GCA_031549115.1 Victivallaceae bacterium
TTGAGCCGTCTCATTACAGTGTATGGCGTGAAACAACGTTGCTATACCAGTTATTCGTCAATGCGCTTTTCCCTCAGGATATCACGCTGCGTGTCATCCTGAGGGATTGGCATGCAATCCGTCAAAAACTATCCGAACGGAAAAGGCAAAGATCATGTGTCTCTGCCAACTTAAAAATGTTTTCACAAATTATTGATGACTAGCGCTTATGGGCGAGGAGCCCCCACATTCTCCTGGCTACTTCTTTTTGTTCAGAAAACGCTCCATGCGCTCAATGGCTTTGATGATGTCCGTCGCCGCGGTCGCGTAGCAGCAGCGTACGAAGCCTTCGCCGCAATCGCCGAAAGCGGAGCCGGGCACGACTGCGACGCGTTCCGCCTCCAGCAGCGCCTTGGCGAAGCCTTTCGAATCCATGCCGGTACCGGTGATCCGCGGAAAGGCGTAAAATGCTCCTTGCGGCATGATGCACGGCAGGCCGATCCGGTTCAGACCGCCGACGATGAGGTCGCGGCGCTCATGGTACGAATCCCGCATCCGCTCCATTTCCCGGCGTCCGTGCTTCAACGCTTCGAGCGCCGCTTCCTGTGCGGTGATCGACGCGCACAGCATCGAATACTGATGGATTTTCATCATGGCGTCGACCAGGTCCGCCGGTCCGCAGGCGTAGCCGATCCGGAACCCGGTCATCGCGAACGCCTTTGAAAAACCGTGCAGGAAGATCGTCCGCTCCGGCATCCCCGGCAGCGATGCGATCGACGGCAGGCGTTTGCCGTAATTCAGCTCCGAATAGATCTCATCGGTGATCACAATCAGATCGTTGGCGACCGCGATTTCGGCGATTTCGCGCATCTGTTCCAGATTCAGCGTCGCTCCGGTCGGGTTGCACGGAAAGTTCAGCAGCAGCATCCGGGTACGCGGCGTGACCAGCTTGCGCAACTCGGCCGGATCGACCGCGAAATTGTCCTTCTCATGCGTATTCAACGGCACCGGAACGCCGTGCGCCATACTGACTTCCACCGGGTACGACACATAACACGGCGCCGCGTAAATCACCTCGTCGCCGGGGTTGACCACAGCCCGGATCGCCAGGTCGAGCGCTTCGCTGACGCCGACGGAAATCAGACACTGCGTCACCGGATCGTATTCGATGCCGTAATCCTGCGCCACATATTCGCAGATGGCCTTGCGCAGCGACAGCAACCCGAGGTTGCTGGTGTAGCTGGTATGCCCCTTTTCCAGCGAAAAGATCGCGCTTTCGCGCACCGTCCACGGCGTGACGAAGTCGGGTTCGCCGACTCCCAGTGAAATCACATCCTTGACCGTATTGACCAAGTCGAAAAATTCCCGGATGCCGCTCTTCGGCAATACCCGGATCTGCTCTGCCACCCGATTTTTACGGGGAAACTTTAAGTCGTTCATATTCTTCATCTTCATCCATTATTCTGCCGGCTTCTTTGTACTTCTTCAACAGGAAAATCGTCGCCGTCGAAGTCACCCCTTCCATCGGGGCGAGTTTCTCATAGACGAAAGCCGCCACTTCCTGCAGGTTTTCGCCCGTGATTTCCAAACGCAGATCGTAGTGTCCGGCGGCCAGATACAGGTCAGTGACCTCCGGGAAACGGCTCAGCCGCCGCGCCACCGCGTCGAATCCGCCGTCGCGCTGCGGCGTCACCTTGACTTCGATCAACGCCCGCACCCCCGCTTCCGGCAGCTTGCAGTCGTTGATAATCGCCTTGTACCCCTTGATGACGTTCGCATTTTCCAAATCCGTCACGATTGCGGCCACTTCGGCCTCCGACGCGTTGAGCCGGAGCGCCAGCTCCGCGTTGCTCAGGCGCGCGTTTTCCGCCAACATTTTCAAAATTTTGCTTTTCATATGTTCTCCACCAATTGATCCACCATCAGGATCACCATAAATACAGGTCCGTTGTAAATAAAACTGTCTACCACATCGAATACGCCGCCCATGCCCGGAATCCAGCCGCCCGCGTCCTTGACGCCGCAGGCGCGCTTGAGTGCCGATTCGCTCAAGTCGCCGGCGAAGCCGCCGCCATAGAGGATCACCCCCAGCAGCAGCGCCCGCCACCACGGCATCGTCACCCAGCCGCAGCCGGCGAACAACAGGCTCACGCCGATCGAAAGCGCCAGGCCGCCGCCGACTCCCTCCCAGGATTTGGCCGGACTGATCGACGGCACCACCTTGTGATTGCCGCCGGGCAGCATACTGGTCAGTTTCCCGGCGATATAGCCGCCGGTATCTCCGGCCTTCGTGGTCAGAACGAAGTACAGAAACAACGTGCTGCTCGTCTGGTAAATCGTCAGCAACGGCACAATCAGCGTCAGCGCGAATACCGCTACTCCGGCTCCGACCGCCAGCTCTTTGATCCGCTCCAGCCGTTTTTTCCCGGCAAACAGAATCAGGAGCCATATTGCCATCGCCGCCATCGGAGTCAGCAGATAATCCCATACCTGCATTATGTAGACCACCCATTGGTAGTCCACCAGCCGCAGCAGGATCCATGTGAGCAACGATGCGGCGCAGCCGTAGCCGGCCAGAACGACGGCGAGGCCCCGGTGTCCCGGAAGGCCGGCCTTCGCCAGCATCCGCAGGATTTCCAGTGCCAGCATCACCGCCGCCGGAATCGCCAGAGCGAAAAACAGCACTTTGCCGTATTCCCAGAAGATGGCCAGCGCCAGAAGCGCCAGCAACAACGTGAAACTGATGGCACGGAACTTCAACATCGGCGACTCTTATCCTTTCCGGCCGCCGAAACGCCGCTCCCGGCATCCGTACGACTCCACTGCCTTTAAAAACTCGGCCCGGCTGAAATCCGGCCACAACACATCGGTGACGTACAGTTCACTGTATGCCAGTTCCCACAATAGAAAATTGCTCAACCGGAATTCGCCCGAAGTCCGGATCAGCAGATCCGGATCCGGCAGCTCCGGATCGTACAGATGCCGCGCCACCACCTTTTCGTCAATCGCCTGCGGCTTCAACCGCCCGGCTTTCACTTCGGCGGCAATGGCCTGCATCGCGTCGGCGAGCTCCGCCCGGCCGCCGTAATTCAGCGCCAGCACCAGCGTCCCCGCGGTGTTCTCCCGCGTGGCGTCGATTGCCGTCAGCAGCTTGTTCCGGGCGCCCGCGGGCAATCCGGCGGTCCGGCCGATGGTTTTCAGCCGGACGTTACGCTGCTGCAGTTCGGGAAGCTTCTGGTCGATGAAAGCCTCCAGGAGGCCCATCAGTGCCGTCACTTCCGCCACCGGCCGTTTCCAGTTTTCGGTGCTGAACGCGTACAGCGTCAGGTATTCGATACCGAGCTCGCCGGCGGTTTCCACCGCCGTCATCACCGCTTCGGCGCCCTGGCGATGTCCTTTGGCGCGTTCCAGGCCCCGGGCTTCCGCCCACCGGCCGTTGCCGTCCATGATGATCGCCACATGGCGCGGAAAAGATGGTTTTTCCATTATGCGTTTCCAAAAAAGTGCTGTTCCACCGCCAGGCAAAGCGCGTGATAAACCGGCAGATGCAACTCCTGTATTTTATAGGTTTCGTGTTCCGGCACATCGAGTACCAGATCCGCGTAACTCTCGCAGACTCCATGCCGCGCTCCGGTCAGCAACAGGGTACGCACCTGCAAGGTACGCGCCATCTGCAACGCCGCCAGTATATTCCGCGCCCCGCCGCCGGTGGAAATGCCCCAGAATACATCGCCGGGGCGCGCCAATGCCAGCAAATGCTGCGCATAGACCAGGTCCTGTTCCATATCGTTGGACCAGGCGCTGATAAATCCGGTCGGAGCCGCCAGGTGAATGGCAGGGAGTCCGGCTTGTAGCCCGCTAGCCAGACGGCGCCCGGCGGCGCCGAATCCATCCTCCAGCCGCTTCTGCAACTCCGCGTCCAACCGGCGCGGCGAACAGAAGCCTTTCAAAAACTCCCCGGCAATGTGGTCGCAATCCGAAGCGCTGCCGCCGTTCCCGGCCAGCAGCAGCTTGTTGCCCGCGCCGAACGCGCCGATCAACAGCTCCGCCGCCGCGTCGAGTTTCCCCGACAAAGGCGCCAGCGCCGGATAGCGTCCGACCACTTCGACGATTGCTTCTCTCATTGCCAAAACCTTTATTTATGTCTGCGCCAGCGCAGGTTTTTCCGTTACCGCAGGTGCGGTGCCTCGTTCGCTCTATGTTCCGGGAGTCGCTTCGCTCTCCCTGTACCATCGCTGCCTCGGGCGGATCCGGATCGCCTCCCGGCGATCCTTCCCTATTGTTTCGGCTCTTTCAGGCGCCTGCGGCGCCTGAGCCGACCAGCGGTATTCGCCCGCTGGACCGCTCGTTACGCCCGCTTCGCGGACTTACTCTTCGCCCGAGAGGGACGAGCCCTCTCGTGTTCGGCTTCGCCCTCGACTCCGATGACGGAGTGCAGACCGCCACGTTGCACGTGGCTCTATTTTCTTAAATACAATTTTTTTTAATGTATCATAAATTACTTGTTTTGCAACGGCGTCACTCGGACATTTGCCGATATTTTGCGTTGGCGGGGTCGCGTTTCAGCGCTTCGGCGCCGAAAGCGCGGGCGCCTTCGATGTCGCCCTGCAACCGTCGCAACTCCGACAGCCGCGCGTAATACATCGCCCGCTCCGGCGAACGCTCCGACGCTTCCCGGTAGTATTTTTCCGCCTGCGTCACATTGCGCCGGCGCCAGTAATAGTCCGCCATCTGCTGATATGGGAAAGGCGAACCGGGCCGCGCCGCCGCCGCCCGTCGGAAGACCTCCTCCGCTTGGATTGCCGAAGTCTGCCCCTCCACCGCGGCACACAGCTCCGCGTAGGCGTATTCGCTGCGCACCCAGTAAACGCCGCCGCCGATCGTCAACCCCGCCAACAGCGCGGCGGCGATGACGAAGCTCCAGCGTGCCAAAATTCCGCTTTCCGGCAACGGCACGGCGTCTTCCGGCCTGCCGCGCACCAACAGAATGGCGCTGAGCGCCAGCGCCGGTGCCAGCGTCGCCACCGCCTGCAAATGCAATTCGACCATCCCGTGAATGAAGAACATCAGCAACCCGAACCACAGCGCCCGGCGGATTTTCTCCTCCGGATAGCGTCGCGCCATCCGCCAGCCCGCATACAGCACAAATGCCATGGCACCAAGAATCGCCAGCCCCCCCGCGATACCGCACTGTGACGCCATCGACATCAGCATCGAGTGCGGATCGTGGCTGGATTCATCGATATCGAATACCTTCATGGCCATGTAGTTGTGGAAAAATTCACCCCACCCGGCTCCGGTGAGCGGATGCTGTGCCAGCAGTTTGGCGCCCACCGCGTAATAATCGACCCGGACGGTCATCGAGCCGAAGCCGCGTCCGGCCACGCCGATATAAACACCTCCCGCGACAATCACCGCCAACGCCGCCAGCGCCAGCGCGATCCGCAGTTTTCGCGAAGCCAGCCAGACAAAGGCGTAAATGACCACGCCGACGGCGAGCGCCAGAAAGGCCGCCCGGCTCTTGGTACCGAGGAAAACCCCCAGCCATACCGCGCCGATCAGGCCGGTGAACAACGGGCGCGAAAGCCGCGCCGGTTCGAAGCGTCCGGCCCAGCGCCAGATCGCCAGCAGCACCGGCGGCCCCGCCAGCAGCAGGAACCCGGCCAGCGAATTGCACGAGGTAAAGCCGCCCTTGAGCCGGTTATCGAGCATCCGGGCGCGCATTTCCTCGGGGAATACGACGCCCTGGGCTTCCTGACGCTCCAGATAATGGCGCATCTCTTCGGTGCCCCACAGGAATTGGTAGACGCCGTCCCACAGCACCAGCAGCATTCCCGCCGTCAGCGCGCCGATGAAGTGCCAGCTTCGTTCCGGTTCCCGGCTCAAAATCAACGTGATTCCCAGCAAATAGGCCAGCGCCCCTCCCAGGTGAATCATCTCCGCCACCGGAAAATCCCAGGTCGTCGCCCGGATGAAGCCGAGCAAACCGGTCAGCACCGTCAGGCTCCATAGTCCGGCGTTGATCCACAGCGCCTCCTGCCAGCGGACCCGGCCGGGAAAATAGGTCAACAGCGTCAGCGCCAGCCACACGCCCGCTCCCGCCGCGAACAGCATCGACGGCCACACCGAAAACATCCACTCGATCGGCAGCCACGGCGTACTCGGATCCGCCTCCGGCACCCCGATCAGGTTGCCGAACTTATAGGGCGCCAGCGCCGTCAGCAGCAATCCCAGCCATAAAACCGGCCGGCTCAATTTCGATGTCATGGTTCGCCTTTCATCTGCTATCGCTTTTTATCCGCCGCTGGTGCGGCGTTCTATCGTCTACCTTTCGCCGCCGGTGCGGCGCCTCGTTCGCTCCATGTGTAGATTGGATTGTCGCTCACGCTTCCAATCCGATCTACACCGTCGCTACCTCGGGCGGCTTCCGCTCGCCTCCCGGCTCGCTTGCTGTACGTTTCGCCTCTTTTGGGCGCCTGCGGCGCCATCGGCGACCAGCGCTGTTCGCGCGCTGGACCGCGCCTCCGTATGACGGAGTGCAAACCGCCGCTTCGCGGCTCTATTTTCTTTATTTAAAATTTTCTTTTTTATATTTTTTATCGCCGGGCCAGGGCGAAGATTCGTACTTCGGCGGCGCCGGCGTGCTGCAATTCCCGGCATGCCGCCGCCAATGTCGCCCCAGTCGTCAGAATGTCGTCCACCAGCCACAACCGCAAGCCCGCCACCGGTAGTTTCGGGTTCGGCGCGAACACCCCGCGCATCGCCGCCAATCGCCCCTCACGGCTCCGCGACGCCTGGTGTCCCGCCGATTTCACCCGCCGCAACGCCTGTAAGCACGGTATTCCCAGATGCCGCCCCAATTCACCCGCCAGCAACTCCGCCTGATTGAAGCCTCGCCGCCATTGCCGCCACCAGTGCAGCGGCACCGGGACAATGCCGTCGGCGGCAAAATCCGGCTGCCGCAGCCAGCGCCAACTCAACTCCGCCAGCGGCCGCGCCAACTCCGGCGTGCCGTTTTTGAAGCGCAACACCAGATCGCGGCCGCTGTCGCGGAACTCCAGCACGCTGACCGCCCGCCGCCACGGCCGCGACGGCAGATTCAGACATTTGCCGCACAATTCCAATACGCCGTCCAGCCGGCCGCCGCACCCCGGACAACGCGGCTCGTGAATCAACGGCAGCTTTTCCACGCATTCGGCGCAAAAGCTGTTCAATCCCTCCACCTCGTCGCTGCCGCACCCCAGGCAGGGAAACCCGGGAAAACGCAACAGCACCTGGCGGAATGTTATGCGCATGGATAACTGCCCAGCACCCGGAAAAACGAGCAGCGCGAGCGCAGCCGTTCGCATGCCGCCGCCACCTTCGCATCCTGCCGGTGCCCGACCAGGTCGATGAAAAACGCATATTCGAAGTTCGCGTTCTTCAATGGACGGCTTTCGATCATCGACAGCGTGATTCCCGCCTCTTCAAACGGCGCCAGCGCCTGATACAACGCTCCCGGCCGGTCCACCAGCCCGATGCACAGCGAAGTCTTGTCGCGTCCCGAAGGCTGCGTCGCCTGTTGGCCCAGAATCAGGAAACGGGTGGTGTTGCCGCCCGAATCCTCGATGTTTTCCGCCAGAATCCGCAAGTCGGACAACTCCGCGGCAATGGCGCCCGCGATCGCTGCGCCGTGCGCATCTTCCCGCGCCAGCTCCGCCGCCCGGGTGGTCGAAGCCGTCTCCGCCAGCTCCGCCGCCGGATAGTGCTGCAACAGGTAATTCCGGCATTGCCCCAGCACCTGCGGATGCGAATAGATCGTCCGGATTTCACCGGCCGGACATGCGGCCAGCAAATGATGATGGATTTTCAGATTCAATTCGGCGTTGATCGTCGTCGGCGAATACATCAGCATGTCCAGAGTATAGGAGACCGCGCCCTCGGTGGTGTTTTCCACCGGGACACAGCCGTATTCGGCGCGCTCGGTTTCGATCGAACGGAAGACATCGGCGATGCTGTTGACCGGCTGCAGTTCCACCGCGTGGCCGAAGCGCTCGATCACGGCCTGATGCGAAAAGGTGCCGCAGGGCCCGAGAAACGCGACCACCGGAGCGGCCTCCAACGCCCGGGCGCCGGACATGATTTCACGCCAGACGGCGTACAGGGTTTTTTCCGGCATGACCCCGCCCCGGTTCAATTCGGCGAGGCGCGCGAGCAGAACCCGTTCGCGTTCGGGCACGAATACCGGCAGCTGGTGCGCCCGCTTCCATTCGCCGATGGCGTGTACTTCCCGGTAGCGTTCGTTCAGCAACCGGACCAGTTCGTCATCGATCCGGTCGATATGCCGGCGGTGTGAATCAATTGCGTCTGACATGGCTTTCCTCAAAAATCTTCGAGTTTTCCTCTAATATAGTACAAAAAAAAAGTTGCGCAAGGTTGTATTTCGTAAAATCAAGCTGTAAATTGACATCCGAAGGTATTTTTTGAATGACCGCCGGCAATAAATGCGAGGCGCGAACGGCGGTTCGGGCCGGATAAGGAAGAGGTGAAGATGCGTTGTCCCAATTGCGGATTTCAGGATGATAAAGTAGTCGATTCCCGGGCGGTCCGCGATGGCGCCGGGGTCCGGCGGCGCCGGGTGTGTCTGGGCTGCGGATTTCGTTTCACTACCTACGAAAGTGTGATTCCCTCCGAGTTGATGGTGGTCAAGCGCAACGGCGTCCGGGAGGAATTCGACCCGGATAAACTGCGCAAAGGGCTGTCGCTGGCTTGTCACAAGCGGCCGATTCCCGCCGGTACCGTGGACAAGGTGGTCGAAGATATCACGCTCGGAATTCAGCGCGACTTCGACAAGGAGGTCCCGTCTGAAGAAATCGGGCGCCGGGTCATGATGGAGCTGCGCCGCCTCGATCAGGTCGCCTATGTGCGTTTCGCCAGCATTTACCGGAAATTCAAGGACGTGGACGAGTTTGTCGCCGAGATCCGTACCCTGAACGATCCTGCGCCGCAGCCGGGGCGCAAGCCGTGATCAAGTCCGCCGAACAAGCCATCTGGATCCGGGATGCCGACGGTACGCTGCGCGCCTTTGAGGCCGATGAATTGCAGTCGCAGTTGTACGGCGCCTTTGTCCGCTCCGGCAGACCCGAGAGCTATCTGGCCGAGGATCTGGCGCTGGCGCTGGAATTCGTGCTTCTCTCCACGCCGCGCGACAACCGGATTTTTCAGATTTCCGAGATCGAGAGCGCGCTCGGACGGATGTTGAGCGACGCCGGTTATCCGGAGGTGCTTCAGGCCTGGCGCGGCAGCGGCGCCAGCATCGACGTCACCGTCAGCAACGATGCCGGTGTGGTCCGGGCATTGATTGCCGATCACCTGAATATCGACGGCCCGGCGCTGGAGCGTTTGACGCTGCGGGTCGGCCGGGCATTGGAGCTGTTGAAAATCCCGGCGGCGCGTCCGCCGCTGGTGATGGAACTGGCGCGCCACTACGAACAGGAGGCGCAGCCGGAAATCGCCGCACCGCAATTGCTGCCGGTGATGGATACGCCGCTGGTGTCCGTGGCGGCGCTGTATGGCGGTCTGGCGCCCGAGGTGCGGCATCTGGCGGAAACCCATGTGATCACCATCAACGCCATCAGCCGGATTTTCCCGAGTTTGCGTCTGGCGGTGCGTCTGACGGCGTTGGCACGCTGGAAAAATTGGCAGCCGCCGGTGACCGAAATGATGGTATATTCCGAGTTCGTCCGCCTCGGTCAGGCGCTGGCGCAGGTCCGGGATGCGGCCGAAGCGGCCACCCGGGAACTGCCGGAGCGGCTGCCCTTTTATTTGTCCATTCCGGATCTGTCGCACTTCACCACCGGTTATTTGGAAGCCGCGTGGCCGGAGGGACGGCGCCCGGCGCTGGAGCTGGTGCAATCGATCTTCGACGGCATGAAGGAATCGCCATTCAAACTGCGGGTGAACTGAAGTGAGACGCTGCGGATTGTTTTTGCTGGTGATATTCTGGGCGGCGCTGGCGCTGGGCGCTGCGCCGGTGTGCTCGGTGTGCCGTCAGGCGATTCAGGGGCGTTATCTTCAGGATCAGAGCGGCAAAATTTTTTGCAGCGAACGCTGCATCGACACATTGCTGCCGGTATGTTCGCAGTGCGGCAAGCCGTGCCGTCAATTGCTGCGGCAGGGGGAGGCGAATTTCTGTTCCCGCGAGTGTGCCGTGCTGGCGGCGCCGCGCTGCAACAACTGCGGCCAGCCGTGCGCACGGGAGGTTTTCCGGCGGAATGACCGGTCGTATTGCAGCCGCCGCTGTTACGAAGCGGTCGAATTGCCGCACTGTGTGCTGTGCAACAAAGCGTTTCAAGCCGGACAGATACGCCTGTCGGCGCGCGGAGAGTTGACCTATTGCGCCGAATGCGCCCAATTGCCCGCCTGTTTCGCATGCATGCTGCCGTGCCGGGGCAAAACCTTGCCGGACGGCCGGGTGATTTGTCCGGAGTGCGAACGCGAAGCGGTAACCGATCCGCAGGAAATTCAGCGGATTTTCCTGGAAACGCGCCGTCAGCTGCAGGATATATTGGGGATTCCGGCTTCGCATCCGATCCGGTTGGTTTGTGTGGAAGTTCCTGAGCTGGAACGGATCGCCGGCGGAGAACCGCCGCCCGGCGGCGCGGGAATGCGGACTGCGCTGTATGTGTATGAGGGCGATTATATCGAAGGTGAGGGCATGACCAACGAACGCTGTTCGGTTTATGTATTGAGCCACTTGCCGGCGCGACGGCTGGCGGAGATGCTGGCGCATGAGCTGGCGCACGATTATCTGCGCCACGCGGCGCCGCGGCAGCCGAACGATAAATTTGCCGAAGGCTTTGCGGAAAACATTTCGGCGGAGCTGAACCGGCGGACGGGCAACGAGGCGCTGAATTTCCGGATGGAGCATAACCCCGACGCGATTTACGGCGACGGGTATCGTGAAGTAAAAGACTATCTCTCCAAACACGGCTGGAAAGCCTTATTGGACCAGATACGCACCGGCAAAACTGATTTGTGAGAGAATGTGGAGGACTTCTCGTCCCCCACACCCCCACGGCAGGAGGAGGCTGGTTGGGCCGGTGTGCGCATGACAGAGGACGCAAAGGACGGCAAAGGACACGGTTATAGGGAATGCCATACCGCTATTCGTGGCGCGCCGCCGATGGCCGGTGTGCCGTGGATGTGGACTCGACATGATCCACACGTCTAACGCCAACCGTCCACTTGTGAACGCGCACGGGGGAGCGCCGGTCAGGCGCGACCGTGCCGCTATCCTGAATATTGCGTAAAATCTCAAAAAGAAAGAGGCAGACTCTCGAATAAAGCATTATATTGTAATTGCTTACGTCACAGTATAATGATGAAGTCTGCCAATGACAAAATGTAACGTCCAAAGTTGTTTTTTCAAGGTCCGAAAAGCAGAAAAGTCGAATTCAACTTCGATGGCGGCGACATCAGCAGCGATGGCGGGTTGCTTTTCGTCAAAGAATTCGACCGAAAACTCCAGGGGAAAATATACAAGCGATCCGGGTTGGGAAGGGCGGATGGCGAAGCCGAAAACGAGGGGCTTGTCCCCGAGGGGAAAGAGCAAGCTCACGATAGTGAGCGTAGCGGGAGCCCCCGCGTGAACCGGGGCGCAATGCGGCCCCGCGTCCACCATCAAAAATCACCACACGAAAAGCCGCACCGGCGGCACACAATGCACCCGCGTTGACGGCAATGCTGCAAGCCGACGCGAACACCGGCAATTAATCCCACAAGGTCGGATAATCGACCACGGTATTGCCGCTTTTCAGATCTTTGTACCATGACACATGGCCGTCGAGGTGGGCCCAATTGGCGCCCTCGGGTGCTTTGGCGCCGCCGTGATTGGACTTGATATCGGGAAACGTGGCCCCGGTCGCGGCCAGGTCGCCGACCAACAACCAGTTCGGATTGTCGGTCAGGCGTTGCGGCTCTTTATTGTTGAACATGCCGCCGCCATCGCTATACTTGGCGTTCCACATCGCATGATAGGTGGAGAAGGGGAAACTGCTGCCGTTGTCCTCCGCCTGCCATAACACCGGCATGCCGGCAATCCCGGCCGGACAATGGGTAATCGCCCAGGTCCCGAAATAGGGACGCAAAAGTGCGGCACAACTGTCCTCTATGCCGTAAGTGCTGCTGTAAAGCGGGCGCCAGTCCTGTGGATAACAATCCGAATAGGGCTGCGGCGGCATCGAGTCGTTGTTGTCGTTGCCGTACATGATCACACTCAGCGCGATCTGCTTCAAGTTCCCGAGGCACTTGGCGCGCTGGGCGGAGGCGCGCGCCTTCGACAGCGCCGGCAGCAGCATGCTGGCGAGGATGGCGATGATCGCGATCACAACCAGGAGTTCAATGAGGGTGAATTTTCGTTTCATGATCCGTTTCCTTTCGATGGGTTATTTCTGACGCTCGTCCAATAATTCAAAGTAACGTTCGCCGGCCTGCATGACCTCGGCGTCGGTGTTGCCGCCGATCCACAGCGTACCGGCATCCGGGGCGATCAGCCAGCCGCCCCGGTAACGCTGCGCCCGCTCCCGGAATTCCTCCGGCAATGCTTTTTCCAGCTCCGGAAAATCGGCTCCGGTACCGATGTAAATCGCTTTGCGTTCCGAATCGCGCGCCTTGACCACCGGCAATGGATCTTTGACCGCCAATCCGGCGTCGAGGAATCCCGCCTCCTGGGTCCAGGGGCGGCCGCAGTAACGCCGCGACGCTTCGCAATACGGATAATAGCGGTCGACCAGGATAGCGACAGTTTCCAGATCGCGCGACTGTCGCTCCGGCAGAACCAATTGCGCCGGTTCCGGGTTGTCCCGCTGGTCGGCCTCGGTGAATACCGTCGCCACCGCTGCTTCATCGGGGAGGATCAACTCCGGGCGTTCATAACGAAAATTCTGTGTCATTCCGTCTTTTGACTGCGCCGCCAGCACGGAACCGTCCGGCAGGAACGCATGCGGTGTCACTTGCACATCGCCGGTCACAGTGATATTCCGGTAATCCCCGGAAACCTCTGCTTCAAAGTCATCGGCACCAACCGGCATCACCGTCAACAACACGAATTCCTTCGGGCCCAACGTCAGCGGGAAGCGGATGACGCCGTCGCGGACGCTCTGCGGCAGCTTCTGCCCCTGGTGCGGCACCGCCAGCCACGGGCCGCCGACGCCGAAGTAGCCGGTGACGATTTCGACCTCGGTGGTGATGCTTTCACGCTGCGGATTACTGATGGTGAGGATGGTGTCGTCGCCGTAGCCGAAACGTCCGTACCACAACGCACTCCCCGCCTCGGAACGGATCGCCGGCACCGGATTCCAACCGGCCTTCTTCAGCGCGATCAGCGATTGCAGATGCGGCTTGAAAAAATCGCCGTTGTCGTATAACACCGCCCAATTCATCGGTGTCACGCCATATTCGAGACACTTCAGCAGCAACAGTTGCGCCAGCCCGCGATAGACGGTCGTTTTCACCTCCGGCGCGGCCGCCCGCCCCCAGTCGATCACGTGGGTCATCTCCCCCATGCCGACGCCGGCGAAAAACGTCATCGGTTTGCGCCCGGCCATCATCCGCAAGGTCAGGATATGATTGATCTCCGCCTCGGGATTGCCCTCGAACATCACCCCGTCGGCATGAAATACGCCGATCGCGGACTGCTGCTCCAGCGCCATATTCATATAAACGCTCATCGGCACCCCATCCCGCGCCAGCGTATGGATATAGTCGGCGAAATACACCGGCAGGATGCTATCCGGGGTATAAATTTTGCCTTCTTCGTCAAAGGCGCGTCCGACTGCGTAATTCAGCTGGCTTTCGCCGTAATTCCGCACCGCGAAATTGGCCATGTCGAAGGCGAAGCCGTCGATGTCGTAATTCGCGACACACAACTTCAGTTTGCGCTCCAGATGCGGTATCAGCCCGCTTCCGGGAGCGAAAGTCATATAGGTTTTTCCGGCATTCGACACGAGCGAATACAAACCGGAAGGGTTGCCCCTCCTGCCGTTCTCATCAACGAAAAGTGCCTCCGGGTAACGGTCGCCGAGGCTCTTCATCATATCCTTGACCAGGATATAGAAGTACATCGCGGCCCGGCGGCTGCCGGAATCGAACTGCCGCGTAATGACATCGTGAAACTCGTCATAGCTGCCGCGCTTATGCTCCCGGTACGCATGAAAATTCAGAATTTCCGATTCGCCGTCGACCCATTCCTCCGGCTCGGTATACCAGTTTCCGGCCTCGATCCATGGCGCATAAGTCCACTCCCAGTTCAACCCGGACTTGCGGCCGCCATGCAGTTCAAAGGGGTACTGCGAGTGCGCCGACAGATAATAGCCGCCGACGCCGTAAATCGCCGGATTGATCCCCGGCGTCAGCCGGAACCAGGCGGGAAAACTCTGATAGTAGCTTTCCAATGCGTTGCGCCAGCCGAATTCCGGCTTATACCGCAGCGACACCAGCCCCAGCTGCTGCGGCTTGCGGTTGTCCAGTACCATCTGCGCCGAAAACGCCAACGTCGCGTCGCCGTTTTCAAGGCGTGCCTCCGAAGAAAAATCGCCGACCACACTGTCCGGCGTCAACCCCAGCGCGATCCCCTGTTCCGCAGTAAACACACTGGCCAATGGGAACACATCGAATGGATCGGTACGCGACAACGGCTGCGTTTCCAATGTTGTCTTTCGTGCACCGTCGAAAAAGGTCACCGCGTTATTTCCCGCTGTTAACTCATTTTCCAGCGTCACCACCAGCCGGTATACCCCCCCGGGAACCGTGGCGGTCAAACGCATCGCGTGCCCATCGGTAATCGTTTCCGTGCTGATTTGAAATTCCATATCGCCGGAACGCCAGACGCCGTCACCGGCTTGACGTAATTGCAACTCTTGCTCATCGCAGGAGAAGCGCAATTGCCCGGCCCCGTCCGGCAAGGTCACCGGCGTACCGCTGACGCTCCACGCCGCCATCATCAATCCCAATATCCAAACACGCATCTTACAACTCCTGCTCCCATACGTTATCGCCGCCGGTAAGTTTCAACCGGTAATGCTTCTGCGACGACGGCAGCGCCGCCGTCACGCTCTGGATCTCCAGTTCCGGATCCAGCGGCAATGTCGCCGCCACTTCGCCGTCGGCGGCGACAATTTGCACCTGTGTCAACCCCGAACCCGCAATATTCAACTCCACTTCGCAGGCGGCCAGGCCGAAATAAACATCATCGATCATCAGCCACCCCGAGGCGCCGAAAAAGGCACCGGCACGAACGGTATAATCGGTGACGCCGTGTCCGGCCGGGACCGTGAACTCCATCGTGAAGGTGTGCCACTCCCTGGCGCCGATCACCCGGACCAGTTCCGCCGGAATGAACAACCCGAGCTGGTCACGCAAGTCTTCCCCCTGGCTGCCGTCACCCTGCGAAAAGATTTCGGTCTGACTCCACGGCGGAAACAGCGAACTTTTGCCGTCCTGGTATTGTTCGGTGCGAAGCCACAGCAGCACCCGCGGCCCGGCGGCTTTGAATTTGACACTGGCAAAATAGCGCTCGCCTTCGCGCACCGGAACCGGCCGCCGGTGCGTCCAGTAGCCGGGCAGATTGCCCGGCGTCACGATCTTCACCGCGTTGCCACCCCCGGCGCCGCCGGCAGTGGAAAACGCGTGGATTTTACCGGAATTGGCCATGTCGGCAAATTCCCAGTCCACCGGATTTCCGGCAGCGTCAAGCTGTTCGAACCCCGGATTATCCAGCAGATTCGGCGCCGGATGCCGCAGCACCTCCACCGTCGGCGCCGCTGTCGCCATCCATGCCGTCAACAGTACCGGCAACCATGTACACGCTTTGATCACATTTTCCTCCGTTTCGTCGTATTTTTATTAAATTATAGCAATTTTGCTTTTTTTCTCAATGGTGTATATTATCTAGTTTTGTAATATAGTCTCAAATCACCAGGAAAAGTTAAAAAAAATGACACAGGGCTGGCAGCACGCGATCATTATATTGGCCAATTGGAAATATTTTTCTCCGGCCGAACGGATCGAATACCGCAAAGTGCAAAGCCGTTTCCTGGTCTGGTGCAAAAGCGGTTCCGGGCGTCTGACCGTCAACGGTCAAGAATTCCCGGTCTCTCCGGGTGTATGGCTGTTGGCGCCATGGAATCACCGGATCGTCTATCAGGCTTCGGCGGAGGAACCGTTTCTGCTCGGCTGCGTCCACCTGATCCCGTCGTGGCCGCCGGAACAGGAGCCGCAGTGGCAGGTCTTTCATGAATTACCGCAGCGCCATTCGCCGCCCTCGAGTTTCGAATTCCCCGACGGCGATTCGCCGCATGTGCGGCTGCGGGCGGATCGCGTCGATCCCGAGTTCGCCGGAATCCGGCATGGTTGGGCTGCTCCCGAAGACCCGTTGCTGCTGCTCGGCGAATACATAGTCTCCTGCTTTTGCCCGCAGCCGTATTCCGCCGCGATGATGCGCCATCTGGCCCGGGTGCTGCTGGAGGAATTGCATGTCCACGGTCGCGTCCGCGCCGAAAAAGAACAGCATCTGCCGTTGCAGCTGCAGCAGATGCTCAACACCATCGAACTGATGCTCGAAGAAAAATTCAACCTCGGTCCGTTGCAGAAAAATGCCAACTGCTCCCGCGCCACCGTCTACCGGTTGTTCCGGCAATACCTGCATACCACCCCGAACAAATGGGCCATGCGCCGAAAAATGACCCACGCCGCCGCCTTGCTGCTGTCCAGCAGTCTCGCCATCGGTGAAATCGCCGACCGCCTCGCCATCCCCGATCATTATTACTTTTCCAAGCTATTCCGCCAACACTTCGGCACCCCGGCATTGGCTTACCGCAAGAATCACGGCAGATAGGTGGGGAATTATACGCCGTTGGTGCGGCAGGTGCGGGGGATTGTGCGCCGCCGGTGCGGCTCTTGGTGTGGAGAATTTTGACGGTGTACACGGGGCCGCATTGCGCCCCGGCAGCCGCGGGGACCCAGCCCCCATTCCCCCGGATTCGCTCAAGCGGCGCTCGCCTTACACGTTTTTGCCGCCAATTGGCGGCAAAAACTCCGTTCGCTGCTCACTCCCTGCCGGTCGTTCGGGCGCGACCCCCTCAGCGCGCTGAAGCGCGCCGTTCGCCGGGGGAGGCTTCGTGCCGCGCTCCTTGGCGCGAGCTTCGCTGCGCCAATTCCTAGCGGCACGGTCGCGCCTGACCGGCGCTCCGGCCCGTACGCGCTCACAAGTAGGCGGTGGTGCGGAGGACGCGCGACAGACGGTTATATGGCAGGGCGAAAGGTCTGGCTCAGGCGCGCCATGTCGAGCTTTTCCACATAGAACCAGTTGACGGAAGCGATGTGAAAAAACACATACACGACATCGACGCCGGAGGCGTCTTTGCCGGTCTGAATGCCGAACTTCCGCTCATTGACGACACGCCACAACGCCGGATTGTCGAGGTCGGCGAAGTTGACTTCCTCGTCGGCGCTGCTGAAGTGGCGCAACTGGGTGTCGGCGAAGCTGCGGGTGGTGGAGACGATGATTTTGCCGGAGTCGTCGACAATGGCTTTTTCGAGCACACAGTCGCCGCTGTTGCCGGAACTGTGGAGTTCTTCGATCAGCTCGGCCAGCGAAATATCCACCGCGCAGACGCCGCTGCCGCGCATGCCGGGCACCTGCATCGGCACCGAACAGGAGATCACCAGGCCGATTTCGGGGATGCTGTCGATGTACGGACGCGACCAGATCGTATCGTGCGCCTTCCAGCTGCCCTCCGGCGGGTACCACATCCGGCTCCGCGGATCGTAATGCTCCGGGAAATCACCGCTCGCCGGATAGGCCACATACAGGCCGTCGGGGAAGCCGAAAAGCACCCGGATGACCGGCGTTCCTTCGGTAAACGCGGCCGCTTTCAGCGCCGCCAGATTTTCGTCGGTCATCCGGGCTTCGACCGGACTTTCCAGAATCGTCTGCAATAGGCGGGGAATGAAGCGCGCCAGCACATCCAGCCGCGCCCCGACGGTCGCGGACTCGGTGTCCGCCGTCATATTGTAGGCCACGGCCGCGGGATCGATCCTGCCCCGGTGAAAGGTCGAGTCGATCATCCCCGGCGACGGCTGTTTTTTCAACTCCGGGATCAGCAATGACGCCGAAGGCTCCGCCATATTGATTTCATGCGGATCGTAACGCAACAGATATTGCACATCGGCCGCGATCAACTCGGTCATCAGCTCCATCTTGGAAAATTGCTTGTCAAGCAGATACGCCCCCTCGGCACCGAACGCGTACGCCGCGCTCAACGCGAAATCCCGCAGCCGCTGCTGCTCGGAAAAACGATATTCCCGGTACAACGAAAAAGCCAGCCCCCCGACGCCGATCAGCATCGCCACCAGCATCAGCGTCACCGTCAGCCGCCGGTGCAACGAAAACCAGCGAACCGTCTTCATCACCGGATTGTCCGGGCGGGCGGACACCTCGCGCCCGGCCAGATAGTGCCGCAGATCCGTCGCCAGTTCGCCGATCTCCCGGTAACGCGCCGCCGGATCGTGCGCAGCCGCCTTGGCGATGATGGCTTTCAGATCGCCGTCGACCCGGGCATGGAAACGGTGCTCCATCGGATCCATCTGGCCCTTGCGGATATTGTTCATCAATGCCGCCACGGTTTCGCCGGAAAACGCGGTTTTCAACATCACGAGTTCAAAGAGGATCGCCCCCATGGCAAAGATATCGGCGCGCTGGTCGCCCTGTTCGCCCCGGATCGTCTCCGGCGCCAGATATTGCGGGGTGCCGCAGACCGGCTGTTTTTCGGCGTCGTCGGCCTCCGGCTCGGTCTCGCGGATGCGGCGGGCGATGCCCCAATCCATGATATAGGCTTCCCGGTACTCCCCGATCATGATGTTGGCGGGCTTCAGGTCGCAGTGCATCACGTTGCGGGTGTGTGCGTATTCCAGCGCGTCGCAGGCTTTCAAAAAGATATCCAGCCGGTAGCGCAGCGCGTTGCTTTCGTCGTAGGTTTTGACACCGTCGAGCCGGTAATGGGTGCGTACCTGTTCCAGATACGACTTCAACGTTTCGCCGCGGATCAGCTTCATCGCCAGATGCAGCCCGTTGCCGGCGTCGGAATTCAAGGTATAAATCGGCACGATCGCCGGATGGTCCAATTGCGCCGTCACCCGGGCTTCGTTCAAAAACAGATTGCGCTGGTGGGCGTCCTCCGTCATTTCCGGGCGCAGCGACTTGATCGCCACCAGCCGCTCCAGTTTGCGGTCGAAGCCGTGATAGAGAAGCCCCTGCCCGCCCTCGGCAAACTGTTTTTCCAGATTGTAGGTATTTTCCAGCAGCTCCAGAGAGTCTTCATTTCCGGAGAAACGGATTTCGCCATGCTGCCGCTTTTCCTGCAGCTGCTCCATCACCGAATTCACATCCTTGCGCTTCTTGAGCTTGAAAAAGTGAGTGCGGAAAAGTGTGGTCTGTGAAGCCGCCTCCGTCACGGTTTCGGCGACGAGCTCAACCGTTCGCGCCTCCTCCGGCTGCGAAGCAATCACCTGTGTGACATCGGCGTCATCCGCCGGGACTTCCATACGGACCGTACGGTCCGGCATCTCGTTTTCCGTCATGATTTTCCATCCGGCTGGTTTGATGTTGATTGCACCAATATACCCCGGTTCGGGGAAAATACAAAAACGGCAACCCCGCCCCGGCAACAAAATTCCGACTTTTTTCCGAAGAGCCCTTGCTTTTTTCGCCGACTTGATCTATAATAGTAACCAGAACAATGCAACGCGTTGCACAAACTCCCCGAACCACACCGGCGAGATGCATCAGCAAAGACAATGCAACGCGTTGCACAAACAACTGCAACCGAAAGCAAGAAACACAATGGCAGCAAACGTTTCCATTCACCGGATCGCCGAACTTGCGGGAGTGGCGCCCTCCACCGTTTCGCGGGTGCTGAACCAATCGCCGCATAAAATCCGGGAGGAAACCAAGGAACGCATCTACCGCGCCATCCGGGAAACCGGTTATTGCGGCAATATCAACGCCAAGCGGCTGTGGACCAACCGGGCCGAGTGCGTCGGCATCGTCGTTCCGGTATTGCACGATTCGTTGAACCGCTACATGTTCAGCGACTTCACTTTCATGGAGGCCATGTGCGGCGTCGAAGAGGTGATCACGAAGACCCGCTATCAGCTGTCGTTTTTCTTCCAGACCCCGGACTTTGTCCGCGAAAAGAAGTATCTGTCGCTATACCAGAGCCGGACGGTGGACGGTCTGCTGATCTGGGGCTTGTCCGATGATGACGATTACATCCGGGATATGAAAGACGTTCCGTTCGTGGTCATCAACAGCTATCCGCGCCTCGACGCGCCGTATCATTACGTCGGCTGCGACGACTGCCGGGATTTCGACGCCATCACCGAACGGGCCATCGCCGCCGGGCGCCGGAAGTTCCTGTTCGTCGGCCGGAATTCCGGCTGCTCGATCCTGCGGGAGCGCTACGACGGCTTCCGGCAGGCGCTGGCGCGCCACGGCTTGCAGGAGGTGGCACATGTCAACAACGGCCTGCTCGCCGCCGACGCGGTCCAGGCATTGGAGGAGATCCGCGAGCGCAATCTGGACTTCGATTGCCTGGTGGCGGTCAACGCCGGCATCGGGGAAGCGCTGATGATCCACGCGCCGCACTTCGGCTGGGACATTCCGCGCCGGATCGGGCTTTTCGGCGGCGGCAGCATCCGGGAATTCGAGGAAACTCGGCCATTTACCTCGTATTACTCCTGCTTCCGCACCATGGGCCGGTTCGCCCTCACCCAGTTGATCGAAATGATCGAAAATCCCGATACCGTTTATCCGCCGCTATACCGGAAATTCCAGGCGGATTTCGTCGACAACCACACCATTTGAACGGAAACGAACCATCATGAAAACCCTGTCGATCTTGCTGCTGTTGTCCGGCCTCCTGGGCCTGGCCGCCGCCGAAGAGTACCCGCTGTGGCCCCATCCGCAGGAGATCCGCTTCGCCGGCGGCGCGGCAACGTATGTGCCGCCGGATCCGACAGCCGCGGAAGCAGCCGTTTTCTCCAGTGAATTCCCTGACGGAACCAGTTGGAGCCTCGGTGAAATCTCCGAAGCGCCCGTATCGCCGCTCCCGCCCGAAGGCTACCGTCTGCGCGTCACCCCCGACGGCATCGCCGTGACCGGCGCCGACCGCGCCGGCCTGCGGCACGGCATCCGGACGCTGCGGCAGCTGGCCCGGCGCCAGCCGGATGGAAGTCTGTTCTGGCCGTGCGTCGAAATCACCGATGCTCCGGTCATCCGCAGCCGCGGCGCGCACTTCATGCTCAACCAGTATCCGTGGTCCGAAGCCGGCGCGGCGTCCGCCTACCGCTTCATCGACACGCTCGCGGCGCTGAAATACAATCTGCTGGTGATCCAGCTTGACGCGCTGCCCGATTACCGGAGCTATCCGTTATCCGGCGAAGGGCACTGGTCATTCGAACAACTGGCACAGCTGTGCCGTTATGCCGAAAACCAGGGCTTCGAAGTGATCCCGGCATTGCAGCTGGGCGGCCATTCGGTGTGGCTGACCGCCCAGCCGGGCCTGGAAATCTACCGGGAAAAAGCCCCCGACCGGCGCACCGATCCGCCGAGCTGGGACGACACCCTGTGTCCGGGACAACCCGAGGCCGACCGGTTGATCTGCAGCTTCATCGATGAAATCGTCGACGCGTTTCAGCCGCGCCGTTTCATGCTCGGCTACGATGAAATGCTGGTGGGCGAAAAGCTGTGTCCGCACTGCCGTCAACTGGAAGCGCCGATGGCGGAGCTGTATGCCCGGCAGGTCAACACCTTCGCCGGCCACCTGCGTGAACGCGATGTCGAAGCCATAATCTGGGCCGACCAATTGCTCGACTTCGAATTGCGTCACGCCCTCTACGGCAACCGGCTGGAGGTGGACGGCCCGGCCTTCGCCGCCGCGCTGAACCGCGACCTGACGCTGGCGCCGTGGTATTACGGCTCCGATCCGGCCGCCTTCGCCGTCTCCGACTCCTATATGCGCGAACGCGGTTTCGAGAAGTTCCTCGGCACCTGCATGTGCTTCACCGATAATGTCCGGGCGTTGGCGGAGGCTGTACGGAAACACGGTTGGGAGGGTGGCATTCACACCTTCTGGTATCACGTCAAAGGCCCGGCGCTGCAATCCGTTTCCACGTATGTCTGGAACAACCTGCCCGTATTCGCCGACGCGATGTGGAATTCCGGTCGCGCCGGCAACGCCGACCGGACCAACCGGCTGAACTGCATCCGTACCGTGTGGGGCGAAACGGGACCGGCGCTTCCGGTCGCGCCGGAGCGGCAATTTCCTCTGTCCGGCGAAACCGCAAATTCCGGGGCTGTCACCACCGCCGACGGGGTCGAAGTCCGCCTGGGAGCGGCGCGAAGCTTCACCGAGCTGCCGTTCGACGCCGACGGCCGCGAATGGGAGCGGATTTATCTGGCGCTCCACTGCGACGCGCCGGAAAACGCGGACAAGCTCCAGTCGCCGACCGATTACGACGGCAGTACCACTTTCCCCGAAATCGGCAGCGTCGAATTCGAATACACGGACGGCAGCCGCGCCGCGGTGCCGCTGCAATACAAGTGGAATATCGTCGAGGCCAATCCGGAACGCGAGATATTCGGCGCCGAAAGTATCTTCAGCGCCGACGGCCGCCGGGAAATCGCCGCCGTCGCCAATCCGCATCCGGAACAGCCGCTGCGCCGGGTCACCCTGCGCGCCGCCACGCCGACCATTCTATATTATTCCGGCGCAACCGCGGTTGCCGCCGCCATCTCTTCAAACCCCAAACAGGAGGCACGTTGAAAATGATCGGAAAAGAACAGGTAAAATCGTTTACACTCATTGAACTTTTGGTTGTGATTGCAATCATCGCAATTCTGGCCAGCATGCTGCTGCCGGCGCTGTCGAAGGCGCGGGCGGCGGCACAGAGCACCAAATGCCTGAGCAATCTCAAGCAGCTCGGACTGATGACCACGATGTACCAGGACGACAACGCCGGCAGTATCCTGGTGATGTCGGCGGACAATGACAGCGTTTCGCTGCATTATTACCTGGACCCCTACGCGACCGGCGCCGGCTATTACTCGGTCTGCCCGACCCTGACGCCCAACAGCTATAACCTGAACAACCCTGCGCGCAATCACCAGACCTACGGCGCCTCGGGGCTGATGGGTTCCAGCATCGCCGGTGTCGGCGTGGTCAATGCCTATGTGAATCTGGGAACCGGTTTCGGCAACAGCATCGTTCACAAACCGGATACGATCCGCAACCCGTCCGACGTGATCTCCTATGCCGACAGCCGGGACCGGATCAACCAGTGGCAGTGGTACGTTTTCGAAGGGCTGCCGGTCAACAATCTCGGGCGGATTCACCTGCGCCACAACCGGCGCGCCAACGGGGCGTTCTTCGATGGACACGCGGCGGCGGCCGACAAGAAAACCTTGAACTATGGCGGCATCTACGTCGGCTATGTCGATACGGTCGAGGAGAATTTCTGATGCGCTATTGCGGTTTGCTCATCGCCGGATTGTCGGTCTTGTCCGTCGTCGGTGCGGAAGCTCCGGACATGCTCCGGAGCGTCGAAAAGGAGACGCTCGCCGTCAATGCCGACCGTCAGTGCAACTGGTTTGCCGGCAATACCCCGCCATCGCTGCAGATTTACGGCGGTTCGGCGGCAGGCAGCCTGATTCCGGAATCGCTGCAGATCGAAGCCGGCGGCCGCCGGTTGGCCCCCGGTACCGACTTCCTGGTAAACGCCGACTGGAGCAAATTCGCCTTGACCGAAAGTGCCGGCATCGCGCCGGGAACTCCAGTACAGCTGTCGTACCAATACCGGCTGCGCCGGATCGATTCGGTCGTCCGTCACCCCGACGGCAACGAAAGCACCGTCACCGGGACGCCGGAGCTGAATCTGGCGCTGGTGCCGGAGATTCCGCCGGGCACAATACGGGTCGCCAATGTCTTCCACGATTATAACGCGGCCCGGACTTATCCGGTTCGGGAGCAGGTCGCGGAAACCGCCTCCACCCGGGGGCGGATTCCCCGGACGCTGGAAAAGCTGCGGCGCGGCGAAGCAGTCAAAATCGTCTGCTGGGGCGACAGCGTCACCGCCGGTGCCGAAGCGACTCCGGGCAACGCCTACCCGGCGGTGCTGGAGCGTTCTTTGCGGGAGCGCTTCCCTGAAGCCAAGCTGACCGTCACCGTCGTCGCGGTACCCGGCTCCAGTTCGACCAACTGGCTGTGGCCGCGGGAGTATCCGTTCGGCAACTCCGATTGGGAGCGGGTCGCCGCCGAACACCCCGATCTCATCGTACTCGAATTCGTCAACGATACGGGGCTGGCCAGCGTGGAGGCGGTCATGTCCCATTACGGCGAAATCCTGCGCCGGGTCCAAGCATTGGACGCGGAGTTGATTCTGATCACGCCCCACTTCACCTGCCCGGCGATGATGAACTTCCCCGACGGCGCCTACGGACGCGAATGCCGCCCGTACGTGGCCGGACTGCGGCAATTCGCCGAACATCACCAACTGGGTCTCGCCGACACCGCCGCCCGCTGGGAGGCGCTGGAAGCGCAGGGCGTTCCCTATGTCACACTGCTGGTCAACGCCATCAACCACCCCGACGACCGCGGTCACCGCCTCTTCGTCGACGAGGTACTGAAAAACTTCGACTGATCCCCCTGTTATAGCGCCAAAGTGCCGGGACGCGTAAAAAAAAAGCGCGTCCCGGCCTGTTTTTTCCGAAAAAAATCACAAGTGCTATTGACTTTTCGATCCGACTATACTATACTATTAGCAGTAACAGATCGATACAGAGAGATTACACCATGGCATTCAGTCGCGACCACAGTAAGTTTCAGCAGATCGCCGAGGGGTTGTCGGCGGAGATCGCCGACGGCAAGCTGCGTCCGGGGGAGCGGATTCAATCGGCCCGGCAGCTGGCGGAGCGTTTTCATACCAGCCTGTCGGCAGTGACCGGCGCTTTCGCGTTGCTGGAGAAGCGCGGATTGCTGGTCCGGAAGCCGCGCAGCGGCGTTTTCGTCGCCACGCCGCCGCCACCCCTGACCGGACTGGAAAACAAGATTCTCCTGTGCATGCCCAGCCAAGGGCACTTTTTCCACGATTTGTTCATGGTGTTATTTGAGCGTCTGACCCAGAACGGCATCGTTCCCTTGCTGATTGACAGCACCCAGGTGCTGATCGACGATCCGCGCCCGGAGGTGATGGCGCAGGTCCATGAAATTCTGCGGGGGCATCCGGCGGCGGCGGTGGTTTTCGGCTGCCGCTACTGGCAAAACCCGATTCTGACGGCGTATCCGGAGCTGAAAAAGATTTTCCTGCTGGAGCTGGACGCCGCGGACATCGCCGACGGCGACAACGCGGTGCTGCTGGATTTCCGGGAAACCAACCGTCAAATGGTCCGGCACCTGCAGCAGCAGGGGTGCCGCCGGATCGCCTACGCATACGGCCCGGTCCCGCGCCATCCGTCGGTCGCCCTCGCCCGGACGCTGCAGCACTACGACGAACTGTTCACCGGTTACGAAGAGGCGCTCGACGGAGCTCCGCTCTATCTCGCCATTGCGGACGAGGCGATCGACGCCGCTTATCTGAAAGCACTGCTGGCCCGCCCGGATGCGCCGGACGCGATCGTCTGCCAGTTGGATCATACCGCGCACCGCTTCGCCGAGGCGGCTGGCATGCTCGGAATACGCATTCCGGAGGAGCTGAAGCTCACCGGTTTTTTCAATACGCCATGGTCGCGGCCTCCATCGCTGCCGTTGACGACCGCGGCCTTCGACATGGAGCAGCTGGCGGCGCAGATCATCGCGATTTTAAAGGCAACCACGGCGGAGCCGGTGCGTTTCCTGGCGCCGCCCGAGCTCATCGTCCGGCATTCGACCGGCATCGCAACAGCGGTAAAGTCCATTCCCCAACCATAACAACAACCGGAAAGGATCGGGTATCATGAAACGGAACACATTCACATTAATAGAATTGTTGGTAGTGATTGCAATTATTGCAATTCTTGCCAGTATGCTGCTGCCGGCGCTCTCCAAGGCGCGGGCGGCGGCGCAGCAGAGCTACTGCGTCAACAATCTCAAGCAGCTCGGCCTCGCGGAAGCGCTTTACGCCGGGGATCACAACGACTTCATGGCCAATTCGATGTACGCCGGCGACACCTATTACGACTACGCCATCCACTATTGGTTCGAGTCGCTGCTCGGATACGCGGGCGGGCCGGAACGGTTGCCGTCGGACTACGTCACCAACTATACATTGCCGAAGAGCTTTCTGTGCCCATCGGCAGGCGGCTTCACCGATCTTCAGAAATCCAAAGACGGCTGGGGCAGCACCAATTACACCTACAACACCCGGATCGGCCACGTCAGCAACTACACCAATCCCGGCTATTCCGCCGCGGTCCAGGCCTGTTACGCCCCGCGCTCCATCGGCAACTGCAAGTCGCCGTCGGTCGCCGCGGTCGTTTCCGACGGACTGGATCTGTTCTTCGAGGTCGTACGCGATAACGCCGATCTCCACTTCCCCGGTCGCCACAACGGCAAGGATGTCAATCTCTGTGTCGACGGACATGTCGAAGTGCTGGATGTTTCGGAGTACAACGGCGATTGGTTCGTCAAATATCTCGACTCCGCGTGGAACTAAAATGAACACCGGCCTGAAATATCTGCTGGCCGGCGTGCTGTCGCTGTTTGCCGGAATCGCCACGGCGCGCGACATCGTCCGGGACGGCCAATCGGAATACGTGATCGTAACCGCCCCGGACGCGATTCCAGCCGAACGGACCGCGGCCCGGGAATTGCAGCACTTCGTGGCGGCGATGACCGGCGTCACGCTGCCGGTGGCGGCGGCTTCGGAGGGGCGCCCGGCGATCTTCGTCGGCCTGTCGGCGGAGGCCCGGCAACGGCTGCCGGAAGACTTTTCCACCGCGTTTGCGCCGGATGAAATCCTGCTGGCTACGGTACAAGACGCCTTGATTCTGGCCGGAGACCGGCCGCGCGGCACCCTTTACGCCGTTTACGAATGGCTGGAATCGCACTGCGGCGTCCGTTTCTGGAGCTATGACGCGACTGAAATTCCCCGCTTGACGGTGCTGCCGCTCCCGGAGCTGCAAACGCGCTACGCGCCGCCGTTCCGGGTCCGGGAAATTTTCTCCAGCGCCTGCAACCACGAACCGGTTTTCGCCGCCCGGCGCCGGATCAACGGCCATTGCCAGCCGATCCCCGACGGCTTCGGCGGCCACGAAACGGTATGGGGCTTCTGTCACACCTTCCAGGTACTGCTGCCGCCGGAACGCCATTTCCGGAATAACCCGGAGTGGTATGCCTGGTACGACGGCGAACGCCACCCGACCCAACCGTGCCTGAGCCATCCACAGGTCTTCCAAACCATGCTGCGGGAGTTGCGGCAAGTCCTGCAGGATCCGGCCATACGCACCGTGGCGGTGAGTCAGAATGACAACTCCGGCTATTGCCGCTGCCCGGAGTGCGAAGAATTCGCCGCCCGGCACGACGGGGTTCCGTCGGCCAACGTCATCGATTTCGTCAATCGGATCGCGGCGGCATTGGAGGAAACCCATCCCGGTATCCGGGTCGAAACCCTCGCCTACACCTACAGCCGCGAAGCCCCGGCCGGGATGCAACCGCGCGCCAATGTGATCGTCCGGTTGTGTTCGATCGAATGTGATTTCAGCCAATCCCTGGACGCTCCCGTCAATGCCGGTTTTCACGACACGCTGCGCCGGTGGCACGCGATCGCGCCGGAGCTGGCGGTGTGGAATTACGTGACCAACTTTACCAATTACCTGATTCCCCACCCCAACTGGCAGCATTGGGCGGACGACCTGCGGCTCTTTGCCGCCAACGGCGTGACGTCGGTATTCACGCAGGACGCGTTCGAAGAGCACGGCCCCGCGACTGCCGGGGAAGCCGTCGAACTGGCGCCGTTGCGGACATGGCTGGCGGCCCGGCTGCTGTGGGATCCACAGCTCGACCAACAGCAGTTGACCATGGAATTTCTCAACGGTTACTATGGAAGCGAAGCCGCGCCATGGCTGCGGCGTTATCTGGATTTACTGACGGCGGAGGTGGAACAATCCGGGCAGCCGCTGCTCTGCCTCGGCGAAGAAAACGCGCCGTGGCTGCGCTCCGAAACCTTGCACCAGGCCGCGGATCTGTTGCGCCAGGCGGTTGCCGCGGCGCCGGAGGGAGAAAGGCAACAGCGGGTCCGGCGCGCGGCTCTGCCCGTCGCGTTTCTGCTGTTGTGGCGCGGCGAAGCGGCGGCGGCCGGGTATGACGAACTGGCGCTGCTCCGCTCCTACCGGGAGGCCGCTTCGGCACTGGGCACCCGCCAGCTTTCCGAGCAGCGGCTGCTGGCGCCTTTCCTCTCCGCCCGGGAACAGGCGCTCGATCCGCCGCCCGACCGGATTGCCCCGGCGTTCTGCCGCGAGCTCGCAGCGGAGGACTGGCTGGAATTCCGCGCGGTCGACGCGGTCCTGATCGGGATGCTGGGGCTGAACAAGGCCGCCGTCGTCGACGACCCCGCCGCCGTCTATGGTTCCGCCGTCCGGCTGCCCACCACTTACGCGGATTGGGTAATCCAGGCCAAATACCTGCCCCGGGGACGCTACGACATCTATGCGGCGCTGCGCCGGGAACCGGGTAGCCCGGAATCTCCGGATACGTTAGGCGAATCCGGCCTTTACCACGCCGATCCGGCGCGCTGCCGGAGCCGGACCTTTTCCGCCGGAGAGCTGGCAACGGACCAATACCGGTATATTCCGGTCGCCTCCGGCGCGGAATGCTCCGAAGACGCGGTCATCTATCTGACGCCGGCCGACGTCCCCGCCGCCGGCGCCATCTACCTCGACCGCTTCATTCTGGTGCGTTCACAGTCAGAATAAGCTCCCGCATGCCTTGCCTTTTCCCGGTTCCGGCAGTATATTATACGGGGTCGGAAAGGAAGAATCGGGATGCTTACAAGTATCGGTATTGTGTTGTTGTGCGGTCTCGGCGCCGCGTTTCTGGCGGAAAAACTCCAATTGCCGCGCCTGGTCGGCATGATCGCCATCGGCGTGCTGTTGGGCCCGTACGGCATGGATTGGCTGGCGCAGCCGTTGCTGACCGCGGCGCCGGATCTGCGCCAGATCGCGTTGATCATCATCCTGCTGCGGGTCGGCCTGGCGCTCGACACCGCCGATTTGCGCCGGATCGGCCGCCCGGCGTTCCTGATGTCCTGGCTTCCGGCCAGTGCCGAAATTATCGGAATCGTCGTGCTGGCGCCGCCGCTTCTGGGCATATCGTACCTCGACGCCGCCATTGCCGGAAGTGTGGTGGCGGCGGTGTCGCCGGCGGTGATCGTTCCCCGAATGCTGCAATTGATGCAGCAACAACGCGGGACCGCGAAATGCATTCCGCAACTGATTATGGCGGGGGCTTCGATCGACGATATCTTCGTGATCGTGCTTTTTTCCGCCTTTACCGGAATGGCGCTGCATCAGGGCGGCGCCGCCGGTACCGCGTTGCAGATTCCATTGTCCATCGCCGGCGGCATCGCCGCCGGTATCGCAATCGGCTGGTTGCTGTTGCAGTTTTTCCGGCGCTTTCAACCGCGCGATTCGGTGCGGGTGATCCTGCTGTTGAGCCTGGCATTCCTGCTGCCGGTGGTGGAAAACCAATGGCGGATTCCGTGTTCGGCGCTGCTGGCGACACTGTGCGCGGGGTTGACGTTGCGGCAGTGGGCGCCGGAGGCGGCGGAGCGGTTGTGCGTGAAGTTCGGTAAATTATGGATCGCCGCCGAGGTGGTGTTGTTCGTGCTGGTCGGCGCGGCGCTGGACTGGCGTTATGCGTGGCAGGAGGGCGGCATGATCGTGCTGTTGGTGGTGTTGGCGCTGTTGTTCCGGATGGCGGGCGTATGGTTGTGTTTGTGGAAGACCCCGTTGAATTTCCGCGAACGCGTCTTCTGCATGCTCGCGTATATCCCCAAGGCCACGGTGCAGGCGGCCATCGGCGCGGTGCCGCTGGCATTGGGGCTGGGTTGCGGTCCGGTGGTGCTGGCGATCGCCGTGGTTTCGATCCTGCTGACCGCCCCCCTGGGCGCATTCGCCATCGACCGCACCCACCCGTACTTATTAAATTAAAAGAAAAAAAGAATTAAAAAAATAGAGCCGATGGCGAAGCCGAAACCGAGGGATGTAATCCCGAGGGGGAAGAGCAAGTCCGAAGGACGTAGCGAGCGCAGCGGCGGTTTGCACTCCGTCATACGGAGGCGCGGTCCAGCGCGCGAATAGCGCTGGTCGCCGATGGCGCCACAGGCGCCCAAAAGAGGCGAAACGCAAAGTAAGCGAGCCGGGAGGCGATGCGAAGCGAAGCCGAGGGGCCTGTCCCCGAGGGGGAAGAGCAAGCTCACGAATGTGAGCGTAGCGAGAGCGCTTCCACCCGAGGTAGCGATGGTGTAGATGGGATTGGAAGCGTGAGCGACAATCCGATCTACACATAGAGCGAACGAGGCCGCCGCATCGGCGGCGAACAAAAAACGATAGAACGCCGCACCGGCGGCGAACGGGGAGGATCGATCATGAACGAAAAACTCAACTTCATCTGGAGCCGCCGAAGCGTCCGGCGCTTCACCGGCCGTGACATCACCGATTCGGAGTGCAACGATCTCCTGGCCGCCGGAATGGCGGCGCCGTCGGCCTGCGGCAAGGATCCGTGGGAGTTCGTGGTGCTGCGCGACGCTGCCCTGCGCCGCGCCGTCGCCGGCTGCCTCTCCAACGGCGCCTTTCTCGCCGACGCGCCGCTCGGAGTGATCGTCTGCGGCGATCAGAAACGCGCGCACGCCGAAAGTCTGTCGTACTTATTGCAGGACTGTTCCGCCGCCATCGAAAACATCCTCCTGGCCGCCAACGCGCTGGGACTGGGCGGCTGCTGGCTCGGCATTCACCCGCGCGAAGAACGGATTGCGGCGCTGCGGGAAATCTTCGACTTTCCGGCCGGCGTAATTCCGGTCGGCGCCATCGCCCTCGGCGAACCGGCGGTACTGCCGGAACCCCGGAACCGCTTCTCCCCCCTCCGCGTCCACGACGACCGGAGCTGGCAACGGAAGAAGTAACTTTTCGGCTTGCAATATTCCCCGTCCGGCATATAGTAACAGAAACAACATTTATGGCATACCGCCGGACAGGAGGACAAATATGAAAAAAAGAAGTTGGCAGGAAATCGGATTGATCGGCACAGGCGCATTGCTGCTGGCCGCCGGAGTGGTGTGGGCCGGATGCGACATCCGGAAAGCGCCGGAAACCGCGAAAGACCAGACACAACAGGAAAGCTTCTGGCAAACCGATTTCGCGGCCGCCCAGAAGGAATCGCGCGCGAGCGGCAAGCCGATTCTGTTGTCGTTTTCCGGTTCCGACTGGTGCGGCTGGTGCATCAAACTGGACAAAGAAGTTTTTTCGAAGCCGGTCTTTCAGGAATGGGCGCGCGCCAATGTGATTCCGGTGCTGCTGGATTTCCCGCGCCGCCACAACCTTGACCCGGCTGTGGCCCAGCAGAACGAAGCACTCTCCGAAAAGTATGACATCACCGGCTTCCCGACGGTGCTCCTGGTCGATGCCGACGGCAACGTGCTGGCGGAAACCGGTTACCAGGAGGGCGGTGCGGAAAATTACGTCGCCCATCTGGAAAAACTGTTGGGCAAATAAACAGGACAGCCGGAGTATTTTGCATTTCCCCATGAAGACCGCGCTTGTCATCCTGACCCGGAACGCCGTCCGGGCGACCGATTGGAATGCCGTTCTGGCGGCCTACGCAACGCAGTCTTTGCCGGTGGCGCGCCGTATCCTTTTCGATACCGCGTCGTCGGACGATACCTGCGCTCTCGCCTGTTCGTACGGCTGGGAAATTCAAGCGGTGGCGCCGGAGGCGTTCAACCACGGGCGTACCCGGCAGCAGGCGGCGGCAATGCTGGCCGATGCCGGCTTCGATGAGGTGATCTTCGCGACGCAGGATGTGCTCCCGGCCGGTCCCGACACCCTCGAACAACTGGTTTCGGCGCGGCGGCAAAGCGGCGCCGCCGTCGCCTTCGCCCGGCAGTGTCCGCCGCAGGACACCGGGTTGGACGCGTGGATGCGGCGCCACCATTACCCGGAACACTCCCGGCTCAAATCGCGCCGCGACATCCCGGAACTCGGGTTGCGGACCGCGTTCTGCTCCAACGCGCTCGCGGTCTGGGATACGGCGCGGATCCTGCGCCACGGCGGCTTCCCCGCGACCGGCTTCGGTGAAGACATGCTGCTCGCCGCCAGGCTGATCCTGGACGGCGAAAGCGTCCTCTATTGCGCCGAAAGCCGCTGCATTCACGGCCACCCGGACCGCTTCGGCGAATTGTTCCGGCGCGGCCGCGCCATCGGGCGGCTGCACCGCGAATACCCGTGGCTGATCCGCGAATTCGGCGCCGCCGAAGAAGGACTCGTGTCCACCCTCGGGTTGTCCCGACTCCTCCGTTACCTCCCGGAACTCGCCGTCAAGTACGGCGGCTTCCGCTGGGGCCGCCACTTCGGTTGATTCCGGTCGGACGTATGGCGTGGAAGCGAAGTTTCAAAATATTTTCGATTTTCTTTTCCAGAGGGGTTGACAAACGCAAAAGAATATACTATAATTATGAATATAAACAGACATATCACAAGCATGTGTGGATTAAATCATTGTAGAAACGTTTTTATAAAATAATTCTAAAGATGAAAAAAGGCTCAAAAATCACGATCAAAGAAGTTGCCGCGGCGGCCCGGGTCAGTGTGACGACGGTCAGTTGCGTTCTCAACGGCGACAAGCGTTACAGCCAGGAGACCGTCGACAAGGTGTGGGAGGCCGCCAATCAATTGTACTACACCCCCTGCTCGGTGGCCAAATCGTTCCGCAACGGCAAGGACTCGACCAAGCACAACAAAAGCAGTATCATCATGTTCATCACCCGCATCGGCAGCGATACGCCGATGGGGGACAATTACCACCAGCAGCGCGCCACTCTGGTGCAGTGGCTGGCCCAGCAGCGCGGCCTGTTCACGATTCCTTATCTTTATTGCAGCAAGTCGGTTTTCAAGTGCCCGCCCCTGCTGGACAACCTGGTCGATGGCGCCATTGTCGCGATGCACAACGCCTCGGTGCTGGAAACCGTGCGCGGCAAATGCCCGGTGGTCCTGATCGACACCGACTATTTTTCGCACTTAAAAGTACCGCAGATCAATGCCAACCTGCCCCGCGGTTTCGCGCAAATGGTACAGCTTCTGCATCAGAGCGGGCACCGGAACATCGCGTTTCTCTACTCGACCTATGTCTTTGAAGACTTCAGCCCGGAGATGGTCAAAGCCGAGATGATGAAAAACCTTTTGCGCGAATACGGCTTCAAACTTACCGCCGAAACCGATCTGGCCATCGACATCAACCGCTTCAACAACGACGCAGCGCTGGCCGAAGTGACCCGGACGCGGATCATCCCCCTGATCGAAGAGAAAAAAATCACTTGCGTATTGTCGGTTATCGATAATTACGCGGAGGCGGTTTACCGCCATCTGGCCGCCGCCGGCATCAAGGTGCCCGACGACATCTCGCTTTGCAGCGGCTTTCGCATCCATCTGGGCGATCCGGAAAATCAGATCACCACGATGAAGTACGATTGGGACAACATGATCGAGGGCGCCCTCGACCTCCTGGCGGAGACCATCGAGAATCCCGACGCGCCGCCGCAGGTGCGCCTCGTCGATATGATTTTGCACCAGGGGAAAACCCTGAAAAATTTGAACGGTTGACTAACCCAGCAAAGGAGAAAGAAAATGAAAAGACATTTTACACTGATCGAACTGTTGGTCGTAATTGCCATCATCGCAATTCTCGCCAGTATGCTGCTGCCGGCGCTGTCGAAGGCGCGGGCGGCGGCGCAATCCGCCGCCTGCATCAACAAACTCAAACAGATCGGTCTGGCCTCGCACATGTATTCGGGCGACAATGACGACTATGTCGGTTATACCATTACGCCCACCCCCGACGGCACCGTCGCCTGGTGCGCCGATGACGGCAGCATGGGCTGGGCGCAGATCTATATGATGAGCAACAAGGATTACGAAGGCAACAAAACCTGGTTCCGCTGCCCCAGCGACAGCAACCCCTCGCTCGAATCCGGCAGCAAACTCAACGCCAAGTATACCCATTATTCCTACGGCTCCAACCTGGAATGCGGTGTGACCTACTATCTTCCCCAGCTCGCCCAGAAAAAATTGAGCAATATCAAGCTCGGCCCCAGCGAAGCCGTACAGATTCTCGACACCACCGGCCGGGATTCCAACGGCACCATCCAACCCGACACCTACTACGCGACCTGGGCGCGCGACGGCTATGAGGATTGTTACGGCCTGCGCCACAGCAACAAAGCCAACATTCTCTTCATCGACGGCCACGTCGGCAACGGTACCAAGGAAGAGCTTCGCCAGGGCGGCTCCGCCAAAAAGTATTACTGGAATCTTTACATGACCGGCGAACCGGCCAATATGTAAAAAGCAAACGAATTCAGGGAGTTGTGGAAGATGGTAAAAAGACAGATTATGGGCATGGCTCTGACTGTGGCGGCGGCTCTGCCGCTGATGGGCGCCAAGCCGCCGGAGCTCACGTTCGAAATGACCGTAAAGGCAGGCAAGCTTTCGGTATTTGCGCAGGGCGGCGCCGATGAAAAACAGTCCGGCAATGTGACCGTTAAAAATATCGGCGGCCGCGAAGCGGCGGTATTTGCCAAACCCGGCGATTACCTCACGTTCCCGGCGAAAAACAACCTCGACGCCGGACGCGGAACGCTCAATCTCTGGGTGTATGAAATCGATACCGCGCCGGACCGGCGGATCTGGAATCCCTATTTTCAGTGGCGCAACGCCGAAGGTGTTTTTTACTTTCTCCGCCTGTGGCAACCGCTGGACTTCGGCGGCGGCGTCTGGTACAACGGTCAACGCCAGAGCTGGTGCGGCGCCGCCAATATCGCGGCCGGGAAGTGGACCATGCTCACGCTCACCTACCGGAATAACATCCTGTGTTTGTATGTCGATGGCGCGGAAGTGGGCAAGAAGGTCGGCGCCGAATTCGTCTTCACCCCCGACGCGGCCAGTGAAAACTTCCAGATCGGCCGCTTCGTCGCTCCCGCCAGCCCCGGCGACGACACCTTTTTCACCGGCCGCCATCTGCTCACCGACGCACCCGATACCGCCAAACAGATGAAAATCGGCACCGAAGAGTACGGCGCGTACGCGATCAGTGACTTTGCCGTCTTTTCCAAGCCGCTTTCCGCGGCAGCCGTGGAAGCGCTTTACCAAGGCGGAGTCGAGGCGTTGGCCCAATGGGATGACGAGTTGGAGCTGACCGCCAAAACACAACTCGGCACCGATACCATCGCCGTCCGGCTGGACAGCTGCAAGGTCATGCCCGGCGACACGGCGGAACTCCGGCTTATCGACGCCGACGGGAAAACCGTGGCCGAGGCGCCGCAGCTCACCGCCGGCGCCGACGGCTTCGCCCCGGCCGAAATCGCCCTCGCCGGAGTGCCGGTCGGCGATTACACGCTCGAAGCGGCCGTCCAGGGCCAAGGCACGCAAGCCGGCCGGATCGCCGTGCCGTATCAGAAAATGCCGCCGTTCGAATGGATGAACAACACGCTCGGCGCCGCCGATGTGGTGCTGCCGGGCTTTGAAGCTCTGCGGGTCAACGGCGATACCGTCAAGGTGTGGGGGCGGGATTACGTTTTCGGCGACTCGCTGTTGCCGCGGCAAATTATCAATCAGGGCTTCGACATTCTGGCCAAACCGATCGCCATTTCCGGCCAAGTCGGCAACGCCGTGTGCGAACTGCACTTCCGTGAAGTCAAACTGGTCAGCGCCTCCGCTACCCGGGCGGTCTACGAAGGCAAAGGGACCTTCGGCGAATTGAGCGTGACCGGCACCGTCACCGTGGAATATGACGGGTTGATGGACTTCGCCCTCACCTTTTCGCCGCCGAGCGGGAAAGAGGTGACGGTGCAGCAGCTGAAAATGGATATTCCGCTGGTGAAAACGGAGGCCGCGCTCTTCCATCATTCCCAGGGAATCGGAGCGCTCTGGCCGGAGAACTGGCGCTCGCCGGTCACGCCGCTGGGCATCAAGTCGATGATCCTGATGGGCAATCCCGACCGCTGCCTGCAGTGGCTGCTGGAATCGGATCAATACTTTTTCCCGGAAGACAACCCCAATACACTGCAAACCAGCGAAAACGCCGCCGCCAGAACCTTCACGGTGGAGGTGATCGGCGCCGCCGACGTCATCAAAGAGCCCTTCACTCTCAAATGGATGCTGGAGGCCGGCCCCGTCAAGGCGCGTCCGCCGCATTGGCGCGGCTGGACCCGGAGAGGGCGCCGCTACATCGATCCGGAACTTCACAGCGCGATGAATTACAACTACGACTGGTGGGCGCGCGGCGGCGGCGAACCCATTCCCAAGGACGGCTTCCCGGCGGAACCGGACAGGAATCTGTTCAAGGACGGCATTCCCAACGTCAGCATGCACTTCGCCAGCGACCGTCCGACCTGGGAGAAAGAGGATCGCGGCAGACGCTCGCTTGAATGGCAGATTTTCGGCGACGAATGGAAGCGGATGCCGGAAGATGTCCAGGGCGACAACATGCCCGGCTGGCGGGAGGTTTCGCTCGATACCGCCTCGCAGAGCTGGGGCGACTGGCACATCTGGGGCGTCAATGAGCTGTTTCGCACCACGGGAGTGCGCGGCTTGTACTACGACGACTGGCTGCCGGGACAATCCACCAACGCGTTGGCGGGTTCGGGTTACATCGGCCGCAACGGTGTGCGCCGGGCGACCCGCGACATCAGGAATCACCGTGAATTCCACCGCCGGGTTTACGCATTGGTCCGGCAGTACCGCCCCGACGACGGTGTGATCTATTTGCATACCAGCGGTTGTCCCTTGCTGCCGGTGCTGGCGTTTGCCGACATCGATTACGACGGGGAAATCCTCTCGGCGGTTCACCGCCGCCCGGCGGAGGGGAACTACTTCGACACCTACACGATGGATCTCTTTCAGATGCTCTTCTCGGCGCGGCAATTCGGCGTCGTGCCCGGCTTCCACGATGTCACCACCAAAGTGGTGCTCGGTTACGACGGCCCGGTCCAGATGCTGCTGGCGGAAAAGCAGCGGCAACTGGCGGCGCTGCTGATGCTGCACGATATTCAGATGCACAGCGCCTTTACCACCGGGCACGAAGAAGCGCGTTTTGTGTGGCTCGATCACTTCGGGATCGCCGAAGACGATGTCGAATTCTACGGCTATTGGGACACGGATCCGGCGGCGGAACTTCTGGATTTCACCTTTGTGGAATACAAGACCCCCGACGCCGCGAGCAAAGGCTACGTTTCGGTCTACACCCGCCCGGGCAAGGCTTTGCTGATCATCGCGCGGGACGCGCCCAATAACTACGCCGGCGCCAGCCTGGCGCGGATCAAGCTGAACCGCTCCAAGCTCGGCTTCAAGGCGAACAGCAAAATCCGCGCCACGGATATGGAGAGCTGCGGCCGCAATCCATTGGGCATGGTAACCGGCGACATGCTGAGCGATGTCCCGGTGGAGTGCGACAACTACGTCGCCGTGCTGCTGGAGGAAATCGAAGACTGAGGTCGCTCCGTCCGCAGTCAAGCGCTTCACCGGGAACCAACCCGGTGAAGCGCATTTTTTTGCAAAAAAACCCATAAAAACGGCATTTATCTATTGACTTTTGCAAAAAAATCACTATAATTACCCTTAGTGAAGCGCTTCAATCGGTTATTTTCAGGAGTTTTACCATGCCGGCTACCCTCAAAGATATCGCCAAAGACGCGAATGTGGCCATGAGTACGGTTTCGTACGTGCTCTCCGGCACCGGCATTCACAAGGTCAGCGAGGACACCTGCAAACGGATCCTGGCGTCGGCGAAACGACTGCATTACCGCCCGAATATCAAGGCCCGGGGGCTGAGCAAGGGGCGTACCTACATGGTCGGTGCCCTGATCCGGCAACTGACGACTTCGTTCATCCCGGAGATCATTCAGGGGCTGGAAAAGGTGTTGGAGGACAACGGCTGCTGCCTGATCCTGTCGACCTATACCGACTCGACGGAGTTCACCCGGAAGTGCAATTATCTGTACCAGCACGGGGTCGAGGGCGTCGCCGTGCTCCCCGAAGAGGATTTGCCCGAGCCGAATACCGGCGACCTCGGCTTGAACCGGATTCCGGTGGTTTCGATCGCCAGCACCCTGGCCGATTACCCGAAGGTCTGGGTCGATCCGCTCGCCGTCGGCCGAATGGCGCTGCGCTATCTGGCGGAGCTCGGCCACCGCGAAATCGCCTACGGCGGCACGCTGTTGCCGCGGTTGCAGGGCATGCTCGAGCTGGCCAGGCATTATCCGGGGTTGCGCTGCCGCTGCCAGGGCGATCTGACCTACCGGCCGGTCGGCGGCGAAACGCTGCTGGCCTGGCTGCGGACGCTCGAACCGTTTCCCACCGCGGTCATCACCGATAGCGACATCGACGCCATCGCGTTGATTCAGGCCGCCACCCGGACCGGCATCCGGGTCCCGGAGGATCTCTCGGTCGTCGGCGTCGACGATCTGGAAGTCGGCCGCTATTCCCTGCCCGCGCTGACCTCCATCGGCCAGCCCAAGCTGGACCAGGGCGCCAGGGCGGCCGAACTCCTCCTCGACGCCATCGACGGGCGGGAGATCCACGACTGTATATTGCAGCCGTTCCTGGTGGAACGGCAATCGTGTCGAAAACGCACCAACTGACCGAAAGGAAGCCGTCAAGTCTGTTTTTATGCCATAGTGAAGCGGTTCACTAAAAAATCAACCAACCCGAAGGAATAAGCAGAAATGAAAAGAAATTTCACACTTATTGAGCTCCTGGTCGTTATCGCGATCATCGCGATCCTCGCCAGCATGCTGCTGCCGGCGCTGTCCAAGGCGCGGGCTTCGGCGCAATCGATCGCCTGCGTCAACAATCTGAAGCAGATCGGCGTGTACAACGCCATGTACGCCCAGAACAACGACAGCTACACATTGTATTCGCCGTGGGAAAACGGCGGCGTCACCGCCTGGCCGCAACTGCTGGACCGCGATGGGCTCTCGGCGATTGAAAATCCGGGGCTGCGTTGCCGGCTGGACGCGCCGAACTACAACGTCGCCACCGATGTCTTGTGGAAAATCAAGGAAATGGCCTACGCCCAGCTCGGCAGCTACGATCCGACGGTCGCCTACCGGATCACCAAATACGACGCGCCGTCCGACGCGGAACTGTTCGGCGATTCCACCGCCCCCGCTCCACCGGTCTGGGTCGCGACGGACAAGTTCAGCTCCGGCAAGGTGCAATGGGCGTATCTGTGGAAGCACCGGGTCGACACCGGCCGTCTGAGCTTCCGGCACTCCGGCAAGTCCAATATCGGCTTCGTCGACGGCCATGTCGTGTCGGTCACGCCGCGCACCGAAACCCTGTCCGAATGCCAGGCGGGCCCCGCATTCGGCCGCAATACCTATGAAAATCTGTACAACCCGATCAGCCTGGATTGATTCCGGGACATTGCAAAGAAGCATTTATGAAAAACTCCACTGTCATTCGTCTGCAGCGCCACACCGGCAACCCGATCCTGACGGCTCTTCCGTCACATCCGTGGGAATCGCAGAATGTCTCCAACGCGGGCGCCGCCGTCCACGACGGCAAGGTGTATCTGATCTACCGGGCCGAAGGCCATGAGCTGCGCAACGGCCCCAACAGCTGGCCGGTCACCCGCCTCGGCCTGGCGATCTCGGAAAACGGCTACGATATTGCCGAACGGCGCCCGCTGCCGGTATTCGACCGCTCGCCGACCGATCCGTGGTGCGAATTCGGTTGCGAGGATCCCCGGATCAGCAAGATCGGCGACACCTATTACATCGTCTACGTGACCATGTCGCGCTTCGGCCACTTCGGCGACCGGTTGCGCCTCGCCACCACCAAAGACTTCGAGAGCTTCACCGACCACGGTCTGTTGATGCCGCAGTTGGAGCAGCGCACCTCCGGGTTGTTGCCGGGGAAAATCGACGGCGAATTCGTGCTCTTTCACCGCCCGATGCCGAATATGTGGCTTTCGCGCAGCCAAGACCTCAAAGAGTGGCATGACAGCAAATGCATCTGGGAAACCGTCCCCGGCACCTGGTACGAAAACAAGCTCGGCATCGGCTCCGTCCCGCTCGAAACCCCGTACGGCTGGCTGCTGTTCTGGCACGGGAAAAACAACCGCGGCGAATACGCCCTCGGGCTGATGCTGCTCGACCGCGACGACCCGTCGCACATCTTGAAAGTCCAGCGGGAACCGATCCTGCAATGCGAAGAGGATTACGAGAAAGAGGGTTTCTTCCCCAACGTCGTTTACACCAACGGCGCCGTCCGCTTCGGCGACCGGTACTTCGTTTACTATGGCTGCAGCGATCACTGTCTCAGCGTCGCCACCGTCCCCGTCGCCGCCATAAACGCCTGGTGTGAGGAGCGATAGTGTTACCTTGGGGAGGAGGGAAGGCCCCCTTTTGAGGGAAGGGGATGCCTCCCCTCCTCCCCAAACCCCGCCACCCATCCACCTCAAACCTTTTTAACGTACGATTTACGAGTTGGAAGTATCCAACTCATAAATCGGGAGAGAGGAATGATTGTTATGAAAAAGTTGTTCTGCCGGATATTGTCATGCGCGGCGCTTTTCGTTGCCGGCACGCTGGCCGCGTTCGACATCGACTGGCGTGGCGACGCCTCCGAAGCGCTGGCCGCTCCGAAAATCCAGGTTGGCGCCGCCTCGTACCGGGATATGCCGGTCATCGGCGCCGAAGCCGTCGCCGACGGCGATTACCAGGGAATTTCCGGCGTATTCAGCGAAACCGTCGATCTCACCAAATTCAACGGTGTCCGCTTCCATATCCGCAACAACTTCCTCGCCGAAGGCGCCTGTGTATTCCGGCTCAACTGCCGCCCCGAGGGCGGCATTGCCTACGGCATTTACACCAACTTCACCGTCACCGGCGACTGGACCGAAGTGACCATCCCGTTCAATCCGGCCCTGTGGCAGGGCCCCGAGGGCAAAGTCGAATTCGGCCGGGCGCTGTCGCTCTCGATCTACCCGTATCAGGCGATGAACCGGAAAGGCTATCAACTGGAAGTCGCCGGATTCCAATTCCTGACGCCGGACCATACCCCCGCGCCGCTGACGGTACAGGCGTACAGATACATCAACCCGCCCGATTCCGGCGATCCGGCGGGCAAGGTGCTGACCGACGGGAAAATGGACACCCAGGCCTTCTGGCGGCAGTACAGCGACGACGCCGAGATGATCTTCGACCTCGGCGGCATCTTCGCGGTGACCGGAATCGAGGTCGCCGCCGACAGCATTCCGGCGCACAATTTTTCTGAAATGCGCATCACCGCCAGCATCGACGGCAAGGAGTATTATCCGGTGGCAATCCTGCGCAATACCAACACCGAGACCGCCGCCGTCCTCCATTCGGTACGCTTCGACGGCAAGGCCATCGGCCGCTATTTCCGCTTCCGCGCGGTCAAGCCGCGTCCGGATTTTCAAGTCCATCTCGGCGAAGTCCGCTTCACCGGCTACATCCCGTCCGCCGCCGAAGAGCGGGCCGACGCAGTCAACCGTTACGTGCTCGGGCCTGATTTGCCGCCCCGGGATTCGGATGCGTATATACAGGCGCGACTGGGCGATTTCACGTTGTGGGTGGCAAAGGACAACGGCGTCATCAACGGCGTCCGGTTCCGCGATCAACTGTGGATCGAACGGCTCGCCGGACGCTATGTGCGCCAGAGCCGCGCCGCCGACCGGGTGATTTCCGCCTACGCCGACCGACTGAAGGATCTGCGGGTCGACGGCGGCGCCGTCAGCTTCACCGTGACCAACCCGGAAATGCCGGGCATCGAGCTGGCGAAGCGCTACGAAATCGACCCGACCGGAGCCTTGCTCGAAACCGTGCAGGTACACGCGGCCGAAACGTTGCCGCGCGAGTTTTTTCAGGTCGCCACCGAGGTGATCCTGCATCCGGAATTCCGCCGGGACGGCGTCTATGAAACCTCCGGCGCCGTCCACGCGATGACCCGGGCGTTCGCCCCCGAAATCCGGATGGAGACCGAAGTCTGCAACGTGCCGTTCCTGAGCTTCGAAAACGCCGCAAAAAATGTCACTTTGCTGCATGAACGGCTGCGCGCCAACGGCAGTTTTATCTACTTCGACGCGGTGGTGGAAGAATCGCGGCTGCTGAGCCTACTGGCCAACGGCTGGCGCATGCCGTTAGCCAGCGGCGTCCCCGCCGACAGCGCCACGCAGGAATTGAGCGGCACGCTGCGTCTGTCCGTCACCGAAGGCGGTTTATTGAATGCCTATGAAAATTACCTCGCCCACCCCGATGTCGCCGCCTACCGCGCCCGGATTCACCGTCCGGCGTGGTTGCGCGACCAACTGCTGCACGGCGATCCGGGCTGGGACGGCTTGTGCCGGGGCGTCTCCGAACGCTTCTATGAAAACCAGAAGCGGCTGTTCGACCGCGGCCGCTACGTCTCCAGCGCCCGCTCCGACCTCGACTTCGTCTGGGGTGAATTCCCGACCGAAGGCGTCGTCGAAGACTGGTTCGGCGGCCGCCAGGACGCCGACGGACTGTTCGACCGGATGCAGACGCTGCGGGCGCTCTACCCGGGGCTGAAGCTCGGACTCTACACCTGGGTCTGGAGCAGCTTCCCCTACCAGAAGATCGTCCGGGAGCACCCCGACTGGTTCGTCGCGACAACCCGTTCCGGCGCGGTCGCCAGCTGGTTCCCCGGCGTCAACACCAACTGGCTGCGTTTCTGGAACGAAGCCTCCACCGACGAAGCGGTGACGTCGATCATGGCGATGGTGCGCCGTTATCAATGCGACGACTGGTACCTCGACGGCGGCAACGCCGGACCGTATGCGAAGGATTTCGACCGGATGCTGCTCGACGACCCGGCGGGGCAGACCAATTTCTACTGGCGGATGCGCGAAGCGATGCAGGAATACGACCCGGAATCCTTCCTCGTATTCAACGCCACGCTGAATCCGATCGCCGACGTCGGCATTCTCGAATCCTTCTCCGGCGCCTTGACCAGCGAATGGCGGCGCGGCGCCGCGTGGATGTGGAAGTTCAAAATGATCCAGTACCGCGATCCCTTGCGTTACCCGATCTACATCTATTGGCTCGCCAACGTCGACGGCGCCTTTCACAACTACATGCTCGGCACCGGACTCATGCCGACCGCGATCAGCCGCGACGTCGACGCCGGCGAGGCGCCGTATATTTCGGCGCGTTACGAGGTCCGCCAGCTGGCGTTGACCGACGCCCGCCCCCTCCCCGACTGGCGCAGCGACGACGCGACCGAAACCGAAACCATGACGTTGACCCAGGGCAACGCCGGTTTCGTCTTCGTCAACCATCACGGCGCCGCCGGCACGGTCACGGTCACGGTCACGGTCGGCGCCGACAGCGCGCCGCTCGGCCTGACCGATGCCGCGCTGCCGGTCCATGCGTGGGAAATGACCATCCGCAACGGTAAAAGCTGGAAAGGCTGGTGGGGCCAGCCCGATCTCGCCGGCGGTTACCGGCAGTCGCGCTGGATCGGCGAAAGCGCATTGACCGCGCAATACCACGGCGCCCGCCCCCGGCAAGCGCGGCTGGAGCGCACCTTCGCGGTCGAGCCGGGGCAGGCGAAAATGTGGGTGATCAGTCAATGCCCGGCGGTGATCTGGAGCCTCGACGGCCTCCCGAGCCAATACCGGATCCCCTCCACCCCCGGCGCGGAAATCACCGGTACTTACCCGGACTTCCGTTACGATACCGAATACGCCGACAGCGAAATCGCCTTTCTGATTCCGTCGGGGCGGGAAGTCGCCCGACTCCTGCTCGACGGCGCAACCGTGCCGTTCCGCTACGGCCGCGACGGCGATGCGGCGCTCGCCATCGTCCCGGTTCACGCCGCCGGTTCCCACACAATACAGGTCACACTCGCCGACGCCCCGCCGGTCACCGGCACTCCGGCGCTGCGGCTGGAAGCCCGAATTGACGGCTCCCGTTTGGCCGGACGGGTCGACACCGATCATCCGGGTCCATTGACACTGAGTATTTACTCCGACGATGCGTTGTGCTTCACCGACGCCGTTACGCTGCCGGGCGGCAATTTCATCATCGATTTGCCGGTCACGGTCAAGGACGGACAATACGAACTCGTCGTCTCCGACCTGACCGGCTCCCACCGGGCAACGGCCACGATGGCGATCGCCGGAATCGGGCGCCGTACCGAACTATTGGAGCTGATGCCGTACATTCCGGCGCAGATCGCCGTCACGCCGATAGAGGAAAATCAGGTCGGCGCCGTCGCGACCGAATTCACCCCGAACGCGGCGTATGCATCGGCCGACGCCGGCAAGCGGCAGCTCGAAGTCGGCACCCTGCCTATGATCGCCACCTATTACAGCAGCGCCATCGCCGGGATCGAATACGACGCCAAACGTTATCTGGAAATCGAACTGTCCGGTAATCTGCGGTATTACAATCTGCATGGACAGGAGCCGAAGCGGCACTTCGTCCGGATCGACAACCCGAATACGGTGGCGGCGCTGATGCTGGACTTCCACACGCCGTCCGGTTACGCCAAACGGTCGCTGGCGGGGTTGGGGCAGCAATACCTCGAACGCGGCGCGGCACCGGTACAATGGGGTACCGGCCGCGCCCCGGACGAATTCTTCGCGTTGTGCAACTTCATTCAGGATAGCGAAAACGACACCCGGCGTTTCTGGATCGACCTCCGGGAGCTGGGAGCGCCGGCTGATTGGGATGGCAGGTTGTGGTTCACGCTCGCGTTCCAGATCGGCGCGCCGAACCGGCAGCTCGCGGTGCGGATCCTCGCCACCGCGGACACGCTGCCGGCGGGGGCGGAGTTGCAGCAGGGATTGAATCTGCGCGCTTCGGTCGAGCAGCAGAGCTTTCGCGTCCAATCCTTCCCGGCGGGAACCGTCGTAACCGACGATTGGGAGGCACCGGCGTGGCAGACCATCGCGGAGCTGCCGAAAATGACGCAGCTGGGTACGCCGGGGGTCCCGGCGCCGTTCGAAACCCGGAGCCGGGTGGCGAAAGACGACCGCAATCTGTATTTGTTCGTCCGCTGCCGGGACGAGCCGGGGCGGATTCTCGAAACCGAGCGCGGCGCCATCGGCCAGCCGTGGTTCTCCGACAGCATCGAGTTCTGGATTCAGGACGCGCCGGAGGCACAGCAGATGCTCCATGCCGTCGTCGACGCCGCCAATCACGCCTATGCGGAAAAAGCGCATTTGAACAAAGCGCAAGTATCGCAATCCGAGGAGCTGAAAACGATGCCGTTCTCCGCGTCGGTCCGAAAAGCCGACGATCACTGGACCATTCTGGTGACGCTGCCGCTGGCGCAATTTCAAGGTTCACCACTGGCTTTCAATCTGATGCGAAACCGGGTGCATCAGGGCCATCTGGCCAATTACACCACCGTACCCGGCAACAACTACTTCTGTGGAGAAGTATATTTTCTGGAGTTTTGAGCTATGATGCAGATCCGGGCGACCTTTCTGGATGAAATTTCCTGCGACATCCCGCACCAGAACTGGGGCGAAAAGGAGTGGGACCGCGACTTCGCGGCGATGAAGGCGATGGGAATCGACACCGTGGTGATGATCCGCTGCGGTTACAAAGGCTTCATGGCCTACCCGTCGCAGGTGCTGCACGAACGCGAAGGCTGTCATCTGCCGCCGGTGGATCTGGTACGGATGTTTCTCGACCTCGCGCACAAACACGGAATGAAGTTTTTCTTCGGCAACTACACCGGCGGCTATTATGTGACCGGCGACTACAAGCGCGAAATCGAAATCAACCGGCGCGTCGGCGAAGAGGTGTGGGCGCGTTACGGCAGTCACCCGGCCTTTTACGGCTGGTATCTGACCCAGGAAGTGGGCCGCCTGGAGTGGAACATCATCGACGTCTTCGTCGAAATCGGCCGCTTCTACAAGGATATTTCCGGCGGCAAACCGGCGCTGATTTCCCCCTATCTGGAGGGGGTCAAACTGGTCGACGCCTTCGCCGCGACGCTTACCGGCAACCCCAACCGCCTCTCCGTCGAACAACACGTCAAAGAATGGGATGAAATCATGGCGGCGATCCGCCCGGTCGTCGACATCGTCGCCTTTCAGGACGGCCAGTGCGATTACGGCGAACTGTCGGAGTTCCTGTGCGCCAACAAGGAGCTGACCGACCGGCACGGCCTGCGCTGCTGGACCAACTGCGAAAGCTTCGACCGCGACATGCCGATCAAGTT
>JAVBQJ010000124.1:0-48601 GCA_031549115.1 Victivallaceae bacterium
AAAACGATTTTGCAAAGACAGATTGCTTCGAACCTCATGGACGCATGGGTAAGGGAGAGTTTGCTTTGAAAAGGAAAGATTTTACAGAAAATACAAGAAAAGTTGCGAAAGCTACTTGACAAAACCTATCATAGAAGGATAAAAAAATGGCTGGAAAAGAAAAAAGCACCGGAGATTTCCGGTACGCGGTCGGAGATGCCAAGGTGCCGTGGCACGCGGTGGGCGAATTCTTTCAAATGGAGGACGTGCTGGGAGTGGTGCGTTTCCTGATGCCTCCGGGGCACGACGACATCCAGTGGGAGCGGAAGTTCGAGGGCGTCACGACGGCGCTGAAGGACTTGCAGCAATACTCCGGCGTGGCGACCAAGCTGACCTTGGGCAAGCAGGTGACCGAGGCGGAAGAGGAGGCGAAAAAGTATTTCGGCGCCCGTTATGCGTGCTTGCTGACCAACTGGACGGCGGGGATGGAGATCGCCTATAAGCTGGCGGGCTTGAAAGCCGGCGACGAAGTCATCATGCCGGCGATCACCTTTATCGCGACGATGGCGTATCCGTTGAGCATCGGCGCGAAGATCGTCTTCGCCGACGTCGATGCGGCGACCGTCAACCTCGATCCGGCGGATGTCGCGCGGAAGATCACGCCGAAGACGAAGATGATCGTGCCGGTGCACCTCGGCGGTTATCCGGTCGACATGGCGCCGTTGATGGAGCTGGCGCAGCGCCACGGCATTTATGTGATGGAAGACGCCGCGCACGGGATGGGCGGCGCCTATCAGGGCAGGAAGCTCGGCACCATCGGTCACTTCGGCGGCTTTTCACTGCATGAGGTAAAGAACATCAACTCCTTCGGCGAAGGCGGCCTGCTGTTGAGCAATCAGGATTGCGGCAGCCAGTTCCCGGCGGCGCGCTTCCTCGGCCTCGATTTTTCGCGCAAGATCAAGGATTGGCTCTACGACATCACGCCGTTGACCGACCTCTCCGGCAATCTCCAGATCCCGGGCAACCATTCGGCTTCGGAAATTCAGGCGCTCGGATTGCGCCTCCAGATGCGCCGCCTCGACGCGATCATCGCGCGCCGCCGCGCCGCCGCCGAATACATGAACGCGGTCCTCGCCGAAGAGCCCGGCATCCTGGTGGAAAAAGCCGACACGGCGGAAACCTACGGTACCCACCACCTGTATTTGCTGCGGATCGATCCGAAAATCGCCGGCGGCAACATCCATGATCTGTCGCGCCGCCTCGCCGCCGCCGGGTTGACCAACATCACCCACTTCGGCCCGATGTACCGCTTCCACATCCTCGCCCAGCTCGGCTACGACGCCGACGCCATCGCCGCGACCTGCCCGGTCACCGAACAATCGTTCTACCACAGCTACACCCACTTGCCGCTGTACCCCCTGACCGAGGAACAGCTGCAATACCAGGCCAAAGCCGTGGTCCAGGCCGTCCGCGACATGAAGCAGGGCAAATAAGCCAAGCGTCCCGGGTGAAAGAGAAAGGACCCCTTTTGAGGAAAGGGGCTCCTTTCTCTCTCCCCCGAACCCCCTCTCTCATTCCCCTCAAACCTTTTTAACGTACGATTTACGACTTTGCAACGCAAAGTCGTAAATCGGAGCTCCAGGAGTTGGGGAATTATAGGAGGAGGGAGAAGGGATTTTTTATTCTTTGGCCTCGGCAGTTTCCAAACGCTCCAGCTCGTGGGCCAGCGCATGCGGAGATTTTTGGCCGCGGGCGAAAACCAGATAGCCGACGGGAACCACGAACAAGGTGAGAATACAGGCGCTGAAACCGCCGTAAACCACCACCGCCCCCAGCCCCTGGCGGCTGGCGGCGCCGGCTCCGGTGGCCAGCAGCAGCGGCACCGCGCCGGCAACCGTCGAAATCCCGGTCATCAGGATCGGCCGCAGCCGCAGCTTCGACGCCTGAAACACCGCTTCTTCAAACGCGATGCCTTCGTCGCGCAGCTGGTTGGCGAATTCGACGATCAGAATCCCATTTTTCGCCGCCAGGCCGATCAGCATGATCAAGCCGATCTGCGTATAGATATTGATCGAAATCCCCATCCAGTACAGCGCCGCGATCGCGCCGATCATCCCCAGAGGAACGGTGAGCATCACGATTGCCGGGCTGATGAAGCTTTCGAATTGCGCCGCCAGCGCCAGATAGGAAACCAACAGCGCCAGCCCGAAAATGAACACCATCGACCCGGCCGCCTCGCGGAAGTCCTTGCTGGTGCCTTTGTAGGAGATCTGCGCATATTCCGGCAGCTCCTCGCGCACCGTGCGTTCGAGGAAATCCAGCACATCCCCCAACGTATAGCCGGGAGCGACGTTACCGGAGATCGTGATCGCCCGGACCCGGTTGTAACGGTTCAACTGCCCGGCCTCGCCGCGCTCGGTCACCCGTACCAGATTGTCCAGCGGGATCAATTCCCCCGAGGTCTGCGAGCGCACGAATATATTGCTCAACTCCGTCGGCGACATCCGGCTGTCGCGGTCGGCCTGGACCATCACGTCGTACTCCTTGCCGCGGTCGATATACGTGGTGATCTGCCGCGACCCAAGCATGGTCTGCAGCGAAGCGCCGATGCTCTCCGCCGATACCCCCAGTTCGTCCGCGCGCTTCCGGTCGATATCGATCGCCAGCTGCGGCGTGGTTTCTTTGTAATCGTAATCGGCGTCGACCAGTCCGGGGTACGAACGCGCCTTTTCGATCACCCGGTCGCGCCACTCGACCAGTTCGGTATACTCCGGACCGCCGATCACGAACTGAACCGGATTGCCGCGCGAACTGATTCCGGAGGGAAGCGACGGCTGCAACTGTATTCCCGGCACTTCGCGCAACGACGCGCGCAACGAAGTCAGAATCTGCCGCGCGCTGCGGGGGCGTTCACCCCAGTCGGCCAATTCGACCATCGCGTTGCCGGTGTTGACCGGCGAATCGGAGCCGCCGCCGAAGCCCGGCATCACGGTGAGCACATTGTTCGCCTCGGTGGAACGCAACAGCTCGTACAACTTATCGTTGACCTCTTCGACATAGGAATTCATCGCGTAAAAACCGGTGCCTTCAGGGGCGATCAGACGCACCATGATCGCCGCCCGGTCCTCCTCGGGCTCGTATTCCGACGCCAACTGCCCCCAGCCCCACGCCATCAGAATGCACAGCCCGGCGAAGCTTCCCAGCGTCAGCACCTTGAAACGCGCCACCAGCCGCAGCAGCCCCAGATAGGCGCGCGCCGACACCTCCATGGTCCAGTCGATCAGGCGCGCCAGCCACGCATCCGAACCGCGCGGCTTCAACATTTTCGAGCACAGCATCGGCGTCAGCGTCATCGCCACCAGACTGGAAAAACCGATCGCCGCCGTCATCGCCACCGCAAATTCGGTGAACAGTTTCCCGGTTTTGCCGCTCCACAGACAGATCGGCAGAAACACCGCCGCCAGCACCAGCGTCGTCGCAATCACCGCAAACAATACCTGGTCGGCGCCGCGCACCGCGGCCACCAGCGGCGGCTCGCCCTCCTCGATGCGGCGGTGGACGTTTTCCAGCACCACAATCGCATCGTCGACCACCATCCCGATCGCCAGCACCAGCGCCAGCAGCGTCAAAAGATTGATGCTGTAATCCAGATAATACAGAATCATGAACGCCGCCACCAGCGAAATCGGCACCGTCAAAGCCGGAATCAGCGCCGCCCGGACGCTGCCAAGAAAGAGAAAGATGATCAGCACCACCAGAATCGCCGCCACCACCAACGACCCCTTGACCTCCTCGATCGAAGCCTTGATGAAGCGGGCTTCGTCGCGCAGGACCTCCATGCGCATTCCTTCCGGAAGCTCCCGGTTGATGGTCGCCATCAATAGCCGGGCCTGATTGGAAACCGACAGCGTGTTCGCCTTCGACTGCTTGTAAACCGCAATTCCGATGGTCGGGCGGCCGTTGGCGATGAAAATCGAGCGCGGCGACCGGGCGGCGACCTCCACCTTGGCCACATGACGCAGCCGAACCAGACTGCCGGAACCATCCTGGCGGATCACCAGGTCGCCAAACTCCGTGGGGGTGCCGAACTGGCGGTTCAGCCGCACCACGAATTCGCGCTCCAGCGATTCGATGCGCCCGGCCGGATATTCGATATTTTCCCGCTTCAGTGCGTTTTCGACATCCTCGACCGTGACCTGTCGCGCCGCCATTTCCCGGCGGTCGAGCCAGATGCGCATCGCTTTTTCCTGCGCGCCGAAAATTTCCGCGCTGGACACGCCGTCGATCACCGAAAAGCGGTCCAACAAATACCGGTCGGCATAATCGGTCAACTCCATCCGGCTCATCGCGAGCGAGGACAACGCCAGGATCACCACCGGCGATGAGCTCGAATCGGACTTCGCCACCACCGGCGCGTCGGCATCGTCCGGCAAGCGCCGCTGCACCCGGCTGACCCGGTCGCGGACATCGTTCGCGGCGGCGTCAATGTCGCGCTCGATGGCGAATTCCAGATTGATCCGCGACTGCCCGTCGCGGCTGGTGGACTCGATCGCCGTCAAGCCTTCGATGCCGGAAACCGCGTCTTCGATGGTCTGGGTAATCCGGCTTTCGACCACGCTGGAAGACGCTCCGGTATAGGTCGTCCGGATCGAAATCACCGGCACATCGATATCGGGGTATTCGCGCACCGGCATCCGGTTCAGCGCGATCAGGCCGAAGACGATCAGCAGCAGCATAAACACCACCGTCGCCACCGGCCGCGTCACCGAAAAACGCCCGATCGTCATCGTTGCACCGCCGCCAACTGTTCGGCGAGCTGGACCTTCATTCCATCCCGCAGTTTACTGGCGCCCTCCACCACCACCGCCTCGCCGCCGGAGAGGCCGGAGGTCACCTCCACTTGGCCGTCCCGGCGGGTACCGGTGGTAACCGGCGTCCGCACCGCGGCTCCGTCCACCACCCGGTAGACATACTGGGTTTCGCCGAGGCTCAGAATCGCCTTTTCCGGCAACTGCAACACCTCGCGGGTCAACAGATTCAAATCGATGGTCAACAGCATGCCGGGGCGCAAGGCGAGATCCGGATTGTCGAGAATGCCCCGGATCTGGACGCTGCGGGTGACCGGATTGATGCGCGGATCGACCGCCAGAATCGTCCCGGTGAAAATCCGCTTCGGATACGCCGCTGTTTGCGCCGAAAAGCTCTGGCCGGCGGTCAAACGGGTCAGGTGTTTTTCGGACACCTCGAAATCCACCTTCATTTTGCTCAAATCGTCGAGCGTGGTGATCACCGTCCCCGGATTGACCAGGTGCCCGGGGCTGACCGTCCGCCGCCCGAGCATGCCGTCGAATGGGGCCTCCACACGCCGGTCGCGCAAATTGGCGTTCACCAGCTCCACCGCGGCGCGGGCCGCCGCCAGCCGGGTGATCTGGGCGTCGTAATCCTTGGAGGAAATGGCGCGCTTCGCCAACAGCTCGGTCACCCGCGCCGCCTCCCGTTCCGCCTCCGCCACCACGATTTCGGCCTGTTTCAGCGTCGCCAGCTCCTGAATGTTGTCCAATTGCACCAGGAGCGTGCCCTTGCGCACGATCTGCCCGTCTTCAAAAAACACATTGATGATTTTTTCGGCGGCCGTAGCGGTGACTTCCACCGATTCCTGTGCCACCGTGGTTCCGAGCGCCGGAAGTTCATCGTGTACCGGCCGGACCGCAATCGTTTCGGTCTCCACCACCGGCGCTTCGGGGGCCATCGAAGTGCGGCTTTTCTCCTGCGGCGGCGTATGCCGGTAATACCATACGCACCCGCCGATCAATAGCGCCGTCAGCACCCACTCGGTAATACGGGCAATCCATTTTCGCATCGTCGCAATATCTCCCTTGTTTATTCAGTAATAACGGCGGTAATCCGGTTTTATTGTGCGGAAAGCCGAAAAAAACAGGTTGACAATCCGGAATCGCCGGATTATACTATACTTCCAAAGCGGGAAAAAGAAAAGCCGTTGCAGGAGGTATTTTTTATGGATCGCCGTACCTGGATCGCATTGGGCGTACTGGCATTGTCCGCCGTATTGTTCAGCGCCGGAATCATCAAAAAATTTCAACACGCCGCCGCCGCCCAAGCCGGCAAACGGACCATCGCCGTCGTCCCGAAAGGCACCACATTGACCTGGTGGCAGGTGGTCTACCGCGGCGCCGAACAGGCCGGAAAAGATTTCAACTACGAGATCATCTGGGTCGGCCCGGATCTGGAAACCGACCGCGCCCGCCAGATTCAGGCGGTCGAAGACGTGATCACCCGCCGGGCGCAGGCCGTGGTCCTCGGCCCCAACGACAGCAAGGCGCTGGCGCGGACCGTCGAAGAGGTCAAAGCCGCCGGACTGCCGTGCGTGATCATCGATTCTCCGGTGGACACCGACGTCTATGACGCGTTCGTCGCCACCGACAACCACGCCGGCGGCGCCGAAGCCGCGCGCCTCCTGGGCGCCGCGCTGAGCGGCCGGGGCAAAGTTGCAGTGATCAAGTTCGTCCAGAACTCCGCGTCGACCGACGCCCGCGCCCAGGGCTTCGCCGACACCATCGCCACAGAGTTTCCGCATATCCGGCTGGTCGCCGAACAGTACACCCAGGGTTCGGTCGAGGATGCCCGGCAGAAGACCGAAGACCTGCTGGCGCGCCTCGGCGCGGTCGACGGCATTTTCGCCGTCAACCAGCCCACCGCGATCGGCGCGTACAAGGCGATCGAAAACCAGAAACTGCTCGGCAAAGTCAAATACATCGGTTTCGATTCCGATCCGGTATTGCTGCAGGGCATCGCCGACGGCGGCATCACCGCGCTGCTGGTCCAGAATCCGTACGAAATCGGTTACCAGGGAGTCAAACTCGCCGCCGAATTGCTCGAAGGCCGGCCGGTGCCGCACCAGCTGTCGCTGCCGACCATGGTGGTGAACCGGGACAATTTGGAGCAGATGAAGCTGGATTACCCGGCGGCACTGGGGTTGTGACCATGAAAAACGATACTGCCCTGCAAATGACCGGGATATCGAAGAACTTCGGCCCGGTGGCCGCGCTGAAGAGCGTCAGCTTCCAGGCCCGTTACGGCACCATTCACGCGTTGTGCGGCGAAAACGGCGCCGGCAAATCCACGCTGATGAAAATCCTGTCGGGTCTGTACCCGCCGGATTCCGGTTCGATTGCAATCGACGGCGCCGTCATGGCGTTCGCCGATCCGAAAATGGCGCTTGACGCCGGCATTTCGATGCTTTACCAGGAGCTCGACCTGGCCGGCGAGCTGACGGTGTACGAAAATGTCTTCCTCGGCTGCGAACGCATGCACCCAAAATTCCCGTTGATGATGGACCGGAAAACGATGCTGGAGGCCACCCGGGAACTGATCCGGGCCAATGGGTTCACTCTCGACGCGGAGGCGAAAATCCGCGATCTCTCTCCCGGCGAGTGCCAGATCGTCGAGCTGTTGAAAGCGCTCCATCGTCAGGCGAAGATTCTGGTGATGGACGAGCCGACCTCGTCGCTCTCCGAGGGCGAAGCCGAAAATCTTTTCGCCGTCGTCCGGCGCCTGCGCGACGCCGGAATGGCGATTGTCTACATCTCCCACCGCATGGAAGAGGTGAAGCTGCTCGCCGACGAAATCAGCGTGCTGCGCGACGGCGTCAGCGTCCGCAACTGGCCCGACGCCGCCTGCGGCATCCCCGAAATCGTCCACCAGATGGTCGGGCGCGAAGTCACCGACTTCTATCCGCCGCGGCAATCGCGGCCGGGCGAAGCGGTGCTTCAGGTCACCGATCTGGCGACGGCGGAGGGCATCGCCGGAGTCACCTTCGCGTTGCGGCGCGGCGCCATTACCGGGATGGCTGGACTGGTCGGCGCGGGGCGGACCGAAACCGCCCGGGCGCTGTTCGGCATCGAACCCCTGACCGCCGGAACCATCATCCTGGGCGGGCGGAAACTGCGCCTCAAGCGCCCCGCCGACGCCATCGACGCCGGCATCGCGCTTCTGACCGAAGACCGCAAACGCAACGGCCTGTGTCTGAATCTGGCTTGCAGCTGGAACATCGAACTGCCCGACTATACCCGGCTGGGCATGAAGTACTGGATTTCCCCCGCCAAAGAGCGCGCAGAGGCGTTGCGGCTGGGCGAAACGCTCCGGGTCAAGTGGGGCACGCCGGACGATCCGGCCTCATCGCTCTCCGGCGGCAACCAGCAGAAGCTGCTGTTCGCCCGCTGGCTGCCGGTGGAGCCGGAGGTCATCATCGTCGACGAACCCACCCGCGGTGTCGACGTCGGCGCCAAGCGGGAAATCTACCAGCTGCTCGACAACCTGGCGGCGGAGGGAAAAGCCGTCCTGATGATTTCGTCGGATCTGCCCGAATTGTTCGGCGTCTGCGATACGCTGCTGATCATGCGGCGCAAGCGTCTGGTCACCGAAGTCGAAGTGAAAAACACCACCCCCGACCAAGTCATGGGGTATATGGCAATCGAGGAGTAATGCCGCTATGAACAAGTTCACCAAGCAACTGCTGCCGTTCTGTTCGCTGATCTTTCTGATTTCGTTGTGGACCTTTCTGGAGCCGGATATTTTCCTGACCGGCACCAATATCACCAACGTGCTGCGGCGCGCATCCGCCAACGGCATCATGGCGGCCGGCATGACCTTCATCATCATCACCGGCGGCATCGATCTGTCGGTCGGGTCGATGATGGCGATGTGCGGCATGCTCGGTTCGCTGGTCATGCTCGCGCTCGGCGGCGGCGACTGGGTCGCCATTTCCGGCGGCAGTTTCATCGCGCTCGGCTTCTGGGCGATGCTGCTCGGCACACTGGCGGGGATTTTCGCCGGATTGGTGTCCGGCGCCTTGAACGGCATTCTGATCACCCGGCTCAAGCTGGCGCCATTCATCGTCACCCTCGGCACCATGAGCATCTTTCGCGGCATCTGTTACGTGATGAACGGCAACAAGCCATTCGCCGTCTCCGGCTACCGCTGGTTCGACAACGCCGTTTTTCTCGGCCTCAATCTGGAAATCTGGATGTTCGTACTGGTACTGGCGGGAGCCGGGTTCCTGCTCCACTATACCCGTTTCGGCCGCTACACCTACGCGATCGGCTCCAACGCGGAAACCGCGTTCCACGCCGGGATCAACGTCAAAAGGGTGTTGTTCTGGATCTACGCATTGACCGGCGCCCTCGTCGGACTCGCATCGATGATCTATTCCAGCCGCGCCTCCAGCGCCCAGCCCAACGCCGGACTCAGCCTCGAACTCGATGTCATCGCCGCGGTCATCATCGGCGGTTGTTCCCCGTCGGGCGGCCGCGGCTCGATCACCGGCACCATCATCGGAACCTTGTTGATCGGCTTCCTCCGCAATGGACTCACCATCCTCGGGGTGTCGCCGGAATTCCAGTTCATCGTCATCGGCGTCATCATCATCGCCGCCGTCACCGCCGATCAGCTCGCCACCCGCCGCAAGGCGTGAACCCGGGTCACTCCGCCAAGTCGGGAACGGCCAGCGCCGCCGGAGCGGCGGGGGCCGGATGGAGGCGGTCGAAGCGCTCCATGGCGTCGAACAATTGCATTTGCAGGCGGATGCGGTTTTTCAAACCGGCATCCAGCGGCAGATAATAGGCCGGAGCCACTTGCGCCCGGCCCAATACCCAGAAGTGCTCCGTTTCCAGTATTTCCGTGGTCGATTCGGGTTTTTCGGCATCCAGCGCGGTCACGGCGGCTTTTACCGACGGCAGCTGCAGCACACTCCAGCGCTCCTGTTCGGTGCTCCGGTCGAACGCCTCCCGCAACTTTTCGAACGGCTCCCCCTGCTGCAGGCGGGCGCGCAGCGAAGCGGCCTCTTCGGCGCCGCCGCCGGGAAGTTTCCGGGAAATCAGGATCAATTGCACCGAACGGTGCTCGGCCACCAAATAACGGTCCTGGTGGCGCCGGTAATACGCTTCGACCTGTTCGGGATCATGCGCTTCGGCATCCTCGAAGCAATCGAAGTGCCACGCCAGCAGCGCCAGCGTCAATTGCCGGGCCGGGTTCCAGGCGCCGATTTGCGGCAGGTCCGGCTCGAAGCGCGCGGCCCGCTCCAACGACAATTCCGGGGTAACTTCGATCCCGTCCATCTGAAGCAGCCGGCGCAACCGCAGCCGTTCCGCCGCGTCGCCGGCGACCAGCCGGAGCCGCGCCGCCAACTCCGGCGGCGTCATCGCCCGCTGCTCCTCCGCCGTCCAGACGGCATCGCAGTACCAGGTCAATTCCTCTTTGGAGATAAGTTCGTCGCCGCACCGGGCCGCCGGTTCCGGCCACTCCGCCGGAAGCGCCGCCGCCAGTCGGCTCAGCAGCAGCAATACGACCGCAATCCGGCACTTCATGGCGCGGCCGGAGCAGAAGCCTCCGCTGCCGCCGGAGCCGGTTTTTCCAATTCCGCTTCCATCCGCCGCATCTCCTCGCGGAAAATTTCGCCGGGCGGATACGTACGCAATAGCTGCTGCAACGCCTGCAAAGCTTCCCGCTGCGCTTCCGGCGTGGCCGCGGTGCGCAATTGCGTCACTTGTTTTTCCAGCACGACCACCTTGTCCAATTCCGCCAACTGGCTTTTCAACCGCTGGTTGTTCAGCGATTGCCGCATGGCATCATCGAGAAACGCCCGCGCCCCCTGCGGGTCGCCGGCGTCCAGAAGCCGCTGCGCTTCCGCGACACAGTAATTATAACGGATGGAGTCTTCAAATTCGGCGAAGCCGTTGCTGTATACACCGATGGCGCGCAATTTGCTGCATTGCTCCAGCGCGGCTTTGAAGTCTTTTTTCTGAAGCCCTTCGAACAGGCGGATGACCAGATCACTGCGGGTCAACGGCGGATCCGGCGGTTCGGGAGAACAGCCGGCCAGCACTGCCGCCAACATCAGGACGGCTCCAGTGAGTTTCAATCGTTTCATCATCCCATAACATAGCCCCTGATCGGACAAAATGCAAGAACCGCCCCCGTTTCCGGGCAAAAAAAATCCCGGCGCCATGCAAACGGCACCGGGAAACCGGCGCGGCACCCCGCCAGGGGATGCCGCCGGGAACACGCATTAACGGGCGTAGTATTCGATCACGCTCATCAATTCGACATCCAACGGTTTTTCTTCGACCAACGGCATGCGCACCAGGGTCGCTTTCAACGCTTCGCGGTCGACTTCCAGATAAGCCGGAGCCACGGCATTGGATTTCTTCGCCGCTTCGGCAATCGCCGGAGACTTCTCGGCATTGATCGAAATCACCTGGCTTTCGCGCAGCTGGTAGCTGGCGCGGTCCAGTTTCTGTCCGTCAACCAGGATATGACCGTGATTGACGTACTGCTTCGCCGCGAAAATACTCGGGGCGAAACCGGCGCGGTAAACCAACGCATCCAGACGGGTTTCCAGGCTGCGGAACAGCTTCTCATGGGTCTGCTCGGTGCCCTGCTTGGCCTTGGCGTAAGCGATCTGCAGCTGCTTTTCGCTGATGCCGTAGTACAAGCGCAGTTTCTGCTTTTCCAGCATCAACGCTCCATAGGTGGAGAGCTTGACGCGGCGGCCTTTGCCATGCGGGCCGGCAGCGTACGGACGCTTCACACTCGGACACTTCGGATCACCCCAGAGACACTGGCCGATCCGCCGACAGAATTTGTGCTTGGCTCGACTTGCAGTTGCCATTTTTATCCCTTTCCATGTTTGGGTTAATATGCACCGGAGCAGGTGTCAAGCACTTGATTGGGGCCTGATCCGGGGTTGTTTAAAAAAACAACTCAATACATTAGCACCATCGGCGATTTTTTCAAGTCCGATTTGACAAAAAAAACTTACGTGCTACTATAAAAAGCATCATGAAAAATTATCTGTTCTGGCTGCAATATCTGAAAGGCAAACGCAAATCGCTGCTTCTGGAACCGGATCCCGGACGCGCCAACGGCCAAGCGATCGTCCTGGCCCACGGCCTGCTTTACCGCGCCGAAGTGATGCGTTTCATGCTGGGCGACTACCTGTGCGAACTGGGATTCCGGGTTTATATCTATGACTACGACAGCACCCGCCCCTCCGTACGGGAATTGGGCCGGCGTTTCCGGGAATACCTCGAAACCATCCCCGAACCGTTCCAACTGATCACACACAGCATGGGCGGACTGCTGGCGCGGGTCGCGCTGGAGACTCCGCTGCGCAACGCGCAATCGGTGCTGATGATCGCGCCGCCCAACCGGGGTTCGCGTTATGCGTCCAATCTGTGCCGCCGCTTCCCGCCGATCCGGTACTGGCTGCGGACGCTGCCCGAGTTGCGCTGCGAAACCGAAGGAGTCACGCTGACGTTGCCGGAAACGCTGTCGGTTCCGGTCGGCGTCCTGGCGGCGCAATACGACAACAAAGTGGATATGCGCTTGACCCGCTTCCCGGGAGCAACGGAATACGTCATCGTCCCCGCCGGCCACTGCGGCGTGATGATGAATCCGGAAGCACGCCGGCTGATGCTCTGCTATCTGAATACCGGGAAATTCGTGTAAAAAGCCGTTCGAACCGGTTTCCGATTTGCTTTCCGGCTCCGGATACATTATTTTATGTGCAAAATGATGAAAGTGAAATCGCCTTATGAACCGGCAAATCTTGACTGAAAACAATCTGGAAGCTCTGGTGCGGGAATGCGCCCGGACGCTGACCGGCCCCGGAGCCGTCGCACTGGTGCCGACCGAAACCGTTTATGGACTGGTAACCCGTTGGGACGACACGGCCGGACGGGATAAAATCTACGAACTCAAAGACCGGGACCGCGGTAAACTTCTGGCCATGTTCGGCCGCGACGCCGGAACTCTGGAGGCCGCGGGCGGCATCGTCAGTCGGCAGGCGGCGCGCCTGATCGAACGCTTCAGCCCCGGCCCCATAACCGTCATCGTCGCCGGCCGCAACGGCGGTACCATCGGCTTCCGCATCCCCGACCACCCGTTCATGCTGCGGTTGCTGGCGCTTCTGCCGTTCCCGCTGGCTTCGACCAGCGCCAATCTGTCGGGAGAGGCGAATGCGCTGACCACACAAGAGGCCGCCGCCGCGTTGCATGGCGAGCCTGAGATCGTCATCGACGCCGGCGCCATCGCTCCGGGAGCCCTGGGCTCCACGGTCGTGGATATGACCGGGTCCCAACCGAAAATCCTGCGCCCCGGCCCGGTGACCGAGGCGCAACTTTATGAGGCGCTACAGTGAAACTGGAACAAACGCTGCTGCCGCAACGGCGAATTTTTTATCGCGGCGACGCGGTGACATTCCGGCTGAAAGGTTCGAACCTGCCGGCCGGACAGGCGCTTCTGCGCACCAATCTGGGCATGGGTCAGGCCAAGGACTGCCAGACCGTGCGCGCGGTCGAGGAGGATGTGCCGCCCTCCGGTCGCGACTGGCGCGATCTGCCGATGTATCCGGCCGGCGCCGACGGCGAATTTGAATTGACGCTGCCGCTGTTGGAAGTGGGCATTTTCGAAGCCAAAGCCGGCTTCCGGATCCAGGCGGACGGACAGCAGTGGCTGTGGCCGGAGGGGCCCAATATGCGCCTCAAGATCGAACCCTCCGAAAGCGTCGGCTCCAACCTGATTTACACCGCCTTCGTCCGGCAGTTCCATCGCGCCGCCAAAACGCCGGCGTGCGCCTCCGAGCTGGATCATGCGGGCTACACGGTGATTCCCCCTTCGGGGACCTTCCGCCAACTGATCGGGCAACTGGATTTCATTCTCGGCGAACTCGGTTCGCGTATCCTGCAACTGCTGCCGATCCATCCGGCGCCGACGGTATACGGGCGCATGGGCCGCTTCGGCAGCCCGTTCGCCGCGCTCGATTATTTCGCCGTCAACCCGGAATTCGCCGAATTCGACACCAAGGCGACGCCGTTGGAGCAATTTCACGAGCTGGTCAACGCGGTGCATTCCCGCCATGGACGTATTTTCCTCGACATCCCGGTTAATCACACCGGCTGGGGGTCGCGGCTCCAGACCGAACACCCCGAATGGTTCGTCCGGCACGCGGACGGCACCATCGAGAGCCCCGGCGCCTGGGGTGTGGTCTGGGAAGATCTGTGCAAACTGGACTACCGCCACAAAGAGGTGGTGCAATTGATGGCGCAGGTATTTCTGTATTGGAGCCGCCATGGCGTGGACGGCTTCCGCTGCGACGCCGGATACATGCTGCCGGAATCGGCGTGGGAATACATCGTCGCCAAGGTGCGCCAGGAATTCCCCGACGCCATTTTCCTGCTCGAAGGCTTGGGCGGGCCGATCCCGGTGCAGGAGCGGCTGCTCGGCCATGCCGCGCTGGACTGGGGCTATTCGGAACTCTTTCAATGCCACGACTTTCACGCCATCCGGGCGCAGCAGGAGTACATTCACCGCTGCAGCGGCGAATACGGCCTGTTGGTGAACTTCGCCGAAACCCACGACAACAGCCGCCTGGCGGCGGTATCGGCAACGTGGAGCCGGATGCGGTTGGGGTTGTGCGCGCTGTTGAGCGAAAACGGCGGCTTCGGCTTCGCCAACGGCGTCGAATGGCTCGCCACCGAGCAAATCAATGTCCACGAAAACCGCGATCTGCGCTGGGGCGGCACCCCCAATCTGGTGGACTTCATCAAGCGGTTGCAGAAGCTGCTGGCGGGGCACCCGGCTTTTTATGCCGGAGCCGAAGTCCGGTGGCTGGACAGCGCGCCGCCGGTGGTGATGCTGCTCCGGCAGAGCATCGAACAGCAAGCGGTGCTGGTGCTGATCAATCTGGATTGCGAACATCCGGCCCAGGCCCATTGGCGCCGGGAGGATTTCGCCGTCACCGAAACCACGCTGGAGCTTTTCGGCGACCGGAAACCCTCGCTTGGAGCGACCTCCTGGCAACTGGCGCCGGGCGCGGTGGCGGTATTGCTGGAGCCGGTGCACTCGTCGCCGTTGGGCACCACCGAACCGCCGCCGGTGCTGAAACAGCGGGCGCGGCTGCTCGCGGCGGCGGCATGGATGCATTGGCGCGGCTTCGGTTCCCGCGATTGGCCGGAACCGGCCAAGTTGGCGAAGCGGATGTGCGGCGATTACGCCGCCTTTCTGCGCGAAGCGGCCGAGTCGGAGGTGCCTCCGGTCACCGTCTGGGAAACCGGACGCGATCCGCGCCGGACGGTTCCGATCGCCAACGGCGATTTGCTGAGCGTCCGCAGTCCGTATCCGTTCCGGGCGGCGCTGTGGATCGATGACGAGCAGGTCCTGGCCGTCAACTGGAGCGTGCCGTCCACGGACGGAAAATTCTGTTTCTGGCACACGGCGCTGCCGGAAAATACCGGCCGGGAGGCGCGGCCATTGCGGATTTCGGTGGCGGTATTCGAACCGGGCAACCAGGTGCGCCGCGAAGAAGGCACGCTGCTCCTGCTCCCCTCCCCGGCGAATGCGCAAGTTCATTTGTCTTTGCCCGGCGGCGCCAATATGGACAAACGGAGCTTTTTCCTCGGCACTACCGCGTTGGGCGGCATGTGCCAGGTGCGCGGCGCCTGGGGGATGTTGCGCTCCAAATACGACGCCTGGCTGGCCGCCAATGTGGAAAAAGACTTTCCGACCGACCGGCGCGTGATGCTGAGCCGGGTGCGGGCCTGGGTGGTGGTCGACGCCTATTCGCAGGAGCTCAACGCCGGCTGCGTAGCGGAGTTTTCCGCGGCCGCGACCAATTGCGCGGAGTGGAAGTTCCTGGTGCCGATGGGTTCCGGCCGCAGCGTGGCCCTGACTGTGGAACTGCAGATGAACGACAAATCCGACGCGGTGCTGGCGCGCTTCCTGCGCCCCTCGCGCACCGACGATCCGGGCCTGCCGGATTCGATGCCGCTGAAAATCATCCTGCGCCCCGATATCGACGACCGGATCAACCACGAAGTGACCAAGGCATACCAGGGCGCCGAGCACCATTTCCCGCGCTCGGTGACACCGGGAGCGCAGGCATTCGATTTCGTTCCGGCCCCGGAACGGCACTTGCGCGTGGCGGTCAGCCGCGGCCGTTATGTCGCCGAACCGGAATGGCACTACATGAACGATCTGCCGTTCGAACAATACTACGGGCTGGAGAATTCCACCGACCTGTTCAGCCCCGGTTATTTCGAGTTTACCCTGGCCGGCGGCGAACACGCCGAGTTCCAGGCGTCGGTCAACGCCGAAAAATTCCCCGCCTTCCCGGCCTTTCAGCTGCGCCGGATCTGGCAGATGGAAGAGTTGGCGGCGGCGGCGCTGCAGCGCTTCGTCGTCAAGCGCGGCCATCTGGCCAGCGTCATTGCCGGTTATCCGTGGTTCCTCGACTGGGGGCGCGACACCCTGATCGCGCTGCGCGGCCTGATCGCCGCCGGCTTCACCGAACCGGCGCAGGCGATCATCCGTCAGTTCGCCGGTTTCGAAAAAGACGGCACCATCCCCAATATGATCCGCGGCAACGACGTTTCCAACCGCGACACCAGCGACGCGCCGTTGTGGCTATTTGTCGCCACCGGCGACTACATCCGGAGCACCGGCCGCAAGGAGCTGCTGGATGAAATGTGCGGCGACCGGCCGCTGCGGACGATCCTCGAATCGATTCTCGCGCATTATAGCACGGGAACGCCGAACGGTATTGCCATGGATCCGGATTCGGGGTTGATCCACAGTCCGCCGCACTTCACCTGGATGGATACCAATTTCCCGGCGGCGTCGCCGCGCGAAGGCTATCCCATTGAAATTCAGGCGTTGTGGTTTGCCGCCAACGATTTCATGGCCCAATACGGCGGCAATGCCGACTGTGCCGCACGGGCCCGGCAGGTAAGCGAATCGATCAAGCGCTACTTTTACCTCCCGGAATCCGGCCGCTTCAGCGATTGCCTGCATGGCGGCAAAGGCATTCCGGCGGCAAAGGCGACCGCCGATGACGCGGTGCGCCCGAACCAGTTGTTCGCCCTGACGCTGGGCGCCATCCGCGAACCGGAGCTGCAGCGGGCGATTCTCGCCGGCGCCGAAGAGCTGCTGGTGCCGGGCGCCATCCGCAGCCTCAGCGACCGCCCGGTGCATCCGCCGCTGGCGGTGCATCGCGACGGCAAACTCCTGAATGACCCGGAACACCCCTATTGTGGTTACTATCGCGGCCCCGAGGACACTTCCCGAAAGGTCGCCTACCACAACGGCACCGCCTGGTGCTGGCCGTTTCCGTCCTACCTCGAAGCGCTTTATCTAGTGTCGTGTCAACGCAATTTGTTCCGACAAGACAGCTCTACTTGCGCAGAGCCGCCGCAAAGCGGTTGCGTTCAGCCGGTCCGGGAGCGGGCGCTGGCGCTGCTGTACAGCAATCAGGAGTTGTGGGGCACCGGCACATTGGGCGAGTTGCCGGAGATCGTCGACGGCGACGCCCCCCACCTCTGGGGCGGCTGCGGCACCCAGGCGTGGAGCGTCACCGAATTCTACCGCGTCAACCGGCTGCTCTCAAAAAACTGAATCCGGACGGGGTACGGTAATTACCGTGCCCCCGTTTGATTCAAATCAGCTTCAGCGCATCCTCCAGCGCCCCGATGATGTCGTCGATGTGTTCGAGGCCGATCGAGAGGCGGATCAACTCCGGCTGCAGGCCGCTCTTGCGTTGGTCTTCATCGGAAAGCTGCGAATGCGTCGTACTCGCCGGGTGAATGATCAAACTCTTGGCGTCGCCGACATTGGCGAGAAGGCTGAAAAGCTCGATCGAATCCACCAGTTTGCGCGCCTCGACGCTGCCGCCCTTGACGCCGAATACCACCATGCCGCCGGCGCCACCGGAGAGATAACGCGCCGCCGCCGCGCCGCCGTTCCATCCCGGATACTTGACCCAGGCGACCTTCGGATGCCGTTCCAGATACGCCGCGACTTGAAGCGCGTTTTCACTGTGCCGGAGCATGCGCAGCGGCAGCGACTCCACTCCCTGCAGGAAAATCCACGCCGCGTCCGGCGCCAGCGTCGGCCCCTGGTTGCGCAATCCGACCGTGCGCAGCCGCAAAATGAATGCCAACGGGTTCAAATCCCCGAGGTCATGCGCGAAGCGCAACCCGTGATATCCGCGGTCGGGTTCGTTGTAAAGAGCGAATTTGGGATCGCTCCAGTCGAACGTGCCCGCGTCGATGACGGCGCCGCCGATCGCGGTGCCGTGGCCGCCGATCCACTTCGACAGCGAGTGGATGACGATGTTCGCACCATGCTCGATCGGACGCAGCAGCGTCGGCGGGGTGAACGTGGCGTCGACCACCAACGGCAGATGATGTTTCTTTGCCAACGCCGCGTACGCCGCGATATCGGCGACCTCCAGCCCCGGGTTACCGATCGTTTCGATGAACAGCGCCCGGGTTTTTTCATTGATCTGCGCCTCCGTCGCCGCCAGATCGTTGACCGGAGCGAAGCGGACCGTGATGCCGTTCTGCGGCAGGATCGCATCGAACTGCGTGAATGTCCCGCCGTACAGATTGTTGGCCGAAACGATCTCGTCGCCGACCCTGGCGATGTTGGTCAATGCGAAATAGATCGCGGCCGTACCGCTGGACAGAGTCAACGCCGCCGCCCCGCCCTCGAGCGCGGCCAAACGCTTCTCCAACACGTCGTTGGTCGGATTCATCAACCGGGCATAGATGTTGCCGGGCTCCCTGAGGGCAAAGAGATCGGCGCCGTGCTGCGAGTCGCGGAAGTTGTACGCGGTGGTCCGGTAAACCGGCACCGCCCGCGCGTTGGTGGCGGAGTCGGGCTTCTCTTGGCCGGCATGAAGCGCCAGAGTTTCCAGATGATAGTGTCGTTTGCTCATAAAAATCGGATCCTTTCCGTGTCATCACTCATTGAAAAGCCAGGTAGAGAGGTAACGCTCCCCCGAATCGGGCAGCAATGCCACAATCCGTTTCCCGGCAAACTCCGGCCGTTCGGCCAATTCCAGCGCGGCAAAGAGCGCCGCTCCCGAAGAAATCCCGATCAGCAGCCCCTCGATTTTCGCCGCCTCCCGCGCCGTCCGCCCGGCATCCTCCGCGGCGACCGTGATCACCCGGTCGATGATGCCGGTATTCAGCACCTTGGGAATGAATCCGGCGCCGATGCCCTGAATTTTGTGCGGTCCCGGATTGCCGCCGGAAAGTACCGGACTGGCGTCCGGCTCCACCGCGACGATCTTCACCTCCGGATTGCGTTCTTTCAGCACCTCCCCCACCCCGGTCAGCGTCCCGCCGGTACCGACTCCGGCGACAAAGGCATCCACCGCTCCAGCGGTATCGCGCCAGATCTCTTCGGCGGTATGCGCGCGGTGATACGCAGGGTTGGCCGGATTCTCGAACTGCTGCGGGATGATCGATCCCGGCGTCGCCGCGTGAATCTCCTCGGCTTTGGCGATCGCCCCGGTCATCCCCGCCGCGCCGTCGGTCAATACCAGCTCCGCGCCATACGCCGCCAGCAGCTTGCGCCGCTCCACGCTCATGGTGTCCGGCATGGTCAGAATCAACTTGTACCCTTTCACCGCCGCCACCAGCGCCAGGCCGATCCCGGTGTTTCCCGAGGTCGGCTCGACAATCACTCCGCCCGGTTGAAGCTGCCCCGTCTCCTCGGCCGCCTCCACCATCGCCAACGCAATGCGATCCTTGACCGAACCGCCGGGATTGAACGACTCCACCTTCACCAGCACCTCGCCCCTCCCCCGGTTGAGTTTGCCGATCCGCACCAGAGGCGTATTGCCGACTGTTTCCAGAATCGTGTCCGCAATGTTGTTCACTTATATCCCCCTCTTCTGTTGTTGGCGGTAGAATAAATACTACCAAATTAGTCATGTTTACAATAAACATACCGCCGCTTTACGCAATTGTCAAGCTGGGTTCCACAAAAAAACAAAAAAACACTACCGAAATGGTAGTGTTTAATTAATGCACGCGACAACACAGAAAATCGCGCTGCGTGTTTACTCTCCGATCAGCCGCAATATATACCGGCCGTATTCGGTCTTCAGCATTCCCTGAATGGCCTGGCGGATCTGATCGGCGGTCATCCACCCGTTTTGCCAGGCGATTTCCGGCAGACAAGCAACCTGCAACCCCTGCCGCGATTGAATGGTGTGAATGAAATTGCCCGCCTCCAGCATACTTTCATGCGTCCCGGTGTCCAGCCAGGCGTAACCGCGCCCGAGGCGTTCCACGTAGAGCTTGCCGCGCTTCAGGTACTCATTGTTGACCGAAGTGATTTCCAATTCGCCGCGCGCCGACGGCTGGATGTTCCGGGCGATTTCCACCACATCGTTGTCATAAAAATACAAGCCGGTTACCGCGTAGTTGGATTTCGGCTGCGCCGGTTTTTCCTCGATCGACACGGCATTGCCGGCCTCGTCGAATTCGACCACGCCGAAGCGCTCCGGGTCGCAGACATAATACCCGAACACCGTCGCGCCGTCTTCGCGTACCACCGCGTTTTTCAGCAGCTTCGGCAGGTTGGCGCCGTAAAAGATATTGTCGCCCAGCACCATCGCCACCCGATCGCTTCCGATGAAGTCCGCGCCAATGATGAAAGCCTGCGCCAACCCGCCCGGATGCGGCTGGACGGCGTAACGCAAATTCACCCCGAAGCCGGAGCCGTCCCCCAGCAGGCGCTGAAAGGCCGCCTGATCCTCGGGCGTGGTTATCACCAGAATATCCCGAATCCCCGCCAGCATCAGCACGCTCAAGGGATAATACACCATCGGCTTGTCATACACACCGAGCAGCTGCTTGGAAACGCCAAGCGTGATCGGGTGCAAACGCGAACCGGCGCCGCCGGCCAATACAATTCCTTTCATACCACCTCCCTTTCGCCGGCCGATACCATACACCCGGCGTCAGTTGATTGCAAATACCGGTTTGAGGTTATAGATGCGGCGACACGAAAATCATAGAAGTAGTTGACGCCTTCGCAGCCGGTGATACCGGCGAAAAAATCCAGCGGCAGCGCAGCGGATTCGAAGCCGAATTCATAATCGCCGCAACGGACGCGCATTTCACCGCGTTCGCCGCGCGGCGTCAGCGGGACCTGCAAGTCGTGGATGACGCCGGGGGCGAACCTCCCGCGCAGAAACGCCTGCAAGTAAAAAACCGGCCGGTTGTTTTCATCCCGCTGATGATGCCAGACGTTGATGCCTTCGTCGAAGAGAACGATTTCCCAGTGTTCGCGGTATTCCGGAATTCCGGCCGCGGCTGGTTCCGGATCGGCGGCGAACACGATCAACGGCGCCATCCGGTCGGTGAATTCCATGCGCGAAGCGACCGTCACCGGTCCGGTAAGTTGCTGTTGCCATAACATGCTGGAATAGGTTTCCGGAGCCCGGCGTTCGAGCATATCCTCCGGCGTCGCATCCGCCGGGACTTCGTTGGCGATGCACCGGTCCTGTTGAACCCAGCCGCCGGCATGGGTCCAGCGGGCGCTTTTCAGCCGCCTCCACTCCGACGGATTCCATTTGCCCCGGGCGAAACCGCACTGCCATTCCACCCCGGCGACACCATGAGGAGTATTTTTCATCGAATCTTTCCTGCGTTATACTTTCTTCGCCCGCATCGGGCCCGAAACCAAACCATACACCCTCCCCGCCCGATTGCAAGCCGGAGTTCCATTCTTTCGGGCCCCCAGCCCGATCATCGCGAGGGAAAAATCCCGATTTTCCGGAAAGAACGCTTGCGGAAACTCGAAAAAGTAGTTATAGTATGAAGTCGGCGGTGAATCATTCATTGCCGGAATCGCCGCGCGGGTGGCGGAATTGGCAGACGCCCTGGATTTAGGTTCCAGTGCCGCAAGGCGTAGGGGTTCGACCCCCCTCCCGCGCACCATCCCAATAATAAGCTCATTTGCACCGTACCGGCGCAGGAAAAATATTTTCGGAATGGAAACAATAAAGCTGCTTTTTTTCTCCGATGTCCATGGCAACGCCATGGCGGTACAAGAGTTGTTCCGGCATGCGGACGCACTTCGGGCCGACCGCCTGATCCTGCTCGGCGATGTGCTTTACCATGAACCGCATCACCGGACCCGGGACCATTATGCGCCGGAACGGGTGGCGGAACTGTTGAACTCCCGCAAGGACCGGATCATCGCCGTCCGCGGCAATTGCGACAGCGACGGCGACCAGGCCCGGCTGGAGTTTCCGCTCCAGAAGGGTCATGCCGAAATTCAGGCGGACGCCAGACATTTCTTCCTGACCCACGGCCATCGCTGGAACGAATGGCAACTGCCGCCGGTTCCGGCGGGTACGGTAGTGGTACACGGTCACACCCATATTCCGGAACACAAAGAGCTCGCCTGCGGCATCACCATTTTCAACCCCGGTTCGATCTCGCTGCCCAGGCAGGGCCACCCGGCCACGTTCGGCTGGTTCGACGGCACAACTTTGACCGTGCGCCGCCTCGACGACGGCAGCGTATACAATCCCGCCAACTGAATTCTATAAGTGAAAACACCCCGAAACGATGGTTTCGAGGTGAAGTTCGGTAGTGAAGTGGAGCCGATGAGCAGAATCGAACTGCTGACCTATTCATTACGAGTGAATTGACGATAAGCTCGAAAATCTATATTTTTGAGGAAATGTTCTAAAAATGTTCTAATCAGCGTTTGCATTGTGGCGCTGTGCGTGATAATGTAGCACCCATTAACCGGGGAGTTATCATGTCGGTATTCAAGCGCAAAAGCATCCATGGCGAAACCCGAGAGTTTCATTATAAATTCATGCAGGCCGGCAAATGGTATTACGGAGTCTGCGAAGGCTGTACCGGCGAACGGGACGCGCTCAACTACGAAAAGAAGATCCGGGAAGTGGCCAAGGAGGCCAGCCAGCAGAAGAATGTCGTCGCGCTGGTCGAAAACTTCAAGCAGGAGCTGGTCGGCGGCACCGAAATCCCGTTGACGGATGCCTACGCGCATTATGCCGGAAAACCGCGCGCCAAGGTTCCCGGCGTTTCCCGCGAGCGGGTCAATCGCCAGCAATGGGAGAACTTTGTGCTGTTCATGCACACGCTTTATGCCGATGTGACCGACCTGGGGCATGTCACCCGCCGTCACGCGGAAGCCTATATCGCCGAGATTCGCCGCAACGGCCGGTTCGATCCCGAGAATCACGCCAAACCGGATTCGGAACGCAAGCGTAATCTGATTTCGGCCAACACCGTCAACGCCTATCACAAGCAGTGCCGCAGCGTCTTCGCCCATCTGCGTGAAGATGCCGGGTTGTTGAACAACCCCTTCGACTTCCCGCTGCAGAAAAGTGTCCCCGAAGGACGCGAAGCCTTCACCATGGCGGAATTGAAGAAGATCAACGATCACCTGGACGACTTCGTCCGTCCGATCTTCCGGATCGGGATTTGTACCGGCCTATCCGAAGGGGACATCTGCCTGTTGCGTTGGAGCGAGATTCACGATGGCTGGATCAGCGGCAAGAAGCGGCGCAAGACCGGCGCGGCACTGGAAATTCCGATTCTGCCGCCCCTGGCCGATTTTCTGGCGGAGCAATATGCCGTTTCGGGAACGAATGAGTTCGTACTTCCCGAGCATGCCGCGATGTACCAGGGCAACCCTTCCGGCATCTCCTACCGGGTCAAGCAGTTTTTGGAGAAGCTGAGGATCAAGACCACCCGCAAAGTTTCGGGGCGAACCCGCGCGGTCAGCATCAAAGACGTACATAGTCTGCGCCATACCTTCGCCTATCTGGCCGGGTGCTATCAGATTCCGTTGCCGGTGGTGCAATCGGTATTGGGACACATGAGCCCGGAAATGACCAAGCATTACCAGGCTCACGCCGACCGCGAGGCGAAAGAGAAGTATTTGACCCAGTTGAGCAATGTCCTCGGCACGTCCAACGCGCCCCGATTACCCGCGCCGGAAATTGCCATCCGACAGGAATTGACCCGCTTAGTGGATCAATTGCCTTTGGAAGAGTTATCCGCCGTCATAGCGTTTATCAAATCGCGAGCGGTTATCGACATCAACGCCGGTAACGCAACAATTCCGCCACCAACTCCTGAACCGTAGTCGCCGGATTCATCTGGTGATAGGGCAGATGCAATTGCGCTTGCAGCCGCAAGCCACGCCGGGCTCGGCGAATCGCGGTTGGAGTCAACGGCTTCAGCCGCTCATACATATCGACGGCATTTTTGCGATAGACGCCGCCGAGGTACTCCTGCAGCATCGTTTGATATTGTTCCCGCCCCATCGGCCCTCCGGTGGCTTCCTGGAAATGGAGCAGATACCACAGCTCAAAGGCCTCGTTGCTCCATGCCGCAAACCAATGCTGCTTGAGATGCGGTTTGCTTTGAATCGTGGCAATGGCGTTGTCGAAATCATCGGGCTCAAAGCTGTCGCGGTCAAAGACCAGCCAGACGTAATAATACGGCGGCAGGCCGGCAAGATAACGGCGTTCGATTTCCTCTTCCGCCGCGCGAAGCAGCGACAAGGTGCTGCGTCCCGTACCGGTGATGGTAATTCGCTTGACCATTTCCTTGGGCAGCTCACGCTTGATGGCTTCAAAGTAATTGGGCTCCGTTTTCTCCCCTTCGCAGACGATCAGGAAATAGCGGTTGGGCGGGCGCAACCCGACTCCGGTACGCTCCTTGGTCTCGGCCGCGGCAAGCCCGAAATCGGAGGCCGACAGAGTCTTCTTTTTACTCATGGTGGCGCTCCTCGAAATTCAGGTTGCCGATGAACGGAATCGCGCCATACAGTCCATTGAGATAATCTTTTTCGTAAGACGCGTCGTTGCGGACTTTGCGGCCCTCTTTTTTGAATTCGATCAACGAATACAGTTGCGTACCTTCGCCGCCATCTTTTTCGGTGAAGAATATTTGATCCCGGCGCAACAAGGTTTCTTCGTCCCCCGCGCCGTTGATGCGGGTCTTGAAGCTCAAAAGATTGGTGTCGTGGGTGTTGAGGATCAATTGCGCCCGATTGGGATTGAATTCCCGCGAATTGAACATCCGGACAATCTGCCGGGTCAGAATCGGATGCAGCTTGGAATCCAGTTCGTCCACCACCAACACAGAACCGCGCTGCAGCGCGCTCATCAACGGACCGGCCAAGGCAAACACCTTGCGGGTCCCCTCCGATTCGCAATCCAAAGGCAGCGCCACGGAGGATATGACGTTACCCTCGCCATCATAAACATGATGTACCGCCAACACCTTGGGACCATAAGCCGCGCCGCGCGGCAGGGCGTTCAACTCCAAATTCGTGATTTTGAAGTCCTGAATCTGGGTATCGGCGTTGCGTAAAAACTGGATGATACCGGCCCGTCCAAGACGTTGTTGCAGTTGTTCGGTAGTCTGCTGCGGCGACAGCCACAACCCGGAAATGACCTGAAAGTCCTCCACGAACCACCGGACCAGCTCTTCCGCCTGCGGCAGCGCGAATTGCGCACAAACCGAAAGAAACAACGAGTTCTTCCGGGTGCGCGTTTCCAACCCCCTGGCTTTGCTCCAAGGGGCTTCGATCTGGATCGAATCCTCTTCGTCACGGTTATCCCGGAGAAACTGTGCCCGCCCATTCCGGAACAGCCATTCCCGATGAATTTTTTTGGTGTCGAACTCCACGCCGTAACGAAACCGCCCGGCAGCGAGCTCCAATTCCACTTCGAAGCTCGTCGGCGCATTGGCGGTATCCTGCCGCAGCAGAAACGGCGTGACCGCGATCAATTCTTCGGCCTGGGATTCCTTGGAGGAATTGATAACCAGATCGCGCAAACGGCCCATCGCCAGAAAAAGATTGGACTTCCCGCTGGCGTTCGCCCCGTAAATGACGGCATTTTTGAGGATACGCAGGGAACCAGACTCCACCGTATTATTCTCCAAGCGCTCCTTGCAGCTCTTGGCGGCAGTCAAATCCAACGTCTGACGATCCCGGAACGACAAAAAATTCTGTACCGAAAAGCGTAATAACATAGCACGCTCCTATTGTGAAAAAATCTCAAACACTCATTGTTTTAATATATCATACCAGCAAAATAATACAAATCTGAGAAATTATCACGATTGTGACAGTATGGATGAGAAATTTATCATAAAATCGCTTATTGTCAAGTATTTTTCTTCTTGATCCGTGAAGCGAATAACTGGCGCTGCCCATCGGGAGTGTTGCTTTTCTGGTTTTCTTTGGCAAGATAGCTGGCCCAGTGAAAACAACGGTCGATCTTCGCTTCGTACTCCGGATCGTCCCGGCGCAGCATGATGCCGTTTTCCTGGGGAGAGCCGTCCCGGGATTTAGTACAGTCGTCGATCAATCCCTGGCCCGGAGGCAGGCCAAGCTTCCTTCGCCAGATGGCTTCGCCTGTAGAGATATGACCATGAATGTTTTGCGTTTTATTACCGTCCAGCATAACGATGCCATGATAGTGCTGGTGCTCCTCTTTCGACTGTTCGCGGACGGCGACATAGTGTGGATCAAGCCCTTGCCGGGTAAGATGTTTCATAAAGTCAGCCTGGAACTGGAGGAAAGCTTGATTGTCGTGTACCGGAGGAAAATCCGAGGGGAAGCGGTTATCGTAACGCATGAAGAATACTTTATTGTGGCTTCCGGTCATGTCTGCGAGCTGTCTTTCAATTTGTTCCAGTATCGGTTCGTAGCACCCCAGTTGCTTTGCATTATCGGTCATGATCGGCCGGTCGTGATAGAGTGATTCAAAGGTAACCTGTTTCTTGCGTGGCATAATCGTCTCCTGCTGTTATGGTTGTCTATATTATGTACTATGCAGTTATAAATAAACATCAGGAGGGGATCAGTATAAACAGAAACAAACATTAGATATTACCATATACCTAGTGGAAGCGAAATAAAACATCCGTATCATCACAGCCATTTCATTCGATCGGGCCAAGAATGATACGGAAGTTGGTTGTGTCTAGATTAGGAACACGCTGACCGTTTAAAACGGATGTTGAAGCAGCTGCCTCAATTCTTTTTCAGAAGCTGATTCAATCGTAATCGGAGTATCGCCAAACCGGAAACGTTGAATGACGGAGCTTCCATCTTCGAACCTGGTTTTGATGATATACGTCTCGGCCCCTTCCCGGCCGACGATGAATTCTTTATCGCTCATCGTGTCCAATTCGGCACACGCCGCCCCTACCTCGCAAAAGACGCCGACGGCAATGCCGCGCTCAAGACACAAATCGATGGCCGAAAGCAACGATTTTTCCTGTGCCTCCGAATAGCCGGATAGTTCAAGAAGAACAAGTTCCGGCTGGACTGTTTCCAACAATGACCCCAGTTCTTTCATCGCATCCGCCTCCGCATTCAGAAGCATGCCGTCCTCGTAAACGTGCAGCCGGCGATATTCGGGTGTGCCGATCTGCTTCCGTAGTCGATGGATTCGCCCACGCCGGCAGAACATCAGCGTCGCAACGGGTCGTGCGATGTTCAAGATGTCGGGAAACGGGTTGGAGCCGTTGAGCAACGGTAATAGAGCCGTCCGAAAGACCAGCTTCTCCGCCGGTTCCTGAAAGACAGCCAGCCGGCCCCGGTCGAAGAAGAACGGCAGCAACGGCTCCGTCCCGGTCGTGGCCGGCGTATACCTGACTTCGTAAGGATTGCCGAGCCAAACAGGGTCAATCTTCAGCCCGTGCGTCCTACACTGTTGAAAGAAAGCTTCATCCGTCAGTAACTCCGGATGTGCCGAGTCATATTCCCTCCCGGCGACTTCCATCAGCGGCCTTTCATTATGAAGTTCCACCGTACTTATGGAAATCTTGATACCTTTGCGATGGGCGGCCGTTTTCAAAGCCAAAGCTTCAGCCAAAGAATTCCGGGTCCTCCATGGAGCAGCCGAAAAATCCGTCACCAAGAAGGTGGCTGGGTTCCCGCGCAGGCAGGAAAAATCGACCTGATCCAGATCGCCGCAATCCTGAAACCAATAGAGAGGGTCTACCTGGTTGGCCAGTACAATCCCCAATTCCGAGGTAATACAGACGGGCGTCCCCGTATTCGGAATACACCAGGCGGGTTCTTTGATTCGCGAACGCCTCGGTGTAAACCAGAGCTTCAGCACCTCCCCGGCATCAAGGGCCTTGAAGAATTTTACTTCCATAACGGTGGCATGGCCGTTCACCCACAGCAATTCTTCGATGCAATCCAAGACCCCGTCCGGGGAGCGGAAAATCATCGACCCAGTCTGCGTGTCATCCAGATAACCGATATCAGTAAAGCAACGCCGCAGGTACCCTTCCACCCGGTCCGGGGCCCGGTCGCAGAGGTTCAGTTTCCGACTCAAATAGCGACAAGTATTCGATATGTCCCCGGTCCCGTTCGCACAAGCCAGAAACTGTACAATAGACTGACCGTTTACTGTAGGCTGATATACGGCACTGCCGTCCGGCAGGCAAGCAGCCACACTATAGCCGCCGGCCGGAAAAGGCAGCAGGGCAAGGCGGCCATTGCCGCAGGTAATGCCGCCGTCCGGAATCTTTGTCACCGGACCGTAATGAACGATATCCGGCGTGCCCACGGCGTTGGTACCGAAGAGCGCCACCCGCGAAATCGCATCTACCGCTTCTGTGAATGGGCTTGGGTTCCAACATTGAGTTATCATTTTTCGCCTCCCGCCCGCTTTGACCAGTGAAGCCATTTGAGCAGCAAGACCGGGCCGATCACGACGCATTGCAAATAGGGTCGATTCCAGTTCCAGCGATTGATCACTCCGAAAAAAGCCAGCCCGTCGCCGTCGGCGACTTCGGCGGGCACCAGCGCAGCACACTCCCGCTGCAAGCGCTGCGGGTAGAAAAATCCCATTGTCGCGGGTCCGACCGCGTCACAACGGCGCACGTCGGCCGCAAGACCGCCGCCGGAAAGACGGAGCGGGGTCTGGTGGCCGCGCCGTATGACTTCGTCGGCCATCGTCCCAAGCATCTGCAAAGTCTGCTGTACCGCACCCGGATAAGGGATTTCACCCAGCATTGAGGCGCAATACCGCTCGAATCGCTCATGCTCCGCCCGGATTTCCTCTTCCTGATGCACCGACCGGGAACAATCCGGCGGCTCCCCGCCAGACGGCAAAGACGGCAAAGACGCGTTCTGAGAAAAGCGATTATTCATACACATTCGAGCTCCTCAACTTGAACCCTTGGTAACCGCGGCATGTCCGCGCCAGACGGCCCCCCTCACTGCGTTGGAGATTGTTGCTGCTGGTGGTCCCGAAGAAGCGTTCCGCCATCTTAACGGCCAATTGCTTGAAAAATGCCTCTCGGGTCAACATCGGCAGCATCCCCTTCGCACCGATTTCACAATAACACTGGAAGGCCTCATCGCTGGAAAAATCATCCCCGGCGGACAGTTCGACGCAACGCGCCACAAACGCCCTGACTGGTTCGCTCCGGCAAATTAGACGCTCGCACCGAAGCTCCTGAGTGGTGGTAAGGGGAATATTCCATTCGTTGCGCAGAACGTCCGCCGCCCCCTCCAAGAGCCAATTCAAGATACCGGAACCGTGCTGTTCCAGCAGTCTGTTGACCAAATTTTTTTCGGTCTTTTCGTGCTGCTTATCGAAAAGCACCGGTAAGAGCCGTCGGGTCCACTCTTTTCCATCCCCGGTATAGTGAAAGCGGGCATGTTCGTTGGAGACTACGATCAAGCTGTAATGACCGCAGAGTTGGCGCTTCTCATTAATGAATTTCAATCTGGCCTGTATTTTATCCCCGCCGACGGCCTTCTTCACGAACGGGGCTCCGGAGGTGCACAGCGCGTCTCCGGCGGACTCGGAAGCGACGAGCAAGGTCTGAGAACTCAGCCCGGAAAGAGCGTAGTCCTGCCCGGCGTCTTTGATATCCAAATCGAACACGCGCTCATCGCCGAGGATTTCGACCAGCAACCGGACCAGCAGGCTCTTGCTGCTGCCGGCGACCCCTTGGAGGAGGAGAAAATTTTGCGTCAGGTTGATCGGCATCAAGGCTATCCCTAAGTAGCGCTGCACCATAAGCTGGTCCTCAGTGGAAAGCACCTCGTCCAGTACGACCCGTTTGAACTCCTGATAGTCGGCCTCCGGGTTATAGTCTACCGACAACAAAGAACGAACATATTGATCCGGCGAAAATTCTTCCGGAATGAATTTCATCGCCACCTCATCCCAGCGTAATACGACGTTTCGGCAAGGTACCAGGCTGCAGTCCATTAGCGGGAAATTTAGTTCACTTCCTACAACTTGCGCCAAACCTTCAATGCCGACCAATAAGCTTTTCGAGATTTTCCCCATCAACTTTAAGCGCTCAGTTGCACGGGCATAATCTTGCAATAACTTCAAAACCCAGCGGGCAATCTTCGATGCGGGGGTGACCTTCCAGTATTTTCCATTGAATGCGAACCACCGGTTTTCGTCAAAACGCAATTGGTGTGTCTCCAGTAACAGCGTCGCAAAGAACAGCTGATTCACCGGAGGAATCCGGTATGCATTCTTGCTGAGCGGCTTGCCGTATTGCAACGACAGCTGATCATACAGATCTTGATTCATTTTCTTATTGCTCCTTGATTTTTGCAGCCCGGCTGCGAACCGGGCTGCGGTTCCGTCAGGCGTTCCGGTCGGAAGCGTCGTCCTGGCTGCGGCTCTCGAGAAAGTCGGCGAGACTGTCGGCGTCGACCAACACCCGGCCGCCTCTGGCATTGGAAATTTTGCAGGTGCGGACCAGGTGCTTTTGCGCCCAGCGCCGGATTGTAAAGCGGGAGACCGAACACAGGCGGCAGACCTCGGCAACGCTGAGGTAGCGCTTTTCCGGCGAGGTCCGCCGATGCGCGGCGGCCAGTTCGTGGCTGCGGAGCAGTTCGTCGACGGTTAGATTTTCGTCGGCCAACAGCGCATTGATGATTCCGCGTTTTTCTTGAGATAACTTCAGTGCTTTCACGGGAGGCTCCTTTCTTTTCATTAATTACAACCGAAGGCGATGGTAGTAATTATAGTGGAAAAGGTCGCACGAAGCAACACCCCGATTTGTTCAGCACTAGTCCTGATCAGATTATTATGTCATAGTTTTCAATCCAACGAATCAAACGTTGGACTTTTATTGATTTTTTCGGTTGTTTTTTCAACTGCTTATAACAGTATCGCATATCGGCTTTGGACACCTCAAACACATGACATGTGTTTGCTCCAAACTTAAAATAATCATCTTTGCCTTTGAACTCCTCAAATAACTGCTGGAAGCCAATCATAGCACGGAATTCCTCGCGCAAACATTGTTCTGCATAGGAAGGTAACCAGCGTAGAAAATGGCGGCGAAACGTGGAAATGTGTTTCGCTTCTTGGGGTGGTTGCATTTGCTGACATGCGGTGACATAATCTTTATGTACAGAAGAAATCGGTCCATTCGGCCCCCCTTTATAATCCTCTGGTATGCTGTCGAAGACTATCACAAACCAATCCGCCAGTTCAGTTCTTTGGTTAATGACGTTTTGAGCATCTGCCTCTTTTTTACTCCAAATGTTGCTTTCCCGGGAAAAACTGCTACCGATCTGAAATGCTGTCACCAGTAATTGGAATATGGAAGCAGCAGTCGCATCTGTCAAAAAGAGTTCCAAGCCAGAATTGAGTTGAGTGAGCTGTTCCAGACACATTGCATGACGTTCCAGGGTATCGAAAGTGGGACATGCCAAACAGAATCTGCTAATCTGCAGAAATGCCAGTAATTGTTGGGGTATTTCGTCGAAAGAGGACATCTGTTGACAAAGCTTCTGCATGATTGCGCAACTTTTGTCACAGGCGTGGAGTAGTTCAACGTTCTCGCCAGTTACCTCCCAAATACCAAATTCCCGATGGAGATAATAAAACGCTTCAGCTTCACCATTCCATTCGATGTTACTTTCATCCGAAAAAAGATACTCTTTATTGGTTTCGTGATCATACAACGTGGAGGTTTCCGCAGAAAATTCAAATCTCATAATTTAGCCAATCATTAATCACATTCAACTTGTATACAGTCGCCAAGGCCTCTCGACTCGTTATACTTTGAGGCGTTTCGCGGCTCCAATATGTCAACAGTACGGCACTTCAGATCCTTTTTTATATTATCCCCATCTATCGGCCATGTCAAGCCGATAGATGGGGAGTCGTGATTTTTTTACCAGCCGATCGCCAGCATCGGCGACGACTTCTTTTCGCTGTCGGAAGCGAAAAGGTCGGTGGCGGTCAGGCGCAGCACGTTTTCGGTCCGCAGCGCCGAACAGATTGCCAGCGGGTCGTCGTAACTCAACCCGGCGGATGCGCTGTTGGTCGACACTCCGGCGTCGAAGGCCAGACTTGGAATCGCATCGGGGAGCTCCAAGCTCATGGCCCGTCATCGGAAGCTCGGTTTTGATCGCGGCCTTGCCAGACTTTGCCTTGCTCTGGTTGCGTAAATGGATATTTCCATATTCGAACTTGAAACGACACATTCTTCGTGCTATATATAACCTTGATAGAACAGGTGGCAGGTGTTTGGACAGCTGCCTCGAACAGTCAGATTACAACCGGCAAATTCATAAGGATTATACCATGAAGCTCATTTTCCCAGTACTGTTATCATTTCTCTGCCACATAACTATCTGGGCGTCAATTACGGAAGCAGACTTCGGATTATTTATGGCTAATGAGGAGAAAAGCCATACTTTTCAATGGGAAAATCGCAGTTCGACGGATTTAATATTAGGAAAAATAAGATCCAGTTGCGGATGTGCCGCCATAACGCTTTCGTCCCAATTGGTCAAATCGGGAGAAACTGTCGAGATTCGCGTGAAATTACAGCCAAATTCGCTTTCAGGGCCGTTCCACAAAATCTTTTACATTGAAACCAGTGATGTAAAGCAACGGTTTTTGAAGTTTTCGCTGAAGGGAAACGCTCAACCGCTACTGGAAATCACTCCAACCCCGAATTACTATATAGGCGTACTGGAAGCCGGAAAAACCTATGAATATACATTCCGAATTGCTTACAAAGCTCCCGTAGTGCTTGAACTTCTGCCCGGCAACAATCCCGACCTGAAAGAGTGCCGGCTTCTGAAAAACGAGGACGGGCAACTGTTGAAAGTGGCTGTTTCCGCCGCCACCCCGGGAAGCGCTGTCGATATAAAATTATTACTCAAAATTCGCTCTCCCGATGATTGGCCCGCTATTGAATTTCAGCTTATCGGAAGAACTCAAGGTAACACAGCAGAGCCGCAAGTACCAGAAAAAACAGACCCATAAGCAACTTGGAAATCATGACATTCCACCTTGACAATCTCAATAAAGGCTGCATTCGAAGGCCGTAATACACAGCTAGAAAAAGAGCGACCAACGGTAAGATAAATGCCGTATTATATAAAAATAAATATCCCCACCAGTGACTCACTTCTGCCGTATTATTGACCAAAAATAAAAGCGTCGGCAAATAGACCTGCCCGGTGCAGACGCTTTCCACTGCAGTAACCATAACCCCCAACAAAAATGTCCCGGATAAAACAAAGGCCTGTTGGCGGCGTTTCCGCATCATTCCATGAATATAATTTCTGCATGCCTCCGGTAACTTCAACCGGACAGCAGAGGCGCCGCGTACTTTAAAGAGAATTGCATCGGCAAATGATATTGCAGCCAAAATCACCAATGCTGCTATCATTGCACCGTTGAGCACCAAACGCAATACGTTCCAGCCACTCAGCCAGCTTAGAAACTGAAAGAGCCCGACACCAATTGCCAAATACGTTACAAAACAGGCTCCAATATATACCGCTCCCACAGCCAGAAGCCTTCGACGCGAGAACAATTTGGAGGTCAACAAGCTGAACAGAAAAACCAATGTAGCAAAAGCACACGGGTTGATGCCGTCGAGGAGTCCGGCGATCAGAACGGTGCCTAAATTGATGCGGCGCTCTAACGCCTGAATTTTCCCCTCGGAGAGTTTAGGCGCTTCTCGCGGCCCCCCTTCGAACTCCGCCCGAATAGCGGCGGCGGTATTCCGTTCGATGTGTTCCCGTCCTCCAAGGATGATTCTTTGATTGATTACCAGATAGACGTTTTCATTGGACTCCGTCCCATCACGGTCCAAGTAGGAAATCAAACGTAGAAAATTGTTTTCATCAGCCAAATCACGATATAGTACGGTATACATCTCTCCAAGCTCTTCCTGCAGTGCCGGAAGGAAGAACTGTGAAATTTTGTTGCACTCGCTGCAATTGGTATTGAAGAAGTATTCCAACAATACTTTCTCGCTTCCCCAACTGAAGAAGCCGGACAGAACTATTACAACGATAAGATAAGACCGACTCATATGCCCCTGAATGCCGCAATGTGCTCACGTTTCCACTTCTCGATATAAAATAGATGCAAAAAATGAAAACGCAAACCAATCGATATTTTTCATCAGTAAATTTCGACAATTCATACAAGTTTCTTTTGAAAGCCCATCGCAACAATACAATTTAAGCAATTTTGTCGAACAATTAGGAGCTGTAGGCGATACTGAAAGATGATGGCGATGTTCTAAAATTTTAAGATACGCAAACGTACAATATTGAAATACGAAAAATCAGTAATATAGTATTGCGGTCAATGAAACAGTCAATCATATGGAATATCGGGAATGATCATCGGACAAATTGAGTATGGCGAGGATGAGAAGTTGATTTTCTCGATATGCAAAGACAGAGAGCAGAAAACGGTTTCCCCGGATTATTTCAAATCACAATTTTTCGACTTGATCTGGTTCTTGATTCCGGCGGTCAACACCATGATTTATGATATTCACTTGCCGGCTGTGATTCCAGCCCGGAATCTGAGTTCCGTGCTGACCCGGGAATTGTCCTACCGACTGCCGGTGGATCCTGCCTCCGTGGTCTGGTGCTACAAGAAGCTGACGCCGCAAGATTTTCGGATTCTGGTCATGCCCGGCCACCGCATGGAGCACTATATCGCTTTGCTGCGGCAGCATGCGTTGACGCTGGACCGGTTCGTTCCCGCGCAACTGCTGGAGCCTGATGGCCGCTTCGACACGATTTATCCGGAACTCCTGCATGTGCCGAAGGATTTGAGGGTGGTCCGTCACCGCAATTGGAAGCGGCTCTATTGGCTCCTGCTATTTTTATGCGCCACGGTTCTGGCAGGCATCGGACATGAAAAATACCGGATTTACCGTCAGGAGTCCGATAGACTGCAGGCGATCAAGACGGAATTGGCCGCTGAGTTACGGCAACTGCAAGGGCAGTTCGGAGCGCTTGCCGCCGAGCAGGAGCTGCAAAATACGTTGCGCTCCCTTTCGTTCGACCTGGAGCCATTGCTCCCCCGGCTGGAAGAGTTGAACCGGAAACTGCCTGCGCATATGTGGATCACAAATTATCTGCAAAATGGCAGTTCGATGGATATCGCCATTGAATCCCGCGAAGATGAGCCCAACTTCTACCGCCAGCTGGAAGGAACGTATTACCGGCTCATCAATCTGCGAAAAAGCCAGGGCAGCAACGGCGCCACGGTTTTTTATGTTAAACTCAAAGGAGCCGGGCATGAATAAATTCCTCAGAAACCTCGGCTACATTCTGCCCGGCCTCCTGCTTGCGGGTATCGGGGTACTGCTCCTCTGCCGGCCCGGGCTGGAACTGCCGTTCGCCGCCGGACACCTGGCGGCCCGGAAACAAAACATCCGCACCCTGGAGGAGGCGATTGCCAAAGCGGCACAGGAAAACCGGAAGTTGCTGCTGGATACCCGGCAAATGCTTTCGGTCCGGGAAATGGCCGCCACCGGAAATCCGCCGCAGGATCCCGTCATCTGTTTCCGGGAGCGTCTGGAAAACGCGGGCAAACAGGCCGGTATGCTCATCCGGGCAATCGGCGATATACAGCGCCGGGAAGCGGTTCCCGGCGAACTGGAGACATTGGAGGTCAGCTTTTCCGCCGAGGGGCAAATCGACAATTTTCTGGCGTTTGCGGAAGAGCTCTGGAATCATCAGCCGCGCATCTACTGGAAAAGCCTGACGGTGAAACCGGTGATTGCCAATGCCGCGGGCGGACTGACGCTGAACGGTGTCGCCGGTATTTTTTTATTCGGAAACGATCATGAAGAATAGACTGGGAATTTATATCGGCATATTGTGTCTGGCGGTATCTTTGTTGCTGTTCTCCGCATTTTATATGCGCAGCGAAATCCCCCGGAGCGGCAGCGAAGAAGAATTCGGCTATCGGGAAAACGAGGTGCCACCGCCGGCTCCGGCCGACGTGAAAGTGGACAAGAATATATTGATCCGGCAGAACATGTTCCATCCGCTGCGCGGCGAACAACCTGCCGTGGCCACCGCGCCTGCCGCCTCTGCCAAACCGTCGCCTCCGGAACTGCTGGTATTGACCGGGGTTTTCCAATTCGACCAGACCAAGGGCGCCGTAATTGCCGTCCCTTCGGGCGCCGGAGGCGTCGGGAATTCCGAGGTAAAACGGGTTTTCAAGCTCGGCGATGAAGTCGGTAACGGCTACACCCTGGAGCAAATAGCGCCGGATCAAGTTACGTTAACGCGAGGTAATGAACAAAAGATTTTACCTCTGAGGAAAAAGCAGGAACATACGCCATGAGGGAATGTACGCACTTATTTGCCTGGCCGGGAATGGCAATCGCCTTGTTGCTGTTCGCCGGCTGTGGAACAGCGCAGCAGGAAGAGCTGCAGAAGACGGAGGATGAACAAAAACACGCACAGCACAAGGAGCAATGGTTCAAAGACGCCCGGGGAATCGCCTCCGAAGAGGGTTTCCTGCTGCTTGATGAAAGTGTGGAATTGCCGCCGCCCATCGACGAGGGGAAGCGCCTTCCGGTCAATCCCTACCCCGTTTATACCGCTTCGCAGGAAGCGGAGCCGGAACCGGCTTCGGAAGTTCCTCGGCTGTTTTTCGACGACACCGTAAAATATCGGGTGGCATTCAACTTCAACAAGGCGGAAATCGCCGATGTGGTTCCGGTTTTTGCCGAAGCGCTGGGTGTTAATTACCAGCTGGCGCCCAATTTGACCGGCTCCGTCACCCTGACCCTTTCCGAGGGAATGACCAGGCGGGAAATCTGGGAATTGTTCAAATATGTGCTGCATACTGCGGGAATTTACGTCACGACGGAGCATAATCTGATCACGTTGCGAAATCTGGACGCCGCCTCGGGCGAGAGCGAATTCGGCGATCATCCGGGCAGTCTCGAGCTGGCCGTGTTCCGCCTGAAACACATCGGCACCAAAGAAGCTTCCGCGCAACTCGGTCAATTTTTCACCAAAGGAGCCAAAGCGCTGGAGTTGGAAAACCGTAATATCGTGATTGTGCTGGATACGAAAGCGGCGATTGCCAAATTGCGTTCGATTCTGACCGAGGTGGACCAGCCTTTGCGGCACGGGTGGGCCAAAATGGTGATCCCGTGCCGTCATATCGATGCGCAAAGGCTCGCCGGCGAGCTGGGCGAAATCCTGCCGGTGTTGGGATTTCCCGTCGCCACCGGCGACAAGCCCCAACCGGAAGAGATCCATTTGCTGGCGGTGGAACGCCTGCAGATTCTGGTCGCTTCGGCGGCAAGCCGCGAGGCGCTCGACGAGTTGGGCCGTTGGGTCGGCATCCTCGACCGCGCCGATGCCGGCGATCAGGAAAAAATGTATGTTTACAACATCGTCAACGGCAATGCCGACGAGTTGATCAAGGCGATATCGGTGATGTTCCCGGTCGACGGCACCACCCTGACCCCCGGCAGCAACAGCAGCGGTACGACGGCGCAGGATGCGAAAATCGATACCCGGACGACCGGAACGGCAAAGGATGCTCCCTCATCCCATCTGGATGTCCCGGTGAAAATCTTCGCCGACGCCGTCAACGAACGGTTGTTGATTCGCACCAAACCGAAAACCTATACCATGGTGAAAGCGTTGCTGGAAAAGATCGACACCATTCCGGCACAGGTGCTGCTGCAGGTCCTGATTATCGATGTCGTGCTGAATGATTCGGTGAAGTTCGGGGTCGAATTCATGCTGCAGGGGCAGAGCGGCGACACCGGCATGAGCGGCGGCACCAACTATGCCAATCTGGCTCCGGCGACGGGACAGAAGGCGCAGAGCGGCGGCAATTACTACATCTTCGACTCCGACAATCCGGAGAACAAGTACGGCTATATCAACGCTCTGGCGGGAAAAACCAACATCAAGGTAGTCTCCAATCCGCAGATATTGATCACCTCGCGCTGCGAAGCCAAAATATCGGTCGGCAGCAAGGTTCCCATCGTCAACTCCGAGATCACCAACACGCAGTCCAGCAACCTGTCCGACACCAATCTGGTACGCAACATTCAATACCAGGACACCGGCGTGATTCTGAAGGTGACGCCGCGAATCACCCGGGGAGGACGGATTTCGATCGTCATGGACCAGACGGTGTCCGAGGCCGACCAGAACAGCACTTCGGATATCGACTCGCCTATCATCAAGGAACAGATCATCAACACCACCATGTCGATCCGGGACGGGCAGACCATCATCTGCGGCGGCATGATCCGGGAAAAGACTTCGGACACCATGTCCACGCTGCCGATTATCGGCGGAGTACCGTTCCTGCGCCGGTTGTTCGGCGACAGCAACATCGGTTCCGAACGCACGGAGATGATGATCCTGATTTCCGGGACCATCATCTCCGAAAACAGTCAGCTGGAAAGCCTGCTGGCAAAGTACCAGGAATCCGTCGACACCCTGATCGAATTCAACCTGCCGCCGGAAGAACGCAAACGCAAATTGGAGCAGCAAAAGGGATTGCTTGAAACATGGTTTATCGAATAGCGGAAAACGTATCGGCCCAGGCCGTCGCTCCGATACTCACGGCCATCGAAGCCCGTTGCTCCGAGTACCGGAAAATTCTGGACACCGGCGTAACGCCCCGGGAAGCCGACCGGATATTGGTGGAGCGCGGCTTGCTCAGCGAGAACGACATTCTGCAGGTTTATTGTGACGTGCTGCAACTGACGCCGTTCGACGAAGACGAGTGTGTGGTTCCGGGAAAATTTCCCGGCATTCAAATGGATTATCTGCTCAATTTCGGACTGCTGCCGTACCGCTGGGATGAACAGCGCGTGGAAGTGTTGAGCAGTTCGCCTTACGATCTGGAGACGCATCGCGAAGAGTTCCGGAATTTTTTCGGCGTGGAATTGCATTTCGCGCTGGTGCGCCACAGTCTGGTGGAGCGGCTCATTCACGAAGTGTATCAACTCGCCGACACCGCTGCTTCAAACGAGGAAGACAACGAGCAGAGATTGCGCCAGCTGGCCGGAGACGCCAAAGTGGTACGCCTCGTCAATGAGATGCTGTCGCAGGCGCTGGAACAGGGCGCCAGCGATATCCATGTGGAACCGGAAGAAAATCAGATGGTCATCCGTTTCCGGGTCGACGGCATCCTGCATAAATATCTGACGGCTCCGGCAAGCGATTATCCGGCGGTGGCCTCCCGGGTCAAGTTGATCGGCAACCTGAATATTGCCGAAAGCCGCCTGCCCCAGGACGGCAGAACCCACTTTCAGCTCGGAGCGCACGATATTGATATCCGCATCAGCACCATTCCGGTGATGAATGGCGAGAGCATTGTTTTGCGGCTGCTGCGCAAGGATTCCATGCGTTTCGATCTCGGCGAACTCGGCATGAACGGCGCCATGCAGGAAAAATTCGAAACGCTGATCGAAATTCCCCACGGCATTATTCTGGTGGTCGGCCCCACCGGCTCCGGGAAGACCACCACCCTCTACAGCGTCATGAACCGGCTCAACAACGCCGAACGGAAAATCATCACCATCGAAGACCCCGTCGAATACCAGTTGCCGGGGCTGAGTCAGATGCAGATCAACCACAAAATCGGCCTGTCGTTCGCCTCCGGGCTGCGGCATATTGTCCGTCAGGACCCGGATGTGATCCTGGTCGGTGAAATCCGCGACCGCGAAACCGCCGATATCGCGATCAACGCCGCGTTGACCGGCCACCTGGTATTGAGTACGCTGCATACCAACGATGCTGTCGGCGCGATCACCCGGCTGGAAGATATGGGAGTGGAAAGTTTTCTGATTGCCTCCGTTCTGTTCGGCGTACTGTCGCAGCGACTGGCCAGAAAAAGCTGTCGGATCTGCGGCGGCACCGGTATCATGGGCGGAAACAAATGCAAAATCTGCAGCGGCACCGGTTACAAAGGGCGTATGGGCATTTACGAACTGCTGCTTGTCGACGACGAACTGCGAACCGCGATCACCGATCGGCAGCCGGGAGCGCGGATTTACGATATCGCCGTGAACAACGGCATGGTGCCGTTACTGGAAGACGGTTACGCCAAGGCCGCGGACGGAATCACCACCAGATCCGAGATTCTGCGAATCGCGGCAGGGACTTGAATGTCATGAAGTTTTATTACCGGGTCATGAATCATCAAGGGGTGCGGCAGGATATCGAACTCGACGCCGCCGACTCCGCATCCGCATTGCGGTCATTGAAAAAGATGGGACATACGCTGCTGAAGGAGCTGCCGGCCCCGCAAGCCGGCGGCCGGAGCTCCTGGTACAAACCGGCCCGGAAATTCGATGTCAAAAATTTTGCCGATCAGCTGAGTCCGCTGCTGGACGCCAATATTCCGCTCGAGAAGGCCTTGAGCGTCATTGAAGACGGATGCCCGACCGCGTCCGACCGGGCGGTCATCGAAAGGCTGCGCCGAGGACTGCATGAAGGCAAGCGCTTTTCCGCTCTGACTCGGGAAGAGCCGCAGAATTTTCCTTCGCTGTTTTCCAGCCTGATCGAAGTCGGCGAGGAATCCGGCTGCATGGCCGAGGTCACCCGGGAGCTGCGGCGGTTTCTGAAAGAGAGCAAAGACTTCCGAAACTTCGTCGTCACCAGCTCCATCTATCCGGCCATCGTCATTGCCGTAACTTTGATCGTGTTGATTCTGTTGTTTACGGTTTTCGTGCCGCGTTTCGCCAAGATTTTCGAGGAGCTGGGGCGGGAAATGCCGCTCCTGACGCGGATCATGCTGCAACTCGGCGCCGTATTTCAGGCAGTATGGTGGCTTTGGCCGCTGTTGATTGCGGTGACGGCATGGGGGATAAAGAAATACCGCCGCCACCCGCTGCTCCGCCATTATCAGGCGAAAACCCTGCTGGCGGCGCCGATCCTGAACGGCATCGTCATTTCCATCGAAATGAGCCGCTTCATCCGGACCTTGTCCATCATGCTCAAAAGACAGGTCAAAGTGCTGACGGCGATCGGCATCTCCAGGCGGATTTTCGACAATGTTATCATCGCCGAAGACTTTTCCGGACTGGAGGCGGGGTTGTCGCGCGGAGAACGGCTTTCCGAGATTTTTCGGCAAAGCCGCTATATGCCGCAGGGCAGCGTCGCCATGCTGAAAATTGCCGAAGAGTCCGGCGATCTGGGCGAAATGCTGGAGCGCATCGCGTTGGAAGAGGAGGAGAGAACGCGGACCAGGGTGCAGCGGCTTCTGGCTTTTCTCGAACCGGTGATCATTCTGATTCTGGCCTTTGTGGTTTTGCTGGTGGTTTTGTCGATTTTTCTGGCAATTACGGAAATGAACGTTATAAAATAAGGAGTATCGGACCATGAAAAAACAGCCTTTCACCATGATCGAAATGATCGTCGTGGTGGTAATCATCGCCACCCTGGCGGGAATCGCCACCCCGCTGTACTTCAACCACGTGAAGACGTCCCGGATCAGCACGGCGAAAATGCAGATCGCGATGTTCGAGCAGGGAGTATTCAACTATCGGCTGGAGGTGCGGAAGCTGCCGGAAACCCTGAACGATCTGATCAAAAACAATCATGCCGAGAAGAAGTGGAAGGGCCCCTATATCAAGGGCGGTCTCATCCCCAAGGACCCCTGGGGCAACGATTACATTTATAAGAGGCCCGGCGAGCACGGCGAATTCGACATCATCAGCTACGGCGCCGACGGCGTTCCCGGAGGCGAGGATGAAAACGCGGATATCGGCAACTGGAACGTCGAGGAATAACGTTGCGCCGCTCGCATTATACCTTGCTTGAGCTGGTGACGGTGATCGCGATCCTGGCCGTGGTTTTCGGGGTGGCCATTGTCGGCTTCAGTAGCCTGCGGTTGGAAAGATCGCCCCGGGAACAGGCCGAAAGCCTGCGCCGCCTGGGAGCATTGTGTCGGCGCAGTGCCATCGCCCAGGGGAAAAACTTCACTATCGAGTGGCGGCAGGAGATGCGCGTCTTTGTATTCGGAAGCGAAAAACTGCAGCTGGCGGCGGATATGGAAGTGAAAATCAACAGCAAAACCCCGGAGGCAGATCTGGAGGCGATGCGTTTCTTTCCGGACGGCAACGCCGCCGAAGTCACGGTGGAATTTCTCGGGGACGGGGAAGGAGCGGGCGTGAGAGTATCGCCATTGACCGGACTGATGGAGCTGTATGAAACGGAGTAACTTTTCTCTGCTGGAAGTATTGTGCGCAATTGTTATTCTGAGCTTGAGCGTATCGGCGTTGCTGTGGCAGCTTTCGCTGGCCGTCTCCCGCCTGGAGAGCAACATAACGGCATGGGAGCAGACGCACGATTTGACCCAGGCGGCGGAATTTCTGCTGATTCACGGTTCCGCCGCGCCATTGGATCCGGCGGTATTGAGCGGAGATTATCAGGTGTCGTATTTTTACACGGAGTCGGAATTGAGTCTGGAAAAGTTCCCGCTGAGCCGGCGAAGCCTGAAGAAGCTTTCAATTCAGTTGTTCCGGGATGGCCTCATGGTCGATGAATTGAATCTGGATACCTTTGTCGACGAGGGCGGCCATGCGAAATGAGCGCCGTTTTACTCTGTTGGAGGTGGTGCTGGCTATGGCGATTCTGGCGCTGATTGCGACTCTGACCGGATCGGTTCTCTTTTCCGTACAGCAGAGCTGGAGCCGGATTCAGGAAAACACCGATCTGTTGAATACCCGGATCAAGCTGGACCGGATTGCCAACAGCGTATTCCGCAACGCGATCCCTTTTCACTGGCCGGATGACGAAAACAAGAACCGGCAAGTATTTCGGGGACGCGGCGATTTTGTCCGGATGGCCTATTTGCACCGGATCAATCATGAAGCGGAAACGGGAATCCGCTTCCTCGAACTTTCTTTGCGGGAGGATAAGCTGTTGGCGCGGTACCGTCAATACCCGCTCCTCCCGGACAGCCCGGAGGACATTCAGGAGGAGGTATTGGCGGATAAGATTGAGCGCCTGTCGTTTCAGTATGCAATACGCAGCGGCAATGAAGTCCTCTGGCAGGACGATTTCGATGAGGTTGCCGCGGAAAACATTCCGATTGCCATCCGAATGACCGTTGACTTCGCCGATGGCAACCGGGTTATGTATCTGCGGCGGACAGCGGGCAACTCCGCAGTTTCAAACTATGGGAAGAACGATGAAAAACCATCCCGATGAATCCGGTGTGGCACTGATTTCCGCATTGGCGCTGGTCGCGACATTGAGTCTTTTGGTCGCTTCTGCGGTGGTGCTGACGCAGTTTTCCTCGGCGGAAGTCAATACCTTCGACGCACTGAACCGCTCGTATTACGCCGCGGAGAGCGCGGCCAACCGGGCCATGCTGCTTCTGGCGCAAGACCGGAACAACAATCCGAACCGCAACCCGGGCGAAAAGAAATCCGATGGCGTCGAACGTTTCATGGCGGACGGTCGCCTTCATACGCTCACGATTTACAGCGTTCCGGCACAGGTGCGGATATTGGACGCGCTGGGAGGGCTGGATATTTCGGGTGCGGCGCCGGGGCGGCAACTGGTATTCGCAGCGGCTCCGGACGAGTTAAAAGAGGAGCTGGCGGCGTTGGCCGACCGGGTGGACGATTATGTCGACCGGGACGACCTGGTTCGTCTCGGGGGGATGGAGCGGGGAGATTACCGGGCGGCGGGAATACCGGAGCTGCCGCGCAACCGGCCGCTGCAATTCCGTGAGGAGCTGCGCTTCATTTCGGGAATTCCGAAGCGATATTCGGCCACGGCGGAGGGCCGCTTCGATGCTTTTCGCCTGATTGCGCCGGAAAAGCTCAAAGTGCTGACCGGACGCCCGAATCTTTACAGCACGCCATTGCCGCAAATAGCCGAACGCTGCCGCCTTGATGCTTCCGAACAGGAACTTCTGGGACAGGCTTTCCCGCTCTGGTTTCGGGATGGGAAACCGTTGGAGGAGACATTGCCGCCGGGTTTGTTCGTCAAAGTCACCGCGGTATTTACGCAACAGGAGTCCGGGGTGTACCGGATCTGCGTGAATACCGCCATGGAGGAAAACCCCGGCATTCAACTCTATGTGACCCTGCTTCCGGATTTCTCCACCCCCCGGATCGAATATTACGAATTCACCGCCCAGTAACCTCATTGCTTGCGGCACATCCACCAATCAAGGTTCCTATAAAAACTCTTTTCGCAACAATTAGCTTTCGATTTTTGATAATGCTCGGTTTGCAAGTTACCTCGCCTCTCTGGGGCGAGGTAGCTCATTTTCTCTATGGAACTGGGTCTCCCCATTTTTCCACCCAGTCAAAATAGCATTCTTCAGGAATAATGCCTTGACCATTTTGAGTATCTGTAAGAAGCTCTTCTTCTTCAAGATAACAGCCACCCATCTTTACATGCAACTCAGCCTCTCCTTGCGTAAAAAATACCATAAGGTCAAAAAATGATCTATCAACTCCCCATTTTAAAGCATGCAAAAACTCTTCCTTTTGCGTTGGAGTTAGGGTTTCCAGAAAAGCGATTATCCGCTTCATATGGTTTCGATACCCCTTCGACAACTCCTCTCCTGCCAAAATTTTCTGTATCTCGTGAATACTCACATTGCGAGCATGTATCACTCGCTCGCCGAACGCATCTTCCAGCTTTTGCGACATTGATTTCTCCTACCATCTCGTTCTTTCCCAAAAGTTTAAAGTAAACGCTCCGCTTTTCGGGACAATACACATTTTCATTAAATATGATTTTTCAGCGGTTGAAACTTCAACAATACCTTCCATATCATTTTCGAGAATTCCATCTGCTCCTTTTACTTTCAGTATATATCGGGATGGGGCTTTCTGGGTAATATTCAGTTCGTCCAACATTTCCCGGGGAATGCCATCCTGAAGTTGAATCGGCAACTCCACACTAAAAGTATTCAAATAAAAATACAATTTATTATCGCGAAAATGATCGATTGTTTGAGGATCGATAAAGCCGACAACAGTTAAGGCATTCCCTCCCAGTATACTTTTTCTATAAATATAAAACACCTTGCCATGTGTAGGGAACTCCAAAGGAGCCCAGTTGATATTATTTTTCCGCAAGATGGTGGAAAGACTGTCGGCATATCCGGATTCGGTTTGCGTACCCGTAAATAAAAAAAGCACAGTCAAAAACAATCCCAGTACAATTCCTATAACCAGATTTATTTTGAACATTATTTTGTTCTCCCTATTGGTCGCGGGTAACCCATATCAGGAATATCAGTCTTTCCTCTTACTATAATTTTATAGTCTGCACCAAGAGTCTTATCCGCATACAAATCATAAAGTCCCTCAAGCACATTACTCGCAAAAGATCCCCAAGATGCCCCAAATGCACCTTTTCGATATGCTTCAATAAATGAATTCCCATCAATATCATCATACCATTCGTAATCGAATGTGGCATTACGGTAATAAATCATTCCCCCTTCATATTTCGCCTCATAATTCCCAGATATGTTAACCAAAGACGAGGAACCAAGCCACCATCCGGTAGTAAGAAGCGGTGATGCCCCCAGAGTAAAATAGCCCTCCGTTGTATACTCTGGCGCGGCATTAAATTTGTCAATGGCATATGGCGTCCAATCAGAAAGCAGCTCACGCTGTGCAATGTCGTCTCGGACAACAAAGCGCATAAATCCCATCAGGCACTCAAGTTCCTTTTCCTCGTCTTCTATGATAAGCGGATCGGAACTAGTCCACCAATTCTGTACGACACCGATATTGAAGGGCGTGATCATTCCTCTGGTAATACGCCCCAATAGCCGCTTTATGATTTTTGCTGAAGTTGCAGACAATTTGGGATCTAGACTTACGGAATGAGGCTTTGAATACCCCATATTTATCACTCCCCCATACATGGCTTGATACGGATGCACAAAGATATTATACTCCAACAACCCGAGCATGTCAATCAAATTAACAGGGTCGTTTCCGACCATGGCGTAGAGGTTCAGGCCGCCGGCGATGCCGATCGGGTCACGCGAGAGCCAGCGCCCCAGGCCGGGGTGGTAATAACGGTAGTTATAATACACCAGCTCCAGGTCGCCGTCGTAGTATTCGCTGCTGAAGCGCAGCGGGTTCGTCAGCGCGTAACTCCCGGAGTGGAGCAGCAGTTCGCCGAACGGCGTATACACGTACTCCGCCACCGCGTTGCCCGCGCCGTCCACCAGCGCCGCGACGTTGCGGTTCGCATCGGTCTGGTAGTAATAGGTCGTATCCAGCGCCGCATCGTACACCCACGCCGGCGTACCCAGTGCCGGATCCCAGGTGTAGCGCCGCAGCAGCGCGTTGCCGTTCAGCCCGTCGCGCTCCTCGGTCAACTGGAACTGGTTGTAGACGTAGACCGTCTGCGCCGTCACCGTCACCGCGTCCGAAACCGTCTTCGAACTCCGCCGCCCCGCGTAGTCGTAGGTGAACGCGATGTCCACGCCGTCTTTGACGGCCCGGACCAGGCGGTTTTCGCCGTTCCAGGTGTAAGTCCACCCGTGCCCCGTCAGCATATTGCCGTCGTCGTCGTAGGTGAACGGACGCTTCGCCGCGGGCACGGTGTAGCTCTGTGCTTCCTTTCGGATCAGGTCGCGGTTCGGATCGACGATAAACCCAAATGCCGGAGATAAGCAGCGTTTCGGGGGAAAAACGCTTCTTATCTCCGGCAAATCAAAAACGCTATGGAATTTTCAAGCAACTGCCGTTTCGAGCATAAACGGAGCGCGCATCACGCAGCGAACATGAATCACTTCGGCCAGGCCTTTATCTTTTGGGGTAAAAAGCTGGTATAAGCACCTTTTACCTCCTCTGGGTGTTCACTGTAAATACGATAGGCGTCAGGTAGTATATAGTCTCGCTTGCCCACATCGATCATACCGTATTTTTTGATGAAAGCCGTAAGTTGATCGTAGGATTTGCGAAAATCTTCCGATTTTTTCACGAAAGCATTTCCTTCTACTGCATTCATCGTAACATAAAGACGAAATCCCAACACACCAAAAGCCAAAAGACCGATATCTCCAAACTGTTGCAATTGAATTATTTCAGAATCATAAACATTTATGAAGCCACTTTTTCTGGAGTGAATGCGATTCCATTCCTTCTTCACAATAAAAGCATCCAATCGTTTTTGCGTCATAGCTTTTGGGTCAAAATTCTCATAATACGTGAATAACGTCACCCCATTTTCATCTTCATGCCTGCACTCAAGATAAAGGCATAAATTATTATTCTTTAAAAATTTAAAAATCTCCATCCAATCGTCCAGCGATGCACAAAATGATAATTGACGCCCCATTGCTCTTCTCTCCCTTATCAATAATATTTTTACAAGCCAACTATAATATTAACACTGATCTATCATAAATCAAGATGTGTTACACCAATTAGTTGTAAGGAATAAATATAACTCCTTTTAAAGTTCCCTCCCTTACGTCCACCCCAAGAACTCCCATAATATCTTCTAGAGCTTTTCTTTCTCGGCTTACCGGCAGTCCAGCCTTGGTTTGGCGGCCCACTTGAATTCCCCAGGCGTTTCCTAAATCGTCGACTACCACTAAATCCATGAAGCGGCTTTGTTTATAACCTCCAGGAGTTTGCACAAATACTTCACTATAAATTTTATAGTCTTCCCCGAACATCGCAGCAACTTCGGTAATTTTTCCTTGGTGCAATGGGCCACCAAGTCTTCCATATGGATTATGAACAGCTTTTGCTTTGACCACACTTTCAACCGCATCGACGATCTCGTCGGCTTGTTTGAGGCCCTGTTCGGCGACTTCTATCGCGACGTCGGTAACTTTTGCTCCACATTTAAAGACCGATTTTCCGGCTTTGCCCGCAGTGCTTACGACTTCTCCAAGGGGAAGAAACGCGAAGCCTGCCAAGACTATCTGCCCTTTATCGCCACTGTAGAGTGCGACGAGCATTTCCGCCGTGTCGGCAACAATACCGAAGGGGGTCACAGACACCAGTATCGATGTTCCCGACCAGAAGGCGGAATACATATTATTACGAACTTCCTGCTGAACCTTGATGGGTTGCTTGTTCAGTTCATCCTCATGGTATTTCGCCAGGTACACATTGTTCATGCTCGCCGGGTTCAAATTGTTCATCCCGCCCGGGTCCATGAAGTACATTCCGGCCAACCCGAGAATGTCAATCAAGTTAACAGGATCGTTTCCGACCATGGCGTAGAGGTTCAGGCCGCCGGCGATGCCGATCGGGTCGCGCGAGAGCCAGCGGCCCAGGCCGGGGTGGTAATAACGGTAGTTATAATACACCAGCTCCAGGTCGCTGTCGTAGTATTCGCTGCTGAAGCGCAGCGGGTTCGTCAGCGCGTAACTCCCGGAATGGAGCAGCAGTTCGCCGAACGGCGTATATACATACTCCGCCACCGCGTTGCCCGCGCCGTCCACCAGCGCCGCGACGTTGCGGTTCGC
>JAVBQJ010000057.1:0-28432 GCA_031549115.1 Victivallaceae bacterium
CGCTGGCGGTACTGCTGAACAATATGGGTTGGCCGGTTCCGGCGGTGATGGCAACCGTGCGCCCCGGCAACCCCGCGGGCGAAATTCCCGGCCGGGTACTATTCGAAAGCGGCAACGTTCCGGCCACCCGAATCAAGGATATGCGATGAAAATCCGACACATGTTATGGCTGTTTCTGGCATTGAGCGTAGCCGCCGCGACGCCGGAGCGCGAGGAAATCACGGTGGCGGGCGTCACCTTCACGATGTTGAAGGTCGCTCCCGGCACATTCACCATGGGGAGCCCGGAAACCGAAGCCGGACGCATCCCGGAACGGGAAAATCCGGGGCGCGTCACCATCACCCAAGCCTATTATCTGGGTGAATACGAAGTGACCCAGGAGCTTTACGCCGCGGTCATGCTGGCGACCATTCCAGAGTCGACAGCGATTCCGAACGCCGCCGGCATGTATTGGGCGGATCCGGAGGACCCGTTCGCCGACGCCGATCCGTACCCGTCGCGCATCCGCCACCCGCGCAATCCGGTCGAACGGACGGGCTGGCGCCATGCCCGTGAATTCATCACCCGCCTGAATCTGTTGACCGGCCGGAAGTTCCGTCTTCCCAGCGAGGCCGAATGGGAATACGCGGCGCGCGCCGGAAGCTCCGGCGCGTATTGGTTCGGCGACGATCCGGCGACTCTGGCGGACTATGCGGTCTTCGACGCCGAAGCGCCGTTGCCGGTGGGAAGCCGCCGCCCCAACCCGTGGGGGTTTTACGACATGTACGGCAATGTCTGGGAGTTCTGCCGGGACGAATACAAACGCGCGCAACCGGCTTACCGCTTCACGGAAGGCGCCGACCACCCGGATTACCGGCTTGACGGGCCGGACGGCGGCGCCCATTTCCAGGTGATTCGCGGCGGCGCCTACAGCTTCGGCGCCGCCTGGTGCCGTTCGGCGGCGCGCAGCGGCTTCGACGGCTGGCACCGGGCGCCGGATATCGGCTTCCGGCTGGCGGCCGACGCCGGAGAGGAAACACCATGAAAAAGATATTGACACTCCTTATGTGCAGCGGCATCGCTCTTTTCGCCCACGGCGCGTTCGACGTGCGGGAATTCGGGGCGGCGGGCGACGGCGTCCACGACGACACCGCGGCCATTCAAACCGCATTGCTGGCGGCCGCGTCGGCCCCGGTCTCCTCGGAGGTGTACTTCGCCTCCGGCACCTACCGCGTGACGCGCCCGCTGCTGGTCCCCAACGGCCCGGCCCGGACGCCGCAGGCGACGCCGCAAAAGCTGGAAACGGTGCATCTACGCGGCGACAATGCGGTGATCGCGCAGGAAAATCCGGCGCACGATATCTTTTACTTCGACTGGACCTTCCGGGTGTTGGTGGAGGGGTTGACCCTGCGCGGCGGCAACCGGCAGTTGAAGTTCTGGACCGGCAATACCGACACCAGCCGGATCACGGTACGCGATTGCCGCTTCGAGGGCGCCTCCGGCGCGGCGATCGACGACACGTTGCGCCAAGACACGGCGAAAGACAACTGGCTGGCGGTTCTGCCCCCCTACGACTTCCGCATCCATGAGGATGGCCACGTGGAAATGACGCCGGCGCCGGAGGCGGACTACCCGTACTTTTACTTCACCTCCACTTTGATGCACATCGCCGACTGCGAATTCGACGACTGCGCCCGGGCGCTGGCCATGACGACGGACTGGGCGGTGATGGAGAATTGCCGGATTCGGACCGGAACCCGGCAGCAGATGGAGGCCATCACCTCCGGCGGCCACCTGTTTCTCGATCATTGCCGGGCGGAAGCGCCGGAGGAGCCGCTTCCCGGCCGCATTTTCCTGCGCAAAACCGCGGACATGAACCAGGATGGCGTCAATCTGCGTAATGTGGATTTTTCCGGCAGCTGGGAGTATATCCTGCGCAACGAATGTGAGTTTTCCGCCAACCAGGCCAGCTTCCTGGTGGCCGGGCGCTGCCGTTTCCCGGCAGCCGCCAATCCGGCGGGCGCTCTTTTCGATTGGGTCAAACTCCCCAACCAGATTCTCCTGACCGGCAACCGTTATGCAACCGACGCGCCCGTCAACCGCTTCCCCGGCGCCCCCTACCCCGACGACTATCTGCACTGTTATACGCCGGACACCTATGCGTATTGCGGCGACGCGCAGATGAACTTGCTCCCGGTGATGGCGCCGTGGCGCGACCGGGAGCTCACCGAAGAGGAGATCGAATTTCTCGAAGCCGGAGAGATTACTCCGGGCCCGCGTAAGGCGCTGCGGCAGCGGATTGCCGCCTCCGGCAATGTCCGCGACTTCGGCGCAGTCGGGGACGGTGCCGCCGATGACGCGCCGGCGTTTCAGGCGGCGCTGGACGCGGCGGGAGCGCATGCCGCCATGGGTGTCTTCGCCGAGGTCGTGGTGCCCTCCGGCAATTATCTTCTGGGCCGGAGCGTCCGGCTGCCGGAGGCGGTGGCGATTCGCGGCGAAGGCACCGCATATATCCGACGGCCTCCCGAAGCAACCGATCCGGCGTTCACCGGGCACGATGTGCGGCTGCTGTTGCTGCAGAAGCTTTATTTCATCGGCGGCGCACAGGACGTGCATATCCGGAACGCCCCGGAGCTGGAGGCGGAGCTCGTATTCGACCAGCTGGACGTCAAATTCACCACCGGTTATTCGTTGCAGGTACAATGCGGCGACGGCGGTTATGAGGACCGCGGCCGGACCCGCCTGACCGTCTCCGACTCCACTTTCGCCGTGGCCAAGGCGCTGAAGCACAATGTCCGGGCGGCGCTGAACTGCGTCTGGATCAGCAGCGATCCGGACGCGCAACGCGAAGGCGCCATCGCCAATCATGGCGATCTGTATTTCAACGCGCTGGTCGGCGTGCCGCTGCTGGACCGGATTTACCGGACCGGCACCACCTTCGACACCCGCGGCAACGACCACCGCTGGATCGACAATTACGGCAATGTCGCGTTGGACCGCTGCCGTTTCGGCGGCGAATACGGCGGCATGCCGGCCATCGTCAATCATCGTGCGGGGGCGCGCATTTCGATCCGGGAATCGTGGCTTTATCATTCCAGCGGCAACCGGGAACGCCTGACCCATGTGGATTGCGAAGCACTTCCGGACCGGGTGCTCCTGTGGGGCAATCTGGGTTGGTTCGCACCGGCCGGCCTGGTCCGGCTGCATGGCGAAACCGCCGATGCCGGCTGTATCCGGGAGGCCGGGAATTTACCGGCGGCGAAAATTGAAATCCAATAAAGGAGGAGTCCATATTATGTCTGTCGAGCGTCATGCATTGAAATTTTCACCGGCCCCCGAAAACTGGGACCAAGCGTTTCCGTTCGGCAACGGCCGCCTGGGCGCGATGGGATACCAGCCGCCCGGCAGGATGGTACTCAGCATCAACCAGCTGGACGTCTCCGCCTCCCCCTACCATTGGCTCGATGAGTATCCGCAGTACCAGCCGCTGGAGCATACCCGGAAACGGGCGCTGGAGGCGCGGGCGAACCCCGCCGATCCGGCGCACCAGGATTACAACAAGATCATGCACGAGGATATGTTCCGCGAATACGGCTATCCGGCGCAGCAGCTGGTCTCGCCGCACTGCGGTGAATTTGAACTCGAATTCGCCGCGGACGAAAACACGCCGGCGACCGCGCAGGAGCTGTCTTTGGCGCAAGCTGTCCTGACGATGCGGCGCGGTTCCTGGCAGCTTACGGCCTTCGCATCGGCGGCGCATGAATGTATTCTGCTCGAAATCGACGCCGGTGCGGCGGAGTGGCGGGAAGTGAACGCCATCGTCTACCGTCCCGATCCGCTGTTCCCCGCCACCCTGTCCGGCCACACGAAAGCGGATTTCCCACTGACCGTGGCGGAAGTGCGCCCCAGCGACGACTTCCATTTCGCCGTCGGCATCGGGGTTGTGGCCGGCGCCGGGCTGGAATCGACCGGTACCGAAGTCCGTTTCATCCCGGAGCCGGGCACGCGCAAAATCGTTCTGGCAATCGCGGTGGAAACCTCCTTTCGCTCCGCAACTCCGAAGCAGATCGTATGCGAGTGGCTCCAGACCGCCGCCCAAGACGGCCTGGATGCCGTCCGGAATCAACACCGGGCGTGGTGGCGCGACTTCTGGGCGCAATCCGGAGTCCGGCTCGGCGATGACATGCTGGAATTCCTGTGGTATTACGGCAACTACACCTTCGCCTCCGGCAACGGACGCGGCTGCGGCAACTCCGGTATTTGCGGCCTGTACGGCCTGTGGTATCACGCGCCGACGATCTGGCATAACGGCATGGTCGAGGATGTCAATATCCAACAGGCGTTCTGGCACGTATTCACCAGCGGCCACGCGGAGTTGGCGGCTCCCCTGATCGAAGCGATCGAAAAGCGGCTGCCGGCGGCTCGGGCGCAGGCGCGGAACTGGTACGGCTGCGCCGGAGCGGCATTCGGCTATTATCCGATGCAGTGCATCGGGCCGTGGTTCTGCGAATATCTGTGGTGGTATTACAGCTACCGGGGCGATGAAACGTTCCTGAAAGAGCGGACCTATCCGATTTTCCGGGAGGTGCTGACCTTCTTCGAAGATTTCGCCTCCGTCGAAAACGGCAAGCTGGTCATCTTCCCGTCTGTCTCGCCGGAGCAAGGCCCGGTATGCGCCAACGACACCCAGACGCTGGCGGCACTGAAATTCCTGCTGCACAAGGCTCTGTATGTCGCGGAACACTTCGGTTTTTCCGCCGATGCCCCCCGCTGGCGCGCGCTGCTCGACGCCATGCCGGATTACCCGCGGAGCTCCGGATCCAATCCGCACATCAAAGACTCGGAATGGGCCGACGATGATCTGTTTCTGGCCCACCCCGGCGTATTGCATCCGCTCTATCCGGGATATGAAGTCACCGGCCCGGCGGCGGCGGCGACTCTGGCGTATGTGGAGCATCACCAGGCGCTGGGCACTTTTAACTTCACCTGGCTGGCGGCGGCGGCCGCCGCCGCGGGCGACGGCGATGACGCCCTGCGCTTCCTTTACGACAAAGGCATCTGCCACTTATTGAAAGCCAACGGCCTCTTTGCCGAATTGACCTCGCACTTCGTCCAAGCCTGTTCGGTGCTCTATTCGCCGGGTTACGGTTCGGCGCTGCTGGAATCCTCCAGCGGCACAGTGGCGGCGCTCAATGCCATGCTGCTGCAATCGCGCCCGGAGGGAATTGCGGTTTTTCCCGCCGTTCCGACGGCCTGGCGGGAGGTGGAATTCACCGGACTGGCGGCGGAAGTGCAAGTCCGGGTCAGCGCCGTCCGGCGCGACGCTCGGACGGTGCGGATCGAATTGAGCTCCCCGGTGGCGCAGCAGGTGCGCTTGCGCAACGCGTTCGGAGCCGTGCCGGTATCCCGGGACGGCGCAGCGCTGGCGCCGGCGGACGCGTGGACGCTCACGTTGACGCCGGGCCGGGTTACAGTGCTGACGGCGACGGCAAATTCCGCGCCGTTGCCGAAAACCGATGCAGCGGCAATGCCGCTGGTGCACCGGGCGCCGAACGGACGGCGGATATTCATCGGCGCCGACCAGGACACCGCGTTTCAGGAGGCCGTCGACAGCTTTTATTACCCGGTCCAGCTCGGCATGTTCGAAGTGCCGAAAGCGACCCGGTACAAGTTCGACTTCGGCGAAGCGTCCGCCCGGAAACACTATGCCGTCTATCTGCCGCAGCAGCAGATGCCGCCGAACAAGGTCGGACGCGATTTCGTCCGGGTCGGGCGCGATTACGCCTTTGACTTCCGGGTGTCTTCGCTGCGCTGGCTTCCGGGCGCCGATTGCGCGGAGTTCCGCCGGGCGGGGACGGATTGCCTGCGCTTCGACGGCCTGTGCGGCCGGGACGCCGCCGAGCTGGAGCTGTTTTTCACCGCCGGCTCCTACCGGATGCTGCTGGTGTCCGGCGACCCGGAGGCCGAGGACAACGGCACGCAACTGCAATTCCCCGACGGCCGGTGCTGGCAAAGCCCGAGTCGCAGCCTGGGCCACGCGGTCATTTCGTTCGATATCGGAAATTCCGGCGATCACCGGCTGAAATTATTTGCAAAACCGGGATTGCGGTGGTATATCAATCTGTGCATCATCAACCAGAACTTTTAGAATAAAGTATGAAAACGCCCCGTGAATATGTGGAAAGCGCACTGCGAGGAGAATTTCCGGGCCGGCTGCCTTTCACCATGTATGAAAACAAAATCCGCCCAAGCGAAATGGAGCGGGAACTGCGCAACCGCGGTTTGTGCATCGTCAACCGCGCCGTACCGGTATTCGCCACCGTGTATCCGGATGTCAAAATCACCGACCACGCCGTGGAGGAGGGTGGGAAAAAGCTGATCCGCACCGTCTATTCGACGCCGGTGGGCGAGGTTTCCACGCTGGCGGAACCGGCCGGGTTCACCACCTGGGTGCGGGAGAAAATGTTCAAATCCCCGGAGGATTACAAGGTCATAAAGTTCATCATGGCGAATGAACGTTACCTGCCCGACTTCGGCCCATTGCTCCGGGCCGAACAGGAGGCCGGCGGCGATGTGATTTTCCGGGGTCAGATCGGGCTCGAACCGATCCAGAGCTTCCTCTCCGGCGGCCTCATGGATATGCAGGACTTCTGCTATGAATGGATGGACAACCGCGATGAAATCCTGGACATCGCCGCAATCATCCGGGACAACCGGCGCCGGGCGGCGCAGATCATCGCCGATTCGCCTTTGTCCCACGCCAATTACGGCGGCAACGTCACCCCCGAAGTCATCGGTCCGGAAACATTCGAGCAGCATTATCTGCCCGCCTACCGGGAAGCCGCCGAAATCCTGCACCGCAAACGGAAGAAAATCGGCTGCCATTTCGACGGCAACTGCCGCTCGATCGCCGCCGCCATCGCCGAAGCAGAGCTGGACTACATCGAGGCTTTCACGCCGGCCCCCGATACGGATATGACGCTTGCCGAAGCGTTGGCAGCGTGGCCGGACAAGGTGGTGTGGCTCAATTTCCCGTCGTCGCAGCATTGGCTGAGCGACGCAGCCGTCGAGGCCCTGACCGTGACCATGTTCCGGGAATTCCGGGACCGGCCGGGGCTGATCGTCGGCATCACCGAAGACGTGCCGCCGGAGCGCGGTTTGCATAGCTGCCGCGCCATCATGAACGGCTTGCGCGAGCTTGACAGTCAAAGTTGAAACTCCAATCAAGAGAGCGAATCCATGGAACCTGAATTGAAATTCGGCATCGCGGGCACCGGAAGCCGCGGCATTCTGAGCTTCGGATATCTGTTGAACTTGCGGAAGGATGTGAAGATTCAAGCGCTGGCGGACGTGAACCCGGAACGACTGCGCCGGGCCGCGAACATCCTCGGCGGTTCCCCCTCCTGTTATCCCTCAGTGGAAGCCATGCTGCAAGCCGAAGCGCTGGACGCCGTGATCGTCACCACACCGGATTTCACCCATGAGGCGGTCGCGCTGGCGGCTTTGCAGGCCGGCGTCCACGCACTGGTGGACAAACCGCTGGCGACGACCGTCCGGGGCTGCCAGAACATCATCGCCGCCGCCGAGACCGCCAACCGGATTCTGATGATCGGCTTCAACCTGCGCCACCACCCGGTGCTGAAGCGGCTGAAGCAACTGGTCAACGAAGGCGCGCTGGGGCAGGTGCATCTGATCGAAAACCGCGAATTTTACGATGGCGGACGGACGTACATGTCGCGCTGGAACCGCTACTATGAAAAATCCGGCGGTCTGTGGATTCACAAAGGCAGTCATGACTTCGACGTCTTTCAATGGCTGCTGGATTTTCCCCGGCCGGTACGGGTCAGCGCCACGGCGGGGCTGAATATCCTGAACGCCGGGCACCTGCCGTTCCGGCTCCGCGACGGCGTAAAGGCAGGCCCGTGCTGCCGCCAGTGTCCGTATGCGTCCGAATGCCCCGACTGCTACCGGCTCGAGGGCACGGATGCGGAAATTTTCGACCTGGCGGCCGCGGAACAGGACAACTATTACAAGGATTGCTGCATGTACTTGAGCGACAAAAGCGTCCATGACAACGGCATCGCCATTGTCGAATACGAGAACGGCGCCCGCGCCAGCCATCTGGAGTCGTTTATCGGCAGCATCTGCGACCGCAAATACACGCTGGTGGGCGACCGCGGCATTGCCGAAGCCAGCCTGACCGAACAGCGCATCGTCCTGTACCCGCGCTGGAGCCGCGAAAAAATCACCTATGAAATTCCGGAGGCCGACGGTTCCCACGGCGGCGCCGATCCGCTGCTGCTGGACGCTTTCATCCGCGCCGTGCGCGGCGAAACCGCCAACACCTCCACCGCCCGGCACGGCATGTGGGCGACCGCGGTCGGTCAGGCGGCGGAACTGTCGTGGCGCGAAGGCCGGAGCGTGGAAATAAGCTCCTTACTGGAGGGAGGCCAACTGTGATGACTTCGAAAGAACGGGTCCTGGCGACCTTCGCCGGCGCCATTCCGGACCGGCCGCCGTTGTGGCTGGGCATGAGCGACGAATTCCTGCAGGCCGCCCGGCAATATCTGCATTGTGACGAAGAAGGGGTCCGGCGCCGCTTCGGCGACGACTTCCGCCGGATTCACGCGCGTTATACCGGCCCCGAACGGGACGCCGACGGCCACTATATTTCGCCGTTCGGGGTCCCCCGCGAGGGCTTCGGCTACGGCATGCCGCTATGCCATCCGCTCGCTCATATCGCTTCGCCGGCGGACGTGGAAGCGTGGTCCTGGCCGGATCCGGAGCTGGTGGCGGTGGATACGCTGCGCGCCCAGGCGGCTCCGTTTCACCGGGATTACGCCATTCTGGGCGGCGACTGGTCGCCGTTCTGGCACGACGCCATCGATCTGACGGGTATGGAAAATCTGCTTTTCCTGATGTACGACCACCCGGAAACAGCGGAATACCTGTTCGAACATATCGTCGACTACTATGTCGCGACGAACCGGAAGATCTTCGAAGAGGCCGCGGACCTGATCGACATCATGTTCATCGGCAACGATTTCGGCAGCCAGATCGGCCCCATGGTGGGCCCGGCGGAGTTCCGCCGGTTTCTGCTGCCGGGGCTGAAACGGCTGATCGACCTCGGCCACTCGTATGGCCGGAAGGTCCAATTGCACTGCTGCGGCGGCATTGCCGAACTGCTCGACGATATGATCGCCGCCGGGTTGGACGCCATCCACGCCGTGCAATGCAGCTGCCGCGGCATGGAGCTGAAAGGACTCAAGGAGCGCTTCGGCGACCGGATCGTCTTCAACGGCGCCATCGACTCCCATCATATCCTGATCGACGGCACCCCGGAGACGGTGCGGCAAAATACCCTGGAGGTGCTGCGAATCATGGCGCCAAAGGGGCGTTATATCGCCGGCGCCTCCCACGACAGTATCCTGCCGGAGACACCGGTGGCGAACATTCTGGCCATGTGCGACGCGGTTACAGGGGGCCGAACTGGCGATAATCGGGCGTGAAGCCGAAGTGTTCGCAATAACGCCGGTACAAGCCGTGCGCCTGGAAGTAGCAGGAGTTCGGACTCATGAAATGCGAAAACTCGAAGGTGATGGCATTGCTCAGTCCGGCCCGTTCCGCCGCCTGCAGCTTCTGCAACAGCTTTTCCCACTTGATCGGGAAGAAGTCGATCGGCATATCCCGGTCGAAGCTTTCCGTATTGCTCCAGCATTCCATACCGTGACGGGCGCACAGCTTCCGGTTGATCGCAAGGAACGTCGGCAGGTCCTCGAAATTCAGGTGCCCGTCCTGAAAGGCGATGATGTCCACCACGCCGGACAAGGTCCGCATGATCTCCTCCCATTCGCGCTCGTGCTCCTCCGGCGTGATCGGCTTGCTGATGCGGTTCATGTTTTCATCGTAGGCCTTGGGGCCCAGCATGGAGGGGGAAATCAGGATCGGCAGATTGCCGGAAAGCTCCTTGATCCGGGCGCCCATGCGCAGATAACAGGCCGTCGCCGCCGGCGTCCGGCGCGCGATTTCCTGGGAAAAATACCAGCCCTTGAATGCCGGAAAGCTGCCGTAACGCTGCCAGGCCTCCTCGTTGACCATCATCATCAGCCGGGATTCCGCCTCCACGTCGTAGGTATCCTCATGCCACCAGTAACGGCCGGAGTCGTAGGTGCCGAAGAAAAAATCCATACCGTATTGTTCCGCCAGCCGCAGAAACATCTCCACCAGATCCGTCACCGGCGCATAGGCATGTTCGTACTGCTGCAACACCTGCGACGGGTAGGTCAGCGCCCGTTTATGGCCGCAGCGGATCAATATGACCCGTTCTATTCCCATCGCCTTCATCGCCTGAAAGTCCCGTTCCCACTCCTCCCGCCCCCAGTTCTGGTGCGGGATGTCGTGGCTGATCTCATCCAAAAAGGTGCCTGTGATTCTCATTCGTATCCTCTGCCGCTCTGCCTGTATCACTGATTACCAGTTGCCGTCGCCCAGCCCCCAGGGGCGCTTGGTCCAGAAAAGGTTGAAGTCCACCCAACTCAAGGGTTCCCGTTTCACGTGTCCGTCCAGGAAAAGCATATTGGCGCCGCTGTTGTGGCGGTACTGGACGCCGCTGACCCAGACGCGTATGATCTTTTCCACCGAGAACTCGATCGCGTAGAAGCTGTCCGACGGATTCGGTATCGACGAAAGCTTCCGGCCGTACCCCAGGGACGCTTCGTCGGCGTCAAGCGCGTCCAGATAGAAATTCTTCGCGAAACTCAACCCCGGCGCTCCCCAGCGAAACTCCGACCAGTTGTCGATTTTATAAGGAGCCGGATCCGACGGGCAGACAAAGACGGAGGAGGACATCCCTTTGTTCGCGGTCAATATGCCGGTGGCCGGATCGACCGAAAAGCCGACGTAAGGAGCCGTCAGCAGCGTCCACATCGCATCCGATCCGGTCCAGGGCAGGCAATCGCCGCTGTCGTTGGCGTAGAGTGTGGCGCCCAATCCCAGGCTCTTCATATTATTCACGCACTTGATGCCCTGCGCCGCCGCCCTGGCTTTGGACAACGCCGGAAGCAGCATGCTGGCAAGGATGGCAATGATCGCTATCACGACCAGGAGTTCTATCAAAGTAAATCGTTTCATTTGCTCGCATCCTCCAATTCTGTTTGCTTGCGATTGCGGACTTCCGGTAAACGTTCCGGAGCCGGGGCCGAATTTCCTGTCATGCTTCTATTGTATTGATTTTCGCGCCGAAAGCAAGCGATTCCATATTGGAATATATCACTTTTGAAATAAAAAAATTTCCTTCGGCTTGAAAATCAACGAAATCACCTTATTTTATGGCAAAGTGATATATGTCTATGCGATGTGACCCCACCCGGAGAGCAGCATGCAGTTGGAACTGTTGAAATACGAACCGCCGCAGGACCGGAAAACGCCGAAATATCTCCAGCTGGCCAGACTGCTGGAGGAGTGGCTGGCCAAGCATCAGCTCGAAAGCGGCGCGAAACTGCCCAGCGACCGGCGTTTGGCCCGGCATCTGAACGTCACCACCGTGACGGTCAACAAAGCCCTCAACCTCCTGGTTGCAAAGGGCATGATCGTGCGGGTCGTGGGCTCGGGAACCTTTCTGCGCCGCGGCTCCGTGCCGGACAAGAAGCTGCGGATCGGCCTGGTCAGCCACGAGCCGATATTGGAGGACAACGGCTTCATCTCCACGCTGCTGCGGGAACTGCGCCGGATGAAAAGCATGGCCGGTATCGATATTCTGCAGCTGATCCGCAAACCGGAGGAGTATGCCGGCGCGGTCAAGGAATTCAACCTGGACGCGCTGATCGTCATCGGCGCGGAAAAGTACTTCGTCCCGACCCTCCGCCAGATCGGCGCCACCGGATTTCCGATCGTATCCATCGGCATGTACTGGAAGGAGCTGGCCGACCTGACCTTCGGCACGGATCACGCCGCGGTCGCCGCCCAGGCGGTGCGGCTGCTGGTGGCCAACGGCTTCAAACAGATCGGCATCGTTTCCAGCCGCGAGTCGGAGCGGACCGTGCTGATCTCCTCGACCGAAGAACGGCTCCGGGGTTACCGCCAGGGCATCTGGCAGGCCCGACTGTCGGCCAACCCGGACTGGGAAATCACCTACAGTTGGAACAAGGAAACGGAGCTGCGGGAGCAACTGTACCGGCTGAACCGGGAAAATGCGCTGCCGCAGGCATTCCTGGTCAGCGACCTGCATGCCGTGGAGCCGTTGTTCCACTTCCTGAGCGAGCTGAAAATAGCGCCGCCGAAGATCGTCACCTTCGACAACAATCTGCGCAGCGAACTGGCGGCCATCCCCTATTTTTCGTTGACCCAGAACATCCACGACACCGTGGAACGCGCCATCCGTTTCATCGACGCGAAAATTCACGGCAAGCTCCTGCCCTGCCACAAACCGACGGCGCCGAAGCTGGAGACGACTTGCCGGAGTCTGTGTGTCCCGTAGCTGCCGAAAGATTATTCGGCGAAGAGTTCTTCGAGGATTTCCCGTGCCACCCGTTCGTTGCGTCCCTGTGCGGCTTCATCCAACAGCCGTCCGATGCCGGCCAGCTCCCGGCGCTCCTCCTCCGTATGCACAGTGCGTTGTGCCAACTCGTCGAGACGGGCGAACTCCGCGGCGTATTCGGCCAGGAAACCGGCGGCAAAGGCATCGCCGGTGGCCGCCCGGCGCCGCAGCTCCCGCAACTGTTCCAGCGCGGCCAGGTTGCCGCGCGCAGCCCGGTCGGCTTCGTAACGGGCGAAGATCGATTCGGCTCCGGCGGAGTGGATCAATTCCAACCGCGCATAATTGGCAATATCGTGGAAGTTGCCCTCCAGCGGCGCAAAGGTGCTCAACTCCAAGCCGTCGGCATGCGCCTCCCGGGCCAGGTTGAAGCGCAAATCGCCGATGAAGCCGTCGCCGAGATTGAGTTCGAGATAGGGGATCACGACTTCGGCAGTCCAGCCGTCCGGATGACGGCGGACCGCAACCTGCCACTCCCACAGCGCCGGCGGCTCCTGCCGCGCCGGATCGTGCCGCAGATTGTTCCGTTTGCCGGCGGAGTTGAAGAGCAGTTGATCGTAGCCGCCGCCGGCGTTGGCGAAGAAAATTTCCACGCAGTCGTCGAACCACACGTCGCCCAGGTCGCCGGCATTGGCCCGGATCCGCTCCATCGCCGGTTCGGCGCAGTCGATCGCCAGGTAAAAGGCGGTGGCGCCGTAGGCCATTTTGAAACGGGCGGCGCGCTCCGGCGCGGCGTCGGCATGCAGTTTGCGCAACGAGTGCCACGCCAACGGCTGCCACACCGCATCGGCGTCGATGTCGCCGTCGATCTCGGGAGTCACACGCAGGAATTCGAGTTGGAGTGGCGTTTCGGCCGCCGCCGGCAGGCCGGCGCACAGCCCGGCCACGATCAGGAATAAAAAAGTTTTTTTCATAGCAGCGTTAAAATCCAGCGAATGATTTCCAACCGGGTGGTGTCCGGGTCGTAAGCGTTGCCGTTCAGCTCGGCGATCCAATCGCAGGCCCGCTGCGCCGTTTCCAGCTTCGCGGCATCGCCGGAGTTCCGGGCGGCGGTGATGGTATGGACCAGCGTGGTCATGTAACGGATGTCGTCGACGCCCTCGCGATAACCCTCCCAGGCGATGGTGCCGATGACGCCGTCGACGGCCGGATAGACCATGTTGATGTCGCGGATATCGCCGTCGAAGTCGTTCCAGGGGTTGCCCATCGCCTCGTAGTAAAGATAGGTGCAGCCGCCGTCGTAGCCGGCCATGTAGAGACGCAGTCCGTAATTGCGGCGGTAAACGTCGGGGTTTTCCACTCCGCCCTGCGGATTGCTGTAGCTCCAGATCCGTTTGCCGTCGCCGTGCCACCGGGCCGCCTCGGCCGCGTCCAGCGAACCGCAGGCGTTAAACAGGTCGAGTGTGGCGCCGGTGGCCTCGAACATCCCCGGTTTGAAGCCGGCGACGAAGACCTTGCCGCCGGCGGCATGGATGGAGCGCCAGATTTCGAGCTGCCGGATCAACTCTTCGCCGGCGGCCTCGTCGCGGCCGTAGAAGTAGACGTCGCGGTGGCCGTAAAGCTCTTCGACGATGTCGATGATTTCCGGAACCACGGTGGCGATGCGGGCCAGCGATTCCGGCGAATCGTCGAAGTCGCACCGCAGATTGGCTTCCGGCCCCGACAGATAGACCGGACGAATTTTCAATCCGACGTCACGGCGCAGCTGCAGCATCCGGCGAAATTCGGCGGCCGCCTCCGGACCCCAGGCAAACGAGTTTTTTTCCAGCTGGTAATTCAATGGATTGGTAACACCGTGGGCCAGCAGGTCGCGCAGCTCGGCTTCAACCTGAATCCAGCTGCGTTCGTGCGGCGTGATGCCGCCGTCGCCGTCGTTGCCCATGGTACAGTAATAGATGCTCGAATCCATGGCGACGCCGGGCGCGTAAGCGACCTCCGGCTCGGCCAGAGTGAAAGGCAGGATGCGCACTTGCAGCACCAGTTCGCCGCGCGGTTCGGCTCCGGCGGAGACGGCGATGACGCCGGAATAAACGCCGGGCGGAACGTCGGCCGGCGCGTGAAGGGTCAGGAAAAATTGTTGATTGCGAAAGGGTGCGACCGCGACCGGTTGCAATTCCGCGGCGTCGCGGACCGGGAATTCGGCATTGGCTATGCGCATATCCCAGCGGCTCCGGCGGTCGTCGGCGACTTCACTGATATCGACGTATTCGCCGTCGAGCCGAAGATAATTGCGCTGCGCCGCGTCATCGACCTTGACCAGTCCGGGATCGTTGAGCAACAACTCCGGAACCAACAGACGGATGTTTTTGACCTGATTGATGTCGCGCCAGGCGGTTCCGGCCTGGTACCAGCATTGCACCAGTTTCAAGTCCAGGCGGGAGGCGGGAATGGTCGCGCCCGAACGGGCGACCAGGTCGCCGACGGTGAATTCCAATGGCGCCGACGGCGCCACCGAAGCCAGCACGAAGCTGGCCGATTCATACTCGCCCGGCGTCGCCACCAGCCGGATCCGGGTACCCAACTGCCGCTCCGGCAGCGCCGTGTCGGGGCGAATGGCGGTGGCGCCGGAAGCCTTGACGATCCAGCACAGCATCCCATCCAGGGCGGGAACCCCGTTCAAGCGGAGCCGGCCGTACATCGCCAGACGTTCCAGAGACGCCGGCGGCAGGGCTTCGACCGCCATCGTGTTCAGAAGTTCGGCCGCCGGCGACCGGCGCCGGTCGAGTTCGGCGGCTAATTCCGCCACTTCGCCGCGCTGCCGGCCGGCGATGACCGGCGGCGCCGCCGCGAATAATTCGGCCACCTCCGCCGGAGTCAACGCCCGGTCGAAAACCGTGACGCCGGTGATGCTGCCGGTAAATGGATTGTAGCCGTCCGGGTCGCCGCCAAGGCGCAACGGATGACCGGCCATACTCTTCAGCGCGCCCCATTCGGGATGCCAGTCGGGGCGTTCGAATTCGTCGGTCAATACGCCGTTGAGATAAATTTGCAGACTCTGGCGCGTGCCGGAATAAACCGTGGTCAGCATGTTCCACGACCCCTCGCTCACCGCGGTGGATCCGGTCAGGTGCGGCGTGAAGGTCGGCGTCTGGTACTCGACGCGGATCCGGCCCTCCGGAGTGATCCGGTGCTCCCAGTTCCAGCCGCGGCCAAGGAGCGTTCCGGCGTCGGCTTTGTCCCCGGCGACCGGCAGCCGCCGACAGTTGAACCACAGCGAAACGGTCACTTCGCCGGTGATGTCCAGCTCCGGGGCATCCACCGGCAGCGCGGCGGCGTAAGGCGCGCCGTCGAAGTGCCAGACAAGCTCGTCCGAGACGGATTCGGTTCGCACCGAACCGGCGGTTTCAACCTGCCGCCAGTCGGCGCCGCCATGCTGCCGGCCGCTCTGCGCCACTGGTTCGGGCGCCCCCGGACAGTACCACGCCAGGAGGAGGAGCCATGCGATCGAAGTCGATTTCATCATGATAAGCGCGCCTCAATAGGGAATGACCGTCTTCCACCCATTGACCCAGAGCAGCAGCTCCCAGCCGGAATGAGTGCCGGAATCGGTGGTGTCGTGATATTTGTAGATTCGCTTGAGATCGTCCGGCGAAGTCGCCGCGCCGTGGCCGTCGAAGAACCAGACATTGGCCTTGCCGTTGTGACGGGCACTGTAGTTGCGGTTCCACTCCAACGAAATGAAGTACGATTGGTCGGCTTCCGCCGCCGCCTGGCCGGTGTCGGCCAGCCCCCAGGCATTTTCGGGCGATTCGACAATCTTGTCGAGGTTGAGGGTTTTGTGATCGTTCCAGGTGCCCCAGGAGGGTTTCCAGCCGCGGAACGGATGCGGCATCGGCGCGCCGAAAACCTGATTGCAGGAGCTGTTGCTGACGCTGTCCGGGAGCATCCCCGATGAGCTCGGACAATAGTTCACTGCGTAATGAAAATACCCCAGTCCGTAAATCGGATCGAGATTGTCCCAGGCCGGACTGTCGCTGATCATGCCGTGATAGGAAACCTCGTTGACGCCGAAGCCGACGATGACCTTATTGTCGAAATCGTTGCCGTACATGATAAGACCGAGGCCGACCTGTTTTTGGTTGCTCAGACACTTGATCGTCTGTGCCGCCGCCCGCGCCTTGGACAAAGCCGGCAGCAACATGCTGGCGAGAATTGCTATTATAGCAATTACCACCAACAACTCAATAAGCGTAAATCTATTCCGTTTCATAAAATCGGTCCTTTCCATTATTATGGGTGTTTTTGTCTGGGCGGGCCGGAACTCTCTCCGATGACCAATTCCGGGGCGATATCGATAACCCGGCGCGGAGCGTCCGGGTGGGCGAAACGTTCAAAGAGCATTGCGACCAACTGGTCGCCGACCGAAGGCTTGCCCGCGTAGCGCACCGTGGTCAGACTGGGTACGGAGTGCTGCCCCTGCTGGATATGGTCGTGCCCGATGATGGTGAAATCTTCCGGCGCCCGGAGATTCCGCTCATACATGCGGCGGAGAATGCCGATCGCCGCCATGTCGTGATGCGCCAAAATCGCGGTCGGCAGCTCCTTGCCGGCCTGTTCCAGCAGGTGATCGAAGAGCAGCCGGCCGTCGGTGAAGTCGAGAATGCCGTTGCGGCCGACGAGCCATTCGGGGCGCAATTCGAGACCGTACTCCGGCGCCAACCGGCGAATCAGCGGCCTCCGGAGGTCGTCGAAGTTGCCGAGCCAGGTGATCGAACGGTGGCCCAGACGCCGCAGATGGTCGAACTGAAGCCGCACCGTGGCTTCCAGGTCGAGTTTGATGCAGTCGAACCGCGGATCCTCGATGTAGAAGCTCACCGCCGGAAAGGTGGCATTGTCGGGAATCCACTTCGGTTCGATGGTGATCACCCCGGCCGGATTCCAGTCCAGCACGCTCTCCAACGCATTCGGCTGCTCGTCGGCGTTTTCCCAGAAGGCGAACATCGGCGCGTAACCGCGTTCGCGCACCGCCCGGTGGATGTCGGCGACCAGCTCGGCGTAATAGAAGTTGCGCGTACTCGGCACCAGCACTCCGATGGCGTGCGATTTGCGCCGCCGGAGCTCGCCGGCCGCCCGGTTGGGGCGGAAGCCGACCTCGCGCGCCGCTTTGCGGATGCGTTCGGCCAGCTCCGGGCGCACCCGGTTCTTGTCGCGGTTGTTCAACACCAGCGAAACGGTGGACTGCGACAATTCCAGCCTTTTGGCCAGCTCGGTCATTGTGATCGTCATGAAATCCGTGGGCTCCATTTTTTCGTCATACGTATGACTCGTTGTTGATATTATAGCTGAAAAAATTTTTTTGTCAATAGAGAAAGCGAAAAAAAGCCCAAAAAACTCCACCGGATTTTTCCAGCTTGCATTGCGGCGTCCGGCATGGTATACTATTCACCGAAACAACGAAGGAACATGCCATGAAACGAATTGTTACCATTCAGGATATTTCCTGTGTCGGCAAATGCTCACTGACGGTGGCGCTGCCGATCATCTCCGCGATGGGAGTGGAGTGCGCCGTACTGCCGACCGCAGTGCTCTCGACCCACACCATGTTCAAGAACTTCACCTTCCGCGACCTGACCGGCGACATCGCTCCGATCGCGGCGCATTGGAAGCAGGAAAACATCGGCTTCGACGCGATCTATACCGGCTACCTCGGTTCGTTCGAGCAGCTGCAATTGGTGTCGCAGTTCATCGACGACTTCAAAACGCCGGAAAACCTGGTGTTCATCGATCCGGTGATGGCCGACAACGGCAAACTCTACCCCGGCTTCACTCCGGAATTCGCCCGCGCCATGGCCGGACTCTGCGCCCAGGCCGATGTGATCGTGCCGAACCTGACCGAAGCGGCGTTCCTGCTCGACCGTCCCTATCTGGATGGCGGCTACAGCGAAGCCGACATTTGCGAGCTGCTGAAGCGGCTGGCCGGGCTCGGCGCCGCGAACGCGGTATTGACCGGCGTTCAATTCACCCCCGGCGAACTCGGGGTGATGGGGTACGCGGCGGAAAAGGATGAATTTTTCAGCTACTTCCACCGCCGGATCGACGTGTCGTTCCACGGCACCGGCGATATCTTTTCCAGTACCGCGGTCGGCGCGCTGATGCGCGGATTTTCGCTGGAACAGGCGCTGGCGCTGGCGGCGGGCTATACGGTCGCGTGCCTCGACCGCACGCAGAATTCCCCGCGCCACGTCTGGTAGGGGGTGGAGTTCGAACGGGCGCTGCCGCAACCCCTGGCGCGGCTTTATGACTGAGCCGCGCCGCTACCGGGCACTGGTATTCTGCGACCTCGACGGGACGCTGATCGCCGACGGCGCCCCGGTATCGGCCGCCAATGCCGCCGTCATCGCCCGGCTGGCCGCAAACGGCATCGGCGTGGTCGCCGCCAGCGGCCGCAATCCGGCATTGCTGGAGCAGGTGCTGGCGCCGGAGCTGCCGCTGGCTTTCGCGATCTGTTCCACCGGCGTCGGCGTGGTGGAGTGGCCGTCGGGAAAATTGCTCCGCCGCAGCGAACTCTCGAAGCAACAGGCGGCGCAGGCGGCGCACCGGTTGCGCACCGCCGGAGCGAATTTCCTGGTTTACGCGCCGTTGCTGCCCGACAACCATGTCTGCTATCGCTGCGCCACCGCTCCGGCGACGGCGGCGCGAAAGGATTTCTACCGGCGGCTGCAACGCTTCCCGCAAGAACTCCCGGAGCTCCCGGAGCGCTGGGATGGCGAAAACGGCGCCAGCCAGCTGCTCGCCATCTTCGGCGCGGAGGAGTCCGCGGCGGCAACCGCGCTGACGGAGGAGCTGCGCCGGGAGTATTCGGTGGTGCGCGCGACCTCGCCGATCGATCACGAAAGCCTGTGGCTGGAAATTTTCGCTCCCGGCGTGAACAAGGGCACCGCCGCCGCGTGGCTGTGCGGTCATTTCGCACCGGGAACGCCGACGTATGCGCTCGGCAACGACTACAACGACCTGGAGCTGCTGGAGTGGGCCGATCACCCGCTGGCGGCGGCGACTTCGCCGCCGGATCTGCGGCAGCGCTACCACACCCTGGCCAGTCCGCCGGAAACGATTCTCGCGGAAGCGGCCGCCCGCTGGCAGTTGCTTTAAACAAAATTACCTGGAAAGCAAGATATCATGTCGGATTGGAATTCACGGCAATATTTGAAATTCGAACAGGAACGAACCCAGCCGGCGCGCGATCTGGCCGGGCGGATCGGCATGGCCGCGCCGCGGAACGTCCTCGATCTCGGCTGCGGCCCCGGCAACAGCACCCGGGTATTGCGCGACCGTTTCCCCGAGGCCGATATCCTTGGTGTTGACAACTCCCCGGACATGATCGAACGGGCGCGACGGGACTACCCGGAGCTGCGTTTCCAAGCTTTCGACGCCGGCGGCGATCCGGGCGAATGGAGCGGACAATGGGATGTGGTCTTTTCCAACGCCTGTCTGCAATGGGTCCCCGATCATCGCCAATTGTTGCCCCGGCTGCTGTCGCTGCTGCGTCCGGGCGGGGAATTGGCGGTTCAGGTGCCGCTGCAGGGCAAAGCGCCGGTGCACCGGCTGCTCCGCGAACTGGTTGCGCGCCCCGAATGGCGGCCGTACTTCCAATCGACCCGGCCGTTTCATCTGCTGGAGGACACCGAATACTGCGACCTCCTCGCCACCCACGCGGCCTCGTTCACCATGTGGGAAACGGATTATTACCATATCCTCGACTCGCACCAGGGGTTGCTGGAGTGGTACCGCGGCACCGGACTGCGCCCGTACCTGGACGCCCTCCCCGTCGAAAAACGGGAAGATTTCGAACGCGAGCTTCTGGATGGTGTCAAAGAATGCTTCCCGCGGCAGCAAAACGGTTCGGTAATCTTCCGCTTCGCCCGGTTCTTCTTCATTGCGATCCGCTGACCACCGGTCAGGGAATGGATTCGTTCGGGGTGTTCCGGTACTGCCGGATCATCTCTTTCGGCGTCATCCGGTAATGCCGCTTCAGCAAACTGTAGAGATGCGACAGATGTTTCATGCCGACGCGGCCGGCGATTTCCTTGAGGGAATATTCGGTATTGACGATCAGATGCATGACCGCGTTCAGACGCAACCGGGTCCGGTATTCGACCGGCGGCAGCTGCCAGCGCTTCTGGAACTGGATGCGCAAATGGGTACTGCTCCACCCCAGTTGGCTGGATATCTCCTCCAGCGACAGCCGGAAACCGGTGTCGTGATCGATGGCGGCTTTGAAGCGTTCCGCCGGATCGTTCGACCGGTCGGAGCCGGTGTCGATCAGAAAATTGGCGAACAACGCGCCGCTCAGGAACTCCGCGGCGGCGATATTCTGCGGCAATCCGGAATTCATCAAATCGACAACCCGGGCGAATTTGAGCTGAAGTTCGGGGATGTCGCCGGTCGGCGGCTCCAGTTCAAGCGGCACGGCGAACTGCGAAGCGCCGGTTTGCCAGATGCCGTTTTTGCGTTCGGTATTGCCGCGGAGACCTTCGATATCCAGTTCGATCACCCAGTTTTCGCGTTGGCTGCTGTAGCTGAAATCGATCTTCGCTCCGGGCAAGGCCAGGAAGAGAAACGGCGCCGCCGTACGACGCTGAAACAGCAGTCTTCCATCCGGCAGCCACATATTCATGTAATCCAGTCCGCCGACACTGAATCCCAGCAAGTGGTTTTTAAAGGTTTGCGTTCGCCGCTGCTGTTGGCGAAACACTGCCGCACTTATTATTTTTATACTTTCCATTTTTATACTTTTCCCTCAAAGCTCAAAAAACCATGTTGCGATTTTTTCTTTACTACCATAGAAGAAGCAAATTAAAACCGGCGGCGGCAAGGTCGGTGTATTTTTTTATAATACTTGCGTTTTTTATAATTATTCGTGTTTTTCTATAAAATATCACTTGGAAAAACCGAATGCAAATTTTTCGATCCGCGCTATAATAGTGAATGGGAACGAAATTCACCAGTGTCAACGTGAAGCTAAAAAAGGAGTGGAACATGAGACAGCGACTTTTTACCCTTGTGGAACTTCTGGTTGTGATCGCGATCATCGCCATCCTCGCCAGCATGCTGTTGCCGGCATTGTCCAAGGCCAGGGCAGCGGCGCAGAGCATCAAATGCGTGTCCAATCTGAAGCAACTCGGCCTGGGCACGATGCTCTACAGCAACGACAGCGATCACTTTCCGCAGCGCGGCGCCGGTGATATGGACGCCAGGGAGATTTACTGGTCGCAGGTGATCGCGCCGTATCTCGGCTTGCAGCTGGATCCGGCGGAAGGGGCGCTTCCGGCCATTTTCGCCAAGACCACCGTCGCCGCCGTCTTCAATTGTCCCTCCGCCGTGACCAATCTGTTCAGCAACGACCAGTATTGGGTGGCCGGCAAAACCGGCTTGAGCTACACCGGCAACAATCGCTTGCTCAGCGCGGCCGCGGTCGACGGGATATATTACGGCGCCAGGGTTTCGACCATCAAATCGCCCAGTGAAAAATTTCTTTATTTCGACGGCGGCGAAGGCGCGGCATTGTGGTGGAACGGCGTCGAACCCAGCCAGCACGACCGCGTCGCTTACCGCCACCCCGTGGCCGGCGCGCTGACCTTCTCGGTGCCGCTGGTGGGCAATGCCGGAATCAACACCTCTTTCGCCGACGGCCATGTCGCCAATTGGCGCGCGGGAGCCGTCACCTCCGACGCCAATATCGATTATCCGGCCGCGGCCGGATTCGATACGGTCTGGGCCGCCCGGTGGAGCAAGGATTACTGATGCGAAAGAATATGTTTATAGCCGGCGTGATCGCGCTGGCTTCCAGCCTCTGCGCCGCGGAGTTCACCATCACGCTTCCGCCCGAGCCGAAACCGTGGGAGCGCACCGCCGCCGCGGAGCTGCAACACTATCTCGCATTGCGGGTCGAATCGCTGGAGGTCGCCGGGGTTCCGGTCACCGCCTTCGCCGTCGGCGACACCGAACGGGCGCGGGAGCTGGCCCCCGGACTGGAATCCGAGGAATGGGCAGTGATTGCCGACGGCGACCGGATCGTCATCAACGGCGGCGGCAGCCGGGGCGCTCTGTACGGCGTCTATCACTTTCTCGAAGACCGGCTTGGAATCCACTGGTGGAATCCATTCGAGGAGTACATCCCTCCGAAGGGACCGGTCCGGCTTGACGCCTTGCAGCAGCGCGGACGCCCTTTTTTCCGGCACCGGGAGATTTTCCGTTGCAGCAACCGGAGCTTTCCCGCGGACGAGGGGCGTTTCGCCGCCCGCAACCGCCTGAATATGGATGGGGCAAACCCGATCCTGCTGCGTTACGGCGGCGGCGCGCCGTTCGGCTCCCCGGATTTCGTCCATACCTTCGACAGCTACATTCCGGCGCAGGAGTATCTGTCCACGCACCCGGAATATTTTTCGCTGGGTACGGATGGACAACGGCACGGCGGCCAGTTCGCCGGTCAGCTCTGTCTGACCAACCCGGAGGTGAAAGCGAAAACGACCCGGAAGCTGTTCGAATACATTTCCGCGGACATCGCAACCGCGGAGGCGGACGGAACGGCAATTCCGACGATCTACGATATCTCGATCAACGACAACAGCTACCCGTGCCGCTGCCCGGAGTGCGCCGAAGTCGCGGCGAAGCACAACGAATCCGGACTGCTGCTGCTTTTCCTCAACGATATCGCCGGGGAGCTGAAGGACGCATACCCGGATTACCGGATCAGCACGCTGGCCTATTACTATACCGAAGACGCTCCCCGCGGCGTCAAACCGACGGAAAATGTATTGGTCCGGCTGTGCGACACCGCCACCAACCAGGCCGCCGGCTGCGACGCGCCGGAGAACCGTCATTTCACCGAAAAACTGCGCCAATGGGGCGAGCTGGGGCCGATCTATGTCTGGGATTACGCCGTCACCTTCATCAAGCCCGGACTGCCGTTCCCGAGCGAATATGCCTATGCGTCTTACTTCCGGACATTTGCGCGGGACAATGTGACCGGGGTCTTTCTCGAACATGAATTTCCCCAGTGCGGCGACATGTACGATTTGAAACTCTTCCTGGAAGCCAAACTGATGGAGGACCCGCAGGCCGATGTGGAACAGCTCAAAACGATCTTCATGACCCGCTATTACGGCCCCGCCGCGCCTTATATCGTTTCGTACCGGGAAATGCTGCGCGACGCGGCGCTGGAAAACGACGCCTTTGTCGGCTGGATGGCGCGGCCCGGATCGTTCGCCTACATCGCCGTCGACGACCTGATCGCGATGCAGGCATTGTTCGACCGCGCCCAAGACGCCCTCACCGGGGAAGACGATGCCCTTTACCGCACCCGCCTGGAACGCGCCCGCTTCGGCCTGGACCGGCTGAGCTGGCTATTGTGGCAGCACTATGTCGCAACCTGGAACGAGTCCGGCCGCGTCCGGGCGGACTTTCCGCTCGACCGGGAGACGATTTTTGACCGGGCGACACGTACCTTCGCCGCCGCCACCGAAAAGCTCACCGATCACGATTCGCTCCGGCAGACTCTCGCCGAAGAGATCGCCACGATGCGTACCCTGCCGGATGATGCGGCAAAACCGGCGTTTCCGGGGCGGCCGGACGCGTTGGTGTTCAACGCCGGATTCTTTGCCGTGCACGGCGCGCACTTCGCGTTGACCGCCGACCCCGGCAGCCCCTGCGGGCTGGCGGCCCGCGGCCGCGTGGACGGCAACGCCGCCAAGTTCGCTTTCCCGCTCAACAACGGCGTCTATTGCGATGTGCTTCGCGTCACGCAGACCAACCGGCTGATCGGAGCGGAGGAAAACCCCGGCAACGGCGATTACAAATGGTACGATCTCGGCACGTTCGACATCGATCCGAACGCCTTTTTCTTCATTACCAACGACTGGGAGCTGCAACTCGAATTTGCGGCGGCGCGCTTCACCGGCAAGGCCGAAATCCATGCCAGTGTCAAATTGACGGGCCCGGCCTTCGACTCCGCGTCCGCGGCTACGGAAAGCTTCTTTTATATCGACCGGATCGCTTTGCTGCCGGTTCGGTGACCGGAACTCGAAAAAGGTCATTTTTCTTCAACCCGGGTATTGACATTTCCCGGGTTTTATATTATAATAGAAAGTGAGCATACAAACATTCATACAAAATCAGGACACCACCATGGACAAGTCGGCTTCCGTCGAAGATTATATACTCACTTCAATCCGTCAGCAACGCTGGAAGCAAGGCGAAAAGATGCCGCCGGAGCCGGAGATGTGCCGCGAACTCGGCGTCAGCAAAACCACGCTGCGGATCGCGCTCAAAACCCTGGCCAACCGCGGCGTGATCGAACGCCGCCGCGGCGCCGGCTCCTATGTGACCAAAGACCTGCGTGCCAACAAGGTCATCATCTTCGTCAACTTCGAGTCGCTGGCACTGCCCAGCGGCTTCATCTACCGCACGCTGGTCACCCGCCTCAAGGAACGGATCGCCGCCGCCGGGCTGACGCCGGTCCTCGGCATCGCCTCCGGCGCCACCCGGGAGGAGTTCTTCCGCGATATTCAGTTCGAGCGGCGCGACGATATCGATGAAATCGTCGGCGCGATCTCGCTGATCGCCTGCCTGCCCTCGATCCGGCGCTTGATGTGCAAGCACCGGATTCCGCTGCTGGAAATGTCCGGAACCGGCTATGGCGACGAAGCGCCGGAACAGGACGGCAATTATATTTTCCTGGACAGCAAAAGCACGATCCGCACCGGACTGGAGGCCTTCGACCGGGCCGGCATCCGGGATTTCGCCGTATTTTTCATCAGCTCCGGCGCGGAAGGCGACTCCGGGAATGCCGATTTTTTCCGCCGCCAACTGGAAGAGCGCGGCATCGCCACCGATGAAAAACACCTGATCGACCTGCCGTGGAGCTGGGACCGCCGCGAAGCTTACGATGAGTTCCTGCGCTGGTGGGAGCTGCCGGGGCGCCCGTCGGCGGTTTTTTTCGCCGAGGACAACATCTGCAAGGAGGCGCTGCACGCCATCTGGGAGCTGGGGATTAAAATTCCGCAGCAGCTGTCCATCGTAACCCAGAGCAGCGGCGAAAAATTCCACTCCCCCGCCGAACTCACCATGACGGCATACGACACCGGCGCGATTGCCGGCACTCTCTTCGATACTTTGGAGCAGATGCGGGCCGGCGCGGTGCCGGAATTTCCGCGGTGGATCAAGTCGACGCTGATTTCCGGCCATTCGCTGGCGTCGCCGCACGCCGCCCGTTCCGGCAACGGCAACGGCGGCATTGAAATCGCGGAGCGCCTCGTCTACCGGGACCGGCCGCTGCGCAGCGGATTCGGCTGCTGGAAAAGCGAAACCGGCTATTGCTTCACCACCGGCGCCGAAATGTTCGAAGTCAACAGCGACGTGTCGGGCAATGACCGTTACGACTGCTTCACCGAACGCTTCTCCGCCGATCACGGCGAAAACTGGGGGCCGGGCCGGGAAGTGTTCACGAGTCTCGCCAGCGGCGACAACGTGCACCGGTATTGCGAGTTGTTTCAGAATCTCGACATCAACAGCAACTCCATCTACCGGCTCTATCTGGAGGGCACTTACGAAAACGATTCCGATGTCTGGGCCGGCATCAACTCTTTCCGCCGCAACTTCCGGCTGCTGGCGCGCCGGTCGTTCGACGGCGGCAGGAACTTTTCCGAACCGGAGGACCTGACCCGGCTCTACCAGGGGCTCCAACCGGGGGGCGGACGGCCGCTGGTTTCGTGTTCGCACCTGTTTCCGCTCTCCGACGGCTCCATCGTCATTCCGGTCTCCATCGATCCGGCGCCCGGACGGGAGGGCATGGTCCGGATGTTGCACGGCCGCGGCTCCCGCAACGGCGGCTGCACCGGAACCGTCTGGAGCGTCAGCGAGCCGATCCGTTTCGCCACCCGCTTCGACGATCTGCAACTCACCGAGGGTTCGGTGATCGAATTGCCGGACGGGCGGCTGGCGGCGGTGTACCGCGCCGATTCGTTTACCGCGCACGGCGGCAATGCCCGGTGGAATAAATTTCTCACCGTCTCCGAGGACGGCGGCCGCAACTGGAGCCCGGCGGCTCCGTTATTGCATAACGACGGCTCCGAGGTCTGCTCGCCGTGTTCGATGCCGCGGCTCTGGCTGCATTCCTCGGGCAAGGTGTTTTTCATCGGCAATATCTGGCCGCGCCAGGTGGAATTGATGCGCAGCCGCAACGTGCTGTCGATCGCCGAAATCAATCCGGATACGCTCCGGGTCAAACCGGAGACGGTAACCGCGATCGACGGCCACGGCAACGGCGACCATCCGTATCTGGCGTTGTCCAACTTCACCGTCACCGAGGATCGCCGAAACGGCGATATTCTGGTATTCTGCCCCAAGGCTTACACCCGGAAATTCGAGCTCCCCGACTGCGTGCTGATGCGCTACCGGATCCGAATCGATCACGATTGATTCCAACCGCCCGCGAAAATTCGCTGAAAGTGCAATACCGGCCTTGACTTTTGCCCGGAGGGGCTTTATACTATTGGCAGTAAAAGAACCAACAACATCCACAGGTTCACTTTTGAACAGAAAAACACTTCGGAATATCGGATGAAAACGCCCCGGCAAAGTCAAGCGCTGTATGTGAAATTAAAGGCGGCCATTCTGCGCGGCGAACTGCTCCCGGATACGCCGCTGCCCGAGGAACGGCAAATGGCCGGGGCGCACCAGGTCGCGCGCGGAACGCTGCGCCGGGCGCTGGCGCAATTGGAGGCCGACGGGCTGATCCGGCGCGTCCGCGGGCACGGAACCTTCGTCAACGCCAAAACCGACGGCGACATCATCACCTATCTGGTGGCGTGCCCGGATTTTTCGGCGATGGGAATCGGCAATGCGACGCTGGCGCGCTGTCAGCTGCACGGCATCATGCGCGAGGCCCGCAAGTTCCACTGCCGGGTCGAAACGTTGCCGGTATCGGCGGTCAACGTGCCCGACCGGATCGATTTCCTCAATTTGAATCACCTGCGGGAAAACAGCATGGTGATCGTTTCCGGCATCTGGTTCCGGTACGTCTATGAGTTCCTCGGCCGCCGCAAATGCCGGGTCTGTCTCGACCACGAGCAGTCCGCCGAAATCGGCCAATACCGCGACTGGCTCACCGACTGGATCAAAATCGAAAACGACGTCGCGGCGGCGGCGGTCATCGGCATGGATACCTTGCGGAAGCGCGGCTGCCGCTCCATCCTGTTTTATTCATACCGCGAGGGCGAAAGCACGCACGCGGTCCGGGGGAAGTACCTGGAGCAATGCCGGATTCACGGATTGACGCCGCGCATTCTCGAGGTCGACTTCCGCGATTTTTCGGCGGCGGGGCTGGCGGAGTGCTGCCGGGAATGGCAAATCGACGGTGTGTTGAACAACTTCGACTGGGACGTCAGCGACAAGAAGTTCGAGGACCGTCCGTTCGGCGAATTGCATGACCGGGTCGATTTTTTTTCCATTGTGCCGCCGGTGCGCCAGAGTTATTTCGCCGAAAACTTTCAGGGGGCGATTTTCGACAAGACCGAGATCGGTTCGCTCGGCGTCCGCAGCCTGCTGCAGGGCGGCACGACCGGACAAACCATCCTGAATCCGCCGGTCATCGTGAAAGCTCCTGTCGGTAATTAAATCATAATAAAAATCGAGCCACGGGCCGAAACCGCAGGTAAGGAGCACTGGGAAGTGCTCCGGAGCCACCCGAGGAAGCGATGGTGGAGATTGAACGGGAAGCGTGAGCGACGGTTCAATCTCCACATAGAGCGGACGAGGCTGACGCACCGGCGGCAGACAAAAAACGAAAAGATACCATGTATAGGTGACAGGAAATCGGAGTAGAAAAAAACTCCTTTGTCAAGTAACTTTGATTAGTCCCATCAAAGCGACAAAGGAGGCACCGAAATGCAGAGAAAAGGTAACACGATCAGTCGGAAAAGTCAA
>JAVBQJ010000130.1:0-8846 GCA_031549115.1 Victivallaceae bacterium
TTCCTCGGATCGACTGCTTTTCGTCATCATTTTGCAAGATTTCTTTCGTTATAAGCTCCATTTCTTGCAATAATATAGCACAATATAGCAATATTATCCATTGTCATTCAATGATTTAAGATATTTTTCATGATCGACTATTTATTCGCTACGGTGTCGGCCCGGAAGCGGACGGGAAATATTGGCGCATCTGGAATAATGATACCTCGTTCGGCCATGAGGCGGAGGTCGTCGCCGCGGAGCAATTGGAATCGAACGGCGAATACAACCCCTACATTCCCGGCGGATTTCGGGAGACGCATCAACGGCGTTCGCTACAACGCCGGTTGCAGGAGATCGTGCAGAGGCGGAAAGCGGATCCGGCAACAATTTCTCCGAAGCCGGGCGAATACCAGGTGATCGTCCTGCCGGTCCAGCCGGACAATGTGCTGGAATTTCACGCCGCTTACCGGCCGAAAGAATAAAAACTATGGAGTGGAGGAAACCGCGGACGGAGGCGTTGCCGGGGTTTTCTCCATATACCAGTGCTGCCATATTCTGGCGGCAAAAACGCTGATGACGACAATGGCGATTACACCGACGATGACGGCGCAGCCGCTGCCCTCGAACGGCTGGCCGTCGGCATCGCGGTTGACGAAAAAGATTTCCGCCAGAACCCAGATGGCGACGAACAACAACGGCAGATACAGCCACCCCAGAAACAGCGTGATCGCCAGCTGGGCCAAGCCGCGGGCGATGTACCCCGCATAAAAGTTGTGGATGCCCAGTGTGCCCAGGAAAAACGCCAGCAGCACATAGACGAGACGGCTTTTCGACGGCAGCGACGGCGACGGCGGCATAGTGTTGGCTTCACTCATAATAACTCCTCCTCTTTTGTTACTATAAGCCCGTATCCGCCAAAATACAATTCCCGCCGGTTTTTTATTCCGAGGCGGAAGTGGCGGCGGGAACGGACGCGGGCGACTTCATGATGCGGTGGGAAATGCCGAAAAACACGGCGGCGAGGATGACGGCGCCGAGAATGATCCAAATATAGTGTTCGGTAATCAACGCGGTGCCCTGCGCCACCAGCTCAGGGTAGGTCACATCACCGGCGAGATGTCCCAGGTACCAGCCGGCAAAGGTGAGCAGCAGCGTCCAGATCCCCGCGCCGAGCGCGGTGAACAGCGAAAACCGTCCCACCGACATTCGGGCCAGGCCGGCGGGAATCGAAATCAACTGCCGGATTGCGGGCAGCAAACGGCAGACGAAGGTGGTGACATCACCGTATTGACGGAAAATTTCTTCGGCCCGGTTAAGCGTTTTTTCCGGCAGGAAAAAGTATTTCCCGTAACGGTGCAGCACCGGACGGCCAAGCCAGCAGGCCAGATAGTAGTTGATATACGAACCCGCCATCGAACCGGCGAGACCGGCGACGACCGCCATCGTGAAGTCCAGCCACGGAATTCCAAAGGTCAATTCACCGCGAAATGCCAGAAAACCGGCGGGAATCATCACCACTTCGCTGGGAAACGGAATGAACGAACTCTCCACTGTCATAAAAAAGAAAATCAGAAAAAATCCCCAAACCGGCGCGTATGCCGCCATCACTTCGATATTCGCCGCAATCCATTCCGTCATCGTTCCTAACCTCGCCTTCACGAAAAAATAATTTATTTTATTAAAATACAGTTTGTAAGCCGTATTGCAACCCGGGAATTGTTAGATTTGCATTAATCCGAAGTGAATGCGGCGGTGTAGCGAGTGCGGGGAAAATGCCGGGGCGCAACGAGGCCTCGCGGCCACCGTCAAAAATCACCACACCCGCCGCATCAGCGGCGCACAATGCACCCCGAGCCGCATCGGCGGCGTAACAATTTAATATGCAACAAAATAGCAGTTTATTTCCGACACTTTCCTGAATTGTATGTTCCTCCGCATGCCGCGGGGGCGTCAATGGCAAGAAAGGATGTCACAATGCGAAAACTCACCTGTGTAACGGCTGCGCTGGCGCTGTGCGGCCTGCTTGGCGGCGGCTGCGCCGCGGCGGAAAAGGTCGCGGAGTCACTGGCCGGAAAAAATGTCGCCGGCAGCGGCTTTCTGTCGATTCAGAAAATCGGCGTCGATCCCGAAACCCGGATTCCGGAAATGAAGTCCACCGTCATTTCCGGTGATTTTCAGACCATCAAGGCCGGGAGCAATTACTTCAATTACCGCGAGGAGGAATCCGGCGCCTGGTACAACGCCGAAAACCGGACCCGGCGCCAGTCGTTGACGATCACCGCCGGCGACAACGCCGATCTCGCCGAATTGCTCCAATATGCGCTCAAAACCCTGCAACAGCCGGCATTGGAGTAGCCGCAAGGAAAATCCGGAAGCAAAGGAGGATTACGAGTCGCCTTTGCTTTTGGAGAGCTCCTGGAAGAGCCGTCCGAGCGATTCAATGGTGATGGGCTTGGAAAGTATGCTGTCGAAAAATTCCGTATCTTCGGGTGCCATATGAGTATCGGCGGTAACGGCCACGATGGGAATGCCGCTGGTGCGGGGGTTGCTCCTGATGAGCCGCGCCAATTCAATGCCGTTGGTTTCGGGCATCCAGACATCGGTTAAAAGCGCGGAAAAATTCCGGTCGCTTTCCAGCAGTTCCAGCACGGCGGCGGCCGAGCCGAGTGCCACGGTTTCCACATTCATGCGTTTCAACATGGCACCGAGGACGCGCAGGTTTACCGGGACGTCGTCGACAATCAGAACGCGCATGGACGCTTCCAGTTCCTGTGGCTGAAGTTTTTTCAGAGGCACGCTGTCGGTACCCGAGTCCGGTACGTATTCCACGTTGTCGATCTCGACGGTAAACGAAGACCCGACTCCGGATTCGCTTTGCATGGAGATGGTGCCGCCCATTTTCTCCAGCAGCCGTTTGGTGATGGCCAGCCCCAGACCGGAGCCTTCGTAAACGCGCTTGCCGCGGGTTACGGTGTCCTGTACGAACGGGTCGAAAATATTGGCCTGGTTTTCCTTGGAGATGCCGATGCCGGTATCGCTGATGCGAAGAGTCAGTTTGCCCGTGTTTCCGCCCTTGGCGGGAACAAACCCGGCATACAGTCCCACATGGCCGGCCGAAGTGAACTTGAACGCGTTTCCGAGCAGATTGAGCAAAATCTGCCGCAGCCGGAGCGCATCCACCAGAAGCAAGTCGGATAAATCGGAGAGATCCACCCGGAACTCCAGTCCCTTTTCCAATGTCTTGAGCTTGAACACGTTTGCCACCTCCCTGACCAGCTCCTTCACATTGGTTTCGGCCGGGGTCAGGTCCATCTTTTCGGTTTCCAGCTTGGAAAGATCCAGCACGTCATTGACCAGGTTCAACAGCGTGGTGCCGGCAAAGCCGACCGAACGCAGATACTCTTCCTGAAGAGCGCGATCGAGATGATCGTGCAGCATCAGCTCGCTGAATCCGATGATGGCGTTCAGCGGGGTACGCAGTTCATGGCTGACGGTGGCCAGGAAATAACTTTTGGCGCGGTCGGCCGCCAGTACCTTTTCCATGGAAATTTCCAATTCGTGTTTCTGGCGCTTCTGTTCATCGAGGCTGTCTTCCAGCAGCTTCCGTTGCCGGGCCCGCTCGTACGCCAGCTGAAACAGGCTGCTGATGCCGATGGCGGTGTGAATGTCGCATTCGGTGAATTTCTTGGTCTGACGGTCAAAATCCATACCGACAAAGCCATAGAGCTTATTGTCGATCCAAAGACCGCTGCCGAGAATGGATTTCACGTTCAGCTTTCGCAGTGTCTCGAATTCACCGCCGAATTCCGGCGGCGGCTGGGTCGTATCCTCGAGAGCCAGAGGCTGGTGGTTGAACATCAGCTTGTTGAACTCCGGATAGGCGCCCATATCGACATTCTGCATGCGGTCGAAGAGGGAATATTCCCTGGCCCGGCTCCATTCGTGCGTATTGCACGACGTCATGTACTGGTCGTCAGTGTACCGGAAGACATAACAGCGGTCGGCGTCGAGACTTTCACCGATAAGCTTCAGCATTTCATTGATGGCGCCATCGAAGCTTTCCGCCAGCGTGATTCCCGACAGCGACTGGTAGAGAATGCGTTCGCAGGTGATATGTTCGTTGAGCATTTTGATGGTTTCCGCCTGCGTTTGCTCAAGCTGATATTCGCGGGTCAGGTCGACGCCCATGCCCAGCAGCAGGCGGGAGCCGTCCGATCGGTGCAGCAGCTGCTTGACCGTGCGCATGGCGAAAAAGCGGCCGGTGGGGTTGGTGAAGGACTCCCAGACGTCAATTGTTTTCCCCTCGGCCACCAATTTCTTGTCGTCCTCTTCGATTTTGCACAGGCCGTTTTCGTCGACGAAAAAGTCCCGGTCCCGGTGGCCGATCAGCTCGGCGCTGGTGTGGCCCATCAGCTCTTCGAACCGGCCGTTGCACACAAGGAAGCGAAACTCATTGTCGACATCCTTCACGAACAGAAAACCGGGCACATGCTCGACCACCGTCTGGAACAAATTCAGATTGTCCAGGTAAAGCATTTCGTTCTTGCGCGCTTCGGTTATATCCTGAATCACACCGCAAAGTTCCGTTTCGCCGGTGATATCGTTGAACGATTTTTCCATGCGCAAGTCAAAATACTGCTTTTCGCCTTTGAAAGAAGAGGAGTACACCTGATACAGGCGGTCGCTCTTGCCGGCAAGCAATGCTTCCCATTGCGTTTGCAGCGATTCCACAAATTCGGGATCCGCCCAGGTGTTCGCCGGCCGCGGCCGGCCGTTTTCGTCCACCGGCCAGAACGTATCGGAGGAAGCCGCGATTAACGCCCCCTGGGGATTCAGGCGGAAATAGTTGAGTTTGGCAATTTCCATTGCCGCATAGAGCGCGTTGGCCTGGACACGCAACTGGGTACGTTGCTTGTAATCCTCGGTGACGTCGCGAAAGACCAGCACGCCGCCGGCCACGTTGCCATCCTCCAGGATCGGAGCGGCGCTGTCGTTGATATGATAGCGGGTTCCGTCCTTGGCAATCAATACGGTGTGGTTGGCCAGGTGTATAATCCGGCCGCTCGCAATCGCCTGCGCCACCGGCGAGATCACCGATGTGCCGTCAAGCGCATGCACAATGCGGAATACCTCTTCATGTTTCCGGTCGACCGCCTCTTCCGCGGTGAAGCCGGTCAGCTTGACCGCGACCGGATTCAGTGAGGTAATCCGGCCTTCGGGATCGGTGGTGATGACGCCGTCGCCGATGGAGTCCAGAGTCAGCCGCAGCCGGCCGGAGATCCGTTCCGCCGCCAGATTGGCGTTGTACAATTCGGTGACATCCGAAGATATGACCATGACCGCGTCCTGATGGAACGGGTTGTTGGCGGGCAGCCGGAGAAATTGGGTCCGCCGGTGCTGGCCGTCCAGTGGATACTGCTGTACTTCGGTTTTGCCGTTGCGGAAAACCCGTTCGATCGCATTCGCAAAAAGTTTACCGACCTCCTCCGGCAACTCCTCGACACTTTCGATCGCGTCGCCGTCATGTTCGGGCAGATGGGAATAAACGACCTTGCCCTGGCGGTTGAATACGAACAGCCGCGAAGGCAAGTGCTGAAAGAGCATCTCATTTTTCAATTGCATCTGTCGCTTGATTCGCAATGTCGCGCTGTAGGCCAGCAGCAAAACAATCAAAATTACGCCCGACGCGCCGAGATGCACGGTATATTTTTCCCAAAACGACGGCGGTACGTTTACCCAAACCGTATCTTCGGGCGCACGCGAAGGCGGGATATTCAGCTCCTCCAATGCGGTTTGATCGAGGCTGACCACCGGCTTGGACTCCTCCACGGGAACCATCTTGCCGGCCAGCAGCCGGAGCGCCATTTTCCCGGCCTGGCCGCCCACGTCATCTCCGCATTGAACGATGCCTCCCATCGAGCCGAAACGCATATACGTATCGTATTTCCCGAGAATCAACCCCGCGAAATCCTCCCGGATCTGCGGCAGCACCGTATAGGAGTGCGCCGCCAGCGTCTCCTGCGCGGACATCCAGGAGTTGAACAACAGCAGCGAATCCTTCGGCAGATTCGCGACTTTTTCGTGCATTGCCTCCGTCGAATACTCGTTGCCGCCGATCACCTGGATTGTTACACCCAGTGTGTCCTGGATGCGCTGATCGATCTTCGGCACACCCCGGTCGCCGTGAACCGCCTCCGTAATTACGGTGACCTCTTTCAGCTCCGGAAGGAGGTGCCGGGCCAGCAGGACGACGTCCTCCAGATTTTTTTTGATCTGGATGCCGGTCATCCCGGAACCGGGCGGAATCCGTTGCGCTAGCGGGACGGCGCCGGAGTAGGCGATCATCAATACCGGAGTTTTTTCCGGCTTCCGCAATTTCGCGTCCAGGAAGAGACCGGCCGCGCTGTTGTCGGTCGTCACCACCAGATCGTACGGTTTGGTGGCGAGCATCTCCTCCAAAGCTTCCAAATCGGCGGCGGCGGTGGCTCCCTCCAGCTGGTAGCGGATACCCAGGTCGAAAATTTCATATTTCCCGGTCACCGCCGCCAGCTTCAGCTCCTCCTGAAAACCGCTCATCAAAGCGCGGCACCACGGATCGTCGGCCGAATACGTATTGATCCAGAGGATGCGTTTTCCGCTCCCCGGAATATTTTCTGCTGCATTGGCGGGAAGTACGTAAAAAATGCCGAGAAAAACTACAGAGAACAACCAAAATTTCATTCTATCGTTCCGGCTATGATTTTCCAATGCCTTCATTGAACCGGGAAGCGAATCGCAAAACCATCCGGAATGCGGTTCAAAGATTCCGTCGTAAATTACCTTAAAGCATTGGATAATGACTTCAAAGTCAACATTTGAGTCAATAGTATTGAATATATTTACGAATAAATATACATCTCGGCACGGGAATTGCAAATAGATTCGGGGAGATTTCTAAAGTTTTTAATTCGAGGGGAAAAAGGCGGTTGGGTTCATCTCGAAGTCCGGCCGCAAGCTCGGAAACAAAGCGGCCGGACTGCACAAAAATCAATCCATTATGGTAGTGATTTCCGGGTCGGTTATGGAGTCATTTCGCCGGTTGTTTTTCCGAAGATAAGAGGTACCGCGTCGCCGGACGGAGGCGAAGGCGCGATAGCCCGATACATTGTTCCGCGCTGTTTTTGTATTTATGATATCCTTTATTTTTTGTTTGAAAACTTGAAAAGCGATATTCCCCGTGATAGCTTATGCTGTGCTGAATTTTGAGGTGGAAATGACGTTAAAACACCATTTGAACCGGTCAATGTCGACGAATTATTGCTGATGTATTCGTCGAAGAAATTGGACAACGGCTATTATGGGTATTGGATTGGTAAAACGGTAGTATTGGATCGTCCGGTACGGCTTTGAGTGTGATAGTGTTGACGGTGGATGCGGGGCCGCATTGCGCCCCGGCAACCGCGGGGGCCCGCCCCTCCCAACCCGGATCGCTTGTATATTATCCCCTGGAGTTTCCTGCTGTTCTCCTTTTGCGAGAATGGGCCGTTGGGTTCGTCGGAGCAAAAGGAAGAAGAACAGCAGCAGGAGCGCTGATTTGCACGTAAGAAACGAATGTGCTACGGTAAAGAGATTTATTTCTTGCATTTGGAGAAATAAATCGCGATGAATCCAGTTCGACCGGATCGCGGATCCTAAAAAAAGATCGTGGACGAGAATGAACGGATTCATCGCTACCGTGCTCCAAGGTCGTACTGCCATCTTGGATTTTGAAGTCCGCATTTTGCAAGACTGACCTATGGGCACACATTTACAGTAGCCTGAACGAGAGGAAAAGTCAAATGCCAGAACAAAAAACGATTTGGTTGGGAATCGATGTCGGCAAGAAGAGCTGTTCCGCGGCACTCGATCTATTGCCGGAGGTTCCTGTGGCTTCGGAAGGTTTTCCTGTTTGCGATTTTCCCAATAGCAAACAAGGAGTAATTCGTTTATTGCACTGGGTTGATAAAAATCTTTCCGGTCTTGCGGAAGCACCGCAAGTCCGAGCAGTCATGGAGGTGACGGGAGTTTATTCCAGGTCTTTGGAGGGTTACCTTACTGCGCAACGTTCTTCCCTGCAGCCGGCGCTGATCAATGGGAATGTCTCCAATGCTTATCGCAAAAGCCTGTCTTTGAAGAACGCGACAGACAGAATGGATGCGCGCTTACTGGCCCGATTCGGAACAGAACGGCATCCATTGCCCCACGAAAAACCGGCTTTGATTTATGCCAGGCTGAGTGAAATGTGCCGGTTGCGGGATTCGTATACCAGTTTGCGGAGCAACTTGAGCAATCGGCACGAGTCGTTGTGCGATCCTATGATGAAGAAGATGGATACAGAACTCCAGAATAAACTCAGCCGCACGATAGAAGGAATTGAGCAACAAATCAAAAAACTGATCCATGAACACAAAGAATTGCAGCAAGAGATCAACCTTTTGATAACCACGCCGGGAATCGGTCTGATTTCGGCAGCGACATTGTTGGGCGAATTGGGAAGCTTGCGTGACTATGCCACACGCAATGACATTTCGGCGATGTCCGGCTTGAACCCGGTGGTCAAGCAGTCCGGAACCAGTGTGCACAGGAGTCATCTGAGCAAAAAGGGCTCTCGCCTGTTGCGGAAGATTTTATATATGGACTCGTTGAGCTCGGTTCCGCGAATCCCACAATTAAATGCATTTTACCAGCGTTTGATCCAACAAGGAAAAAAGCCATTGACCGCCAGGTGCGCCTGTATGCGAAAATTATTGCTGATCTTGCGCAGCATGGTCGTGAACAACACACCATTTGATCCAGATTTTCTGAAAAAAGGAGAAATCAATGCTTGACTTTTGACACACCATCTC
>JAVBQJ010000014.1:0-54654 GCA_031549115.1 Victivallaceae bacterium
GTACTTCTCCACGTGGCGCAATGCTTCGGCGTAATTTCCCTCCTGCCGGTACCATACCGACAGCAGCCGCGCCGCACAAGCCGCCGTCTCCGCGTCCTTCGCGCCGCTCAATTGGCGCAGCTCGCGCACCTGTTCCGACGATAGATCGAATGCCGAAAGCCCACGCGTGATCTCCCCGAAAAAAGCCGCGTCCTCCGGCGACACCAGCGCATATAAAGATAGGCTCCAGCCCAGTACCAGTGTCAATGAAAACACAAGTTTTAGGCCGGAGCAGCACATAGTAATAATTCCTGAATTTAGCTATTCAAACATCGGCTCCAAAGGTTTACTATAGGTAATATTTTATTAATGTCAATGTTAATTCTATAAAAATTCAAAAAAAACACGATGCAAAAGCGATTGATATCACCAGGACGATTGTGTATGCGCGGGGAGGGAGGCTGGTTCCGGGAACGCGTTACTTGGAGGAAAAATTTTCTGCGGGTTGAAGAACGGCGGCGCCGCCGCGGACGGTGACTTCGCTGCGGAGGACCGGACACTCCGCATAGGCGGCGACCGTGCACGCCAGTCCGGCCGGATGCGAGACTTCGAGGGACAGTCCGGCGTTTTCGCGGCGCCACGAAACCTGGATTTCGCCATGGGGCGTCGGCACCGTGCCGGCGGCGCGGCCGGTCCGGGCATCGGCGTAGGGACGGACTTCGAAGCGCCGGAAACCCGGCTCCAGCGGCGTGACTCCGAGCTGGATTGCCGATTGGTAGTAGACCGGCAGGCAGCTCCAGGCGTGGCACAGCGAACCGGCGCCGGCGCAGTCCTTTGCTCCCAGTTCCGATTCCCACCAGGTATCGGCGCCCTGCGCCAGCATCGCCGCATAGGTGGCATGGAGTTTCTCCGCGGCGTAGCACCGCGCTTCCGGTGACAGCGGCATCAGGCCGCGCAGCATGTAGGGCAGTACGCTCAGCGTCACCGGATGCAGTCCACCGTGCCGCAGGGTTTCCAGGAGCTGCGATGCGCGCTCCCCGGCGGCGGTGCCGGTGTGGAATGCCAGGAACTGGATGTGCTCATGAAATTCTCCGCTCCGTCGTCCGGCGACGCTCCGGGCGGCGTAGGCGCGGCGCTCCGGGTCCCAGAAGGCCGTGTTCACGGCGCGGCGCAGCTCGCCGGCCTGCCGGAGACAGCCGTCGGCCACGCGTCCGGAAAAGAGTTTGCCGCAGCACTCCAGAAGTTCGATGAAGTAGAGGTTGTAACCGGCGTGAAATTCGTCGCCGCCGCAGCCGTATTGATCCAGTCCCGGGCTGGCTTCGTAGAAGTTCCATTGCTCCGGGGTTGTTCCGGTGTGAAAGAGTCCGGTCGCCGGATCGTAACGCTGGATCGCGGCCGCAATCAATGTTTCCAGCATCGGCGCATGGCATTCGAAGAGCGACCGGTCGCCGGAATAAAGGTAGTTTTCCCAGGCCGCCGCCGCCCAGACGAAGGAAAAGACCGGAATGGTCCGGGGGAAGGTCATCGGCGCGCACATCATCATCCAGTGGTCGCTCCGGTAACGGAAGCTTTCGGCGAAGAGCGCGAAGTTGGAGCGGGCGTATTCGTAGTTGCCCCACAGGTGATACCCGAACAGCGCCTGGTTTCTGGCGTCGTAGGCGAAAAGCGATTGCTCGCGCCACGGACAATCCTCGTAGTGTTCGTGCAAACACAACTCCATGGTGCGTTGCGACACCTCGCGCATCGGCCGCCCCGACGGGTCGTCACTGGCGAATTCCGCCGTTTTCGGGAATGGGTAGATCCACGGCGCGATGCCGGCGGCGTGCACTGTCACCGCCTCCGGATGCTCGGTGTGAATATTCAGTTGCAGATAACGCGCTCCGACCCGGTGAAAGACCAGTTCGTGACGGTTGAGACCCTCCTGGCAGAAATAGCGGTCGGCGAAGTTGCGCCCATTGATGTACAGGCGGACCATGCCGTCGTCGAGGTGTTCGCCGTGGGCGTAGTCGATCACCGTACCCGCCGGAGCGGTCACCTCGAAACGGATGAAACCCGCCTGCTCGTGCTTCAGGTCGAAGATCACGGCGACGCCGTCGGTCGCCTCTTGCGGATCGTATTGTGCGAGACTCATTTCTTCGGCCGGCGTGCGCTGCGGATCGGGGAGGGCGGGCAGCCGGAACCGGCTGCGCCGAACCGGGATGCCCGGGACGAAACGGCCGACCCGGCAGCTGGGTACCGGGCGCTCGCCGCGGCATGTCCAGGAATCGTGGGCGACCGCGAAGGGCCACTGTGACGCGTCGAATCCGGGGAGGTGCCAGCTTCCGGGGAAGCGGCGGGCGTCGAATTCGCTGGTGAAGCACGACTGCAGCGAACGGCGCGGCATCAGCCCTGCGCGCCATCCGGTGTGTTCGGCCGCCCGCCAGCCGGTGCCGGTGACGGCCAGAATTTCGTCTCCGGAACACACCGCCGCCACGATTCCGGCCGGGGTATTCATGTGGGTGAAAAAATCGTCCCCGGTGTGGTACGCGAGCACCGCCAGCAGGTTGCGTCCGGGGCCGAGGCGCGGCAGGGCGATGCGGCTGAAGCTCTTGTTGTCCGGGAAGTCGGGATATTGGCCGCGTCCGGCTTCGACGCCGTTGCACCACAGGATGAAGTCGCTGCCGGCCGCGATCAGAACGAAGGGCGCCGCGACCGCCTCCGCGAGGTCGAATTCACTGCGGAACGCGACTACCTGGTTCGGCACGCTTTGCGCGAGCCAGATGGTGCGGGCCGCGGACGGCATGGCGGAAATGAAACGCGCGGTCGTGTTCATGAAAGGCTGAACTCCACCGTGGCCGGCCCCAGCAGCGGCTCCGGCTCGAACGAGACACTCTGGATGGCACCGCGTTCGCGGGGCAGTGCGACGGTGTGGCGGAACCGGGTCTTCTCCCCGAACTCCGGAAGCGCCGCCCCGGACACGCCGGCGAAATGGCGGTCGAATTCGTAGCAGTCGGACCGGGCGTCGATCCGGCGCTCCGGCGACAACCGGTCATTGCCGATATTGCCGCCGTAGGCGACCGGGACCATGAACGTGCTGCCGTCGTCGAAGACGATGCGGTAGCGCCCGAGCAGGAATTCGGCGTCGCTGTAGTAATGACCGTCGAAAAAGTAATGGAACGGCTTGTAAAAATCGGTCGAATGGAGGATTTCCAGCCGGTGTGTCTCCGGTATGGCGGCGCACTCCATGGCGTAAAGTTCGCGCAGCGTCCAGTTCCGGATCTCCGGGTAGTCGCCGGAGTCGAGCCGGGCGTTCCACGCCAGAGCACTCGCGTACATCAGTTCGAAAAAGATGCCGTTGCGCTGCAGCGTCACCCGGTCGGCGGTCCCCCAGTTGGAGATGACCAGGCCGTCGACGCTCTGGTGCCGCCGCTTCCAGTCGACGATTGCCGGGCCGGAAAAGTTGCCGAACACGACCCGGAGGCCGCGTTTGAAGTAGGCCTGCTCGAGGTCGCGGTCAATGCTCCAGTACCAGTGCAGGATTTCGACCGAGCGGTCCACCAGGTCGATGGCGGGGTAGATCGCCTCCTGGCATTCGGAGACGGTGGCGCCGGGACGGTCCGGCTCTTTGCGCGAGCCGCCGATGGGGGTACCGTCCTTGAAGTAGGCGTTGAGCAGCTTTTCGCCCCAAATCATGGTCCGTATCCCGCGTTCGGCGAGACGGCGGCGGATGGCTTCGATGTCCCCGGCATAGAGCAGCATGGCCGATTTGCCGCGGCAGCGCGGACAACGGCTCATGGTGTAGAATTCGTCGTGGCCGACGTTGATGACTTCGGGCTGAAAGAGTTCGATCACCTCGTCGAGGACGTCGAAGAGCAGCTTATGGGTCGCCGGATTCGACGGGCAGCAGGTGTCGGGCCAGGGGTCGTCGGCGCGCTCCGCCAGCTCGGGATGGGCGGTCAACAGATAGTCGCAGTGCGACAGCGACGGCACCTCCGGGATCACCGCCATGCCGCGCGCACGGCAGTAATCGGCCAGCTCCCGGATCACCGTCTGCGGCAGCCAGTTGCCGCCGCCGTTTTCCGAGTGGATGGAGTTCTTTTCCCAGGAGACGCTCTCCTGAATGTCACGGGTTTTGCCGGGGTATTCGTTCATGAAGCGGCAGTATTCGACCCAGCCGACGTTGATTTCCGGGTGGCGCCGGTATTCCATGGCGCCGCCCAGCTCCAGCATGACGGCGTTGTATTTCAATTGCGCCGCGAAATCGATGAGGGCTTTGAACTCGGCGAGCTTTTCCGCCGCCGGCAAATAGAGCTTGACCGCGCGCAGCGCCAGTTCGGGGTAATCGACGATGGTGCCTTCGCGCAACGCGCCGCGTCGCAGCAGCGCCGCGACCGTGCGGACGCCGTGGCGGCGCCCCTCCACGTCCCGGGAGAAGATTTCGATCTTGCCGTCCCGGATCCGGACCGCGTAGGCTTCCGGCTTCTCCGGGCAGGTGAATTCGGCGGGAATACCGTCGCGGCAGGCGATTTCCCGGCAGTTGCCGCCGGCGTCGGGGAGGGTGGCGAATTCACCGGCCAGGGCGCCGTCGAGATGGTCCAACCGGGCACCGGCGTTCCACGCGACCGGCGTTCCGGTGAGTTGACAGTGTTGCAGATTGAGCATTTTTTTCTTCCCTTACCGTATCGCGACGCCGTCGATCCAGGTCAGCCAGCCCAAACCCTGGTCGCGGGTGGCGCCGGAAAATTCCAGCCGGATGGTCTGACCGTTGAATGCCGAAATATCCATACGCGCCATCTCGAAGGCGCTGCCCGAGGGGAGGAACTCCTGCCGGACGAGTTCGCCGCGTTGGGCGTCGAGGATGCGCACGGTCACCGCGGTTTTGCCGGCGTTCTGGGTGGCGTGCGCCCACTCCAGCGAATTGCCGGTCGCGACGAAGGCGTCGCTGACGATGCGCCCGGAGGAGTCGGTGTCGCCGGCGTTGTTGGAGCGCAGCGCGAGGCAGCGCTTGCCCGAGGCGGCGGTGACGTCGCCCTTTTGCACCATGCCGTCCTTGACCGGCTGGACGCGCCAGCCGGGCAGCTCGGTGATGTTGCCCTTGGGGTCGAACTGCATGATTTCGAAGCTGCCGTTGAGGACGCAATTAACGTTGTTCAACGCCGACTTTACCTCATCGGCCAGCGATTTGAGTTGACCGGCGTTGGAGTAATCGGGGACGATCGCGGTGTAAAACAAACGCATCGAACGGATGATCTCCTGCGAGGTCCGCGCCTTGGGCAGCGCTTCGGCGATGAGCGCTTCGGCCCGGGCGGCCAACGCGGCGCGGCGCTCCATCGGCAGGCTCTCCATCTGTGAAACCAGGTCGCGGACCTTTTCCACGGCGATTTTGATTTCGTACATGTGGGCCAGCCGCAGCGCGGTGCCGGCGAGCTCTTTCTTTGCCGCGTCGGGTAGCGTGGAGGCCATGATCAGCTGCGAGGCGTCGCGGCACATTCCGGCTTTCAGGGCGAAGCGTTTGAGGTCGTTCTCGTCCGGACTGGCGAGGTTGATCTCCTTCATCAGCGTCCGGGTCGCGAATTCCGGCGGCAGCCACCAGAACTCCTCCATGGTGCCGGTGATGGCGGCGTGCCCGCCCATCAGTTCGGCGTAGCGGCACAGCATCGGCGCGTATTCCCGGCCGTATTTTTCGGCGAAAGCCGGGGCGAGACCGATCGGCTTGGCGATATTCCAGGTATTTTCGGCGAAGGTGAGATAGTTGACGTGCCAGTAGCTGAACGGCATCGGGGTGTCGGCGCCGTTGAGCCAGAGCCCGGAGATGTCGTCGAGCATGCGGCGGTCCACCACCGGATAGGGTTCGAAGTGGACGTGGAACGCGGCCAGCGCGGCTTCGTTGTAGTTCTGGAACACATGGCTTTTGCGTTTGGTGATCTGGCGCAGTTTGGCGGTGTAATCCGGATTGGCGCGGGTGGTGTAACCCTCGATGTCCGCGGGAAACATCGAAATGTCGCCGAGCTTTTCGCGGTAATAGAGATGCCCCGGCGCGGCTTCGGTGGCCGGCGGCAGCCCCAGCACCGTCGGATCGAAGTAGACCCGCGGCATGAAGATGATCCGGTCGAAGTCCTTGCTGTATTCCCGGTGGATTTCTTTCATCATGTACGACTGGGCATGGATCAGGCCCTCGATACCGGGGCCGTAGGTCTCGACGTCCTTGCCGGCGGTTTCGTTGGGGTAATCGTCCTGGAGAATGCAGATCTCCCGGAAGCCGAGATCGCGGATTTCGCCGATCCGGGTCATCAGGTGGCGCATGTCGTCGGAACCGGGCTGGAAACGGAACAAAGTCGGCGGATGCAGCGACGGAATGACGTGAATGCCGCGGTTTTCGGCGTATTCACGCAGCTTCGCCAGCACCGGATCGGGTTTGATGGCGTAGTTCATGTACAGTTTGACGGCATTGATCTTGTAAAAACTCATCCAATCGAACATGTCGGGCGTCAACTGGCCGTCGACGATGCCGCGCAACAGCACATCGGGATAGTCGTCGATGGCGGCGGCGCGGATGAAGTATTGGCCGTTTTCACGGTAGACCATCTGCAGAAACGTCCAGGTGGCGTAGATGAAACCGGCTTTGCTCCCGGCTTCGATGCGCCACGTGGCGCCGTCGAAAGAGGGCTGGATGCGGTAGGCCTGGTCGGGCAATGCCGTGGTGACGAATTCGATCGCGATGCCGCCGGGACCGGCGTGGAAGCCGGAATCGAGTTCGGCCAGGACGCCGAGGAGTTCGGCGGCGGCGAATTTGCTTTCGGGGGCGGAAGCGGTGATGGCGACGGCATACGGCAGCGGCGCGCTCAGGTTGAGGTCACGCAGCTGCTGCGGTATCGGCAGCAGGCTCCGGACCGGCTGGTCCAGGTGGAGCCGCAGCAGCGCGGCGATGTTTTCCACATGGTCGCGGCTCCAGTCGATGACGGTGGTGTCGGGGGCCACGCCCTCCTGGACGATCCGGGCGTTGACGCTGTTCCGGCCGCTGGAGGTGGTCAGCCAGTCGTCGTCGGGATCGAGGGTGCAGCGCCAGCTGTCGTCGGTTTTGAGCGGAATCACGGCGCCGTCGGCGGTGACGATCCCGCCGAAAAGATAGACGCCGGCCGCGCCGCCGAAGTCCCATGCCTTCAACGATATGGTGTTGTCGCCGGGGCGGATCAGGCCGGTGACATCCCAATATTCGACGCTTTGCCACCATTCGTCACTGCCGACATATTGGCCGTTGACATACAGATGGTAGGCATTGTCGACCGAAATGCGCAGCCAGGCGCGTTCGACTATCGCGTCCTGCGGCACGGTGACGGTCTTGCTGAAATAACGCATGTCCAACGCGCGTTCGCCGTCGGAGTGAACCCAGATCCAGGCCGGGAACTGCATGTCGGCGGCGCTTTCGGCGACGTTGTGGCTCCAGGTCCAATCCGGGACGGCTCCGCCCTGCTTCTCCTCGGCGTGAAGCACCGGGCAAACGGCGGCGATGGTGGTGGCGATGACGAGGGACAACCAGCGAAACATAGCGGTATCTTCCTTATGCAATGAAGTACAATCCGCCCGCGGACGCGGGAACCGGTATGCCGGTTCCGGCGCTGTTGCGGATTCTTTGAGGCGGTGAAACGAAGGCGGTTTATTCGGCGAGGTAACTGATGGTGTTGTCGCTCTTCCGCTTATTGAAGCTGACGTGGCCGTCGGCGAAGACTATATTCAGGCCGTAGGGACTGCCGCCGTGGCTTTCCACGCGATAGTCGCAGACCAGCGTCAGGCGGGGATCCATCGTGGAGCCTTTGTCGTACTGGGCGCTCCAGCTGCCGGTGATCCCGTACGGGCTCAGATCGCCGATGACGTCGCCGCCGGCAGTCAGGTAGTTGGTGTCGGCGCCGCCGTCGAATTGCTTCAGGCCGCAGGTGGCACCCGGGTCGTTTTCGAGCGGGCACATGAAGACCTTGTCGGCGCGGATGTAGTCATGCTTGTAGAGCGCGGTGTGCCAGATGCGCCAGCCGGCGATGGCCCAGCCCTGGTACGGAGCGGCGGTATCGTCCGGCCACTTCTCGTTGTTGTCCTGGGCATACATGAAATACCCCAGCCCCAGCTGCTTGAGGTTGCCGGTGCACTTGGTCGCCTGGGCGGCCTTGCGCGCCTTGGACAGGGCCGGCAGCAGCATGCTGGCGAGAATTGCAATGATGGCAATCACGACCAACAGCTCGATAAGTGTAAAAAATTTTACGTCCTTCTTCGTCATCTCGGGGGCCTCCTTATTGTCTGGTTGAATCTCTATGGATTAAAAAACACGGAATGCTTTGTTTGGCTGTAATATTGTCCGGCTCCAGGGCGCGGCGGACCGCCATGACGGCGATTTCGCGGACCGGCTGGGCGATGGACGAGAGACGGGGCCGGGTGAGTTCGCCGGAGCTCAGGCCGTCGAAGCCGACGACTTGAACTTCGTCGGGTATTTTGCGGCCGAGTTCGTTGAACAGATGGATGACTTCCAGCCCGAGCGCGTCGCTGATGGTGAATACGCCGTCGATTTCCGGGTGGCGCGCGAGATATTCCCGGAACGGATCCAGTACCAGCTGCCCGTCCCGGAGGGCGACGTCGAAAACATGGCAGGAAATTCCGTTTTTGTGAAGTTCGTTGATGAAGCCGCTGCGCCGGTCGACGAAAGGCACGTAATGATAACCGGCCCGCCGCCCGACCAGCATCAGGTTGCGGCAGCCGCGCTCGAGCAAACTGCGCGCGGCCAGTTCGCCGCCCTGGATGTTGTCGGTGGCGATCATCGAGAAACCGCTGGATTCCTGCTGGTCGTCGAGCAGGATCACCCGGGTGGCGGCGGTTTTCAGCCGGTCGAGCCCCTTGAGTTCGTTGCTCAAGCCTTCGATGCCGAAATCGCCGGCGACGAAGATCGCCTGGAACACCATGTTGCCGAGATAAGCCGGCAGCGGTTGGGAGATGTCGATGTAGGTGAGGCGGATGCCCAGGCGGTTGCACTCCTGGAGAATCTCTTCGTAGCAGCTGCGGTAAACGTCGAAAAGAATGTCGCGGTTGAGGTTGGTGACGAAAGCCATGTCACCTTGTACCGCCGGCATGTTGCCCGACGCCGAGACGATCACCGGGCGGCAGCCGCTTTCCCGCGCCAGATAACCCATGCTCTGCAGTTCGTTCAGAGCCTTGCGTACCGAAACCCGGGAAACTCCGAAGTGTTCCTCGAGCGCGCGCTCGGAAGGCAGGCGGCTGCCCACCGGGAAATAACCGTCGGCAATGGACTGAATGATCCGGTTGCGCAACTGTCCGCTTTTGGTTGTATCGGATACGATATTCATGGTTTGGTATTGTGTTTGGTATTTTGCCTGTATCTATTATACCATATTTAATACAAAAAGTCAATACCCTGATGCAAAAATTCCGAAAAGTTTTCGGGAAGTAGTGATTGGACTACGGAAGCATGTGGCAGAATATTGCAAGAACGGTGCCCTATTCGCAAAATATTTTGCAAATAGGACACTGTCAATGTTGTAGTTCCGGTCTTGCCGCTTGATCAGCGGTTGTGGTATAAGTTGTTCAATAACGCCGTCACGGAGTCATGATGGGAGCTGCCGGTAATCATCCAGGCGCCGTCGTTATCCAATCCCAATGGACCGCTGAGCAGAAAAATTTCGCCGTCGCCGACCGGCATCCGCAACAGATAGGACGCCATGGAGCCATCCGCTTTCCGCATTCTGCCCCACTCTTCCCACGGGCTGTCCGCCGGAATTTCATAACCGTATTCCGGCGTGCAATAGGTATCCAAGGCCGTTTTCAAATCATCGGGAGCCGTAAGCCACGCTCCGGCTTTCAACCATTGCGTTTTGCGCAATCGCCATTCAAACTGCTGCCGGCCGGTCCACCGCAGACGGCTGCCGGGAATTCCCAACAATTGTTCGAAGTCAATATCGGTATCGGCACTCAGGATCACCAGACCGCCGTTGCGGGCGAAATCAACCACGTTGCGACGATAGAACGCCTCCGGCAAACGATTCCCGCTGACCCGAATTCCCACCACGTCAAAATCATTGAGATTCAGCGCGGCAAATTTCTCCGCATCACCGCAAACCGCAGCCTGCCAGCCGGCCGCCAATAGAGATGTGCGCAGCTTCGGCACATTGCCCAGCGCCATCGGGGAATCCGGCGCACTCACCGCCACCGATTTGGCGGTGTCGGGCCAACGGCTCATCAGCGCCACCCATGGGGCGTCCACTCCGCGTGTTGCCGAAACTTCACCATTCTTCAGCAGCCTCAACTTCAGCTGCAGCGTTGTCGCAGGATCGAATTCGCCGGGGAAGCGCAATTCCCCTTTGCCGCCGGTCAACGGACACGCCACCGTCTGCCGTGTCCCGTCCGGCGCCATCGCTTCGCCGTCAACGGCATCGGCGTCCGAATCCAAAATCCGAAAGGTCAGGCCATCGGGCTGCCACACACATTCCAGCCGGGCCGAACCGACATGCAGCTCCAACGCTTCCTGCGCGGGGACATTGAGTATATCATCGCCGATCATCCAGTAGTAACGAATCCAGCCGGAAAGCGCCGCGTTCTCGAAATCAATTGCATTTTGTTCGCGCATCCGCCCGGCTTCATCGGGATTGGCGGCGCACTTGGCGGAAGCCTGCCGGAGCAAGTTCATCAGATCATCGATGCGGTTATTCTGAAAGAATTCCTCCACGGTGTAAATCGGAGCGTTGAAATAGCTGGTCAAGTGCCTTTGCTGGCCACTCCAAAAACGATCCAGCGCCGTGTGATAAGCGAACATTTCCTCCTGGCCGGCGGGATAAACATAGGCGCAGAATTCGCGGATAAGCGTATTCACGTCGGCGTCCGGCTGCCACATCAGGCGGGTGCAAAGATAAAATGCCAACCGCATCGCAATACGTTGATGGCCGTCTTTTCCGCCCCAGGTTCCGTGAATTTCCGGCAGATGGGCGATCACGCCGCGCCGCTGAAAAAATTGCGCCTGTTCGCCCAGCCAGCTGTAAAACGGAATCGTCATAATCGGCGTGAACACGTCGAATTCATAACCGTAAACCCCGGTGGGGACGCCGGAATCCAGCCAGGTGTCCCAGACTTTGCGTATATTGGCATTGACGTGGCAGTCATCCTGCATTTTATGGATGAAACAACGCCCATAGGGGGCGAATTCGACAAATTCATATTCGGAGACCGGACACTTGGGGAAATCCATATATCCCTGATAGGCAATGGTGGTGAACTGCAGATCCGGATATTTTTTCCGCAGCTCCGGAATCAGCCGCCGCAGCAGCTGGAACCAGTTGGTGGCGGTGTCATTGGCCATACAGTCGGCGCAAGTACAGTAATCCTGATCGTCGGTGGGGTAAAACCCCATCATGTCCAGCCTGGGGGTGGCGTCGACCAGTTCGCCGATCCGGGAAACCAGAAAGGCGTCGACTTCCGGGTTGTTCCAGCAGAATTGCGTCTTCACCCGCCGGCCGTTGGCCCAGGCAAACCACGATGGATGTTCGCTGTAATATGCTTCGACATCCTCCATCAGATAGCCGGGGTCAATGTTATGTCCGGAAAAGTGATTGTAGAAGCCATAGGAATAGCGTTGATCGATCCGCTCCGCGCCGCCGGAGCGGCCATCACGAATCATGTTGCCGCAATTCCGCGCCAGCCATTGTTCCAACTCCGGATTGGTGCCGTTGATGAAGTGATAACCCCGGTACCGGATCGGCGGTTCGTAATGTATCGCCAGCGACGGCAGCGCCAGAAATTCCCGCGCCGGGACAAATTCGCCATCGGGTTCGGATGCCGGCCAAAACCACCGGACGCCGAGCACCTCGTGCAAAAACGTGTAGACCGCCGGCAATACCCCGTGTCGGCCGTTGCCGGCGAGATAGAGATTGTCATTCAGGGTCTGGACGGCAATCCTCTGGTCGCCGCCGTCGGCGAGTCCGAGCGCGGTGCGATTGGCATGGATATTCGGCATGGTCGCCGGCGTCCCGATGATGATCGCATTTGCGGTTGGCGCTTCATCGCTGCGGATTATGGGAAATCGGCACTGGGAGGCCAGTTGCAGGTACTTCGCCAATTCTTCGGCGGCATACACCTCCACTGCATCGGCGTTAGCCGGAATACAGATGCGCCACTCACTTTGCAACTGACTCCACAACGGCGCTCCCCAAAGGGGCATCACGGTTAGGAACATCAGAAAAAATATCGCCAATTTCGGCATTTCAACCTCCCTGAATTCGTGTCATGTCAACGTAATTTGTTCGGCAACGTATCAATAAAAATAAATAGAGCCGCGAAGCGGCGGTCTGCCCTCCGTCATACGGAGTCGAGGGCGAAGCCGAACACGAGAGGGCTTGTCCCTCTCGGGCGAAGAGTAAGTCCGCGAAGCGGGCGTAACGAGCGGTCCAGCGCGCGAACAGCGCTGGTCGCCGATGGCGCCGCAGGCGCCCGAAAGAGGCGAAACGTACAGCAAGCGAGCCAACTGGCGAGCGGAAGCCGCCCGAGGCAGCGATGGTGTAGATTGAATTGGAAGCGTGAGCGACAATTCAATCTACACACGGAGCGAACGAGGTCCCGCACCGGCGGTTGAATCAAGCAAGCCATTTTTACCGCATAATCAAGGTTGACACGGCCTATATCCCATTCAAGTCCCAGTCCCACGGCAAGTCATCCTGCCAGTAGGGCGCCGCTCCCGTACCGTAGTTGCCGGCTTTCGTCGGCATGGAGCGGGAACTTCCGTCACCGAATGCCGTTGTCGCGGTGCCTTCGCTTCGGGACGGTGTTCCGCCGCCGTGACGCCCCACCAGATTCCACCATATGCCCTGGGCATAATACCCGGAGGTCAAACTGTCCATGGATATTTCCGTGGTGACCAGCATCTGGCTCGGGGATTTGATTTGGGAGATCAACACCGGACTATACGAAAATCTCTCATTGTACCCATAGGAGACGTTTTGCAGATAACGGTCGGCGCGAATGTATTGATTGGGTTCCATTCCCAAATGCATCGGACACCACCAGATCGAACTTTTGGCAATCGGATCGCTGGTGTAATACATCGCCGGATCTTCCCCCTGGATATAGGTATGAATATAAGTCGGATACCCGTATGTGCTCCCGTTGGCGGCGATATAGTTGTACGGAACCATGAAGTCATTGTAATCATTGGCATACATGACGAATGCCAGGCCGATTTGCTTTTGGTTGTTGACGCAGGAGATCGTCTGCGCGGCGGCGCGGGCTTTACTCAAAGCCGGCAACAGCATACTGGCGAGAATGGCAATAATGGCAATCACGACCAATAGTTCGATAAGTGTGAATTTTTTCATAACGAATTTCCTTTCTCCGGTATTGTTTTTGTTTGTTTCGACAACAGATATCATCATAGACTTTTTACAACAGATTGATTATCTCTTTTTGACCCGATGTCACCGTTACGACTTTTCCGGTTGATATTTCGTTCATTTCCTCCAGCAGCAAATCAATCGCTTCTTTGCCATAACTCACCTCATCCTGCATGACGATCAACGGCAAGCTGCGAAAAGACAACTTCTCGATGTTCCTGGTCTGAACCACCACCACCGGACAGGCCGCCGGCGCGATGCCGTGATCGAACACATAGGACGCAAAGCCCTGATACGTGCCCGAGGTGGTATACAGTACATTACAGCGCGTTTCCGGCGGCGCGCTCATGATTTTCCCGCTGCCCTCATAGCCGTCGCTTTCATCGCAGCACAAAATCAGTTCCGGATAAAAGCGCTGCCGATTGCGATCGCACCAGGCGGCGATGCAGTCCATGAACTCCAGGAAAGTACGGCTGCCCCGCGTGCCGATCAAGGCGCCGATGCGCATGTTGTCGACCCGCTGCAGCGCCGCATCCAGAAGCGGCCACAACTTCTCCTCGGTCTTGACTTCCAGACGGGCGGTGGGCTCCGTCAGGTAATAGTTGCCGACCACCACGGTCGGCTTGTTGACCTTGCGCAACGCCCGGAGCAATTCATCATTGACAAATCCGCTCATCAGCACACCGTCGAGATTCCTGCTCCATTGCACCACATCGACCGGGTGCGCGGCCGACGCCAATACCAGATCATGTCCCAGCTGATTGGCGCGGCAGCAGCAGCTTTCAAATAAATCCGTATTGAATCCCCCCAGGAAAGAGTCATGCAAATACAATCCGAAATGCTTGACCGGCGCATCCGTCGCCAAATCCGGATTCACCATCGTCCCGCTGCCCTGTATGCATACCAGATAATTCTCATCGCTCAATAAATTGAACGCGGAAAGCACCACCTGCCGCCCCACCTGGTACGTCTGTGCCAAATTCCGAATCGAGCACAAACGTTCTCCGGGCTTCAACTCGCCCGCCAGAATGGAGTTGCGAAGCTTGTCCGCAATGTCGATATATTGTAACCTTGCCGTCTTCATGCCTGCTCTTTCCCATCACCGGTCCATGTTGTCACATGTATCATTATATGTCACTTTATGTCATTTGTCAATAGGCAAAGTGAAAAAAGTGTGAAAAAAGCCATGAAAACGACAAAGGGAAGCGCACCGTCCCAAGCGAAAGGGTGCGGCGAAAACGTTATCCCTCGCGGCTCACGAATCTACCATGCCGTGCCATCCGCTTCCCGATGGCATCATGCGGTCGGCTGAACGAAATTACCACTGAATCTTGAACAAAATTCATCCGGACGGAGTTTGTTTGCGCCCCGATGCGGGGTATGTTATAGTGAAAACCTTTAACACGGGGGGACCGGATTATGACGGAACGCAGAATCGATATGGGCTGGCGCGATGCCGGAGCCGATTACGAACTCTTCGCCGCTTCGCTGAAGGAAAAGCGCGACCAGGCCGGCCCCGCGCGCCGGGTGCTGAATTTCAATCGCGCTCTGGCGGCGTTGCCGGAGGCGATGCCCTATTCCGAGCGCCATGTGCGCGCCATGAGCGCGGCGCTCAAAGCCGAGGCGGTCATCCTCTGCGCCCATGAATTGCTGACCGGCATCCTCTGGCAGTGCGACGAGCCGGCGCCGCTGCCCCCGGGCGCCGAAGACGAACGCTGGCGCTGGAGCCGGGAAACGGCGAAGCGCGTGCCGAATCACGGCTACGGCGCCCCCGGCCATATCGGGTGGCATTGGGAACGCGTTCTCGCCGACGGTGTCGACGCCATTCTCGCGGATCTGCGGCGGCGTTCGGCCGCTGCCGCCGACGCCGAAGCGAAGCTCTTTTTCGACCAGGCCATCTTCGCCTGGGAGGCGGTTCTGGCGTGGAACGACGCCCATGTCGCGGCGCTCGAAAACGCCCTGGCCGCCGCCGTGTCCGAGGTTGAAAAAAAGCGGCTGCGCCTCTTGGCGGAAATCTGCCGCAAGGTGCCGCGCCGCCCGGCGGAGAGTTTTCATGAAGCGCTGCAGAGCTTTCACTTCCAGCATCTCGCCGTCATGTTTGAAAACGCCTTCGGCGGCAACGGACCCGGGCGGGTCGATTTTCACCTCTGGCCGTATCTGAAAAAGGACCTTGCAAGCGGCAAATTGACTTTGCCGGAGGCGCGGCGGCTGATCGCGGAGTGGTACGACCGCTGCGAGGAGCGGCTGCGGCCCATCGACGGCTGGGTGGAGGCGGTCATGGTCGGCGGCTCCGCGCCGGACGGCAGCAACACGGTCAATCCATTGTCGGAGCTTCTGCTCGAAGTCTACATCGGACGGTTACAGACCCATCCGATGATCTACCCGCGCTGGCGCGACGACGATCCGGCGTCCTACCGCAAGCTTTGCGTCGAATATCTGCTCGACGGCACCAACCGGGCGCAGATCTATGGGGAAACCGCCACCCTGGCGGCAATGACCGCAGGGGCGATTCCCTTTGCCGACGCGGTGGATTATATGGCCGGAGGCTGCATGGAGCTGTCGCCGGCCGGGCGCAACAGCGATATGAATCTGATGGCTTGCAGCAATGTCGCCAAGTGTTTCGAGCTGGCTTTGCATGCGGCGCCGGCGGCGGCGGGCTTCGAAGAATTGTGGGAGCGCTTCACCGCCGCGATCGTCGAAGAGTTCCTCTTCATCGCCCGGCTCGGCGTGATTACCTCCGAAGAGATGGCGCGCTGGCGTCCGACGCCGCTGCTTTCGACGCTGGTGGACGATTGTCTGGAGCGCGGGCGCGACCAGCAGGCCGGAGGGGCGCGTTACGACGATTACGGCGTGGCGCTGCTGGGTGTCTCAACGGTGGCCGATCAGTTTTATGCGTTGCAGAAAACGCTCTTTGCTCCGGAACCCCCGTTCTCCATGGCGGAGCTGCTGGCGGCGTTGGAGGACGACTTCAAACACGCTCCGGCGATGATGGCCAAGCTTCGGGCGGTGCCGAAATTCGGCTGCGGCGATCCGGAGGCCGATGCCATGTGCGACCGGGTGATGGAGTTGATCTGCCGCACGGCAGTGGCGACGAAGACACGCTTCGGCGGCTGTCTGCGGCCGATGATCTTCAATTTTACCTGGACGCCGGGCGCCAGCGGGGAGCTGAAAGCGCGGGCGGACGGTGCGCATGCCGGCGAATACATCGGGCACGGGATGACGCCGGCTCCGATCGCGCTGCACCGGAGCGATTTCACCACTGCGATGAACTCCTGTCTGTCGCTCGACCTGAATCCGGTGACCGGGGGGGCGACGACGATGTGGGACTTTGACGCGGAGTGGGCGACGCCGCAGCTGCTGGAGGCTGTCCTGACGCGGTTTTTCGCCGCCGGCGGCATGATCTTCCAGGGCAATATGAGCGACGCGAAGCAGTTGGAGTTGGCGTTGGAGCATCCGGAGAATTATCCGCCGGTCATCGTGCGCGTCGGCGGTTTTTCCAGCTTCTTTCATCTGCTGGACCGGAAGCTGCGCGAAGAAATCGTCAGGCGGAAGCGTCACGCGGGATAATACGGAGGTTGCGATGAATTTGCCGGAAGACGTCGAATTTTACATGGCGGGGGAAGCGCAGCCGCCGGGGACCGGTGTATGGGCGTATTACGTCGGCATCATTCACGGCCTCGGCGACTCGCACTACCACTGGTTTCCCGACTATTACTGTTGGCATTTGGTGGCGAAAGGAAAAGCCAGGGTGGAGACCCCGGACGGCGTTTTCGAAGTCGGCCCGGGGGGAATGTTCACGCTGTGGCCGTACGTCGAAATCGATTACCGGCCGGTGGACGACGGCTGGCAGGTGTACTTTTTCAAGCTGTTGGGCGATCAGGCCGGGGCGTTGTCGGAAGCGTGCGGTTTCCGCGCGGCGCAGCCGGTGATCCAGCCGGCGAATCCGGCCATGGCGCTGGAGAATTTCGCGGCGCTGGTGAATGCCTATCGCGACGGGGACTGGAGGGTCTATTTGCACCAGTCGTACATCTACAACATCATTGCCGCCTGCCGCGCCGAAGCGGACGCGCCGCCGAAGCGCGACCGCCGCGCCGTATTGGTGGAGCAGGCGAAACTTCTGGCGGCCACACACATCGGCAGGCACCTCAACGTCGACGAATTGGCGGCGCGCCTCCGGGTCGGGCGCGGCACCTTGTTTCATGCTTTCCGGGAGGTGTTGCAGACTTCGCCATCGGCCTATCTGGCGGAACTGCGGCTGAATTACGCCTGCGAACTTTTGCGGCGCCGTCCGCCGTTGGCGTTGGTTGCGGTGGCGCAGATGGCCGGGTTCAGCGACCTGCGTTACTTCCACCGCTGTTTCCAAGCCCGCTTCGGCGTCTCGCCGGGCGAATGGCGTCTCGCCGAAGCGATTGCTCCGGCATCACTCTGAGCCGCACCGGCGGTGCATAACCAACCTCCGGTCAAAAATCATGTTCGAGCAGGAACACGGCGGAACCGGTGACCTTTTCGAAGGTCAATGAATCCTCCGTCCATCGCAACTCCCGCTGCAAGTGCCGGGGTACGCCGCCGAAATCAAGCACATACAGCTTCGTATTTTCCGGGGTCAGACAACGGCCGGGCAACTGGAACGTCACTTCGTCCTGTACGGTTTTGAACGAGGAAGCCAACGCGAGCAGCTTCCGGTCGGAGGCGGCGCCCAAGAGACGGGTGTCCGGATCCGAAGACTCCACCGCAATCCCCTCCGGCATTTGCACCAGACGGTTGAAAAATTCCATCGCATAATACCCCGGAGTCCGCTCGCCGTACTGGTCGAACAACGCGTAACCGCGTCCGGTCGAGCCGGTATAATATTCTCCCATCGTCAACGGCGTCGTCTGCCATCCGGCGAGGACGCTGCACAAATAGGCGGCGGCGTCGATTCCGAGCATCATCGCGAATACCGCGCTTTCCCGCGCGGCGTCGCAGTCGCTGCCCCACCCCGGGTGATAGTGCCACTCCGCCAGATGGATCTCCGTGCCCGGGAAGCCGAAGCTGTCCAGAAGCTGCCGGACCTGAACCGGCGAATCGATGATCTTCTCCGGTTTGTCGCTGTACTGGTGATACGAGAAGAAATCCAGCGGCGCATTCCGTTCCCGGCAGGCGCCGAGAAAATCCCGGACGTATTTGCCGTCGCCGCTCTTCATGCTGGACAGCGACGGTCCGCCGATTTTTTTGCCGGGGAACTTCGCTTTCAGCCGCGTGGCGACCCGGCAGTAGAAGTCGATGTATTGCTGCCAGGTCCCGTCCCACAGGAGCGCCAGCTCCGTATCGGCCTCGTTCCAGATTTCCCAGTATTCGATGCGCGGATAATGCGCCATGATATGCAGACAGATTTCCGCCCACTGGTCCGGGTCGGCGGGCGGCTTGGTCCAGTAATGCTTGGGCCCCAGCTCGATGGAGGTGCCGAGACGGTACATGATTTCCGTCCCGTACTCCCAGGCGTTGGCGAAGTAGTCGTCGGTCTGGTCGAAATAATAATTCTCCGGCCGCGCCGGATCGGCGTTGCGGTTGGGAAACACGCACGGGATATCGACCAGATGCAGTCCGGGGTTGTCCAGCGGGGCGTCGTGCATACGGGTCAGGGGAATTTGCAGCGGCCGCAGGTATTCGGTGACGCGTTGCGATACTTTGGCGTTGTTCATCGGCGCCGCCAGGTTCACACCGTGCAATGCGCGGATCCGCGGTGCCGGCCGCCGGCTCAATTTCAGTGTCATCATGTCTTGGGTTCTCTTCTATTCTGTGCTGCCAATAAATGCTTTCCCGAGTCGCCACGGGATATGAAACGACGCATCGAACGTCGGACTCCAGGATTGGGCCTCGCCGTTCTGGTGCGCGGCGCGAAAGAAATTCATGTAGATATTCCGCCCCGGCACCAGCGGCTCGGCCAGCAGCCGGTCGAACGGAATTTCCACCTCGATCTGCCAGCAGCCGTCGCCGATAAGCGAGGTCACGGCGGCATAATCCGTCAGGATCGTCTTGCCGCCGTCGGCCATGCCGCCGGGGTGACGGCTCATTTCCAATGCGATCTCGCCGTGGTACGGGCTGACGGCGATCATCCGCAGCGGCCCCGCCGCCGAATCGGAGGTGAAGTGCAGCTCCCAGTCATCGGCATCCCAGATGCTGTCGCTGCTCTTCAATTCGCGGTTCACGTCGTCGTCGCGCAAACGGATCAGCAGATTTTTTCCGTCATGCAGCAACTCCGCTTGCAAATGCCGCGTCGAGGGCACGCCGAAGTTTTCGTACCATTGGTCCACCACGCGGGCCTGTTTCCAGTCCCGTTCCGGCACGTACGGGATCAGCATCTCCGGCGGCGGCTGGGAACGCGTCACTTCGATTTCGTCGGCGTGACGGAGCTGCCGCAATTCGTTTTCGATCATCGGGCGCCACGTCGGCTGGAACTCGGCGTCGATCACCGTTTCCAGCAGTTCATAACGGTAGTCGGCGTAACGCTCCAGCACCGCGGCTTCCTGCTCCGGCGTCGATTCCGGACGCTGTTTGCGCAAATGCAGCCAGGCGCCGTCGACAATGGCGCGTTCGCGCCGGACGTTGCGTAACATGAGCGCATCACCGGCCGCAGCCTGTTCGGCGCGGGTCAGGAGCGCGTCGCAGCGGGCGAAAAATTCCGGCGTCAGATAAGGACGCGGCCGTTCCGCGCCGGGGTCGAACACACTTTCGTTCAATTCGGCGGAGCATGCCGTCAGCAGCCGGTAATATTCCTCCATCGCCGATGCTGCCGCCCCGTAATAGCCGCGCATGAAAACCGCGATCAGTTTTTCCGCGTCCAGTTCCGGGTCCTGCATCAACTGGTAGGCCAGCCAGCGGTGCAACGCGAAAAAGCTCTGCCGGTAGAAGTCCTTGCTCTCGACATACACCGTTTGCACCCGGTTGGCGGCCAGGAAACGGAAGTCGTCCTGAAACTGGTCGACCGCGACAGACGGCATCGGAAAGGTGTCCTTGAAGTAAAACCAGTACATCCAGACGCCGAGATTCGGCGTCAGTTTCCCCCAGTTCACGATGTCGCCGCTGACTTCCTCGTTGCCCGGCGCGCCGAACGCCAGCCCGAAACGGTCCGCCGTGGTACAATAACGGATGAATACATTATCGGCGGGGACGATCCCCGTCGGCGGCTTTTTGGCGTAAACATAGGCCAGCGTCTGGACTTTCACGTCGGGGAATTCGTCGCGGATCCCGCCGGCGATGCGGTTGATGAAGGTCAGCAGCAGCCCGGAGGGTTCGCCGCCGCAGCGGTCGATCACCGCCAGACACTCCGGGCAGCGGCAGAAGTAGGCGTAACCGTCGTTCTGGCTGATGTCGTAAAGGGTCGGGTAGGGAAAACCGAAACGGTCGTAATGCTCCCGCTCCTGCCGGATGTACTTGCGCAGCTCTTCGGTGAAGAGCGCCGCCGCGTCCGGGTTGCTCAGGCACAGCTCCGGCCCGAACGGCCCCTGCGGCGGCTGGCGCACGCCGTTTTCGTCCATACTCCACAAATCGGAACGCTCCGGGGGGATCGCCTGACTGTACAGGTAAAACGTATGTACGCCGGCCGGAGCGCCGATCATGGTGTAGTTGCTCAGGAGCGCCGTATTGGAGCCCTGGCTGCGCAGATGGAAGCGCATGAATTCAACCTGGTTGGACGGAATGTATTCGGCGACGTGGCGGAAGAGGAAATAAGGCCGGTAATGCCGGTCGAGTTCCGGAATTTCGATCCGCTCCCGCCGGGGGATTGCCACGGTGAACTCGTCGAACCAGTGGCAGCCCAGCTGCCGCTCGAGGAAGTCGTAGACCGCGTACATCGTGCCGCGCACCTTGCCGCCGGCGAGGATCAGATTGCCGTTTCCGTCGGTACGGCTCACCACCTCCTCGTCGGCCAATTCGGCACACTCCACGCCGGCTGCGGCGGCGATGCGGGTGGCGCCGACGGCGATACAGGGCGCGTCACCGGCGGCGCTCTCTTCGAGCACGACCAGCCGGACGCCGCTCATCGCCGCCAGATGATCCGCCAGCTCGCCTGCGGCATAACGCTCCTGCGCCGTCGCGCCGTCCGGAAGTACGATCCGGTAATCGGAACGGCCGTTTTCGATCAAAACCGCCGCCTGCGTCAGCGTTGCCGCGAGCAGCGCCACTCCTGCAATTCGCCACTTGACCATCGCTTTTACCTCTGCCGGACCAGCGCCGCGGAGTACCCGGGATAGAGCCGGATTTCGCGGAAACGCTTGCCGTCGATGATTTTTTCCGGCGCTTCCAGTTCGGTGGTAAGCTTGCCGTGGTTGTCGTAGATAAACACCTCCGCCGCCGAATCGTCGCCCCAGCCGAAAAGTCCGCTGCGCCGGGTCAGGATGCGTTCTTCTCCGATGATGAACCCGGCGCCGAGCTCCACCGGCGTGATCGGATACATATGCGACGTGATCGTCTCGTACGGCATCGGCAGCTCCCAGCGGTAGAAGTAGAACACGCAGCCGTAGTCCAGCCCCTTCAGGATATTGTTGTAGGTATCCTGGAACGTGCTCTCCGACAGGTGGTCGCTCAGAATAATCGGCGTATACACATGGCCGCGGGCGGCGAAGCTGGATTGCGCGGTTTCCGTCATCGCCGGAAATTTGAGTTCGCGTATCCGCTTGCAGTACGGCATGCCGTTGGCGACCAACGGGCCCCGTTCCAGAATCCGCCGGGCCGCCTGCCAACGCCACGATTCGGTCACCAGACTGACCGACGACTTCAATTGGCTGACCTCGTGCGTCACCAAATCGATATCCCCGGAAACCCGGTCCCAGGGTTCGCCATAGTGATACTGCGTCAAACTGTGGCTCATTTCGTCCCAGAATATCCCGTCCGCCCCCAGCCGGTCGAAGCAGAGATCCAGTACCTGATCCATCGCCTTGCTGAATTCATTGCCGGCGATGGGCAGAAAGATCGGGTAGTAATCGGCACCGTAAAGCTGCTGCTGTCCGGAAGCGCTCAGCAGCGCGGCGTCGCCGAAGCGGGCACGGCTGTCGGGGTGGGAATCCAGAAAGCATTGGTAGTAGCTCATGACCTTGATGCCGGGCGCGGCCCGGCGCCAGCTGGCGACGAAGCGGTCGAAGGCCTTGAAGCCGCCCTGCGGCTGTATCCACAGCGAATCGTCCAGCATCGCCGCCCCCTTGGCGAAAATCACGCTGTCGCCGTCGGGCAGAATCTTCATGAACGGGTCGCCGTAGCTGACGAACCGCGCCTTGCGCTTGGCGAAGAAATCCCGCAAAAAGGCGTCGTCGAGATCGCTGGCCGGCGGAAACGGCTGCAGAAATGTCCAGTTCCCGTCCAGCTCGAAGTTCACGTCGCGGAAGCGGCGCAGGGCATTGATGAAGTTCCAGTAGCTGCCGCCGGCGGGGATGATCAGCCATTCCGCGGTATAGCTCTCCTGCGGCGCGATCACCAGCATCCGGTCGCACAGGCCGATGCCGCCCTTGCCGGTCAGGTAATTCTCCGCGTGGATCCGGAACGCATCGCTTTCCGGCGCCAGACCGATGCCCGCGCCCTCCCAGCCGGCAAACGACGTGTCGTTGGAGGAGTTGAAGTAGCCCCGCACCCCCGCCTGGCGCGGCAGGCCGTTCAGATGGTATTCCGGTGTCCGTCCCGGAAATTCGACTTCGTGCCGCTGCATGATGCCCAACGGCGTCGCCGTCCGGTTTTCGAAGGTGTCGCGGACGATGAGCACATCGCCGCGCCGTTCCGCCGCGCGCCGCCAGGTGTAGTGATTGCCGCCGTCGGTGCTCCAGATGCCGCCGGGGCGGGAAAAGAGACTCGTCACGGTGTGCTCTTCGCCGGCGACCGTCAAGCGGATTTGCCCCCCGTCCAGCAGTTGCCAGCTCCATTCCGGAAGCGTGTCTTGGCCCGGGAAAAACGATTCGGCGGCCGCGCCGAGCTCCCGGACCGCGTTGCCGGCGTGCGCGGGCACCGCAAACGTCACTCGGATGTCGCGCAGGTGCATCGGCACTTCGACATCGGCGCGCTGGTGCCGGAATGTGATCGTATTGACACCGGGTTTGACTACACCGGTCAAATCGAAATCAAAGTCGGTCCGCGGCTCTTCGGAATCCAATACCGCATAGGGATTGCCCTGTTCCCAGGTCAGATTGGCCTCGTCGAAGCTGGATGCGTAGGGCAGTTGCAGGCCGAACTGGGTATTGTAGATTTTGATGATGCCGTCGCCGTCACGGCGCGGCATCTCGATGCTTTTGTTCGTCAGCCGCTCGCCATCCAGCCGGGTACCGTTGACGTCGATGAAGAGCACTTCGGTATAACCGTCGTTCTTGCCGCTTTCCAGCAGGCCGCCGAAGTGCAGCACCGGCGCCAGCCCGGCGGGCCATTCGTTCAATTCGAAGCGCATTTCCGCTTCGGTATGCGGCGCCAGCGTCCGGCTTCCGGCAATGTCGACCGCCGGTACCGGTTCCGGCGCCGCCGGGGTCTCCGGCAGCGTGCCGTCGCTGTCGGCCAGCATCGCCTCCAGCAGATCCGCACTGCGAAAGAGATCGCGCGGCGCCGGTGCCAGGCTCATCATCGTTTCCTGCGCATTTGTTGCCTGGTCCCGGTCGCATAACGCCACCCCCAGCCACAACCGCTGCCCTTTTTTCACCTGCGACAGCTCCAGTTCACTCCAGGGAATCAGCGCTTCCACGTTCCACCCCGCCGGTGTGCGCTTGCCGTCGACCAGGGCGTTGACCGAAGAACGGCCCGGTTGCGGACTGAAGCGGTATACCTCCGGATTGATCCGGCCGAACGCGTCCGCCGCCCGGGGATCGTCGAGGTCGCCCGGCGAAATTCCAAACTGGAAGCGGGTGGCGCTTTTGCCGTCGCCGGGTTCGGTGTCGATAAACAGCTCCAGGTGGTCGCCCCGGAACATATCGAAACCGGCCCCGCTGTTGCGGAATACGTCGTCGGTGACCTCGGCGGCCACGAACAACCCCTCCGGGCGCCATGCGAAGTGGACCAACCCGCTCAAATCGGCGGGGCCGTCCCATTTGTCCGCGGCGAAAATCAGCTGATCGGCGGAATCGATGGTGTGGACGAACGGCACAATGCCCCACTCCCGCAGGTCGCCGTCAATGCTGATCGGCGGATCGGGGCGGTAAGCGACCGGAATCGGCGCAGCGGTTGCCACGAGGTTGCCGCCGAGAAGCAGCAAACACAACAAATGCATTTTGTTCATGAGAAATGATTCCGGTCAGCGCAGCGAGCTCGCGGAGCCGGCTCCCCCGACGTAGGCGTAAACCGCGGCGGTCGGCTCGTTGGAATTGTCGACGATGGCGATCAGAGCGCCCTTGTCCGCGGCGGCGGCGTGTCCGTCCATATAGGCGACGTTGCAGCGGTCGTTGTGCCGCATGGCGAAGGTCGAACTGGTTTCATTGAACATGCTGGAGTACTGTGCTCCTGCCGCGCCATAATAGCTGTCCGCGAAAAAGAGTCCGGTCGTCGGGTTTTGTACCGCGCCGAGCGAAACCGCGGCAGCGCTTTTGGTGCCGAATGCCGCCTGGGAATACGCATTCTTCGGCAACAGCGACGGAACGCTGGCCATGCCGTAGCCCTCTTCGCCCGGGAACTGCCAGTTGCCGACGGCGGTCGACGGGCAGACGGCGATGCGGCTTTTGCTGTTGTAATACTGGATGAACGGCTCGTAGCCGCCGGCTACGCTGTCCGGGCCGTAGAGATTTTTGGTCCAGGGAAAGACGCTGGTCGGATAATCGACCCCGGGGGTCAGCACGATGTCGTTGTAATCGTTGGCATACATGGTCAGATTGAGGCCCAGCTGCTTCAAATTGTTGATACAGCTGATCGCCTGCGCCGCCGCCCGCGCCTTGGACAGCGCCGGCAGCAGCATGCTGGCCAGGATGGCGATAATTGCAATCACGACCAACAATTCAATAAGTGTAAAAACTCTTCCGGCGGCTTTCTTCATTTCCATCTCCTTGTTTGATCCCGCTTTGCTTTTGACGGGCGGGACGTTGTGATTTTCTGGGATCGCATCAATTGTTTGAAACGGGAAAACGGCGCGCAACGGCGCAGCTTTCCCGCCGGATCATGATCGGTTCGCCTGTGTAGGGCGGAAGCGGCGCGGCGCCGGGGTTCAGAATCGCCAGTATCCGCAGCAGCGTTTCCCGGGCGATCCGCTCTTTGTCCTGCTGAAAGGTGCTCAAGGGCGGGTACAGTACCGGCCCGAAATCGCGGTCGTCAAAGCCGAGGATGGAAAAATCCCGCGGTATTTCGAGTTTTTTGCTCTGGCAATAGCTGTAGCAGCCCAGCGCCAGATAATCCCGGACGGCAAATACCGCCGTGATCTCCGGGTGGGCGTGCAGCAGCCGCTCGACACACTGCCGCGGATCGTCGGCACGGTCGGCCTCATAGGCGAACAACTGCAGATCCGGGTGATTGGCGGCATATTCGCGGGCACCGGCAAGCCGCTGGCGATCGAACGACAGCTCCAGCTCCAGTTCGATGCCGAGGACGCCGATTCTCCGATGGCCCAGCTCGCCATGCAGATACTCCATCGCCCGGACGCCGGCAATCGTATTGTTGTTGTCGATGAACTGATACTGGGATTCCTTCGTCCCCAGCAGCAACAGATGGGTCCGGCCGCAAATCGCGGCGGCCTCCTCGAGTTCGGCGCTGTCGGTCACTTCGATCAGGATGGCGGCATCCAGGTCGGCCTGGCATTCGCGCAGCCGCCGGATGGAGTTGACGAACGTCATCCGGCAGTTCAATTCGGCGAGGTGGTGGTTCAAATCATTCAGCACAAAGCCGTAAAAGTGATTGCTGAGCAGCTCCATATTGACGCAGGCGACGACATTTTTGCGGAAGTAAGGGTTGTTGCAGGCCGCCGGGTTGACCAGGATGCACTTGCCCTGGAAGCCGCGGATGTATTCCATCTGCTTGAGGCGGTTCAGCGCCCGCTTGACGGTGCTCGGCCCCACCTGATAGATCTCGCAGAGTTCGTTGATGCACGGCAAGGTCACGGTATACTGTCCGCTGACAATCCGATTCTCGATTTTCCGCGCCACATCCTCGAATGGAATCATGCTGCAACCTGCTTCGCTTAACTTAGTCGACCAACTTCAACATTTATAAGTATAGCAAAGAAATTTTAAAAGTCAAGAGTTTTTTTTGGAAAAAGAGTTTTTTTCACCAATGGAAAAACTCATCCGGGGGCACGTAATCCGGCGACGCCAGTTGCCATTCCACCGGTTCGTCGAACGGCTTCAACGAGGGATCGCTCATGGCCTGGAGCAGAATTTCCGTGGCCCGGTAGGCGCATTTTTCGAAGTCGATGATATGATGCCGCACCGAGCCGAACAGATCCGGGAAACACGTTCCGGAGGGCCGGGGAATGTTGTTCCAAAGCGAAAAAGCGTATTCGTCCAGCAGGATTTGTCCGTCGACATGCAGTTGCTTCAGGTCGCGCACGGAACGCATTTGCGCGAGCAGCGTGCGCAAGGCGCAGGTCAGATGAATCCAGACGCCTTGAACGCTCCGGAACTCCTCCCAGGGGGGCGCGTGCTCCGGATCGTTCATGATGAAATCGGTGATGTTTTCTTCGGCAATGCCGCGTTCGAGCAGCGTGGAACGGTACGAATGCACCGATTCCAGCATCGACGGAAGCGTGGCGACATCCCAGAATATCCCGAATCTGCCGCACCCCAGCGCCAGTTGGCGCCGGGCGGCGCCGGCGGCATCCGCCGCACAGTTGGTGTGGAATTTGAAGATGTCCGCCGGAACGTGCGGGATGTGTCCGGCCAGACAGAATACCGGAATGCGCCGGGTATATTTTTTCAGCAGCCTCCCGACATGGGAATTGGCGCGGGGGTTGCGCTGAAGCGTAGGGGACCAGATGATGGCGTCGACGCCGCGGCTGAGCATGTTGTCGAATGCTTCGGCTTCCCGGCCGGGATCGTTTTCGCACATCGCGGCGGCCAGCGAAACGCCATGCCGGTACGCGCAATCGGTGACGCCGTGCATGATCGACAGGGTTGTGAGCGACCCCGGACCGGCGAGGATCACGCCGAGGCAGTTGCTGCGGTGGGTGTGCAGGGTTTTCGCCGCGTAGTTGGGGTCGTAGCCCAGCTCCACGGCTTTTTTGCGGATGCGCTCGTAGGTGGCCCGGGAAGCATGGGATTCCTCCCGGGAGCGGTTCAGTATCCGCGAAGCCGCGGTCGCCGATATTCCGCATCTGGCCGCAAATTCCCGAATATTCATCGAAATCCTCACTGCGTTGTCATTGTCATACTATAGCACGGTATGGCGATATCGAAACATATATACGAAAAGAAATGAAAGGTTTTTTTCCCGGCTTGCCGGGCTCACCAATAGTACGGCATCTCGGGGGGAATATACCCCGGCGGCATCACCTGCCACTCCACCGGCTGGTCGAACGGTTCGAGCGTGGGGTCGTTGATCGCCCGGATCGCGATTTCCGTGGCCTGGGCGGCGCATTTTTCCAGATCGAGCATATAATGCTGGAACGAGCCGAACAGATCCTCGAAGCGCTCTTCCCTCGGATTGGTCCAGATGGAAAACGCGTATTCATCCAGCATGATTTCGCCGTCGACATGCAGCTGCTTCAGATTGCACGCGGAACGTATCTGCGGCATCACCGTATGCAGCGCTGGAACGAGGTACACCCAAAGCCCCTGAATATCCCGGAAGCGCTCCCATTGGGGCGGGCGGTCCGGATCGTTCAGGACAAAATCGGCAATGTTCTCTTCCGGAATGCCGGCGCCAATCAGCGTGTCGCGATACGACGCAATCGAGTGTTGTACCTGGGGAAATGTCAACGCATTCCAGAGAATGCCGAAGTTCCGGCATCCCAGAGCCAGCTGCCGTCCGGCGGCATAACCCGCCAGTTCGGCGCTGTTGCCCCGGAATTTGAAGATGCCGGCCGGAGCATAATCACTGAGGCAGAATATGGGTTTATGCTTGGGAAACTTCTTCAACACCGCCTCGATGCAGGAGTTTTCATATTGATCGCGTTGAAACGTGGGCAGCCAGATGATGGCGTCGACGCCGCGGTAAAGCATGTCGCCGAGCGCTTCGGCTTCCTGCTGGGGATCGTTCTTGCACAGGACGGTGGACAGCGAAATGCCGTGCCGCCCGGCACAGTTGGAAGCGCCGCGCAGAATCGACATGGCGGTGATCGTTCCCGGATTGGCGAGGATGACGCCGATGCTGTTGCTGCGGCGGGTGAGCAGGGTTTTTGCCGCGTAGTTGGGGACATAACCCAACTCCACGGCTTTCTGCCGGATCCGCTCGTAAGTTTCCGGAGAGGCTTGGGATTTCTCCCGCGGGCGGTTCAAAATCCGTGATACCGCCGTTGCGGATATCCCGCATTTTGCCGCAAACTCCCGGATGTTCATTTTCTCTCCCCTCAGACGATTAATATCGGTAATATAGCACCCGGATGATGTTTTTGGAGCCGGTTTTAAAAAAAGTTTGATTTATTTTTCATGGGTACATGTACCCATAATTTGACTTTATCCGACAAGCGGGGTAAAATCTGTCTATCCCATATTTGGGGAGGAAGATACAGGAGTTTAACTTCATATGAAAACATACTGACAAGGAGGTATTTCATGACGTTCGACACATTCAGTACTATTGTTGCGACCTTTATATTCGGAATGCTTATCTTCGCCGGAGTTTTCATTTTTCTGCTCTTCAAGCCGACCCCGGTCCTCGCGGCGACCGAGGTTCCTTACGAGCAGCGTACATACAAATGCTATTGTCACGCCAATCACGACAACGGGAACCCGTAAACACTTCCGGATGTAGAAACAGGTGCGACACGGACCGCAAACGCAGCGGTCCGTGTCGCTTTTTTTTATGGCACGTGTAACCAACTCTCGCTTCGCGGGCTACGCCTCCAGGGTGGTGTTGACGGGGCGGTAGGCCGACAATGGGCGTGGGGCCTGAAGGGGGAGCCGGGGGAAACGACGAGTTTCCCCCGGAGGGACCGGGCGTGTGTCGCCGGCAGTAGCGGCCGCTTTCGTGATGGTTTGGCCGGTTTGAAGCGGCGGCAAGCGCTTCCGGAAGAATTTCCAAATGGTCCAGGGCCAAAATTTTTTCATTATTTTTTTAATAAACCTTGACTAATTATAAAAATTTGCTATAATATATAACAAGAGCACATAATGGAAGCACACGGAAAAATGTTGCGAAAAAGTAAAATTGATATCGGGTCGAGTGCACATGATGTTTTGCGGCTATTGTTTGAGCACGGTCCGCAGCGTCAGGGGGAAATCGCGCAACGTTTGGCCATTACCAAAGCGGCTTGCAACTTGCATTTCCGCAAACTGATGGATGAGAATTTAATCGTTCCCGAGAATGAACCGCAGCTGAATGGCCGGGGGCGTCCCTCCCAGTTATGGAAGATCCGCGGAGACGGCAATTACTTCATGGGTATCTTTTTCCATGAAATGGAACTGTCCATGACCATCATGGATTTTTATGGCCATATCCGTCAAAGTGCAACTGTTTTCTTCGATGAAGCGCCTGACAATGAAACTTTTCTGGAAAAATTGTTTGCATTGGTCACTGGAGGTTGTGACTGGATTCGAAAAAATAAAGGAGATTTGCTTCAAAGTTTCCTCTGTGTCGGCGGTGCCATTGCGCCGGATGGAACCCTGCTTCACCTGCCTGATGCGCCCGCCCTGTCCGCCATCAATCCGGAACAAAGCCTGATTGAAAATCTCGGAATACCGTGTTATTGTGATACGCTCCACTATGCCTATGTGCAAAATGAATCCAGTCACCTGCCCCCATCTGCAACCGCCCTGCTGCTGGATTGGGGAAACGGCCTTGGTGGAGCGGTGGTCTGCAACCGCCAGATTCTCTCCTGGTCCAAGCTGCCCGCACAGCGAAACCGGGGTTTGTGGAACCTGGGCCACATCCCCGTAGTAAAAGATGGAAATCCATGCTATTGCGGTCGGAATGGCTGCCTGGAAACCTATGTGGGAGGTATGGCCCTTGCCCAGCGGCACTCTGCGTTGCGTGTGCCCGATGACCGGAAATTTTTTCAACTTGCGCTCGCTAAAGATCGGGAAGCGTGCATGTTATTGGAGGAAGCCGCGCAACGGATCGGATCTTCTCTGTATTGGCTTCTGGAGCTTTTCGGCGTGGACACGATTATTGTTCTCGGCAGTTTCGCCGGATTGTTCGAGCGTTTCGCTGCGGCTTTCCGCCGCGGCCTGGAAGAAATGCGCACTCCCGAAGACGCGGCGGTAATTTCATTGCAGGCGAGTCGTGATCCCAGATTGGGACTTGGTCTCGGGGCGGCTTTGATGGCCCGCCAGTTCTTCTTTTATCCCGATGAACCGCTCAACAGCAGAGGCGTATATCGACCGCTTGAACCGGCAATTCCGGATTCGCTCTTGACGAAATAAAGTATGTCGGAAGACTACAGGAACAACCCAACAGGAGGCAACAAAATGAAAAAAGTATTCACATTGATTGAGCTGCTGGTCGTGATCGCCATCATTGCAATTCTCGCCAGTATGCTGCTGCCGGCATTGTCGAAAGCGCGAGCCGCCGCCCAAAGCATCAAATGCGTAAGCAACCTGAAACAGTGGGGATTGGCATATTCTTTATACGCCAACGATTATAACAGTTATATTTATACCAATGCCGGCGGTTCCGGCGATTATCCGTGGGTAACGAAGCTCATAGGGGAAGGTTATATGAACTGGGAAATGGCGGATTGTCCGGCCATGACCGATCTGGATTGCAGCTACGGGCTGAACTGCATTGCGGCGGAAGCGGGTTACATCCTGGGAGCCGGCATTGGTCCTTATGCCATTGCGCAGAGCAGAATGCAAAGCAACGCCTATTTGCTTGCGGACAGTCAATTGACGCCGGGAACAAATTGTTCTTATCTCCAAACGGGATATCCGGGAGGGCCATGGGAGGATTGGCGTCATAATAACAAGGCGAATGCCTTATTCGGCGACATGCATGCGGCAACGCTTTCCGAGCCCATTGGAAAGTTCAAGAAAGGCGGCGAACGGGATTTGCTGCCGGATTTTGTCGCCGATTCGTCATGGTGCGACTATGTGGAATAAGATTGCTCATGCCGGGTGGGTTATCGCGGCAATTATGGTTTCCCATCTGGTTGCGGCATCGGCAAATGACTCTTCCATGATAAAAATTCCTTTTATTTCACCACAGCAAAGTTCGCAGCTTTGGGAGAATGCCGAAGCCGGGCGGCATCTCTGGGCGGAAGCCGCCCGGATCGAAAAATTCAACGATGTCGGAGGTTCGGCCGGAATTCCGGTTGCCACGGTAGTGGAGCTGCTTCATGACGGCGAAACGCTTTGGGTGCATGGCATATTGCAGGAGCCGGTTCCGATTTTTGCCGGGGAGCGCAATTGGCGGGAAAGTTTTACCGGAGACTCCGCCTTGCGGGTTGCTCTCGGCGCCGGCGCTTCCGGAACCCAGGGCTCTGCGATCGCCGGATACGATTCGGCTTACTCCTCCCGGCAGAATTTACGCCACTTCTACGAATACACCGTCAATGCCGCGGGAAGCCTGTCCAGAATGTACAACGAAGGCCCGCTGCGAAACGCGCTTTGTTCGGGAAAAGTCGTGCAGAGCAATACCGGGTGGGAGGCGTGGCTCGCCATTCCGCTGAAAAGCGCCGGAATTGTCTGGAAGCCGGGAGAGGCTTACTACTGCAACTTCTTTCGTTTCTACCGGGGGGCGCGGTATGGATGGGTTTTAGCCGGATACGGAGGTTATACCCCGCTTCAATTCGGCATGATGGAACTTCTGCCGCAAGAGCGCAATAAGGAGAAAAGCATCGTACCTCCGTTGCCGCTTCCCACATCGCCAGCCGTTCCTGCCGCAGCTCCGGAAGTTTCAGCGCCGACTTTGACCTATTATCCGCTTGCCGGCAAAGTTACAGGCCAAATGCCTCCGGGCGACGACGGCCGTGTCATCGAAATGCGCGTGGGCGATCAACGCGAAAAGCTGGTGTTGTCATCCCGTAACCCGGTCACAATTTCGCTCCCGGTAACGCATGTTGCCGGCAACACCTTCTCCGCCGGGCTGTTTGACGGCTCTCACGCTCTGGAGTCCCGGGAATATACCGTCCCGGAAATGCCGGAATGGCTTCATACGCAAGCCGGAATGGAATATGTAAGCGGGAAAGTGGCATTCCCGTGGAGCCCGTTGGTATTTGCCGACGGAGTTCTCAGGCTCGCCCATGCCGACTGGCAATTTGACGATACCACTCTGGTTCGGCAAATTGCCGTCAAAGACCAATTGCTGCTGCGCGCCCCGATGTATGTGACCGCAACGTTGGCCGACGGCACGGTTGTGCCGGTGGCAAGTACGGTTGACGGCCGGGAGCTGCAAGCTGCGTTCATGGAGTCAAGCCCCATCGAAGCGCCCGGCAAGATCGAAGTGAAAACGCGCGTGGAGTTTGACGGATTCAGTATTTTCCGGCTTCGCGCCCGGGAAATGGGAGAAACCGGCTGGCAACAGTTGAGTGTACATATTCCACTCCAATCGGGGGTAGCCAAATTTCTGAATTTCGGCTCTTCGCAGGAGCTTCTGCAAATCGGCCACGGCGGTTATCAGGGAGATCCCGGCGAGTTTTGGGTAGGAAACGGGAATATCGGTTTGGCTTTCAGTTACGACCGCGACTGCTTTCCAAACGGAACTCGCGCGGCCCGGGTGGAAATCAATGTCGAAGAAATCGTAATCCGGCTGGCGGATGAGGGTTCGGGAAGTTTTCCGGCAGATTTTGTCTGGCAGTTTTTTCTCCAGCCGACTCCGGTACGGGGAGATATCATCCCTCCGATGAGCAATCAAATGGCGCTCGGACCGTTTGAAAGGTGGTCCGATTACCAGGGCTACCCGGATCTGAAAAAAATTCCGGATATGAAACAGGTTTCGGATCTTCTGCACCGGAAGAATGAGAAGTTCTATATTTACTTTTCGAATCTGTTGGCGGAAAACAGTCCGGGATACCTGGAATATCGCACCGACTTGGAGGCGCTTCCGCAAAGAATGTGGTATCGTCGCGATTATGACCCCGGCAGGGGTATCAACTGCTATGTCACCTGTCTGCGCAGCGAACGTGCCGATCAGATGCTCGACGGGGTAGAAAAACTGCTTCAGGAAAGTAAAATCGACGGTGTTTATCTGGATGGCCCCACCGTAGCGTTCGAATGCGAAAATTCCGGCCATAGCTGTTCGGATCGTATTGCCGCGGTGTGGGACGGAGCCTACCATGAGGGCCGCATTCTCGGACAACGGCGGTTCCTTCAACGTCTGCGGGGAATCTTTGACTCCAGGGGATTCCAATATCCGTTATGGGCACATACCGGCGGCGGTTTGAATACTGCCACTTTAGGGTTGGCGGACTTTTACTTTGACGGCGAGCAGCTGCATCGTTTCCGGGACGGATATCTGGTCGAACCGGAAAAGTTCCGGATCAACTATGCGTGTTCGGCGTTGGGAGTGCGCGGAATTTTCCTGCCGATACTCTACATCAATTCGACATTCACGACCCGCCAATCATTGCCATGGGCATTGGTTCACGGAACGGAAACCGTGGCTCTGGTAAAAGACTACCACTCCCTGGAACGTTTCTTTTTTCGCTATTTGAGACAGGAAAATCCCGCAGTATTTTATCCGTATTGGGAAAGTCAACCGCACTGGGAACTCCATGCCGACGAAACTGTCTTCGGCAGCTATCTCAAACTGGATGACGAAGGAGTGATTGTCGTCTCCAATCTCTATCAGGACGGCGAGAAAGAAGTTGAAATCGCTCTGGAGAAATTTTTTGACGGAGTCCCGTTCCGGGTTGAATGTTTGAATGCCGGCAAAGAATCATTTCGGCAAAACGGCGATCGGATTTCATTCTTGGTCGGCCCCGGAAAGATGAAGATGTTTTATCTGACGACCAATGACACACTTCCGGAAGACATTCCAGTGCCGGAACGCCCGGTCGGAAATTCCCGAACAGGAGATGCGATTCCGGAAAACAAGGGCTTTACGGCCGGGGATTGGGTAGTTCCGGAAGGCAAGCTGGGCATGGATGGCAACATTGCGATTTCGGACGATCATGCGGGGGAGGCCACAGTCGCTTACCGGCATCGCCTTCCGGCGGAATTCACGCTTCACATTCGCCTGGAACACTCCGGCGCGATCGAAATCGGACTGGACGAACTGAAGACCGTTTACAAGCCGGATACCGGATGGCTGATTTACGGGGTCGACGAATTTGCAAATGAAGATTACAGCGCCACCTCTCATAACGGACATCGCGGCGGACACGTGGCCCTCGATCGTCCCGTCGAACTGGTCGTCAGCATGCGGGACGGCCACGTGAATATAGCTTACGATGGGGTCCGTCTGCTGCAGAATGCGCTCCCGGCGATCGACAACGCCAGTCATTCCCTGTATTTATCCGTCCCCGCCGGCAGCGGCATGTCTCTGGAACTGCAAGACCTGAAAGCTTCCGGCGAAGTGCCGTTCCATCCTTCCGAGCTGCAACATCCGATTTTGCGGTAATCGGGCGGAGCGGACGTGTGAATCATGTTGAGACACGCAGGCAATCCGTATTGCATACAGGAGGCGGCAGATCCGACAACAGGCGTGGGTCCTGAAGGGGGTAGCTGGGGGAAACGACGAGTTTCCCCCGGAGGGACCGGACGTGTGCTGCCGGCAGTAGCGGCGGCTTTGAGGTGGTCTGGCTGGTTCGACGCGGCAACAAGCGCTCCCCCCTGTCCAAAAGGTCGCGGAGGATGCCGCCAGGCATCCGGAGCAGAGGTGCAGGGTCCTGTGACCCTGCCGGGGGGGCGTGGGGGCGAGGAGCCCCCACATTATATCACCCCAGCCGCGTCAAAAGCGTAGCGAAATCAACGGAAGCGAGGCCGACTTTTTTGTCGGCGGCGCCGTAGCCCATCAACAGGGTATTGTCGGGGCGCAACAGGCCGGAACAGGTGAAAAGACACGGGATGGTGAACTCTCCTTCTAATTCCCACGGCTGATCGGCATAGAGCAGGCGCTCGGAGGGGCGGGCGACGATTTTCGGCAGCCCCTCGGGTTGTTCCTCCAGGACCATGAAACTCTGGGTGTAGCCGACTTTGTCGTCCTGTTTGCCGTGATAGGGCAGGAGCCAGCGGCCGGGCGACAGCTCCAGCGGCGCCCAGCTGGCGCCGATCCGGTTGGCCTCCCACGGGTATTCGGGGACGGCGAAAACGGCGGTCACGGCCTTGCCTTCGTAAAAGTCGGTGAGCGTATCGCCGACGGCGAGGAAGATCGACGGGGCGGTCAAATGACGCCCCTCGGGGTACTTCCACGGGTGCTTGGGCCGATGCACGCACACGATCCGGTCTTTGCCGTCGATTTTCAGGCGGCGCGGGAACAGCACCACATCGCGGTCGTCGCTGGTTTCGGGGTGATGCAGCGGCGCCACCACGGTGAACGCGTGATCGTAATCGCGCGCCGCCAGCTTGGCCGGATCGACCTTGTACAGCATCGAAACCGTACTGTTTTCGAGTACCGCCGGACCCACTTCCGGATCGCCGGCGACCCAGTCGGGCATGCACTGGACCGGATCGTCGTGTTCCCAGTACGGCCCCGGCGGAAAGGCGCGGCAGGCGAGCACGAGATAGAGTTCGCTTTCAAAGTAAAACAACCGGGGGTCTTCGAGGCAGCCGTTGGCGTAATCGAACACGCGTCCGCCGCGCATCGACGCCGCCAGAAAGGCGTCGCGGCCGTAATCCAGCCGCGGCCGGATCGCGGGGCGCGACAAGTCAAATTCCCAGTTCGCGCCGCCGTCGCGGCTGACGCCGTAACCGATGAAAATCGGATACGGCGCGGGCTTCCCCGGGATCCGCGCTTCCGCCCACGGGCCGGTGGCGCGGAACAGCATGTGAATGGTATCGGGTGCTGTCGGATCGGCGATCATCGCCGGGTTCAGCACCATTTTTTCCGCCCACGGCGAACCCGGCTGCGGTTCCAGAATCATGCGTTTGACAACATCCAGCATCATTCACTCCAATATAAATGGCATTTTCACTTTACTTGCAGCAGGATCGTCCGGCCGCCGGGGATTTCCACCCGGCACGAAGCGTTGCCGTCGCGGTTCTCCACCGGTATCACAGTCCCGGAAATCAGCTCCGTCACACTGGCAAACTCCTTCGCGCCGAAGTCTGACGGCTTCCATTCCAGCGTCACCGTCTGCGTCGGCCAGGCTGCCAGCTCCGGCAGGGTCACATTGCCGTTGTGGGGCGGTCGGTTGCGCAGCGTGAAGTACAACCCCGCCTCCGGCGTTTGTCCCCAGCGCTCAACCAACACATCGGCGGCGGCATTCCCGTCGATTCGCACCAGCGGCCGCTCTTCCCACCCGGCCTGATTCAGCATCACCGTCCACGCGGCATAACGCCGCATCAACGGCACCAGCAGCGCCACCTTTTCCGGCTGGTTCCATGAGTTGGCGGTGCCGGCGAAAATGCCGTACTGCAAATAAATATTCAACCGCGGTTCCAGATAGGTGGCGACCCCCTCGGCCGTCACCGGCACGCCGCCCTCGTAATTGAGCACATAGTCCATCGTCGAAACCAGCTTGCGTCCGGCGGAGTAGCGGAATTCCCGGAAATCGGCCAGCGGCGCAATCCAGTCCTTGCTGAAAAATTCCCCCGCTCCGATCATATCCCCGTACGGAGTCAGGAAATTCACGAAGTGCGTCCAGGTATTCGTCGCAATGCAGTAATCCAGTGCGTCGGCGCGGCCGCGCATGTCTTCGAGGAAGTCATTGTAGGCCAGAATCATGTGCTGGAACACCCGCAGTTTGCCGTCTTCCGGGAAGCGCGCGTAAGTCAGCGGCAGATCCGCCACCTGCCAATGATCGCGCCGCAGATTGCATTCGGACCACCCCATCGCAAACCCCTCGGAATCGATGTAAAAACCGTCGGCCTTGCGGCCGTATTTGGCCAGCTGCTCCCAGACATAACCGTAGCGGGCCTTTTCATAGGTGATGGTGTCGCGGTTGGGCTTCGCCAACTCCGGGTCCGGGTTGACGATGACCGCGCCACTGTCCTGTCCCTTGTACTTGCTGCCCCAATGGAATTGCCCGGCCCAATAGCAGTTCAGCCGCCAGTCGCCGTTTTCATTGATTTCGATCGCGGTATTCTGCAGAATCCGGTAAAGTTCGTCGTTGGTCAGGGTGCCGACAAAGCGCTCCGTCCGCGCCGGATCGCCGCGCAGCTCCTCCACATAACGTTTGACCGCGCCCAGCTCGACCGGCGCCTGATCGTAGAATTGCCGGACCGAAGGATCCTCGTGTTGCTTGTGCCAATCCTTCGGAAACGGCAGCGTGATCGACCACGGTTCGGAATACAACAGCGACTTGATGCCGTATTGCCGGCCGGCGTCGAGAATGCGCAGCGCCTCCTCCGGATCGCGGGCGAAATCCTCATCCCATTCCCGCTGATTGAAGCCCATGCCGCAATCGCGCGCGGCCGCCATCGAAAAATCCGGGATCCACAGTGCCCAGGCTCCGGGATAACCGATATGGCTTTGGAACAGTTCCGGCGCGTGTTCATGATAACGCGCCAGGGCGCCGCGCAGATGCCCCTCCGCCGCGAAGTCGCCGATCAGGAACGACGCCAGGGCGCGGCCGGGAAACTTGGCCGTATCCGCACTCAAACCCAGCGGCACCCGCAAGGTCAGACTGCCGCGCCCGTCCTCATCCTTCGAAAAACTGTAGCGGTAGAAGCGCGGCTGCCGCAACGGATGCGCCAGCATGATCCCCGCTGCGCCGTCGTCGACCGCGGCGAACGGCAGCCGGGAAAGCTGCATTTCAAAACGGGGATTGTCGATGACCCGCAATTCTTCGTACACCTTCCCGGATTCGGCGGCAATTGCGCCGGAGGCGCTGTCGGCGCCCTCCAGCGCATTGAAATTCCAGGGCGCCGACTCCAACGGCAACGTGAAGTTCAATTCAATCGCCCGCTCCTTGCGGTCGGAAAGGTTGATCAGCGTGGCCTCCACGGCGAGAAAACCGTGCTCCTCCGGCGCCAGCCGCGCCTCCAGCCCGAGCTCCAGCTCCGGGGCTGCGGCATGAAACAACACCGTTCCATCCTCGTCTTGGGTCGCGCTCCCGGCAAAACCGGCGCTGCGGCCGGTTTCGGCGTCCACCGCGGAAAACAGCAGGGCTGCTCCGGAGCTGTAACGCTCGCCACCGACCCGGTACTCTTCGAGGATGCCGTCCTCGTTCCAGCGGAATTGCTGGCGTCCGGCCTCCTGTACGAAATCGGCCTGTGACCAGCTCAAGGCCAGGCCGGAAAACATCATTGCGGTAAAAAATTTCAACATCGTCATTGGGATCCTGATTCTGGAAAGGTGATCGAACCGGCCCCGTTCCGGCAATGCGCCGGAGCGGGGCATCGATTCGGCAAGTACGTTACCGGACTTGCAATGCGATCGTGCGCCGGGCCGGAATTTCGACTTGCGCCAGCGCTTTGCCGTCGCGGTGGCTGACCGCAACCGGCTGTTTGCCCACCATTTCGGTGAGCGACGTAAATTCCTTCACCCCGAAGTCGGCCGGATTCCACTCCAGCGTCACTGTTTTCGCTGCGGCGTCGGGGTTATGCAGCGTGAAGAAGAGGCCGTCCGCCGGCGTCTTCCCCCAGCGTTCGCGGAAAATCGTCCCGGCGCCCTCGCCTTTGACCTCCATTTGCGGGATGACCTGCCACTCCGCCGCGGTGATCGCGTCGAAGATCGGGACGTAGCGCTCGAACACCGGCACCAGCATCGCCACCTTTTCCGGATACATCCAGGCATTGGCCGTGCCCGGATAAATGCCGTACATCAGACAGGTGTTCAACCGCGGCTCCATGATCTCCTCGATCGCCTCGGGGGTCTCCGGCACACCGCCGCCGAAGTTGAGCACATAGTCCATCGTACTCAACAGCTTGTTGCCGCTGTAGTTGCGGAACACCTTGAATTCGTTGATCATGCCGGCGAAATTCTCCGGCTTCGTGTCCCAGTGTTCACCGACGCCGACCATGTCGACATAGGGAACGAGGAACTGAATCACCGGATTCCAGACATTGCCGGCGACGAACAGATCGCGCTTGTCCGCCTCGGCACGGTTCCAGACCAGGAAGTCGTGATTCGCCAGACACATGTGCTGCGCCAGCAGCGGCTTGCCGTCACGTACCGTATAGGTCAGCGGCACGTCGGCATATTGCCAGTGATCGCGGCGGAAGTTGAATTCGTTCCAGCCGGCGAAATACAGTTCACTGTCCAGATAAAGGCCGTCGGTCTTCAAACCGTACTTCGCCGCCTGTTCGAAAATATAGCCGTAACGCGCCTGTTCCCAGGTGATGTTGGTCCGGTTCGGACGCGGCAGCTCCGGGTCGCAATTGAGAATCAGCAAACCGGTATCCATCCCGCGCCGCGGCCCGTCCCAGACGAAGCCCTCTTTGCCATAGGCGTTGAGCCGCCAATCGCCTTCCGGCGTATACTCGATCGCGCAATTTTCGACGATTTTGACGATGTCGTCGCGGGTCAGGGTTCCGGGGAAACGGTCCGAAGGAGCCGGATCGCCGGCATCCTGCGCGAACAACGCCTTCATTTTCGCCGTATCGGCCGCCGTCTGGTAGCTCGACGGCGCCGGACCGGTCGAATTTTCGTCGACCCAGTTGTTCGGGAACGGCATATAGACGCCCCACGGCTCCGAATACAGCAGCACCTTCAACCCGGCGGCCTGGGTATCCTGCCACAGCTTCATCGCCTGTTCGGGGTTGCTGTGAAAATCCAGATCCCATTCGCGCTGGTTCAGCAGCATGCCGCACTTCTTCGCCGTCGCCAGCGTCGCATCGGGAATCCATAACGCCCAGGCGCCCCGCTCCTTCAACCGGGACCGGTAGATCTCCGGAAACGCGTCGTAGTACGCCTGCATGCCGCCGCGCGCCGAATAACGGCCGTCGAAACCGCCGAGCAGAAATTCGAGGCGGGCGCGGTTCGGGAACTTCGCCGTCGCCGAACTCAGCCCCAACGGCACCTGCCAGGTCAGCGTCGCCTCCCGCTCCGGCGAATAATACAGCGAGTAGCTGAAAAAGCGCGGATTCATCATCGAGTGCGCCAGCATCACGCCATTGACGCCGTCATCGGCCAACAGCCACGGCGGTTGCGAAGCCGGCATTTCGCCGACATTTTCCACCTGGGCATAACTCAACCCCGGATGGCAGGCGACCGCGCCGTTGGGGCTGCGGTCCCAGTTGGAGCCGAAGCGCCACGCCGCCGGCTTCAGGGTCAGATCGTACTGCAGCCGGATTGCCCGGTCGCGCAGGGTCAGATCCTGAAGTTCGACCTGAACCAGGAAGGCGTTCCGCCCCGGCAGCGGCGCATAAGTGGCCTCCAGCGCCAGCTCCAATTTCGGCGCCTGCCCCCGGAATACCAACTCGCCGCTCTCATTGCGGCTGAACGCACCGGAAAAACGTTCCGTCTGCTCCGTGGCCGCATCGAAAGCACAGAACGGCTGCTGCGGCCCATTTAAATACTCCCGGCCGCCCACCAGAAACCCCGACACCTCGCCGGACCGATCGGCTATCAGCGTCAGGTCGCCGGATTTCAACCCCAATCCGGCGGCACTGAACTGCCCCAGGCCGGCAATCGCCAAACCCAGAAACAATTTTGAAAAACTCTTCTTCAACATTTTAGTTCAGACCTCTCGGATAATTGTATTTTTCACCGCCGAACGCATCGGTCGGCAACAGGAAACGCTCTCCGGCTGCCTGGCTACCGTAGTAGCATTCGCTCTTCTGCGACGCCCGGGCGCTGCCGTCCAGGCGGACCGACTGCACGACGGTGCCGCCATGGGTATTGAAAGACGCATAATTCACATCGTTCGGGTTTCCGTTGATATCGGCCACCAGCACAAATTGCGGATCGTCGGTGGCCAATGCGGCACACCACCCCTTCCAGGCGCTGCCGTTATGACGCGCCGCAAACCACCATTCCAACTCTTTGTTGGCCGGACCGCTGCCGGCCAGATACATATAACCCATCGCCGCATCCGTCGGATTTTTCATCGGCATCGCCGGAAATTGGTCGGCGTTTTTCTGGGGATCGGAATAGGACGGGCAATACATCACCGATTTGCTCGCCCCTATATAGTCCTGAATCTGATAGATCATCGTCGAATCGTTGGTGATGCCGTTCCCCGCAAGCGTGATGCTCATCGGCCAGCTGTACTGGGTAGTCGCATAGGGCAGCCACTCGCTGTTGTCTCCGGCATACATGATAATGCCGAGTCCCATTTGCTTGAGGTTGGAAAGACACTTGGCCTTTTGCGCCGCCGCCCGCGCCTTCGACAACGCCGGCAGCAGCATGCTCGCGAGGATGGCGATGATCGCGATCACGACCAGGAGTTCAATGAGGGTAAAAATCTTCTTCATAACACATTCCTTTCTGCTATAGGGATTGATTTAAAGAATACCATGTATATTATACCGCGTTACCGCGGCCGTTTTTTATCTCCGACCTCAATTCCAGGCGTCATCTCCCCAGCAATCTTTCGGAACCAGGTAGAGAAGCGTTGCTGCCCGACTACCGAAATAAGCGTCGCTGCCATCTCTGCGCGAATCGGCGTGGCCATCCAAAAACACCGATTGAACCGTTCGGCCATCATGCGACGTAAACGGACTGAGGCCCGTATGATTCGGGTCACCGACGACGTCGAAAAACAGGGGTTTCACCGGATTGTCGGTTGTTTTCGAGGCACATTTGCCATACCATTTGCCGTCGTACTGCAAAGCCAGCTGCCAAGTCAGATTATAATTGTTATTGGTGCCGGGCGCGTCGCTGCCGGCAGCCCACATGTAGCCGATGGCAACGTCATATGCCGCGTTCATCGGCAAATTCGGGAAAAGATTGAACTGACCGGCAGGGTCGGAGAATGTCGGACAGTAAGCCACTGATTTACTCGCCCCGAAATAGTCCTGGCACTGGTAGAACATGTTCGACCCGCAGTTAATGCCGTTGTAGTTGGTGAAAACATTGAAAGGCATGCTCGGGAACGGCGTGGCGTACGGGAGACTCTCGTCATGATCTCCGCCATACATAATGACCCCCAGCCCCAGTTGCTTGAGATTGGAAACACACTTGATTTTCTGCGCGGCCGCCCGCGCTTTCGACAATGCGGGCAGCAGCATCGACGCGAGGATTGCGATGATCGCGATCACAACAAGCAATTCTATTAGCGTAAAAAACTTTTTCATACTTTATTCTATTTTATGGTTTCATGTGCAAAAGTAAAAAACAATAATTTTTCCATCAATGTTATCGGTACACCCCTTTCCGGCGGCGCACCTCCAGGATCAATTCGTAATGTTCCAGCGGCATTCCCGTATAAATGCAGTTGCTGGTGCTGAACACATAACCGCCGCCGGGCATGCCGTGCGCCAACGCGTATTCCGCCGACGCCGCCACCTCGGCGTCGGTTCCGGTGTCCATCAACCCGCAATTGACGTTGCCGATCAGGCAGATCCGGTCGCCGTAAAGGCGTTTCACTTCGGCGATATCCACTCCGCCCTGCGGGTCCAGGCTGTGCAATGCGTCCGGAGCACATCCCACCAATTGGTCGATAATCGGCATGATGTTGCCGTCGGTGTGCTTGATGGTGTAAAATCCGAGCTTGCGCAATTCGTCGATCTGCAACTTCAGAAACGGCGTCACGAATTCGGCGAAGAGCTCCGGACTCAAAAACGGACCGGCATTCATGCAGTAATCGCTGCACATGGCCACGGCTTCGATACCGGCGCCGCGCCATTGGACGGCATCGCGCAGCAATTGTTCGATCGCCCGCATGCTCTGATCCTTGAGCTGCTGCGGCTCATCGATCAGGCGGTAGGAAAACTGCTCCATGTCATTCCCGGAGGGAATCGCCAGCGTGCCGTCGGCGTGGCCGATCAGGAGGTATCGGTCGCCGCCGCATTCACGCAGCTTTTCCGCCAGATAACAAAACTCCTGCGACTCCCACGGCGCAGGCAGCACCGAAATCGCGTTGTGTTCGTATTTTTCCGCAATCGCAAACGCCAGCTCCGCCATGTCGATGCGGTGCAGCTCCCGTTCGTGGGCGCTCATCTGCTGCCACTGCGCGTAATTGCGATGGACGCTGTTGACCTTTCCGAACGCTTCCATGGTCGGAAAGAAGACCAGTTCCCAGTGCGGAACCGGCCCCGGCAACGGCGCCCGCCGCTCCAACGCGGCAATCATGCGTTCTTTCGGCGTGAAGTTCATTTTCCGGCGCATCCTTTGTGTTCCTGCGCGACCTTGTCCCACTCCCGCAATGCCGCCAGTGCCGTTTCCGGCTCCACCAGCACGCCCAATTCCAGCTCCTTGACGATGCCGCCGGCCGGATCGTAGAGATGCCGCGCCACATCGCGGACGAAGGCGCGCGCCGCCTCCGGCGTTTTGGTCAATACCCGCTGGCGGTCGATTTCGCCGAAGAAGGTCAGCTTGCCCTTGGCAACGGCCGCGACCGTTTCCAGATTCATGCAGCCGATCTGGAAGTTGCCGATATCGAGTCCCAGCTCCACCAAATCCGGCAGAATCGCCTCGATGTGCCCGTCGGAGTGCATGAACGCGAACTTGCCGGCGGCATGGCAGCAGTCGATGAACCGCTTGTAGATCGGCTTGAACAGCTCCCGCCAGGTTTCCGGCGCGATCAGCAGCGCCTGCTGCGAACCCCAGTCGTCCATATAGGCGATGCCGTCGACGTCGGTCTTGCACCAGAATTCGATTTCCCTGACGTAATAATCGGCAATCGCCGCCAGAATTTTGTCCACGTTTTCTTCGCGCAACGCCATATCCATCATCGCGTTTTCGGTGCCGCGCAGGAATTGGTAGCGCTCCCACGGCCGGGGATTGCAGCCGGCAAAAACGAATTTATCGGTGTTGCGGCAGAATTCGTTGACCCGGGCAATCGCCGCCGCCTCGTCCTTCGGCAAGAGCTCGTAAGGCGGACGCAGCCCGGTCAGATCCTCCAACTCCGGAATCAACGGCGTTTTCACTTCGCCGATCATGCCGGGGTTGATATTGGTGAACACACATCCCCATTCGTCGACGTAGATACCTTCCAGGAAAGGATCGCCGGACAGGCAGGACGACGGTTCGTACGGAGCCGGCGCCCATTCGCAGTCGGCCGGAAACTCCTCCATGATCGCGGCATGGTCGGCCGGACGGCTCCAGATGAACGACGGCAGCGCGAAAATACAGCAGCCCAGCCGGTCCGGGCAGTCAAAGGTGAAGGTTTTGCGCATAACTTCGCGCGGTGTCTGGCTCATGGTATCTTATCCTTTCAACTTGATCTTCAAGGTCTTGATTTCAAACGGCGCAAACTCCAGTTGCGCCCGGCCGCAGTCGACCGGCGGCGCAGAAAGCTCCCGCCACTCCATCAGGTCGCATTCCGCAACCGAAGTGACGCCGTCCGGCAATTGCAGCCACGCCGACTCGGTACGCCCGAAAGTTTCATTCAACCGGACGATCCAGGCGGCCTCCTTTTCCGCTTTTTTCAATACCTCCAGCGTCACACTGCCGCCGCCGGCCAATTTGACGCCGAAGCCGTCGACCCGGCTGCGGTGCCCGTCGATCCGGCGCACCGGACGATTCAGCATCGCCGCCTCCCTCATCACCGGCGATTCCGGCAGAGTCCCTTCGTGCGGTAGCAAGGCATAGGTGAATATCCGGGTGCCGCGATCCGCTTCCGGGTCGGGGAAAAGCGGGCTGCGCAACAGGCACAAATCCAGCACATTGCCATGCACCCGGTAGCCATATTTGCAGTCGTTGAGCAGCGCCGCCCCGTAACGGGCGTCCGACAGATCCGCGTAACGATGGGCGCAGCATTCGAATTGGGCGCGGTCGATGCTGTCGTTTTCATGCACCGTACGGGAGATGAAGCCGTATTGGATGTCGAAGTTCGCCCGGTCCGCCGTCACCGCGACCGGGAACGCCACCCGCAGCATCCGGTGCTTTTCGCGCCATTCGACGCGGCAGGAAAACTCCAGCCGCCGGGAGTTGTGCTCAAGCGTGATATGCTGGACGAGCTGGGAGCCGCCGACGGTGAATTCCTGCGCGAACGTACTGCGGCAGGCGTCGCGCCGGATGGCGCTCCGCGCCGTCAGGCGGGCGTTTTCCAGATGATTTTCCAGATAATAACGGCCGATATCCCAGGCGTCGGAATCGGTCGGCTCATCGAGATAAAGCGCCAGCACATTGCCCGGCGCCTCCGTCGTCGAAACGACCTTTCCGGCAACTTTGTCGAAAATATGCGTCAAGGTGCCGTCGGCGCCGAACTCATAGCGGATCAGCTCATTTTCCAGTACCGCCGGCATATCCGGCGCCGCCGCAACCTCCGCCGCCACGGCCGGGGCCGTGCCGGCGAGACGGACGACGTTGTTGACGCTGTGCGGGGCCAGCGGCAGGAAAGCCGCGCCGTTGCAGACCTGCGTCTGCACGCCGTTGCACTCGATGCGCGCCCCCTCCCAGCCGGCGGGAAATTCGACCGCACGGGTATAGGCACAGCTCAAGGTGTTGACCAGCACCAGCGCGTTGTCGTCGGCGTCGAAGTTGCGCCGGACCGCTTCGGCGCGGACCTCCGCCAGCAGCCGGAACAGCTCGGCATAGTCCCGGTAGGAATCTTCGTACACCATGTGGATGGAAGAGCCCGGGATGATATCGTGAAATTGATTCAGCAGCAGCAGTTTCCACGCCCGGTCAAGCGCTTCGGCCGGGTACTGCTCCAGGCCATTTAGCGTGGCGAGGAATTCGGTTTCGGCCAATTCCTGTTCGGCGCGGCGGTTCAGGCGCTTGCTTTCCGCCTGGGAGGTCAAAGTGCCGCGGTGTTTCTCGAAGTAAAGCTCCCCGTGGTATTCCGGCAGCTCCGGCGCCTGCCGCGCCAGACGCTCGAAAAACGCGTCGGCACGGCCGAATTCGACCCGGGGGCAATGCTCGAGGTCGCGGCAGCGCAAGCCGCGCTCCAGATATTCCTCTTTGGGACCGCCGCCGCCGTCGCCGATGCCGAACAGCGACAATATTTCGTCGCAGCGGTCATTCTGCTCGAAGTTGTCCGCGCCGTAGGTTAACTGGTCGGGTACCAGCAGTGTGTTATAGGTGTCTTCCGGCGGGAAGAAGCACAACACGCTGTAATCGCCCAGCCCGTGCCACCGGAACGCATGGTACGGGAACTTGTTGTGTTCGTTCCAGCAGAGCTTCTGGGTCAGAAAGTTTTCACATCCTGCCTTGACGCAGATCTGCGGCAGGTTCGCCGAATAGCCGAAAACGTCCGGCAGCCACAGGTTTTTCACATCGACGCCGAATTCATCCCGGAAGAAGTTCTTGCCGTGCAAAAATTGCCGGACCAGCGATTCGCCGCCGGTCAGGTTGCAGTCGCTCTCCACCCACATGCCGCCCTGGATTTCCCAGCGCCCGGCGGCGACCTGCTCCTTGATTTTGGCATAGAGCGCCGGGTAATGCTGCTTGACGAAAGCGTAATGCTGCGCCTGCGACGCGCCGAAAATATAATCCGGATAACGCTCCAGCATCCGCAACTGCGAAGCGAATGTGCGCGCGCATTTACGGATGCTCTCCCGTACCGGCCACAGCCACCCGGTATCGATGTGCGCGTGGCCGACCGCGGTGACCCGCAACGCCGAAGCGTCGGCGCGTTTGCCGAGAACCTTCCGCAATTCTTCGCGGGCGAGCGCCGCCCGAGCCGGATCGTTGCGGTAAATATCGATGGCGCGCAACAGCGTCGCCAGGATCCGCGCCTCCTCCCGGGAGCCGGCGCGCAGCGGTGCGGCGCCGGCGACGAAATCGGCGCCGTAACGCGGCAGATTCAGCAGCGACAGCACGATTTCGGCATCCAGCTTCAAGTGCCAGACATCGGTATTGAATACACCGTATTGCAACGCGACCGCGTGCCCGACGTCACACCCCTGTTCCGGGAAATCCGGATTGGATTCGGCGCCAAAAAGACCATTGGCGCCGACCTCGATTTCCAGCTCCAACGCTCCCGGCTCCGCCTGGTTCTCCGGCAGGAAATACAACTCCTTGCGGTACTGCGACGCGAACACGCTGGAGTTGGTCAACCCGTACAGCGGCATCCCGGCGGCATCGAAAATCAACGCTTCGCCGCCGAGGTTGAGCCGGCAGACGATGGGTTTGCCGCGCCATGCTTCCGGAATGTGCCCTTGCAGCTTCACCCAGGCGCTGTCCCAGAGCTTGCCCCAGCGATCCCCTTCACGCAGCGGCGAAAAGGCAAGCGTATTGCGTTCGGCGAAACTCACCGGCTGCCCGGTCACGGCAATTGCGGCATCAAAGGTGCGCGACTCGTGAAAAAACTGATTCCCGAGTTCCCGGTAGAACTTGCCGATTCTGCCGAGATATATTTTCATTTCCCGTTCTGTCAAAATAAGACCTCAGTTGCTGTTATGGAAGATTATTCCTTTCAATTTTAATTATAGCGTTTTTTTGTAAAAAAGCAATGGGACGTCGCATAAAAGCTATGAAATATCGATTTTTTCGTGATTTTTCCTTGCATTGCTGCAAAAACGCTATATTTTAACTATAGCATTAATAGACGAACAAAAGGAGTCGGAAAAAGTGTCCACCACCCCGCAGCGCCAATATGCCGCCGATGCCATGAAAGAGGATCTGCTGACGCAAATCCGTTCCGGCGCATTGCCGCTTGGAGAGCGCCTGCCCGGAGAGCGGGCATTGGCGAAACAATACCGGATCAGTTATCTGACCGCCCGCAAAGCCGTCAATGAGTTGATTGCGGCCGGCGTCCTTTCCCGGCCGGCCCGCGGCCGCATCACCGTCTGTTCGCGCATCAACATGGCTCCCGCGTTGCAAAAGCGCAAAATAATCGCTTTCGTCGCCAACAGTCTGAATTCCGCGCTTTCGCTTCAGCTTCTGACCGCCATCGAATACCGCGCCCGCCAGAGCGGTTACCTGACCATTGCCTGCAACTCCCAGCTCGATGTGACCATCGAAGCGACGCATCTGCAGAATCTTTACGGCAACGACATCGCCGGCATGGTATTTTATCCGATTTTTTCCCGGAGCAACCAGGGGCTGCTCGACAACATGCTGCGCGGGCACACCCCGATCGTCACCGTCGACCACGGTGTCGACCGCGACGATATCGACCTGATCGAAAGCGACAACTTCGACGCCGCCTACCGCGCCACCAGTTATCTGATTTCACTCGGCCACGTCCGGATCGCCCATCTGACCATTCCGGAAAACCGCCTCGGCGACAATCCGGTGGTGCGCGAACGCCTCGAAGGTTACCGCCAGGCGCTGGCCGACCACGGATTGCCGCTCCTGCCGGAGCTGATCGGCTATATGTCCGATGAGTTTTACGATATGGAAATCGCCAAGATCAATTTGCCTTACATGGGCTTCCGGGCGGCGCTGTCGCTGCTGAATCTGCCGAAGCCGCCGTCGGCATTTTTTCTGGTGGTCGACGAACTGGCCTACGGCTTGTATCACGCGGCCCAGGAGCTGGGGCTGAATATCCCCCGGCAGCTTTCCGTGATCGGCATCAACAATCTCAATACCTGCCAGGAGATTCATCCGATGCTGACTTCGATGGCACTGCCGTTTTCCGATATGGGCACCCGGGCCACCGAGCTGTTGATCGCGCGTATCGAAGGACTGGCCACCGGTCCGGCGGTACATGAGAAGCTGAAAGCGTCGCTGGCCCAGCGCCAGAGCGCGCAGACCTGGAAACCGGCCCTCCCGTCGCGTTGACCGGGGTTGAAAACGTCCGCGCAGCCGATCAGAATTCCCAGCGGGCGACCCGTTTTTTCGGCAGCCGTACCGGGCAAGAGCCGGCGGCGGGAATTTCGCCGCACCAGACCTTGACGGCGGCGCGCTGCGACACCTCGGCCATTCCCCACGCGGCCATATAATTGGGGATGGCCGGAAGATCGTAGAGGAAGTACGGCGAACCGAAGCTGGTGAAGCATACCCGCCCCGGTGCGAAGGTGAAAAAACTGCGCCACAGGCTCATTGCCGCGTGGCGCGAAAGGCGCAGCGACCCCATCGCCGCATGCGACCGGGTCAGGATATTGACGAAAATCCGGTCGTATTCGGCGGTGGCTTTCATCAGCTCCCGGTGCCCCGGATTGCGCAAATGCGCGACTTCGAAGCCGCGCCGGCGCAGCTCCTCGTCCACCACCGGCAGCTCCGCCAGCTTATCCGAAAGGTCCTGATCGCACAGCGTCACCGTCAACACCTTCGGCGTCCGCACAGGCGTAACCGGCAGCACCCCGGCCTCTTCGCGCAACAGTGCGATCGAACGATCGGCGATGCTCTGCGCTTCGGCGGCGTATTCCGCGGCCTCGCCGGCGCTCACCGCCGGGCCGAAGCAGTCTTCGAACAAGCCGAGCTTCCGCTTCATTTGCAGCACCCGCGCCGCCGACTCATAGACCCGTTCCTCACTCAGGCGCCCGTCTTTCAACGCCGCCATCAGTTGCTTGAAGTCGCGGCGCGGATTGGCGAAAAGCACAACGTCGGAGCCCGCCTGGATATTCATCCACGCCAGATCTTCGGAGCGCGCCCGCGAGGTGAAGCCGACCATCGGCATCGCGTCGGAGACCAGCACGCCGTCGAAGCCGAGCTTGCCGCGCAGCAAATCGATCTGCAGCTTGCGCGACAGCGTCGCCGGCAGCGCCGTGTCGCAGTCGTCTTCGAGCCCCTCCCAGGCCGGAAAGGAGATATGCCCGGCCATCACGCTCATCACCCCGGCGTCGAAGACTGCTTTCCACACCCGTCCGTACCATTCGCTCCACTGGTCGACCGGCAGCGAATTGACCGAAGTGCACATGTGCTGGTCGCGGTCGTCGACGCCGTCACCGGGAAAATGTTTGGCGGTGGCGGCCATCCGGTTGCCCTCCTGGAGCCCTGCGATCAGCGCCGTCAACAGCGGAATCGTCCGCGCCGGGTCGTCGCCAAGCGCCCGGATGTTGGTGACCGGGTTGTTGAAGTTCAAGTTCAGATCCGCCACCGGCGAAAAGGTCCAGTGAATGCCGCGCGCCCGCGATTCCTTCGCCGTTATCACCCCCATGCGGTAAGCGGCCTCCGGGTCGCCGATCGCGCCGAGCGCCATCGCCCACGGAAACTCGGTGCGGCGGTCCTCCAACATCACCGCGCCGTGCTCCATATCCGCAGCTATCAGCATCGGAATGCGGCTGTGCGCCTGCATCAGGCGGCAGCGGGCCTCGACTTCGGCGGCTTTGCCGCCGAGAAAGACCGAGCCGACCGGGACTTCGGCCAGAATATTCAACCAGTCCTCCGCGCTGTAGTTGCGGTCCTCCGGGCAGATCAATTGTCCGACGGTTTCCTCCATACTCATCGTATCCAACAGACGTTTCACACTTGCATCCATGACGGCCTCCGCAATTCGGTTGTTTTCTTACGTTCTACCATTGAATATAGCATGGCGCATGCTATTGTAAATGGAAATAACACGACAATATATTGAATAAAAACGACAAAATGAATTCGTTTCGTTCCGGTGATTTTTGCATAGTCTATGCGGAGCACTATAAAAATTACGACAATCATTGCCGGTTGCACGCAACCCGGTTCGAGTTGCAGTACATCGCCGCCGGCGGCGTCGAGCTGTGCTATGACGGCAAACGTTACGAGTTGCGCGGCGGTTCGGGGTGGTTGATTCATCCGGGGCATTATTACGATTACCGGCCGCTGGCGCCGCATGGCTCGTGGGATCACCGTTTCATCGTCTTCGAAGGAGCTCGAATCGAACGCTGGCGGGAGGCCGGACTATTCTCTTTGGAGCCCTTTGCCGTTCCGCCGGCATTGGAGTTCGAACGCCGTTTCGACCGGATCATCGGCGAAGCCCGCAACCAGCAATCCGGGCTGATCCGGCTCGATCTGGCCAATCGGGTCGAGCGCCTGTTTTTGGATTTGCGGCTGCCGGAGATGGCGCCGCAGCCGGAGTGGCTGATGACGGTGCTGAATCGCCTCGAAGCCGACCGTCATCCCGATTACGAACAGATCGCCCGCCAGTGCGGGATGAGCTTGCGGACGCTGCTGCGGCACTTCCGCCGGGAAATGGAGATGACGCCGCACCAGTATCATTTGCAGCTGCGGCTCCGGAATGCGACGCGCCTCTTGGAAACCACCGACTTGTCCGTCGCGGAAATCGCCGGACGCCTCGGATTTGCCGACGCGGCGCACCTCACCCGGCAGTACCGCGACGCCACCGGCACGACGCCGGGATCCGTTCGAAAAAAATAAAATTAAAAAATAAAAAAATAGAGCCGCGAAGCGGCGGTCTGCACTCCGTCATACGGAGACGCCGGTCCAGCAGGCGGATCCTGCTGGTCGCCCCAGGCGGCGCAGCCGCCTCGAAAGGGGCGAAAGTATGGCAAGCGAGCCGGGAGGCGAGCGGATCCACCCGAGGTAGCGATGGTGTAGATCGGAGTGGTAGCGTGAGCGACAATCCGATGTACACGTGGAGTGGACGAGGCCGCCGCACCGGCGGCGGACAAAACACCAGAAAGGAGCAAACAGAATGAGATTTCCGCCGAAGCCCCACCCGGTTTGCCGCCGCCGGCTGCGCCGGTGTACCCTGAAGGGCGCGATGCTCCGCTTGGGTTTGAGCCTGCTCTTTTTTGTTATCGCGATACCGCTGTGGTTCATTCTGTGGTTCGCGATTTTCGTACTGATGGTTCGGCGGGGAGTATCGTTTCAAATCGGCGGACCGCTGCACCGGACGATATCGCTTCTGATCACATCGGGGATCTCGCTGTTCGGGTTTCTGGGGTTGTTTTTCCGCCACTTCCAGATGGAAACCGAGGTCGCCAGTATCGGAGAGGAGCCGGCCGATCCACTGTGGCAGATCGCTTTGCTGCCCGCATTCCTGGCGACGCAGGGGGTGCGCAACCTGCTGCGCGGGCTCACGCTTTTGACGGTGAATCACCGGGAGCTGGCGCAGGTCATGGGGCAGATTCACCGCTCCCGTTTTTATCTGGCCAGCCTGAAGGCGCAGTATCCCCTGACATTCTTTCTCTACAAAGAAGCGTTGCTGGCGTTGCCCGGCGTGCAATTGCTGCAGCCGGAAACCCCGTACTTCATTCTTTCGGAGCGAACCCGCGAACAGATTTTCCGGCAGGATCCGGAGCGGCCTCGGCGCGGAAGCGGTGGGGCGGCAGGCCGGTGACGGCTTTGAAGGCGCGGGAGAAGTAACTGAGATCGCGGAAGCCGCTCTTCCAGGCGATGGCGAGAATCTTTTCGTCGGTATGCCGCAGCTCGTAAATCGCGCGTTGGATGCGCAGTTCGATACGGTAGCGGGAGATGCTTTTGCCGGTATGCCGCCGGAAGCGGCGGCAGAGGTAATTCTGCTGCCAGCCGGTGCGGGCGGCGAGTTCGGCGAGCGGGATATCCCGTTCCGGATGCTCTTCGAGATAGCGGCACAACTGCTCCACTTTGCGGGCTCCCGCGTCCAATGGGAACACCTCCGCCAGGCCGCTGCGGACGATCTGGCGGCCGCATTCGATCAGAAACAGCCGGAAGTAATCCATGGCGCAGCTCAAATACCCCTGCCGCCGCCCGGCCAATTCGCGGGCAATGCCGCGCGCCAGCATGCCGGGCACCGTCATATCCGGGAATTCGATGCGCAGCAGCCGGCGGCTGCCCCACTGCGGACGCGCCGGCAGAAGCGCCTCCAGGCCGGACCGCAGCTCCTCCGGCAACGGCGGCAACGCCAAGCGCGGCCAGTCCAGATAAATATTGACGATCTCCATCGCCGTGCCCGGCGCGGTGACGATGCTGTGGGCTTCGCCGTAATGGGTGACCGCGACGGAATTTCCCGACTCCGCATAGCGCTGCTCCCCGAGGTAATGCACCCCTTGCCCCGCCAGCACCACCGTCAGCAGCAGCACGTCGACCCCGTGCATCGAAATCACCGGCTGCCGGTAATCCGGGAAGTATTCCGCCGCCACCCCGATCCGGCCGAGGCTGTCCCATTGATGTTTTAAAGTCACTTGTCGCATAAAAGATAATTCAGTCCAATTACTGTGGCATTTTCATCCTTTTATTCCGATATTACTATAACTATATTAACCGAAACTGCAAATCAGGAGATGAAATTCATGAATACCCGGGAACGTTTCGACGCGATCTTGAACTTTCGCCGCCCCGACCGGCTTCCGGTCATCGAATGGGCCACATGGTGGGACAAGACCCTGGAACGCTGGTATGGCGAAGGTCTTCCCCGGTCGGAAAACTGCGTCGAGCAGCAGCGCTATTTCGGGCTGGACACGATGGTACAGGAGTGGTTTGCGCCGGGGTCGAGCCGGTTGCCGGCCCCCGCCGCCCACGGCGCCGGGTTGCTCGCGACGCCGGAGGAGTACCGCGCCATGAAGCGTGACGGCCTCTTGTTCGATCCCGCGAACATCCGCTGGAACAACTTCGAGCGTTACCGGCCGCTGCATGACCGCGGCGAAGCGGTCTTCTGGTTCACCCTCGAAGGCTTCTTCTGGTTTCCGCGCACGCTGCTCGGAATCGAAAACCATCTGTACGCCTTTTACGACCAGCCCGAGCTGATGAAAGAGATCAACCAGGATCAGGTGGATTATTCGCTGCGGTTGTTGGAGCAACTGTTCCGGCACCATAAGCCGGAATTCATGACCTTTGCCGAAGACATGAGCTACAACCACGGCCCCATGCTCTCGGAAGCCCTGTTCGACGAATTCGTCTTCCCGTACTACCAGCAGCTGGTCCCATTCCTGAAAGAACACGGCGTCAAAGTATTCATCGACTCCGACGGCGATATCACCGAATGCGTCCACTGGTTCAAGCGCGCCGGCATCGAAGGCATTCTCCCGCTCGAACGCCAGGCCGGTGTCGATGTCAACCAACTGCGTCACGACCACCCCGACTTCCGCATGCTCGGCGCCTTCAACAAGCTGGTGATGCACCGGGGCGAAGCCGCCGTCCGCCAAGAATTCGAGCGGCTGATGCCCGCCGTCCGCACCGGCGGCGTCCTGATCGCCTGCGACCACCAGACTCCCCCGGCAGTTTCGCTCAACGATTACCAACTCTATCTCGAACTTTTCCGCGAGTATGCACAGGGTATGTGAGTGAGAGATGTGGGGGGGGGGGGGGGGGCCGCCCCCCCCCACGCCGCCGCCCCGCGACCCCGCCACAACACCCCCAAAAGCCGAGAGAGAGAGCAGCCACAAATTAGAAAGTGGGGGGGGGGGGGGGGGGG
>JAVBQJ010000151.1:0-27257 GCA_031549115.1 Victivallaceae bacterium
GTACTTCTCCACGTGGCGCAATGCTTCGGCGTAATTTCCCTCCTGCCGGTACCATACCGACAGCAGCCGCGCCGCACAAGCCGCCGTCTCCGCGTCCTTCGCGCCGCTCAATTGGCGCAGCTCGCGCACCTGTTCCGACGACAGATCGAATGCCGAAAGCCCGCGCGTGATCTCCCCCAAAAAAGCCGCGTCCTCCGGCGATACCAGCGCATATGAAGATAGGCTCCAGCCCAGTACCAGTGTCAATGAAAACACAAGTTTTGCGCCGGAGCAATACATAGTAATAGTTCCTGAATTCAGCTATCCAAACATCGGCTTCCAAATTTACCATAGGTGATATTTCGCCAAAGTCAATGACAATTTCGAAAAAATTCAAGAAAAAATATGGAACTTTCCCGCCATCTGAATTTGCAAATAAGTGTGTGAGGAATTATCATAAATAGTGAGAGGGAGGCAGGAGTTTTTCGCATGAAACGGTATTTGCGGGAAAAATACGGCATGCTGCCGGAAATCGGACTGGGACTGCTGGTCAACGCCGTCTTTCTTCTGTTCTTTTATCTGATCCCGCCTCCCCCTCCCGTACCCGAAACGGTGGAAATTTCGGTCGATGTGGTGGATTTCCGGCCACCCGAACCACTCGAAATCCCGCCGCCTCCGCCGGAGGTCACGGAGGTTCTGACCGCCTCCGCCGGCGCGTCAACGGCGGTGACGCCCGGGGGATTGGACGCCGCCGCGGAACAGACATTGCCGGAGCTGTCCATCCCCGCCCCGGCGGTTCAGAGCGCGGTGGAGCTGAACCGGCAGATCGAAGATATTCTCTACGAAATGACCTTCTACGGCGCCGCTTCTCCCTCGGACAAGGCCGGTGCAGCCGGAAAACGCCCGGCCGGACTGCGGACCGGCGTCTCGTTCGACGCCCGCCGCGACGCCGGACGACGCAGCCATTCGCTGCAGCGCTTCGGCGGCAATGCCGCCAGCGAAGGCGCCGTGGAACGCGCGCTGGGCTGGCTGGCCAAAAACCAGAACCGCAACGGCAGCTGGGGCAGCAATGCCAGTTACAGTACCGGCGATGTCGCGGCATTGACCTCCATCGCGCTGCTGGCATTCCTGGCCCATGGCGAAACCTTCGATTCGCCGCTCTACCCGGACGCCGTCCGCAATGCCGCCAACTGGCTTTGTGAAATCGCCGCCGCACCCGGTATCGAATCCGCCGGGCGCGGTTTCGGCCATGCCATGCTGACCTATGCGCTGGCCGAAGCCTACGCCGCAACCGGAAGTTTCAGCATCCGGAAAATCGTCGAGGAGCGGGTCAACGCCATCCTGGAACGGCAAAATAAATTAGGTAGTTTTTCGCCGGGATATGATAATACGCCGCAGGCAATCCCCCCCGATCCGGCATCCGAAAATCCGGCGACGCGGGAGCTGGTTCTCGGCGAACCGGTCTGCGATCTTTCGCTCCTGGGGTGGCACATTCAGGCGCTGGTCGCGGCCCGCAATGCCGGAATCATGCCGGAAAAAATTTCTCCCGCCCTGCAAGCCGCGTCCACGGCGCTGGTCAACATTCATCAGGCCGCCGGCGGGGGCTTTTCGCAGGGCATCAACGTAAAGCGCTTCCCCGACAATCCCAATCTGACGCCGGTGGGGCTGCTGGCGCTGCAACTGCTCAACACCGGCAACAGCCGGAGCGCGCAGGAGGCGCAGAAGTTATTGCAGACCGTGGAGCCGCCGCGTTGGGATTCCGGCGGAGCGTTTCCGCTCTACCGCTGGTATTATCACACCCAGGCGCTGTTTCAGGCCGAAGGCGGCAACGGCCGCCGCTGGAATCTGTGGAACGACAACCTGAAACAGCAGCTGCTGGGCCGGCAGCACGCCGACGGCAGCTGGCCGCTGCCGCCGGGCGACCGCAGTTTCCTGCTGCAGGAGGAGAAAGACCTGCAATTGTACTCTACGGCGATGTGTACATTGATGCTGGAAGTTTACTATCGCTATCTGCCCACTTACAGCATCGCCGAATCCGACAACATCAAATCCGAAAGCATCGATGAACTGGACATGACCGTTGCCGGACTGCTGGCCCCGCTGGCGGGGGGGCGCGATCCGATGGCGGATCTGATTCTGGGCGGCGGCGCGTTCGACATCGCTCCGGTGCGTTTCGGCAGATTCAACGGCATTCCGGCCACACCGGCGGATGAATCCGTACCGGAGGAGTTTCCCGTATTCACCACATTGGCGTCTTCGCTGCCGGTCCGCAAAAGCAAAGACTGGCCGCAGTTGCTGCAGCCAAAACAGCGTATTGCGCTTTTCTGCGACGACCTGCTGCCGGAAAATTTCAAGGGCCACCTGCGCCTGACCATGGCGGTGCTGGCCGACGGCGAACTGTATCAGGATGCTCTGGAGGTTCTGATCAACGGGAAGCGGGTTCATTGCGCCGTATTGGTCCCAGGCGCCAATCTGCTGGAATTACTGATCCCGTCCCTCTATATGCAGCCGTTCGGCAATATCGTGCAGATCCGCAACATCGGCGAATCGCCGGTGGCCTTCGACGCCGCCGAGCTCGGCGCCTTTACCGCTCCGGGGCCGCCGCTGTTTCTGGGAGCCGCCCAATTCGCGGACATTCCTCCCGCGCTGCAGCGGTGTTTCAATCTGAGCGCGGTCACGCTTAAAACCGGGACCTCCGCGGAACAACTGAAAGCGGCCACCGTCGCCGCCCGCCTGGCCCGGGTGCCGCTGTTATTCCAGATCGATGCCTCGCTGCCGGAATCGGACTTCGAATGGCTGCTGCAAAACTGCCGGGGCAACGAGTTTTATTGGGAATTCGCCGGCCCCGATGAGGCCGTGCGGCAACGGTGCGACAAACTGCGCCGAACCATTCCCGGAGCGATTCCCGTCGCCACCCGTCCACTCAACTCCAATGCTTCCTGGCTGTCGACGCTGCAGCACCGTCTGACCCCGGAGGGTTATGATCCGGCTGCTCCGCTGTGGGGCCGGCTCGCCGCCACCGGAGTGGATGTTCTCGGACGCAACGGCTTGAAGTATTACATGAATCTGACCGGTAAGCAGGTCGCCGATTGGATCCAGACCGGAGGCTCTTCGGTGATTTTCACCGATATATTGACCGGTGGCCGCTTTCTCGATTCGTTGCTGCAAACGGAACAACCGGCCGCCGCGGCCCTGGCGCAGTTTTCCAAGCTGTTCGAAGGGTCGCCGCGCCGCCTGCCGCTGGCATTCTATCCGCGTTACGGCGAGAAACCGCAGTGGGAGGTCTCGGCCGCCGCCGCCTGCAACTCTCCGGATACCGCCACGATTGTGATTGCCAAGGAATTCGCCACGCCGAGCGAAACGGAACTTCTCACCCTGGTGCCCTGGAGCGGACCGACCGAAGTGATCCAGGAAAAAGGTACGCTTCCGAACAACTCCGCATTCACCGGCCTGGGAACATTGCTGCAGACCAAACGCTTTACCGTCACGGTGGAAAACAATGTCTTCCGGCTATCCGGGATTTGGCCGGAGCTGACGGTGCTGCGGCTGCGGCGTCAGGGGGGTATGGCGCTGGCGGAACGGCCGGCGCCGGGACCGGGCAAGACCGCCCCGATCCGCACCGACATGACCCGGTGCCGGGTGGCTCCCCCATACAGTCCTGCGCCGGAAGTCCGTCATTCGCTGCGCACTGCCGACAACCATGCGGCGGCTTCGGGCCTGAAGGCTTCCGTCCACGTGATTCCGGCAACCGAATCCGGAAGCCAATACCGATTCAAGCCGGAAGAGTCCGAAAGTGTCGAAGTCACCCTGCAACTCGACCGCAATACCGCCGTCAGCGCCGACGGTGTATTTCTGGCCACCGCCTCCGGTCCGGATATGACGCAGGCTCTGACCTTCAACGTCTATGTCCGGGCCTACTCCGGGCGGACGGCCAAAACCGCAGCGGAAGTTCCGATGCGCTTTGCCTTTTCCGGCCGTTGCTTCCAGACGGTTGTAACTTCCGGCAGCTGGCAGAGCGTCACCGTGCCGCTGGCGGCGGATTTGCCTGCTCCGTACTGGAGTCATATACGGATATTGATGCCGGAATTTGCGGCGATGAGCGATGTTACGACTATCTCGTATGAGCTTAACGGTATTTCCGTATTGCTCGGAAAGGATTCCGGCGGAGGTGCTCATGCGGGGTAAATACCGACTCATCCTGTTGGCGGCAGTCACTGTGTTTCTATGCCGGGCCTACTCGCCGGAAGCATTGAAAGCAGCGGCGGAAAACGGCGCCTGGAAGGACATCGCAACGGCGATTGCCGAGGAGCCGGACGCCGGACTCCGGGCCGCTCTGGAATTACAGGCCGCCGATCTGGCTCTGCATGCGGGCGAATCGGCTCAGGCATACCGGTGGCTGCGGGATTGTCTGCGCCTCGCGCCGGAGGTATCCATGGCCCCGGAAGCGGTGCAACGTGCCCGGGCCATGTTGGAGTTCATTTTGCGCAGCAGTGCCGATCAGGTGGAAGTCACGCTGCTTCTGGCCCGAAGTCTGAAAGAGGAACCGGATCCCGGCGCATTGCTGGATCTGGCGGCATTGCTGCTGGGGCGCGCCGAGGAGTGGAAAAGAAAAAGCTACACCGAATGGCCAGAATTGGTCAAACTGCTGAGCAATGCCCTCGACAGTTTCCGTGACGTCGGAGATCCGAGTCTGATTTTCCGGCATACCCTGCTGCAAGTCAACGCGTCCAACCTGCAAACCGGCAATTATGCGGCGGGAGCGGAGAAGCTGCAGCTGTTTCTGCGTCACCATTACCCGGAAGCGCTGCAGCTGGTACGGTATCGCCGGGAACTGCCCTACGATGCCTGCCGGCTTCTGATCGCCCTGAGCGCGCAATATGCGGAAATGGCCCAACGCGCCAACTCCCCGGAGGACAAGAAACGTTACTTCGGCCAGGCGGCCGGATATCTGCTGAACGCAGTCAATGGCTTGCCCGAAAACTCTCCGGACTATGAACGCGGCTGCGGCGAATTACTGCGTTACCAGGAAGCGTTGCGGCTGCTGGGATTTGAGTTGCGCTTGCCGGAAGGCATTCTCCCGGCAGCCGCCCCGACGCTTGCCGTACTGAAAGATATGCTGAACCGGCAGCAATACCAGGCGGCGGAAATCGTCATTGCCGGAAAATTGAAGCAGGTTTCCGAACCGGATCAGGTTGCGGAATTGCAGGTTCTGCAAATACAGGCACTGACCGGCTTGAAACGGGATGCGGATATTGCCGCCATCGCGGAACAGTTGTCACCGGAATTGCTTTCCGATCAAGCGCTTTCCGATCTGTATCAGTGCGCCGGGACCTTGCAGGCGCGCCGGGCCGCACCGGAAAGTCTGCAACTTCTGGCCAAGATCATCGACTCCGGCCGGAGCTCCCACCCCGACTATGCCAACGCGCTTTTTCTGGCGGCCCGAATGGCATTGGACTGTGAGCAGCCGGGGCTCGCGGCTTCCTTTTTCGAAAAATACGCAGATGCGCTTCCGGACCCGGAGCAAAGGGCGTCGTTCCGGCACAACGCCATGGTATGTTATTATCGCAGCGGCGACTATTCCCGGGTACGGGAAATGGCAGCCGGAGAAACTCCCGGCGCAACACCGGAAATACGAATGCGGATGCGGCTGCTCGGAGCGCGGGCGGCATTACAGTCCGGGGATGCGGCGGCCGCCCTGCTGGAGTTGGAAAATATGGCCGCAACCGAAACCGAACCGACTCCGGAAACCCGCTCCGAGTTGCTGTTGCTCTCCGGCCTGACCGCATTGAAAGCCCGGGATTCGGAGAAAGCCTGCCGTTATCTGGAGTGCTACATTCGGGAATTTTCAGCGGCGCCGCAAGTTCCGGAGGCGGCCGAAGCGCTGCTGGGGCTCTACACCGTACCGCCGGCGGAAGAACGCCTGCAGCAGATAGCCGACATCATCGCCCAACACCACGCGACCCGCCCCGGCGCGTTGCCGCTGCTGGGAAAAATCGCCGTTTTCCGGAAGAAACACTTCGATTCCGGCATGGCCCTGGAATCGTATCGCAGGCTGGCTTCCGCCGCGTCGCTCCCGGAAGAGCTGTTGCTGCAGGCGCTTCAGGACTTCCGGCAGGAAGCGTTCCAATCGCTGCCGGCTCAACAAGCTCAAATGGCGCTGGTCCTGACCGAACGCCTGCCCACCCTTGCCGACGCGCCGCTCCTCCAGGAATTGTACTTCCGTCGATTGGACGCATTGGTCGTCCTGGAGCGTTACCAGGAAGCGCAGAAGCTGAGCGACGAACTGCTGCAGCGCCCGAACCAATACCACTTTTTTGAGATCAAGCTGTTGCGCGCTCTTCTGTTTTGCGGCCTACAGCAATTCGAACAGGCCCGCCGGGAATGCCAGGAAATCCTGACCATGGGGGCGCCGGCGCAGCCGGTGCGGCAGGCCGGTCTGATTATCGCGAAATCCTGGCAAATGGAAGGCAATCACACCCGTGCCGTCGCGAGCGCCTGGAATATCATTCCCCCCGGAGGATTCAATCAACTGCCCCCCGAGGAGCAGGAAACGATCCGCCGGGGACTGCAATTGATCGTCGAATGCGCCCGGCAGGTTTCCAGCCGGGCGGATCTGGAAGACGCGGAAGCACTGCTTAACCAGTTCGCCCCCGCCGCAGCAAAATAATCAGGAGGAAATGTCATGCTGTTTCAAGTTGTTTTCGGTAGTGGAGTCGTCAATTTTCTGATCTGGCTATTGCTTTTTTTCGCCAGTACCGCCATGGTGGCTTACGCCATAAGGGTGTATTGGGATTTGCGCAAACGCAATTTCATCAATCCGGCTTTGCTGTCCGAGGTTTCGAAATCCTGTGCGCAAAAGGATCTGGATGAAGCTTATACGCTCTGTTCGCAAACCGGCAAAAGTCTGTTTGCGCAAACGATGAATGAAGTGTTCCGTAACTTTACTTTGGGCACGTCCGGCCGGGAGCAAGCCGCGGAATCGGCGATTACACTCTGCAATCAGGCGCTTCAACGCCGAATCAATTCTCTGGCACTCTGCGGCAATATCGCTCCGATGCTCGGGCTGCTGGGAACGGTAACGGGCATGGTCGATGCTTTCATGGGACTGGGAACCGCGCTGGGACCGGAAAAAGCTTCGATATTGGCAATTGCCATTTCCCAGGCGCTGTATACGACCGCGGCCGGATTGCTTGTGGCGGTTCCCGCCATTACCGTCAGCGTAATCGCCCGCAACCGTCTGGAAGAACGTATCGGCGAGGTCACGCTGCAAGTAAATGAATTATTGAATTCTTTCGGGGAGTAACACAGATGATACGCCACCGGCCATCCAACGCTTCCATCGATATTTCAGCAGCGGCATTGGCAAGTATGATCGATATTATCTTTCAGTTGATCATCTTCTTTGTGGTGACCGCGAGTTTCGACGCGGAGCAGGTCGACGGCAATGTGAAGCTCCCGCAGGTTTCCGGTTCGGTCGCGGCCAGATCCGTCCCCCCGGAACGCATCATCATCAATGTACACCCGGACGGCACCGTCATCAATGGCTTTCAAACCATCCCGCCCGGGGAAGTATCAAGTTCATTGCCCGCGATATTGAAGCAGGCGGCTTCCGGCCGGGCTTCAATGCTCATTGTCAACGGCGATGCCGATGCCCGCCACCGGGTAATTGCACCGGTTCTGACCGCGGCCGCGGAAGCAGGTTTTACCGATATACGCATCAACTCATTGGTTATGGAAGTACCGAAATGAAATTGAAACGCATCGAACATGATGACGGCGCCCAAAGCATGTCGGCCATGACTGACGTCGTGTTTCTGTTGCTGATTTTTTTTCTGGTAACGATGACCGCTTACGTAGAAACGGCCCTCCTCGAGGCAAACTTGCCGGCGGCAGGAGCTTCCGCCGACACAGCCGCCTTGAGCGACGCGTTGCGAATCACGATTCTGGCTCCGGAAAGTGCCGGAGAGGCAAACTACCTTGTTGACGCCAACGCATTCACTCGGAAAGAGTTGAATGGCCTGTTGGACCGCTATGGACGCTTGCAGAAGGATGTGGAAATTCTGGTCGGATGCAATTCCGACGCCCTGCACCGGGATTTGGTTTTCGTACTCTCCACATGCTCGCAAAAAGGCTTGAACAACCTGAAATTACTGCGAGTTGTCAACTGAGCCGCCACGAGCCGGGCAATTCAAGCTGGAACCGTAACAACAAGGGTCTCCATAGTCCCGTGGAGACCTCTGATCAAACTGTGAAGATCCAGGATCGAATTCTGCAGCGGAGTCGCCGTCGGCAGCAACTTGAACGCGCTTCCCGCCGTCGCTCGCCGGAGCTCCTGAACGCTTCGGCTCTCTTCCGACCGCAAATGATGCGCTTCTTCAAAAACAGCCAGATCCCAGGAAACTTTCGCCACCTCGTCAGCCCGTTCGACCGCAAGGTTACCCACAAGCGGATCATCTGCGTCAAATGCCTCAAGGAGGGAAAAACCGTCGAAGTCACCGCGCGCGAAACCAATCATTCTCCTGAAGCGGTTACGCGCTACATCAATGATTCTAAGCGCGTTTACGCTTGTTTGAGCTCGGGCTGGGAAATCGACAAGATTTCCTACGCCACCGGGCTTTCAAAATCATTAACTCAAGAGTATATTAACCTTATCAACCAGGAAGGGCGGTAAAATGAGCTCAAAAAACTCAAGCAAAAACCACCGACCGGAAATACACCCTTATTTCTATAAAGCAAATATTGATTATCTTGGAGAGTTTTTGCGAAAAGCCGCCGGATTGACCATCAGAATCCGCTTGAAAATTTTGGAAAAATGATAGCGGTCGGCAAAACCCAGCATCGAGGCGATCTGTTCGATCGAATGGTCGGTCGTCCGCAGCAGCACCATTGCTTTTTCGATCCGCAGCATCCGTTGAAATTGCTGCGGCGGCATTCCGTACTCCTGCAGAAATAACCGATTCAGACTGTTGGCCGACAAACCGATCCGGCGGCTGATTCCGGCATTGTCCGACGGCCGGTCCAGTTGCAATTTCATCAGCTCGACAGCTTTCCGGATTCGCTCATCCGGCGCTTTGGCCCGCGCGCGGGGATTGATTGCCTCGGAAGGGAGCGACAGCAGGGCATCGATAATCTGCCGCTGAATATGCAAGTACCGGATTTCCGGCGGAATCTGCTCCGAGCTTAAATAACCGGTTGCCGGCGGCTCTTTCAGTTGCAGCAGATATACGCCGGGGCTGACACGGTTGAAATACTCAGGTGCGGTAAAATGCGCGAACAGATGGGTGAATGTTCCCTGGTTCCGGGTTGAAAAGCGGGTCAACGGCGGAATCAGCACAAACTCATCCATCCCTGGCGCGATGATTCTGCCATCCAGATCGATGAACTGTGTAACTGCTCCGCAATTATGATAGAAACGCCAGAAATAGCCGTAACTGTTCGTGAAATTCCAGTTCTTCACCTCCGGCAGATATTCATATTGCAGAATTCCAATGTTATAATTTTTATACATTTTATTCTTGCATATATTATAACTATACTCCGTGTACTGAAAAATTCCAGTGAAGATGAAATTTACAGACATTTTTTTGTTTCTCATGACATTTAAAAACCGATCCGAAAGTGCTATAATACTATCAGACAACAAAAGGAGTTTTTGATTTATGAAAATGCAACCCGAACTTATTAACCGTATCGATTATCAATGTGAACTATTGATTCAGAAAATCAACAAATTGCGCCAGACTCATAACATCGCGGCGGGAGCTACTTCCGCTCCACGGCCCGCGGATTACATCGAAGATCCTCAAGTCGGTAAAACCTGTTCGGACTGGTGCGGGATGATCGAACCGGAAAATGCGGAACTGAACAGACTTCTCTTTGAGGCCCTGGCTGGAGCTCCGAAAACCGACCCCGCCAAACAGGCCAAACTGGACCGCGGCAACCTGTGGCTGTGGGGCGGGCCGACTCCATATTGGGGCGGTTCGATGGCCGACGACACGCTGATCACAGCTGCCGAAGCTTATGATATTCACAATGGCGTTTATGTTTACGGCCCGACCAACGACAAAATGATGCAGCTCCACAGTAGTTTCGATAACCTGCTGTGCCAGGTGAACAGCAACTGCCGCACCCCGGGGGCGCAGGAGGGAAGCAGCAATATGGAAAATGCGGAAAGGCTCAGCGAATTATCGCTCAAATACCCGAATATTCGCGGCGCCATGCTCGACGATGTGAGCACCGGGTTCAAAACCGTTTTGCCGGACGACTTCGCCGCGGTCAACCAGGCCTTGAAAAAACACAATGACGCCTTGAAAATGTACGGCGTGATTTATGCCCATGAACTGAATTCCCGCAATTTTTCTTTTGTAGCGCCATACCTTGATGTGGTCAATTTATGGTTCTGGTGCAAGGAAGAAATTCTTTCTTATGATGAAACCATTGCAAAATGTCTTGAAGTATTCCCCGGCAAACCGATCCTGCAGGGTATTTTCCTCCACGACTACGGTACTTCCGATGCCGGCGCACCGCCCGAATTATTGATTTATCAGCTGGACCGGACGCGTGAACACATCGCCCAAGGTCATATCAAAGGAGTCGTAATCCTCGGCGACCGCGAAATCGCCAAATGGCCGGCCACCGCCAAAGCCGTACAAGGATATTTGCGGAATCAATAAAAACGGATTACAGTTCCGGGAAGTGCCATCGCGAGTCATTCGAAAAATCGATCTGATTCGAACTTATCGGGTTGGCTCCTCCCAAGCGCCCCCGCAAAAAAATACCTCCCTCGTTTCAAAAACAAGGGAGGTCTTCAGCTTCATTCAGAGAAGATGATTACTGCGCAGCATTCGTCTTTCTGCGCTTGAGCGCCGCCAGCGTGCCGCCGCCGAGGAGCAGGGCAGCCATCACGCCCGGAAGCGGCTGTCCCGAGGGAGACGCATTCTTGGATACAAGTTGTATTCCGAGGATGAGATCGTTAAAGTCGTTATCCCAGATGCCGGGACTGTCGTCAAAGCCGACAAGCAGGGTTGTCAGCGTATCGGTGACCAGAACGCGCTGGCCGTCTTTCTCAACATAACGCTGGGTTTCAAGCTCCGTAGTGGTCCACGTAAACGAAGGCGTGTTGCTGTTGAAGACATCGTAGTCCTGATTGAACACGTGCGAGTGCGCAAGCAAGCTTACGGGCTCACCCAAATCGTACGTTATGTAGGACTCGGTACCCGTGTAATACGAAACACCGCTGTGAACTTCCTGCATGCTGCCCGCAACACCGTATGCGTTAATCACATTGAGGTTCGTATTGCCGCTCATGCCGAAATTCGAACCGAGCTCGATCACTTTCAGGTCATAAAGGCTGGCATCGAACTCCACGCCGAACACGCTGCTGAAGTTGATTTTGGAAGTATTCCAGCTTTCCGGGAGGTCGTGCGTGAGCCAGCTGAGCTGCGAGGATATCAGATCCTTGTTCGCTGCAATCACGGGCGTATCATAAGTCACCATCGTGGCTGCGTTTGTCATGCCGCAGAAAGCCGCAAGCACGGTAAAGAATGCCAATTTTCTTTTCATAAGCTTCCGTTTCATTTTTTTTGTTTTACTTGTTGTGATTATTTTTCTTCAAAGTTCGTTTTCTTGCGCCCATTTCAGACGCAACATTATCCCTAATCGTAACCTCTGCCGATATGGCGGGTGACGAACAGCAAAAATGAGTGAAAATTTTCCCGAGAAGGCATAGTTACCGTCTCCTAATACCCTAATTTATGGACCAAAACGTGACATCTTGCCATAAGATACAACCATTCATGTTATTGTCAAGTGTAAAAATCACAAAAACAAGTAAAATTTTTACGTTTTTTTTGACGTGATGTCACGGAATAAAATTGCAAAACCACTGTAAGATGCTATTGTAATAGGACTCAATGTTTGGGACTTTCGTGTTAAATATTAGTTGTTTGGTCGCTTCGATAAAAACAAGTCCAGATTCCGGTAATCTGTGTCACGGCAGGAATACTACTCTACAGGATAAAATCATGACTGCAAAACCCAAAAAGATTTCGCGATTGAAGTTGTTGTTTCTGGTTGCCCTGTTCTGCGTCGTCGCAGCTGCATTACTCGCAGTTTCGTACCATATATTCTACAATTACCACAAGGTGCAGCACTACGACGATGCCATCATAGCCATTAACAATAAAAATTGGACTCTTGCCGAAAAAATCTTGAAGGAGTGCATTCAGGCCGACCCCAACGACGAAAACGCGGTAGCCAAACTGGCGATGGTCTGCGAAAAGCTGGACAACTGGTCCGAGGCCGGTGTGCTGTGGGCTCATGCGGCACGCCTCAATGAGTTCAAGCCGGAATACACAGAGTCGATGCTTGCCGCGTTTTTAAAGGGCGGCAATGCCGGTTGGCTGCAATTCAAACTGGAAAAAATGCGTCCACTGACTTCCGATCGCTATATATTGATGCTGGCCTTCGCTTACGGCAATCAGGGAAAGATTCGCGAGGGAATCGCAGAATTCGAAAAAATCCAGGACCAGGAGCTCCTGAGTTCTCCCCTGGGACGGTTGACTGCTTTCTATATCGATCCGGATCGTTCTATGACTCCAGAGAAAATCGCCGAGCTCGAAGCGTTGTCGGAAGGTGACGAGGCCGCGGCTTTTTATGCGCAAACGCTTCTTGCCGACTATTATCTCAATTCGGGCAAAATAGCGGATGCCGAGAAGTATTTGCTGAAGACCCTGTCCTTCAATCCTTTGACGGGCTCTCTGAACCTTGCGCACTTCTATTATCTGACCGGGAAAGTGGATGAATCCTTGAAGCTTTACAAGGAAAACGCCAACGAGTTGGCTCCCCTCGGCGCCATGCGTTACGGCGAAGCCCTGGCCACCGCGAACCAGCCCGACGAAATTCTTGCCCTCGCCCAAAAACACAGCCTGGGCAGCAAGCAACATATTCAGGCCGGTTATTACCTGGAAGCTCTGGTGGCTTTCATGAAAAAAGACGATGCTCTGCTGGCGGAGAAGCTCAGTTATCTCGGCGGCGGCTATCCCAATACCCCGACCGCCCATCTGCTGCTATTGTACAACGGCGTCAAACAGCGGAATCCGGACACAGTCATTCGTCACATCACCCAGCTTTACGCCATGAAGAGCAACGTCGTATTGAAAAACAATTGTACGAACATGGTTAAGTCTTTCGCCCTCGACCTGCTGAAGAAAAACGAACTGGATGCCGCCGCGCGGATTTCCCTCCGGATGCTGGAGCTAAATGAAAACGACATCGTCTTTACCCGCGCCGCCGTTACGAGCGCATTTCGGGACAGCACTCTGTCACGGCGGGACCTCGAAGATGCATTGAAATTATATCCGAACGATCCCGGGCTGCTGGCCATCGCAGCAGATTTCTATCTGCAGAACGGCGATTTCGCCGCCGCCCGGAAGTATGCAGAAAAACAGCTGCAAGGCATCCCCGGAAACATTCCGGCCCAACTCCAGATCATCACCGCCATGGAAGGACAGAAGAAGATTCAGGAGGCCGCCAGGACCTTCACCGAGCTTTATCACAAGACTCCCGCGGACCGGAAACTGTTGACCATGTATCTGGCATTTTGTTCGCAGCACAAACTGACCGAGGAGCTGACAGACCTGAAAACCTTCCTCGACGCCAACTCCTATGACGGACTCCGCATCGTTGTCAACCTGGCGGGCGCCGAAAAAGCATATGCCGACAACAACCGCGAAAAAATGTACGAAATGTTGATGCGGATTGTCGACGACCCGAGCACAGCGGTAGCCACATCGGAAAACGCCAACATCCTTTTCCGTACCGCCACCCTGCTGGGCGAAGCCGACTACCTGCCTCCGGCCATTGCCGTTTTTGAGCGGCTCCTCAAACTGGATCCCAATAACGCCTTGTGCCTCGTCAACATGTCGGAACTCTATGCCGTCCAGAATGCCGGCAAAGACGACAAAGCCACCGCCACGGCACTCGAACTGGCACGTCGCGCCTATTACATCGACTCCAACTCGCCCATTGTCCGGGAATATTACGCCATGCGGTTGTTTGAAAGTAAAAAATATGCGGAAACCGAGCGCCTGCTTTTCAGTGCGGTTCAGGAAGGCAATATTTCGCCGCGGGCTCTGGATGCCTGGAAAAGTTCCATCGAAAATGTGATTCGCACACTCGCCGCGCAAAATGAAGCTTCTCTTTGCATCACCTATTGCCAATCGCTCCTCGGGATTTTTCCGGACAACCAACTGGCCAAGGACACTTTGGACGCCCTGGAACTGGCACGCCAAAAAGCGGAAGAGGAGGCCGCGGCAGAAGCCGCCCGCCAGGATTGACATGCCGGTCCTGAGCAACAATCCAAGTTTTTATCCGTGAAGGAGTTCCTGATTTGACTCCTTCACGGCGGCCGAATGAAGCACAACGGATTTTTTGCATCAATTGATTTGTTTAGCGGTTTTCGCAGGCACGCATTTGGCAATACGCAATTCTCCCGCACAATATAAGAGCCAGGACAACATAGTAAAGCGACATAATTGCATAGAGAGAAAACTCCGGTATGGATGCTGTAACGCCGGCACAAAGCGCAGCAATGCCTCCCAAAACAGGAAATAGCAACAGTTTATGGTATTTCATCTTTTCACAATACAGTAAGCCCAGTCCCAACAAGATGAATACCAGTGTCTTACCGCAAACAATATACCACGCATATTCATTGCAGAGCCACGCGGGGACGCGAGTGCAGAAAATCATTATCATCCACCCGCCTGTTACCATAAAAGCGATGAGGTGATCAAAGTCACGTTCTTTGATCAAAAAAAATGTATTTGTCAGCGCGGCCACCAAAGCAGTAATATAAAATGGCAGCATAAATACCCCATACATGATTACCAAAAGGCCGGTACTGTCGTCATACGTGGAAATTTCCCCCAGATCAGTCAGAAAACTGACTATGATAAAAATCACGAATGCGACTGAAAGATTGGAAAAAAACGCGCATAATCGGGCCCTATTGTTGCAATGTTCCATATCGATAAACTGCCACGGGAAACATACGATATCGGAGACCAGAGAAAATGGAACGTCCAATGTCAAACTCCGATTACCGTAGCGTCGGAACGGAAGATTGTCAAATCGTCGTTGCCCGATTCATGCGCGGAATACCATCCGCGTCAACCAACGCCCAGTATAAGCTCCGACTTGCATGCGGCGGTTTATCATGTATATTACGCAAAAATAGACAGCGCGAACAAAGGGCATTGCGATGATCCTATTGCTTTATTACGGATTTTTGTTTTTCGGGGTTTTGTCCATTATACGATACATTCAGGTAAATCTGGACTCTGTTCAACGTGCTTATGACCGCTGCCAAGAAAACAAAACAGAATGTTTGCTTTACCGGGTCGAGTGGGAGGCAATAGTTCCGATTTTATGTGTGCTTTTCAGTATTGTCAACTATTGGAGGCCGTCTCCCTGGTATGCGAAATTTCACTTCGTCTTTTTGTGGTTCCTTGCCGGTGAAGTGTTTTCGTTCCTGTTCTTCGAGTTTGTCTGCAACGATATTCCGCGTCGCATAAACCGTAAAAAGGACTCCTCGCAGCAATGAAGCTCTTGATGATATTGCTTTCGGTCATGGCGCTATGGCACGTCGCCGCAGGGGCCGTACTGGTTTTCCGGAAAACGTCTTCGATGCGAATTCCCTGGTGGCTGACCGCCGGAGAGTGCGACAGCCCCTGGTGGGTGCTGCTTATCCTGGTGTCGCAGTTTGACGATGCATTGCCAACTCCATGGTATTTTTCTTTCCCCGCTTTACTGGCGGGCTGGCTCGGCAGTGAATATCTGCTCTGGTGTATGATGCGATGGCGGCGGGCGAAACGGCCTCGCGGCGCTCCGGATGCCGCGCTTCTCGATTGCCTGCTCGGAGGAGCCGCGGGCGACAGCATGGGATTGCCGTATGAACGGCTTTCACCGCGAACCGTCGCTCGTATGCGGGAAATCACCGGCCAAAGTCTGTTCTGGCGGTATGGGACGGTCAGCGACGACACCGAGCAGACGGTTCTGGTCGCGGAGGCACTGTCGCGCAATCCCCGCGGCGACGCGGTTGCGTTTCTCAAGGATTTTTCGCGGACCTACCGGCGCTGGATTCTCTGGAATCCATGGACTTCCGGCCGCGCGTCTTTGCTGTCCGGGGTAAAACTGTGGTTCGGCTGCCCCCCCACCCGAAGCGGAATCGCGTCGGCCGGAAATGCTCCGGCCATGCGCAGCGCGGTGATCGGCGTGTATTATGCCGGTGAACCGGAAACAAGGAGACATTTTGTCCGCGCCTCCACCCGCATGACGCATACGGATATGCGCGCGGAAATCGGAGCGCAGGCAGTCGCGTCACTTGCGGCGTATTTGACCAAAACATCCGCGCCCTCTCCGGAAGAAATCATCCTGCTGCTGCGCGAAGAAGGGCCGAACGAACCGGAATGGCAAACATGCGTTTCCGGACTGGAACAGAAGTGCCGGCTTTATCCGCACGGGCAGAAGCCCTCGGGGTATGACGCCGGCGACAAGGGCGTCAGCGGCTATGTTTACGCGACCGTCATCGCGGCAATCTATCTATGGTACTCTTCGCAATCCGATTATGAGAAAATCATTCTGTCGGCCATTCACCACGGCGGCGACACCGACACGGTCGCGGCAATCGCCGGGGCATTGGCCGGAATTCAGGCCGGAGCGGAAGCCATTCCGCCTCAATGGCTGCATGGCATAAAAGCGTATCCCTATTCGCCGGCTTACCTGAAACAGCTCGCGACGCATCCGTACCGTTTCCAATATTGGATGCTGCATCTGCGTTTGCTCGCGATGCTCCTCCTGTGCCTGGTTTTACTCTGGAACATTGTCGAACGCGGACTTATCGCCGCTGTTTCTCTTTTCCGCAGAAACAAGCATACCCCGGAATCGTGAATGACGCCGTCATGAAAAACTTATCATCAAAACTCAAAAGCAGCATATCGATCCTTGGGGCAATTGTATTTGTAATCAATGCTCACGCTTTGACAATAACCGAAGTCGGCGGCAGCGGCAACGCATCGGATTTGCTCCGGCAACGTACGCGGGAGTTTGTGCGGCTACTGACGGCAGGAACAACTTCCGAGGGAATTTTTTCTTTCGATTTTCCTTTGGATGGAGCATTTTTTTTGTGTTTCTGCGTTCCCGGCGCCGATATGACCGGACGGCTCCCTTTTGTAACCGCGACGACAATTTATAATTTCCCGAAATCCGACGGCTCCTTCCTCTTGTTATGGCTGGATGACCGCGGAGCGATCAGAGATTATGTCATGTTTGCCGAGCCCGACTTGCACATCGGGCACAATGGATTTTTGGCGGGTGGCATAGAAAATGCCGTCATAAAACTGGATAACAACAATGGAATATTGTCGGAGCCGCCTCCTCGGGGTACCGTTGAACTGGTACTATATTGGGCCGTGAGGCATCTCTTCAGCCCCCTGCCGCCGCATTCGGCAAGAGCACTTGATTATGAACAAAAAACCGGATTTTTTTTCAGGACGATAGAAAGCCAGCTGCGGGAAATGAATGTCGGCGAAAGCAGAACATTCGAATTCGATTTTGCAGATGCAAGTACATTGATTTTCTTTACGCCTCATGATAACTTTGCGGCATTGAAATTATCGCCGGATGCCACATTCGGGTTGAAACAGATTACCCAAGACGATTACAGCAATGGCCTTGCCTGGATCGACGGTCGCGGCGAACTCGTCGATTATTACGTGCGCGTGCCATACGAACGTTACTCTTTGACCAGTGGAATCATAAGAAATCATTATTACGACCCGGAAAGTTCATTGATCATTCCGTCGACACCTTTCACCTGGAATCGAGGCGACAAAATACGAATCCGAAAAAAAGGAAAAAACCGTTTTGAATTTTATCACAATACGATAGAAGCGACGAACACTTGAATTGAGGGGTCTCATGTTTTGATTCTGGAACAAAGTCTGCCTTCTCCTGTTTCTCGCCGAATTGTGCTGGTCGTGCGCGATTTTCCCCGTGGATATTGCCTCTCATGAGGAAGTCAGGTGCCGCTCCGAACTGAAAATCATATGTTCAATGAAAAGTGAATAAATCTGCACCCTTGCCGTAATGGACAGAGAGCAGCGGTTTTCAGAGCTGCGGCAGCACCGGAATCAGCAGGCGTGAGTGGTGATCGCGGTCATGGTAGATCCTTTGGCGCGCTTTCACCATCTCTTTTTCGTCGCCGGAGTTGAGGTTGCGGGCGAATAATGGAAAGTTGCTGCTGGTGATGTCCAAACGCAGCGCGTGGCCGGGCAGGAAGACATTGGAGGTCACTCCGAGGTCGATGACATATTCATAGATTTCATCCGGTTCCAGCGGCTGCGGCGAATCCAGGCCGCAACGCAGAGCGGCCCGCAGGCAGCCTTCGGTCAGATTGAATGCGCGCCCGTCCGGATGGACATCGATGATGCGGGCGACCCAGTCGGTGTCCACCGCGCTGCTCGAAGCGAAAAGCCGCAATGTAATCCGTCCGGTCACTTCCGTCGCCTCTGTAAACGGCGGCGCAGTATAGCTCAACACATCCGCGCGCGCCTCGATTTGCCGCTGGTCAAACGGGCCGGGCTTCACGAAGTCGTAAAGTCCGGGGTTGTAAGCGCCGATCGAGTGATTGCCGCCATGCGTCGGCACCGGATCGGCCGGGTCGTAAACATATTCATCGCAGGCCTCGGCGGCATCTTCCCGCCCCTCCCCGAGTCCGCCGCCGCAACGCAACTGCAATTCGACGTACCGCGTCCGCGCGGGCGGCCATTCCGCCTCGTCGCGCCAGCGGTTGATCCCCATCACGAAAATCCGCACCGGCGCCGGCAGTACCCGTTCCGGGGCGCCGCCGGTCAACAGCTCGACCAGCCAGCGTTCGCTGTGATCGTCTTCGCGACCGGCTTCGGGACCGAAATCGAGCTCGCCCAGAGTCGTTTTGCCATGAACGCCGTGCGACCAGGGGCCGATGAGCATACGGTGTTTCCCGGCGAGCTCCGGGGTGGCCGAGCGGGCGCGCAGGGTCTGAAAATTATCCGTCGTTTCCGCGGCATAGGTGTCGTACCAGCCGCCGGTCAGGAGCACCGGATAATCCAGCGTGAAATCCCGTTCCCGCAGATTCACCCGCCGCCAGAAATCGTCGTCGCGGTCGTGGGCGACGAAATCGCGGAACCACGGCACCGGCGCCGGCAGCCCGGAAGCGATGTCGAGCTCCTTCACCGGCAGATGCCTCAACACTTCGCGGACCTCCAGGAAGCGCATCAGACCAGCCAGCGAACAACGCGAAGCGCATTCGAAGCACAACCAGCTCCAGGTCAGCGCCATGCTGAAAATACCGTGACAGTAGTAAGCGTGTTTGAAGGCATCTCCGGCCATGAAGCGCGGATTGGAGGTCGTCAGCCCGGCGCTTCCGGGCGCCATCAACGCGAACTGGGTGAAGGCCAGATAGGAGTCGCCGAACATGCCGATACGGCCGTTCGACCACGCCTGGCGCCGCACCCATTCGATGGTGTCCGTCCCGTCCTCCCGGTCGGCGGCAAACGGATAGAATTGGCCGCCGCTGCCGTAGCGGCCCCGGGTATCCTGGATGACCAGCGCGATGCCCCGCTCCGGAAAATACTCCGACCCGTAAATGGTACGATTGTATGGTGTGCGGATCAGAACCGCCGGAAAAGGCCCGTCGCCCCGCGGCAGAAAAATATCGCAAAACAGCTCGACGCCGTCGCGCATACGAATGGAAATATCGCGTTTGACAATCATCATTCCACCTTTGTGATAAGTTCGGAGACACCGGAAAATACTATAGCGGGTCAAATGGAAAAATCAACCCGTCGGAACGCGAAGTGGCAAAGACGGCAAAGACGGGGTATAGTATAGATGCGGCGACTGATTACCGTGCAAATGATTGCTTGCCGCAAGGATTCCTGATCGCGTTTTCACTCCAGATGGCTACTGGACGTAACCATCTGAAGTGAAAACGCGATTGTCTATGTCATTTGCACGGTAATCAGTCGCCGCATCTATATTCCAAACCAATGAATTTTTACGCGGGAGAATATCTGTCATGAAGGCAACGCTTGCCGAAGAGATCGCCGAATGGATGCGCCGTTTGTACCGCCAACGCCTGACCACCACCTCGGGCGGCAACATTTCCGCCCGTGACGGCGATGCCGTCTGGATGACGCCGGGAAGCACCGACAAGGCCACCATGCAGGCCGCCGATATCGGCGCCATGCGTCTGGACGGCACCTTGCTCACCGCCGGATTCCGCCCCACCTGCGAGGCGCAGATGCATCTGGCGATCTACCGGGCGCGGCCGGATGTGCGCGCGGTGGTACATGCCCATCCGGTGACGGCTTCGGCCTTCGCCGCGGCGGAATGCGCCATTTCGGAGCGGCTGCTGGCGGAGACCTATGTGGTGGTCGGGAAAATCGGCCGTAGCGCCTATCACAAACAGGGTACCGACGCGTTGGCGCAATCGGTGGCGGAAGCTCTGGCGGAATGCAACACGATTCTACTGCCCAACCACGGCGCGCTGGCGGTGGGCGATTCGCTGCTGCAAGCCTTCGACCGGCTCGAAGTATTGGAGAACGCCGCCCAGGCCACGCTGATCTGCGAACATCTGCTGAAAGCTCCGGCGCGTCATCTGACGCCGGAGCAATTAAAAGAGCTGTAATTACCGGACCAGGTCGATCACGTCGACCCATTCGACTCCGGGGTCCTGTGCGAAGCGGGCGAGCTTGCTTTCGTAATCGGCCCACAAGGCGGGATCGTTCATCATTTCGTAGCTATGACCCCAGAAGTAGAATTTGCCGCAGGGCTTGGCGGCTTCGAAGCGATCCCAGAATCCCGGATCCATGAAGTGGCAGTTGCTGTGAAAGGCCATGGTGTCCTGACACGGCATCACCTGCGCGACGTATTCGGTGGTCCGGGCGTAGGCGAAACCGGCTTCGCGCAGCAGTTGCATCGTTTCCGGCGTGTAGCGGCCGCAGGGCCAGGCAAAGCCGCGGCACGATCTTCCAAAGAGATCCTCCAGCACCCGCCGCGCCCCCATGCTTTCTTCGAGAAAAACCCGGTCGTCGACCTCGCCGGCACCGCAATGGCACATCGTATGCGACGCCACTTCGAAGCCGTCGAACACATCTTTGACTTCGTTCCACGCCAGCCGTCCCGGACAGTAACCGTTCTTGAATTCCCAGCCCTCGGTGATGCGCCGGTCCTTCCGGTGTAATCCGGGATTGAGGTTGAAGGTCGCCTTGGCGCCGTATTTACGGCAAAGCTCCGCCACCCGGATATCGTTGAGTACCCCGTCGTCCCAGCATTGCGCCACTTGCATCATGATTCGATCTTTCGGTAAAAAATTGAAATGGATTTCCAATAACAATACACGCGGTATTTCATTTCGCAACCCCGAAATGCCGGAAATCCGTTTCATTCCTCCCGGAGCGTGATGATGCCGAAGCTCTGCGGCTCAAAGTGACTGGTTCCGGTGATCGGGCTCCAGCAGCTGTAACCGCCACTCCCGGCCCGGCGCACCCGGTAGAGGTTGAACGCGAACTTCACCCCCTCCCCCGGCTCGATCCCGATCGCACGCCACGGAATCGTCACCTCGGCAATCCAGCGGTTGGGCTCCCGGATCACCCGGGTTGCGGCACCGCTCCGCCATGCCGGAACCCCGTAGGGGTAGGCGGCGGTGCGCTCCGCGTCATAAAGGCAGTTCCCCGCCGAAAGCAGCCATTGGAAGCAATGACTCCGGTCGGCCGGATCGGGCGCCAGATAGATATCGATGCAGTCGTCGTCCCAAATTGTTGCCTGGTCGGGACTGGTTTCGCGCATCCGCAGCTGCGTCATCTCCGGTTCATAGCAGATGACCTTCAAATGAAGCGCCTCGGCGTCCCACTTCGCCATGAACCAGCCGGGCGGTTCCATCAGGGCGCCGTCCCGTGCGACCAGCCGTTCCGGCAGTCCGGGGCTGCGTTTGAGCTCCAGCTCCGGGGCATCGTCACGGAGCAACCGGACGAAAAGACGGTCGGCAATGCCGGTTTCTTCCCGCAGCCGGGCAATGCGCCGGGTGTAAACCGAATCCGGCGGTGTCGCGTCCGCGGCTTCCAGAAGATAACCGTGCAATTCCGCCATCACCCCGGCGGTGTAAACCTCGGAGGGCAGCGTCTGCCCCGGCGAGGTCGGATCGACATTCCCGGCGGCAAGAGCGCGCGCCATACCGTCGTGGCAGGTCCGTTGCGCCAGCTCCCAGTAGTTGCGCATCGGTTCCGCCGCCGGACCGTAAAAGTTCAGGCAATACTCATCCAGCAGAATTTGCGGATCCAACTCCGGATCCCAGTAAAGTTGCGTCGTCAGATAGAGATCGAGGTGCTGGGTCGCCGGCATCATTGCCTGTTTGGGGATGTCGGGCGCTTCACCGAACCAGCTTTCGGCTTCAATCATCTCGCCTTTGACGCCGATCCGATGCAAATAGCGCAGATCTTCAGCGATCTCTTCCGGGAAAAGAACCGGAAAACCACGCCATGGCGGATTGGACGAGAGGTAGTATTCCCAGATATAAAGATGTTTGACCCGGTCGCGCCACTGCTCGCAGCTGCGGCGCACCGATTCGCGATAGGCGTCGCCGGCGAATTTGCCGCGCGCCTGACAGAGCTGGACAATCACATTATCGGGAATTTCGACTCCTTCCGGCGGGTCGAGATATTGTTCGTAGGCCAGCCCGCCGATGAAACGGCCGGGGTGGGTTTGGGCGACTTCTCGCGCCACCCGGGCGATGAATCCCCAGACGTGACGGGAAAAACGGCCGGTTTTCGGCGCGTCATAATCGACTTCCGCCCGGCAGGCGGGACATTCGCAAACCCGTCCCAATCCGTCGTCAGGAACCAGGGGAAAGACCCGGTGCGACGGATCGGCGTCGAAGTAGTCCCGAATCAACCGCACGGTATGCTGCAGCAGTTGCGGATTGGTCAGGCACAAGTGACCGCTCCCGGTCACGGCGCAGAGCCGCTTCAACGAATCGCGGCCGCCGTCGATCAGGGCGAAAAATTCCGATTCCGGCGGCTGTCCGCGCACCAGCAAGGGAAAGCTGTGCATGATGGCAAGCGGCGCGCTGCCGCCGTTGCCCAGGCGTTTGAACCACAAGGCATCGTCGGGAGAATCCTGAAAATCGCAGAAAAACGGATAGCGATGTTCGAAAGCGGGCGCATGACGCTCGTCGAGCGTCGGTGTCTCCAGGCTCGTTTGCAGCGGCACCACTTCACCATCCGCCCCCGGCCAATACCAGCGTACCCCGGCAAAATACATCAGAAAGCGGTAAACGCCCTGCATACTGCCCGCCGAACCGAACACCCCGATATCCAGTTCGGAGTTGTACATCTGGTTGATTCCCCAGGGGTGAAAAAAGAAGGTCAACGGCTTGCCCGCGTAGTCATCGCCGACGATGAGCAGGCCGTCGGAATTGGTGTGCCAGAGGAATTCATCCGTATCGAAGTTGGCCGGATCGATCCCGGCCCGGCGCGCCGCCCGGGTATTGCCGACCCAGACCGCGGGCAGTTCCGGTTCGGTCGCGTCGGTAAGCACCGGCAGATCGGCGATCCCGGCAGCTTTGATGCAGCGGACCAGATCCCGCGCCGCCTGCCGCACCGAGCCCGGCGCGTCGGCCGGAATCACCACCGCGGTATACGGTATACCCGCCGGGTCCAGCCATCCGGTTCCGGCGGAAAGTGACAGGCAAGCCGCCGACACGGCGGCCGCAAACAACAATCGTCGCATCATGGTTTATTTCCTTATTCCTGCGAAAATACTGTATTTCCCGATTCAACCGCCTGCGTCAGCCTCGTCCGCTCCATGTGATGATTAGCCTGTCGCTCACGCTTCCAGTCCAATCACCACCATCGCTACCTCGGGCGGCTTCCGCTCACCTCCCGGTTCGCTTGCTTTACTTTCGCCTCTTTCGGGCGCCTGCGACGCCATCGGCGACCAGCAGAATTCGCCTGCTGGAGCGGCGCCTCCGTATGACGGAGGGCAGACCGCCGCTTCGCGGCTCTATTTGATTTTTTATTTTTAATATTATTTTTCTTCAGCCGCAACTTCCAGCCGGATGCCGTTGACCGGGAGCCGTACCACCCGGACCACCGATCCGGGGTTGCCCTCCGCGTCGGCGCGGCAATCCCGGATGCGGAAGGCAATCGAGCCGCATCCCTTCTCCAATGCGGCGTTGACTTCCCCGGTCATGTCCAATTCCAGAGTTCCCGCCCCCGCCGCTCCATCCACCAGCCACTCGCGCGGCGCTTCGGTCACATACAGAAAACCGCAATACAGATTGAGTTCCCCCAATTCGGTCGTGAAACGCGAAAGCTCCAATCGCCGCGTGTCCGAAAAGCCCAGTGGCGCGTAGTCCAATTTCAGCCGCGCCTCCGTCACTTTTCCGGCCTCGAGGAAAGGCCGCAGGTCAAAGCGGATCACGGCGCGATCGCGGCGGTCGCAGGCATTCGGCTGCCCCACCGTCAGAATGCGTTCTCCCCAGAGGTCGAGACCGCCCAGGTCGATGCGCGACGCGATCACGCAAGCCAGATCCCGCTCCGGGTCCGGGACGACCCGGACCGGAAGTGCGAACGTCGTAACCCCGGCCAGCAGCACCGACATGGCAAGGAAACACCGGATCGACATCGTGTTTTTCCTCTCCCTCATTCCCAGTAATACCAATCCGAATTGGCGTCCATCTCCTCGACGGTCGCCGGATTGACGTGCCCATCCAAGAAAAGCAGATTGAATTTGTTGTTGTGCAAACACCGCAGCGTATTCCAGTTGCGCCCGGACAGATTGCCGCCGCCCGGCGCGCCGCCGGTCGAATCCCAGTAATAATACCCGTTTTCATTGAGATCCAGCGCTCCGTCCCCGATCACCGTCTGAATCGACGGTTTGCGGTTGCCGGCGGCATTGCGCCGTCCGAAGTCGGCCGGGTTGGCGGAAAGCGAAAAGAGATTGTGCACGTAATTGCAGCGGAAAGCCCAGTCGGTCGATACATCCGGCTGGTAGGAGTTGGACGGACAGGTATACAGCATATCGCTCTTGTTGATGGCGAAATCGGCGTACGTCGTGCAATTGGGAACGGAGTAATAGTAAAGCTGACGGAACCACTCCCGGCGCACCGGCTCGTAGTGCGCCAGCGTCCAACTGTCGTTGTCGCCGATGTATAATGAATAATAGAGCCCGATCTGCTTCAGGTTTCCGGTACATTTGATCGCTTGCGCCGACGCCCGCGCCTTGCTCAATGCCGGCAACAGCATGCTCGCCAGGATCGCGATGATCGCGATCACAACCAGGAGTTCAATCAACGTGAAACTTCTTTTCATGATTCCTTGCCTTTCGTTCATTCTATTAATTTTCTTATTTATAATGGAGCCCGGAAATAACCGTTTACAAGTTCAAATCGGAATGCTGGACGATGCCGGCGTCCTGCCCCCGTCGCGCCAGCAGACGCGCGTCGGCGCTGCCGCAATAAAGCGCCACCGTTTCATAATCGACCGCCCCCTGACACTGCAGCGGCACCATCACCACTGTCGGGTTGCCCCGGTCGAGCAGACGCAATTCCAACGGCAGATACGCATATGCCCCGGAGAAACCGCCGGGAATGACGGTGACCGTATTCGCGGCGCCGCGCGACCACTCTTTTTTGCTCATCAGCTGCAGTGCCATGGGCGCAGCGCTCCACCCCTCCGGCAAGCGCACCGAAACCTGCAATTGCGCCTCCAGTTGCCACGTCCGCTTCAGTACCAGCCGGAGCCGGAACGGCTTGCCCGGCTCCACGATCGGTCCATCGAGATATTCGACCGAAAACGTTCCGAACGGCAGATCGAAAATCAACTCCCGCGACGAGGCCTGCCAGATCAGCCGGGCTGCGCCGGTTTCAGCCAGGGCGGTTTTCGCTGCCTCCCCCCATACCGTAGCCGCTTCCGAAAGTGGTGTCAACGCCGGATTTTCCGCACGCGCCTGTTCCGCCAGCCGGACCACCCGGTCGGACAATTCGGACACCGTGCGCGGTACCGCCAGCGTGAACGGCGTAATTGCGCAGGTGACAATATGTTCGCCGATCGGTTCGATCCAGCGCGCGGGAATGCCGGACCGGCCATGGATGATGCCGAGAATACTGCCCAACGTCGCCGCGGTACAATCGCAATCGTCGCCGCAATTCACCGCCAGGCACAGCGACCGTCCGAAATCCCCCTCCCCGTACAAGAGCCCGATCACCATGAAGCCGATATTGCCCGGCGCCTGGAACCAGCCGAGATCGCGGTTGGCGGCGACCACCGCTTCGCGGGCTTCACGCCACGTCTTCCCGGCTTGCCGGGCATCGCGAACCAGCGACACCATAGCGGTGATCCGGCAATCCGGCGGAATTTTCGCCAATCCGATGTGCAGCAATTCCTCCACATCCGAGATCACAAATGCCGCGGATTCCAATGCCGCCGTGAACATTTCGGCGAAAATCCCCTCCCCGATGTGGTCGGCACATGCGTCCATCCAGGCAAAGCGGATCGCCTCGTCCGGATCGCCGGGAAACAGGCAAGCCCAGATTTCGCTGCGGATCCACGCGCCGTTGCTGTACTTCCAGGTTTCGTTGTTGTACGCGCCCGACAACGGCGGGTACAGACCGTTGGCGATATTCGCCTTGCACACGCCGTATTCATTCCACGACGCTGCCACCGAGCTGAGCCAATACTCCCCCAGCAACCGGGGCGTCAGCCGGTAAACCCCCTGTTCCTCCAACGCCGTCAGCCAGACCAGTTGCAAATCCAGATCGTCATTGGGCAGCGGTTCGCCGTGATTGCCGGTCGCATAAAAGTCGATTTCCGGAACCTCCTGCCACCCTTCGAACGGCCCACCCAGGGTGCCACCAATGTTTTTTCCGGTCCAGCAGCCGAGAACCTTGTCGCGGAATTCCGCGCGATTGAGATTGCAAAGCATGAATTATTCTCTCCAAAGTTGTATATTTCAAACTATATGTTGTTTTTTATGTTTGCTATGTATATGGTTATATTCGGGATTATTTCAATATTCACGAACAATTTGTTGTTCATGCTATATAGTATAGCTGATTTCTTGGTTTCTGTCAACCCCCGAAAGTGAAAAATTTGATATTTTTCCCGGTGTGAGATATACGCCGCCGGTGCGGCTTTGAGTGAGGCTCCGGCCCGTGCGCGCTCACAGGTCAGCGGTTG
>JAVBQJ010000003.1:0-4533 GCA_031549115.1 Victivallaceae bacterium
GTTCTTCTTGTTTGGGTTGGGGGGGGGGGGGTGGGGGGGGTCCCCCAACCCACCCAAACCACCCTCCCCCCCCCCCCCCCCAAATTTTCCTCCCGCATCATTTGTATTGAAATGCGAAAAAAATGTATAATTCTCCGGGAGAAGTTGCAAAAATTCCATTCTCCGGCTATATTGATGGGAATGAAGCGAAAGCAGGAAGAATATGAGCAGCCATCCCAACCGAATACGCCGTTTGTTCATTGTCAACTACGGACTCACGCCGGAACGCCGGATTGAACAGTGCGCCATTCTCTGTGAAAACGAGAAAATCATTGCCATCGGCGGCGAAAGTGCTTTTTCGCTGGAAAAACAGATGGAAATCTACCGGCTGCCGAATGCCTATGCGACACCGGGTTTCATCGACTCGCACATTCATGGGGCGGGGGGATTCGACGTTTCCAGCGCCGGGCAGGCGGATGCCACGATCGACGAAATGAGTTCGATTCTGGCGCGGCATGGCGTGACCAGTTTCGTCCCCACCGTGGTCAGCGACGACCGTGAACTGATGCTGGCCAATCTGCAGAAGCTGGCGGCGATGATGAAACATCCGATGCCCGGCGCCGATCCGGTCGGCATTCACTTCGAGGGGCCGTTCATCAGCCCGGAGAAGCGTGGTTCGATGCGGGAATCGAGCATTCTGCCGATCGATCTCGGGTATGCCTCGGAGTTGCTGGCGGCCGCCGACAATATGGTCAAGCGGGTGACGTTCGCGCCGGAGCTGAAGGGCGCCGACAAGCTGGTGGAATTCCTGTGCGAGCGCCGGATCACGCCGTCGATGGGGCACAGCCTGGCCAACGACGTCGACACCTTGCGGGCCATCGACGCGGGGGCGCGCTGCTGCACGCACCTTTTTAACGGGATGCCGCCGTTGGCGCAGCGGCAGATGTCGATCACTTCGGTGTCGTTGACCGACTCACGGGTTTCGGTCGAGCTGATTATCGACGGGCGGCATCTGCATCCGCGGATCGTCGATTTGGCCTGCCGCTGCAAACCGGACGACAAGATCGTGGCGATTTCCGACGCGACCATGGCGGCGGGGATGCCGTCGGGCAACTACCGGATCGGTCCCACCGAAATCGTGGTCGAGTCGGGGTATTCGCATAACCGCAACGGCATATTGGCGGGGACGACGACACTGTTGGATGACGGCTGGCACAGCCTGATGGGTTACAGCCACACGCCGGAAACCTATGCGGCGGCGGCGGTGAGCCGGAATTCGGCGCTGCAGCTGGGCTTGAGCGACCGGGGGCGGCTGTTGCCGGGGTTGCGGGCGGACATCGCCTTTTTCGAATGCGGCACCAACCGGCCGCTGATGACGGTGCGCCGGGGCGATATCGTTTACCGGGCAGAGAGCTGAGCATATAGAAAAGTTACAGGGTGGCATGAGCAATATTTACGAAGTTTTGGATTCGGGTCACGGCCGTAAGCTGGAGCAGGCGGGACCGTACCGGATCGTGCGGCCGGCGCTGAATGCGTTCTGGGCTCCGGCGCTGCCGGAGAGCGAGTGGAAAAAGGCCGACGCGGTTTACATTCGCAACTCCGGCGGTTCCGGCCGCTGGGAGGGCAGACTTCCGGCGGAGTGGCAGGTCGAATACGCCGGGTTTCAGTTGAAATTGAAGCCGACGGGCTTTGGCCACCTGGGTTTTTTCGCCGAACAGTACCGGAATTGGAATTGGTTCCGGGAGCTGCTGCCGCGCCTCGGGAGCGGGGTGAAAACGTTGAATCTGTTCGCCTATTCCGGGGTGGGTTCGATGGCGATGGCGGCGGGGGGCGCCGAGGTGTGCCATCTGGACGCGGCGAAGGGGATGATCGACTGGGGGCGGGAAAACATGCAGTTGAATCCCGGTTGTCCGGACCGGATCCGTTGGATTGTGGATGACGCGATGAAGTTTTGCAAGCGGGAGGTCCGGCGTGGCAGCCGGTATCAACTGATCGCGTTGGACCCGCCGAGTTTCGGGCGGGGGGCGCAGGCGCAGGTGTGGAAGATCGAGGATGATTTGCCGTTGCTGCTGGACGAATGTCGCCAGCTGCTGGAGCTGGACCGGGAGTGTTACGTGGTGCTGAGCTGTCACTCGCCGGGTTTTTCGCCGGAGACGCTGGGGCGGATACTGACGACCCACTTCGGCGCCGGTTCGGTGGAGCCGTTTGAGATGGGTATCCCGGAGAAGACCGGCAAAAAACTCCCCGCCGGCTTCTGCGCCATCTGGTCGAACAAAAAATAAAAAGAATAAAAAAAAATCTTTTAAAAAATAAAAAAATAGAGCCGCGAAGCGGCGGTCTGCACTCCGTCATACGGAGGCACCGGTCCAGCAGGTGAATTCTGCTGGTCGCCCCAGGCGGCAAAGCCGCCTCGAAAGGGGCGAAATCCAGGTAAGGATCGCCGGGAGGCGATCCGGAGCCACCCGAGGTAGCGATGGTGTAGATCGGATTGGAAGCGTGAGCGACAATCCGATCTACACACGGAGCGGACTCTGGCGCCGCACCGGCGGCGAAAAAGAGCCTGACACCAAAAATATACAATCGGCATTTTTTTTCAATAGCCCATAACAGGAGGGAAGACGATGGAAAAGTTTTACTGTCCGGAAGCGAAAAGCTTCGCCAACCGTTTGAATGGCGCCCTGCCGAAGATCGGCATCCGTCCGACCATCGACGGCCGCCGCCGCGGCGTCCGTGAAAGCCTGGAAGAGCGCACCATGCAGATGGCCCAGAGAGCGGCAGATCTGATCACCAAAAACCTGCGCCACGCCTGCGGTTTACCGGTGGAGTGCGTGATCGCGGATACCTGCATCGGCGGCGTCGCCGAAGCGGCACGGTGCCAGGAAAAGTTCGAACGCGCCGGCGTCGGCGTTTCACTGACGGTGACGAGCTGTTGGTGCTACGGCTCCGAAACCATGGATATGGACCCGTTGACGCCGAAGGCGATCTGGGGCTTCAACGGCACGGAATTTCCGGGCGCGGTGTATCTGGCGGCGGTGCTGGCGGCGCATTCGCAGAAGGGTCTGCCGGCGTTCGGCATCTACGGACGCAACGTCCAGAGCGCCGATGACACCACCATTCCCGAAGATGTGTCGGAGAAACTGCTGCGTTTCGCCCGCGCCGGTATCGCGATGGCGACGATGCGCGGCAAATCCTATTTGGCGATGGGTTCGGTTTCCATGGGCATCGCCGGTTCGATCGTGAACCCGGATTTCTTCGAGGAGTACCTCGGCATGCGCTGCGAATCGGTCGACATGAGCGAATTCATCCGCCGGATCGAGGAGGGCATTTACGATCCCGAGGAGTACGAACGCGCCCTCGCCTGGGTGAAAGCCAATTGCCGCATGGCCGCCGACCGCAATAAGCCGGATTCGCAGAAGACCCCGGAACAGAAAGAAAAGATCTGGGAATTCGTGGTCAAACAGGCGATGATCGCCCGCGACCTGATGATCGGCAATCCGAAGCTCGCGGAAATGGGCTTCGGCGAAGAAGCGCTCGGCCACAACGCCATCGCCTCCGGCTTCCAGGGCCAGCGCCAGTGGACCGACCACTTCCCGAACGGTGACTTCATGGAATCCATGCTGTGTTCCAGCTTCGACTGGAACGGCATCCGCGAAGCCTTCGTCGTCGCCACCGAAAACGACGCGATGAACGGCGTCTGCATGCTGATGGGCCACTTGCTGACCGGTACCGCGCAGGGCTTCTCCGACGTCCGCACCTACTGGAGCCCGGAAGCCATCAAAACCGCCACCGGCCATGAACTGAAGGATGCCCCCGGCCTGATCCACCTGATCAACTCCGGCGCCACCACCCTCGACGCCACCGGCCGCGAAAGCCGCGACGGCAAGCCGGCGATGAAACCCTTCTGGGAGGTCACCACCACCGAAGCCAAGGCCTGCCTCGACGCCACCCAGTGGTGCCCGGCCGCCAACGGCTACTTCCGCGGCGGCGGCTACTCGTCGAACTTCCTCAGCAAAGGCGGCATGCCCATCACCATGTCCCGGATCAACTGGATCCACGGACTCGGCCCCGTCCTCCAGATCGCCGAAGGCTTCACCTACGAGCTGCCCGCCGAGATTCATGCCAAGCTGAATGAGCGGACCGACCCGACCTGGCCGACCACCTGGTTCGTCCCCCGCCTCACCGGCGAAGGCGCATTCAAAGACGTCTACGACGTGATGGCCAACTGGGGCGCCAACCATGGCGCATTCAGCTTCGGACACATCGGCGCCGACCTGATCACGCTGGCCAGTATGCTCCGCATCCCGGTGTGCATGCACAACGTGCCGGCGGAAAAACTCTTCCGCCCCAGCACCTGGGCCGCATTCGGACTGGACAAAGAAGGCGCCGACTACCGCGCCTGTACCACCCTCGGCCCCGCTTACAAATAAGCTTTTGAAGAGCTAGGGGGGGGGGAACTTGGAGGGGAAGGGAAAACAGTTTGGGGAAATGTTTTGCCTTTCCCACCAAACCACCCGTTACGTTTGCCAAACGATTTAAAGGTATTTTTTGGATAGT
>JAVBQJ010000095.1:0-16059 GCA_031549115.1 Victivallaceae bacterium
TACGTTGAAAAGGTTTGAGGGGGATGGGTGGTGGGGTTTGGGGAGGAGGGAAGGCCCCCCTTTCCTCAAAAGGGGGGCCTTCCCTCCTCCCCAAGGACATCACCTGTGCGCCAGATACTTGCTGCGCAGGTAGTCCAGATAGGGTTCCGCCGAAAGCGGTTTGCCGGTGATTCGTTCGACGCTTTCCCAGGCGGAATAGCGTGCGCCGTATTGGTGCAGATGGCGGTGCAGCCATTCGGCCAGCCAGCCGGTTTCGCCCTGTTCGAGACGGGTATCGGCGTCGGGGAAATCCTGCCGGACGCGCTGGAATATCTGGGCGCCGATCAGGTTGCCGAGCGCGTAGGTCGGAAAGTAGCCGATGGCGCCGCCGGCCCAGTGGACATCCTGCAAGACGCCGGAGGCGGCATCCGGCACTTCGACGCCGAGGTATTCGCGCATTTTGTCGTTCCATGCCGTTTCGAGGTCATGGACGGCGAGGCTGCCCTCGATCAGCGCCACTTCCAGTTCGAAGCGCAGCATGATATGCAGATTGTAGGTCACTTCGTCGGCGTCGACGCGGATCAGGCCGGGGCGTACGGTGTTGACCGCCCGGTACCAGCTTTCCGCGTCGAATCCGGTCAGCGCCGCCGGGAATATGGCCTGCAATTGCGGAAACAGGAAGCGGCTCCAGGCGCGGCTGCGGCCGACGGTATTTTCCCACATCCGCGACTGCGATTCATGCAGCGCCAGCGAATGCACGCAACCCAGCGGCGTATCCCGCAGCTCCGGCGCGATATTCAACTCATACAGCGCGTGGCCGCTTTCGTGCAAGGTCGAAAAAAGACTGGTCAGATTCGACTCCTCCACCGCGGTGGTGATCCGCAGGTCGTCGTAACCGGCGGTCACGGTAAACGGGTGCACCGACCGGTCCAGCCGGCTGCGCGCCGGGTCGAGGCCGACCCATTGCATCGCCAGCTTCGCCAGCTGCCATTGCGCTTCGGCTTCAAAGGGGGCGGCAAAGGCCTTCGGCGGCTGCTGGCGCTCCAGAATCTGCCGCAGCAGCTCCACTTGGGCCTGGCGCAGCGGCGTGAATACTTCGGCAACCTGTGCCGTGGTCAACCCCGGTTCGTAGTCGGCCAGCAGCGCGTCGTAGGGGTGGCGGTACTCCGGGAAAAAACCGGCGTATTCGCGCCGGAGCTCGACGATCCGCTGCAAATGCGGCTCGAACTGTGTCCACGAATTGTTCTCGCGCGCCTGCTCCCACGCCGTATGGGCGCAGGTCGTCACCCGGATGAATTCGCTCGCCCAGGCGACCGGAACGCGGCGGAGGCGTTCGTACTCTTTTTTCGCCTCCCGCAATTGCGCCGGGTCGAGGCCGTCGGGTTCCAGCTCCAACGCCGCGAAAATCCGCTCCCACGCAGGATCGGTGGTGCGGTTATGCAGCGCTTCGCCGATCCATGCCGCCTGTTCGCCCCGGCCGGGCGCCGCCGCCGTCGGCATCCCGGTTTGCTGATCCCAGCCGAGAAACCCCGAAAGCTGGCTCAGCAAGGTCAATTCGCGGTAGCGGCGTAAAAATTCTTCTTTGGCTTGTGTCATAGGTGTTTTTTGGCTCCTCTGGTATGGTTATCAATTGTCGATTGCCGGTGCGGTGAGTGTGCCGATTGCCATAGTAAGTTCGGGGCCGCGCTCCTCCGGGGAGTCGCGCCCCGGCAACGGCGGGGGCCGGCCCCCACTCCCCCGGATCGCGCAAGCGCCGCTCGGCTTAGCGCGGACTTGCCGCCGTCAGGGCGGCAAGTCCTTAGACCGGTCGCTCCAGCACTACCGTGCTTCCGCTCGCGTCTGCTCCACGGCCGCAGGGGCCGCGGCGCTAAGGCGCCGGCGCCGCTTCGCGGCGTACCCGTACGTGCTCCCGACGAAATGATATTGCGAGTAGCGGTGCGATTCACACTCATGTGGAATCGCTGTATGATGCTTCGCGGCTCTATTTTTTTTGATTATTTTTTAGATTTTCTAATTTTTTTAACTTCTTTTGGCGGCGGAGTTCTTTGTGTTTGCGGTATTCGCGTACCAGCGACAGGGTGATCCGGTAGCCGGCGAATCCGGCGATGATTCCCAGGAACAGGCCCCCCACGAAAAACGGCACCGCAATTTCCAGTCCGAGCGCCCACAACGCCGAATACGAAAAATTCTCCGTCAGCCCCCGGAACTGCTCCTGCAGCGCCGAATACTTCAACGGATGAAACAAAAGATAACTGCCGATCAGGCACTGCAACGGATAAATGATGATCACCGTGAACCAGTTGGTCACCATTGTCCCGGCAATCGCCAGAATCTTCGATGCCTTCAGCCACACCGCCAACACCAGCACCACGATGATCTGGCCCCCCATCGGAATCAGGAAACCGATGAAAAGCCCCAGCGCCATCCCCCGCGCCAGATATTCCGGCGTCCCCGCCTGCCGCACCAGCTTGTAATAATAGTATTTCAGCAGTGCGCGCCAGTAATCGTAATGCAGCCAGTTTTTCCGGTTTTTTTCGTTTTCCGCCACTCGCGATCCTCCATTCCAGCTCATATATTTTCCCAATATACCATGGAATGAATGAATTTCAAGGTCCGAAACGCATCAAACCAACAGTGAAACGCTCCCCGGCGCGCCGCCTCCGTCTTCGGTGTATTGCGCAGAATTCCCGCCCACGCCGCCGGAAAACCCTGCGCCTGCAAAAATTTTCCGATCGCCTCCGACAGCAGCGGCAACGCCGTCCCGTAATCTTCCGGATCGCCGCGGCGTACCGCTTCCAGAAGCAGTTTCAGTTCGGCGAAAGCCTCCGGCGGGCAATCGTCCAGCGCCTTTCCGGCGACGATCTCCCGCAGCCGGGGGCCGGTCCCGAACGGCACCCGGTCCGACGGCCGCGCCGCCGGATGGACCGTGGTCGTGTCGATTTCCCCGATTGGCCCCGTCTTGCGCAGCGCCTGGAGGAAGTAAAAGTCTTCGCCGCCCGCTCTGGCGCGCATTCCGCCTGCCCGCACATAGGCGTCGGCACGGCATACCATCGCCGAACCCATGGTGTGGTAGGCGTACGGCGAACCCGCCGCCGCCAGCCCGGCCACATAGGCGTCCAGATAACCTTCGTATTCCCGGATCGCCTGCGCCAGCGCCGGATCGTCCGGGCTTGGATGCCGGAACCGGATCACCGCTCCCGCCCACTCCCGGTGCGCCGCGAAAGCCTGCCGCACCGCGTCGAGGTAGTTCGTCTCCACCGTGGTGTCCGCGTCCAGCGAAAACAGCAATCCATCGGAGGCAAGATGCGGCAACACGCTGTCCAATCCGGCCTTGCGGGCGTGCCCCACCCCGCCGGCGCCGGCGGGAAACTCCAGCTCCAGCCGGAACAGCGGCAGTTTCTGGGGGATGGAGCGAAGACGCGCGGCCAGCAGCGCGTTGGCGCGTCGGCGGCTTGCGGGTGCGTCGGCGGGGTGGTTGATCACCAGCACGATCATCGCGTCCGGCGGCATCGGCTGCATCGCCAGCGACGCCAGCGTATCCGGCAGAGCGTCGTTTTCGTCGCATACCGGGATCACGACGGCGTCGCGGAAGCGGCCTGCCGCCGGGTTTTCCGGCAGCAGCGGCAGCGCCGGATGGCGGCGGCAATACTTGTCAAAGGCGGCAGATGACATGGGGATCCTTCGAATTATTTCTTACTATACGCGCAAATACGGGTTTTTGCAATTTGCCAAAGGCTTGAAAGCGAGGTATATTAAGCCTGATTTATTTTTTATCCGGGACAAAGCTAAGGAGTATTGGCATCATGGGAAAAACATTGGTTCAGAAGATTTTTGACGCGCACGCCGTGGACAAGACCCCCGACGGCGTCTGGGTGTTGTCGCTCGACCGGGTCTTCTGCCACGAGATTACCACCCCGATCGCGATCAATGATCTGGTCAGCAAGGGCAAAGACCGCGTATTCGACCCGACCAAGATCAAGGCGGTGATTGACCACGTGACGCCGGCCAAGGATTCCAAGACCGCCGAACAGGGCAAAACCATGCGCGAATGGGCGCGCCGTCATGAGATCAAGGACTTTTTCGATATCGGCGACAATGGCGTCTGCCATGCGTTGTTTCCGGAAAAGGGCTTCGTCCGTCCCGGTTTCACGGTGATCATGGGCGACTCGCACACCTGTACGCACGGCGCCTTTGGCGCCTTTGCCGCCGGTGTCGGCACCACCGATCTGGAGGTCGGTATCCTCAAGGGCGTGTGCACCATGCGCGAACCGGCGACGATCAAAATCAACCTGACCGGCGCGTTGCGGCCGGGGGTGTTCGCCAAGGACGTGATTCTGGCGGTGATCAAGCGTCTGACGGTCAACGGCGCGACCGACAAGATCATCGAATTCGCCGGTCCGGCGGTGGCGGCGATGGGGATGGATTCGCGGATGACGTTGTGCAATATGGCGATCGAAGCCGGCGGCACCTGCGGGGTGTGCTATCCGGATATGGTGACGGTGGATTACCTGTGGCCGTTCATCCAGGGTGAATTCGCGTCGAAGGAAGCGGCATTGGCGGCGTATTCGAAGTGGCTGCCGGACGCGGACGCTGTATACGACGAAGTGATCGAAATGAATGTCGGCGATATCGAGCCGATGGTGACCTTCGGCTTCAAGCCGGATCAGGTGAAGACGGTGCGGGAGATGGCGGGTACGCCGGTGCAGCAGATTTACATCGGTTCGTGCACCAATGGCCGGCTGGAAGACCTCCGTATCGCGGCGGGTATTTTGAAGGGCAAACACATCAGCCGGGATGTCCGTGCGATCGTGTCGCCGGCGACGCCGAAGATTTATTCGGAGGCGTTGAAGGAGGGGTTGATTCAGATTTTCATGGAGGCGGGATTCTGCGTGACCAATCCGACCTGCGGCGCCTGCCTGGGGATGAGCAACGGGGTACTGGCGGCGGGGGAGGCGTGTGCGTCGACGACCAACCGGAACTTCAACGGCCGGATGGGCAAGGGCGGCATGGTGCACCTGATGAGCCCGGCCACCGCGGCCGCCGCCGCGCTTGCCGGCACCATCCAGAACTCCCCCCTCTTCAAAAAATAAAAAAAATAAAATTAAAATAGAGCCGCGAAGCGGCAGCCTGCCCTCCGTCATACGGAGACGCCGGTCCAGCAGGCGGATACTGCTGGTCGCCCTCAAAAGAGGGCGAAATCCAGGGAAGGATCGCCGGGAGGCGATCCGGAGCCACCCGAGGGAGCGATGGTGTAGATCGGATTGGAAACGTGAGCGACAATCCGATCTACACATAGAGCGGACGAGGCGCCGCACCGGCGGCGAAAGACAGACGATAGAAGCCTCCCCGGCAACAAACATTTACGGAAAGAGACGATAATTATGAAAAACTTCAGTGGGAAAATTTTGTTTCTGGATCGTTCGGACATCAACACCGACGAAATCATTCCGGCCAAATACCTGACCGAATTGACCAAAGAGGCGTTGACGCCGTATTGCCTCGAAGACCTGTCGCTGCCCGGTTTCGACCCGAAAAAGGACATCGCGGGCAAGAGCGTAATCCTGACCCGGGCCAACTTCGGCTGCGGCTCGTCGCGTGAACACGCGCCGTGGGTGCTGGAATACAACGGCATCAATCTGGTGATCGCGGAGAACTTCGCCCGGATTTTCCGGCAGAATATGTTCAATTGCGGGCTGATGGCGATTTCGCTTCCGGCGGTGGCCATCGACGAGATCTTCAAGACCTTTGCCGGCACCGATGCCACGCTCACGACCGACATGGCCAAACACACCTTTATTGTCAGCAACGGCAAAACTTCGAAGAGCTACGACTTCAGCGTCGGCGCCTTCGACCTCGAGCTGGTCGAGGCCGGCGGCTGGGTCGAATACGCCGACAAAAAGTATTAATACCACTGGAAGTCAAAGCTGCCGGTAAAAGATCACCCTGACCGTGCGCGGTTGCGGTAACGTCAGTTGCAGACACTGCAGATCCTTTCCCGGCAGTGCCGACAGGACGCCGTCGCTGTCGGTTTGATATTCGCCTGCCGGATCGATTTGCCGCAGCGGCAGCGTCCGGCGGGCGGTTGCCGAATCCGGCAGGCGGAATACCACCACCGCCCCGTCGCCCGTTTCCGGGCGGTGCAATTGATAGCCCCACCACCCCGCCTCCGGGAATTCGAACGCAACATAGTCCCCGTTGAAATACGGCCGGAGCCGTTGCGCCAAGCCGATCATCCTGCGCGCGAACGGCCACGAGAAGCGTTCCCGGTCCGGGGACGAAAACCAGTTGACCCCCGCGGTCGGCTGGTAGGCATAGAGGCACAGACACGCCGCCCAGCTGGTTCCGGCGGCGACGCCGGACAGGAACGCGTATTCGTCCTCCGGCTCCAGCTTGGCCGTCCCGGCATGCAGCGGTACCCATGCGCTCAAGTGGCGCATGCCGAACTGCTTGACCTCATCGTCCCGGAAACCGTCGACCCGCCACAGACACAAGCTGCGGGACATGGTTTCGAAGTCGATCCGGCGGCCGCCGGAGGCGCAATTGTCGATCAACAGATCCGGAAAGCGCCGCCGCAACTCGTCCCACAACCGGTACAGCCCGGCGATATGCTTCGCTTCGGAGACGCCCTGGCGCTCCGGCGCGTCGGCGTGCTCCCAGTAGGGCAGCGTATTGATGTTGAAGTCCAGCCGGAAGCAGTCGATGCCTTCCGACACGATCAGCGAACTCACCGTTTCCAGCGCCCAGTCGCACGCTTCCGGATTCCCGAGATCCAGCAGGCGGTCCTGCTGACCGGGAAGCGTCAGCAGCCACTCCGGGTGTTCGGTATAGACGGGAGCGGCCGGCGTGACGCGTTCCAGTTCAAACCACAGCAGAAATTTCATCCCGGCCCGGTGCGCGGCATCGGAGACGGGGCGGAAGCCGCCCGGGTGGATTTTCCGGTTGATCCGCCAGTCCCCCACCGTTGTCCACCAGTCGGAGGTGCCGCTCATTTCGCAGTCGGAGACGTCGCGGTCGGGCCCGTACCAGCCGGCATCGACCCAAAAGGTATCGAACGGCATCTGCTGCTTATGAACTTCGGCGATCATCCCGAGCATGGTTTCCGTGCTCATCCCGCCCCAGGCCATGCAGGAAATCGGCACCGGAAACGGTATGCCGGCGGAATTGCGCGGGGTGTGATGCGTCAACAGAAAACGCCGCAGCCGCCGCCGCGCGTCATCGGCGTCGGTGAAACGCTGCAGCAGAATCGACGGCTGCCGGAGCGTTTCGCCCAGGTTCAGCCGGAAGCGGGTATGGCGCATCCCGGCGGTCAGCTTCAACTGCCCGCCGCCGACGCTGAACTCCGCCGTCCACGCGCCGGACCAGCCGATGCCGACATTCCAACCCTCCGCGCCGGTGTCCACGCTGAAAAACGGCAGCCATGCCGCCGAAGAGCGTCCTTCGCCGGTGGTCATGCGTAAGGAGGCGTCGTGCCCCGCACTGCCGAGGCGCACGGTATCGGGCCGGAAGTCGTCGTCGCGGTTGACGGTGCCGTACGAGCGCCGGATTCGCACCGTCGTTTCCGCCGGGAGCGCCACGGTCAGCGCCAACGAGTGGAAGTTTTCGATCAATTCGCTCGGTTCCGTGCCGCAGCCGGTCAATTCGGGGTACCATTCGACGATACCGAATTCGGGGTATTCCCGGATGGTCAAATGCAATTGCAGCCGTCCGTCCGGCGCGGTATACACCACGACCCGCTGCGCGGCGTCAGTCGCCAACTCCTCCATTTGCCAGCTGCCGCCGTCAAAGGGTACGCCATGATAATCGAATGCCGGTTCCCATACCTTCGTCATAAAGATTCTTTCTTGATATCAATTAAGTGATAAACTATAGTTTTTGCACTTTTCTTTGCATCGGGGGCTGGGGCTGAGCCCCAGTAAGCCCGGCGTTTCGCCGGGCGTGGCAAACACCGCACTCTGGCATGCTGTTCGGCTGTTGCCCATTGTCTGCCGTTAATGTCCCGACGCCCCCACCCTCCAGAGCCAAATCGCGAAGCGATTTTCCCGATTCGAGCGTTGGTCGATTGTTCGCCGCCGGTGCGGCGGCCTCGTTCGCTCTATGTGTAGATCGGATTGTCGCTCACGCATCCAATCCGATCTACACCATCGCTACCTCGGGTGGCTCCGGATCGCCTCCCGGCGATCCTTCCCTGGATTTCGCCCTCTTTTGCGGGCGACCAGCGTATTCGCCGCTGGACCGCGCCTCCGTATGACGGAGTGCAGACCGCCGCTGCGCGGCTCTATTTTTTTATTTTTTTAAATACCTTGCCAGCTCCTCGGTACAATCCATCAGTTTTTTTCGTTCCTGTTCCAGGACGCGGGGATTCTCCGGGTAATCGACGATCGAATCGATCCACGGCACCCGCAGGATCTCCCGGGCGCGACGGCACAATTCGACCGCCGCCGCATCGGCCGAACCGGCCGCCTGCTCCGCCATCGCTTCCAACGCCGCCAGGTAACGGTAATCCTGCGTCCCCTCCCGCAGCAGCTCGTAACGGATGGAGGGCACATAGACGCAACTTTCACTCGGGTACAACAGTAGACCGTCGCCACGTTGCGCCATCACCGGCGGATCCCCCGATAGATCATTCGGCCACCAGCTGTTGGCGCCCCAAAAGAGACTGGCGTCGATGCCGTACTTCCACTGCTGGAAGAATTGAATCCGGTTGGCCACCCCCGGCGCGTCGATGCAGTTGGAGGAGGGAAACGCCGGATAACTCATATTGAAATACCAGCCGACCCTGCGCCCCTTCGCCTGCAACGACCGGATGTACTCCAGCAGCGCCGGATCGGTGAAATAACCGTCGTTGAAGAAAAACCAGTCCACCATGTCTTCGTAATAGCGGACCTTTTCCACCCCCAGCGAAGGCGTGCAAAAACAGGTGATGATCTTCAGCCCCGCCTCCAGCTTGATCCCGTTGAGCACATCCCTGACCTCCTGCTGCGCCGTATTGACTTCATCGTAGTAGACGTAGGCAGTCGCAAGGCGGCCGTCTTCCCGGACCCGCGCCGCATCCCGGACGATGTTGTTTTTCTGGTTTTCATAATATGCCGCCGGTGTGGCGAAGCGTCCGTTGTCGTAAAACTTCTCCAGCCATTCGAGCCACGGCACGATGGAGACGACGGTGAAGTCGAAGCGCTCCGTCTTCTCCGGGTAAAAGCGATCCAGCCCGAACGGAAAGCTGTCCAGTGAACGGGGATGGCTGAGGGCGGGAATCGGATACAGTCCGTGTGCGATCAGATCGGCGACCATCACCGCTTCCGGGTCACCGGCAGGCGAGGGCGCCGGCAGCTCCTCCGGGTAGTAAAAGATCATCGCGTTCATCCGGCCGGTTTCCGGCAGCCGGAAATCCCGCACCCGCAGCGTCAGCGGCACCTTGATGCTGCCGTCCGGCAGTTGAAATTCAATGCTTCCGGTGTATTCTCCCGCCGCCGCCTCCGGGGGAATATGCACGATCCCCCAGAACGGCTGCTGGTTCGCGGCGCGCGGCATCGCCCCGCCGAGGTTGCGATCCAGGATATCCGGCCAATACCGGCCATCCACAATCACCGGCTTCACCCGGAACAATTCGATCGCATCGGACGGAATATTCGCCCCGCCGGGACCGGTCAATACGGAAATCACCGGTACCGGCTCCGGCAGATCGTGATACAACGGCAGCAGCACCACCTGAAAATTGAGATATTCGTCCCGGGAGCCGTCCAGCTCGACCGCCCCGCCGAGACGGCACTCCTCCGGTACGGATTCGGCGGCGAAGACCTTTGTCAGCGAGGAGGCCGGATACCAGCTCATCCGCGCCGCCAGATCGCTCCAGCGCCCCTGTGCTGCCAGCAGCGCCAGCCGCTCCACCGTATGAATCTGGTCTTCGGCCCGTTCCCGGCGCCGCTGCCACTCTTCTTCGCTTCCCGGGTGGGCCACTGTCCGGCGCAATGACTCCAGCTCCCGACGCAATGCCTTGGTTTCCGGCGCTTCCGGCAATTGCGCCAGCCGTTCCAGTTGCCGGGTGATTTCTCCGGCAAGACCCTTTTCTTCGAACCGGAAATCGCCGGAAGCCGCCACGACCCGGCCCGAATCCATTTGGCGCAATTCGAGCCGGAAGCCGGTATCCCCGTCCCCCAGCTCCAACTCGCAATCCGTCCGGACGCTGTCGCCGCCCCGGAGCTCAAACGGCGTTCCCGGATATTCCCGCCATTCACCGCCATCGTCGCCGCCGATGACCGCCACCGGAATCACCTGCTGCGCTTCGACGGCGAAGCCGGATATCGCCACCGGCAGACGCACGGTGCCGGAAAACATCGTGAGCATCCCCGATTCCTCCGTCACCGGCGCGATGGCGGCGAACGCGTCGGAAAAGCACAGTTGCAGGAATCGCTTCTCCTCGTGAAAGTGGGTCTGCAAGTCCGCCAGCGAAGTGTATTCGTTTGCCGCCGGATTTTCACGGGCGAAGTTGCCGGCGAAGACCGGTTTTTGTCCCGGATCGATGCCGAGGCGGGCGAGCGGCAGCGCCATTTCGGCCCGCCATCCGCCTTCGTATTCCCGGACGGCGAAACGGATGTCCTCCGGCTTCAATTCATACAACGGCCGGGCGCCGACGTAATTCACCCCGGCCTGACCGCGGATATTGACCAGAATCTGCTTGAAACCGGCGCCCTTTTCGGGGTTGAGAAAGAATTCCACACAATCGTCCTGGTAGATTTCCCGCCCCGCTTTCGCGGCGGTGTCGGCTGCATTCCGGCAGTCGAAGGCGACATACAGGTTTTCATCGTCGTAGACGGCTTTCACCCAGGCCGGATACGACGGTACCCTCTCCGTTCCCTCCCGCCGGAGCGCTGCCAGCAGCCGCAGCTCGCCGGACGGCGCGTGACGCCAGGCGGCATCCTCCAAATCGCCGTCGATTTCCGGCGCGGTTTCGATCCGCGGTATCGGGAACTGCGCCGGGATCCGGATCGTGCGCGGCTGCTGCGCCACCGGACTTTCCCCGGCCGCGACGGCAAATAGCGCCGCCAGTCCCGCCGCCAGGACGCATGCAATTCGTTTCTTCATGATTCTGGGACCCCTGAAGCCGGTTAGAAGTACACGCAGTCGATGAAAAACTTCTGCGGTTCGGGCGCGACATGCCCGTCGGCCCAGAGGACATTGCTTTTCAGATTGTGCGGAAGCCCGGCGTTGTCCACCTTTTGCACGAAGAACATCTGCCCCGGCACCGTGTTCCCCTGAAAGGTGATGTCAAAGTTGCTGTCGAACATCAGGTGAAAACGGCTCGGATTTTTCAGCTTGTCGATGTTGATCCACCACCACCCCGGCGTATTCCCTCCCATCCCCGGCACCATGTAGCTGCCGCCGTCCGACGGCTCCAGCGAGTCGGCGGTATTCCAATACTGCGGGCGCGCCATGATATTGACGCCGTAAATATACGCGTCGGTATTCGGATCGCTGTCTTTTTCGTAGGTATACGGAGCGCTTACCGGGCAGACGAAGGTCGGGCCCGCGTCGGTGAAGCCCTCACGTTTCATCAACACCAGCATCCCCGGCCATTCGTCGGGGCCGTTGATGTAGACCGGCCAGACACCGGCATTCTGGCCGGTGTACATATGCACATAGATGCCGCACTGTTTGAGGTTGCTGGTGCATTTGATGCTTTGCGCCGCGGCGCGGGCTTTGCTCAACGCCGGCAACAGCATGCTGGCCAGGATGGCGATGATCGCGATCACCACCAGGAGTTCTATCAGTGTGAAAAGCTTTCTCATGTCGTTCTCCTTTGTCATAACGGGTTTCAAAAATATAGCTATGATTTGCAGATGAGTGCAACTGCATTTATAGTATAGCGCAGATACGTCGAAAAGGGAATGGCGGAAAAGAGAAAAAACATGTCAAATAATGTAAACATGAATCTATTGAACAGTCTGGAGCTGCAAGTCGACGACCGTGGCTTCACCCACATGGCGCCGTCCATGGAAACCGGCTGGCGGGTGCTGCCGTACGCGGTGCTGTGCTGTATGCAGGCGGAACCGGGGTACGGCGCGTTTCGCGGCAGCATCTGCCATTTGGAAGGAAAAAGCTACGAAATTTCCAACGGCGATGTGGTTTTCATCCCGCGCAACACCCGGCACCGGATCCTCAATCCGGATATTCCAATTGTCAGCGCCTGGGTGCAACTGGATGTGACGCTGCCGCCGGACCTGGATTTTTTCAGCCTGTTCGAGGTGCCGCTGTTCATGGACCGGGAAAAATTTCCCCGTTTTTTCGAACTGACCCGTCAGTTCGATGAAGTGCCGGCAACCGACCTCAATCATCTGATCCGGGAGAAAAGCCTGATTTTTCAATTGCTCGAATTGATTCTGGCGCAAAGCACTCTGAAAGAGCAATACCGGGACTTCGCTCCCGGCTACAGCGATTTTTTCCCGCTGCTGGACTGGATGGACCGGAGGAGGAAATACCGTTTTTCGCTCGACGAAGCCGCGCGGGAGATGAAGTGTTCCAAGTCCAAGCTGCAAAAGGATTTCAAACGGGTCTTCGGGGTGCCGATCGGCGAATACGCGCTACGCAGCCGGTTGCGCAACGCGGCGAAGCTCCTGGTCAACAGCGGTATGTCGTGTGCCGAAATTGCCCGCGCCACCGGTTTTGCCGATCAGTTTGCCTTCAGCAAAGCCTTTCGCCGCGCCTTCGGCCTGTCGCCGCGCGACTACCGTTCCGCGTCGGAGCACAAGGGCATTGTCCCGGTCAATAGCAGGAATTGATCCGCCACCGGAATTATGGCGCTGCGCATTCCCCTTTGCATTCCCCTTTGCGGTCGCACTTGCAATCGCACTTGCGTTTGCAGTTGCAGCCGCACTGGCAGGTGCAAATGCCGCCCGGAGGCGCATCCTCCGGCGCGGTGTAAAGGAGGAACGGGAAAAACGGCAGCCAGGCGTTTTCGGAGAAATTCAGCAGCCCGACCTGCCAGCCGGCCCCGGCGGATTCATTCCACAAACCGAACTGGAAGTCCATGCCGTCCTCCGCGGTGTTGATTACACCGGCCTGCAGGCGGCTATGCCAGATGGCGCCGTTGGCCAGTCCGAGCTGCACCACGTCGCTCGGGCCCGAATTTCCGTCCAATGCGTTGATCAAGCCGATCTGGGCGCCGCAGCTGTCCGCGGAATCGAGAACGCCGTTGACCAGTCCGATCTGCATGCCGTACAGCGTATCGGCCTTGTTGGCAAGTCCCCCGATCTGGGCGCCGGAAACCGTCGCGGCGAAGTTGCCGATGGCGCCAATTTGGATATAGGCATCGCCGGATATGTTGCCCAGTGCGGCCTGCAGCCCGTAGCAATTGCCGGTGGCGTTGAAATCTTCCTGAATGAGTTCTCCGTTGAGATTGGCCAGCGCCAACTGGAAGCCGTATACGTTTTCAATACGCGAATAGCAGCCGACAAACAACCCATAAAGCTCCTCCGCTTCAAATAGGAACAGCCCGGTATCCAGGGCCAGCCCGTAAAACGTCGGCGCAAGCGGTGGGCCGATCAACTGGATTCCGGCTCCTTTGTCAATCAGGTAGCTGCCGTCTTCCTGCAAAGTACCGATCGGCGCGACGGCGCCGAAGCTCGGTGTGAACACCATAAACGTGGCTGATTCCGGCTCGCAAACCGTCACTTCCACCGTTTCGCAGACAGGCGGGGTGCAGACAGGTGGGGCGCACTCCCACATCACTGCTCCGAGTTGCGACAAGTTCTGTTCGCAGCTCGGCGGGGCGCACATCACTTCCACTGTTTCGGATTCCGCCAGCGCCGGAGCGCAGACTCCGGCGCCCAACGCTATGCCCAACATGATCCGGGAAAAGAATTTTTTCTGCATCGTCGTACTCCCCCAAAGTTGCAAACGTCATTGACACCATAATTTATCCCCGCGATCCGTAAAAAGCAAATGCGTCGCGAATCTTGAGCGAATTCAATTGCTTTTCCGGCGAATACGCGATATATTACTTGTCATATATTAAGGAAAAGAACCGCCAACGAAAGAATACCATCATGCGCATGAGTAAATTGGTCGGCCGCCGGATCAAAGAAGATCCCAAGGACGCAAAAACCGTCAGCCATAAATTCCTGATCCGCGGCGGCTATGTCCGCTTGGTTTCCGCCGGCATCTATTCGCTGCTGCCGGTCGGCAAGCGGATCGTCGACAAGATCGAACGGATCATCCGCGAAGAGATGGACCGCATCGACGGCCAGGAGGTGCTGATGCCGGTGGTGCTTCCCGCCGAATTGTGGGAGGAGTCCGGGCGTTACAAGAGCGTCGGGCAGGAGCTGCTGCGTTTTCAGGACCGCAACGACAAGCCGATGCTGCTGGCGATGACCCATGAGGAGGCGGTCACGCATCTGGTGCGCACCGAGGTTTCCAGCTACAAACAGCTGCCGGTGATGCTCTATCAATTGCAGACCAAATACCGCGACGAGGCGCGCCCGCGCGCCGGCTTGATCCGGGTGCGGGAATTCACCATGAAGGACGCCTACAGCTTCCATACCGACCAGCAGGACCTGGAGCAGTATTACGAGCGCGCCCACGAGGCGTACGAGCGGATCTTCCGCCGCCTCGGCATGCTCCGGGTGTTGTCGATTGCGGCCAACTCGGGGATGATGGGCGGCGCGGTGTCGCATGAATTCATGGCGATCTGCGAATGCGGCGAAGACACCGTGATTACCTCGCCCGACCAGCGTTACCGCGCCAACCGTGAAATTGCGACGGCCGCGTGGAAGTTCGAAAAAAGCGCGTCGCTGCCGTTGGAAAAGGTCCATACCCCCGGCAGCAAGAGCATCGAAGAGGTGGCAACATTCCTCGGCGTCAAGGCGGAAAATACCGGCAAGGCGGTATTTTACCAGAATGTCCGCACCGGCGAACTGATTTTCGCGGTGATCCGCGGTGACTTCGAAGTCAACGAAGCCAAGCTCGGCAATCTGGCGGGCGCGGCGGAGTTGAAGTTCGCCGACGACGCGGCGATCGCGGCGATCGGCTGCGTTGCCGGCTACGCGTCGCCGTTGAGCCTGGCGAGTGACAAGGTGAAAATTTTCGTCGACCGTTCGGCGGCGGAAAGCTCCAACCTGGTGGTCGGTGCCAACGAGCCGGATTATCACTATTTGAATTTCAATTTCGACCGCGATCTCGCGGGGCAGCCGCAGGTGGTGGTGGCGGATATCGCCACCGTCCGCGAGGGCGATCCGTGCCCGGTATCCGGCGCGCCGCTGGAGATGTGCCGCGGTATTGAAGTCGGCAATATTTTCCAGCTCGGCACCAAATATTCGGCGGCGATGAATTGCAGCTTCCTCGACCAGAACGGCAAGTCGCACCCGATGGTGATGGGGTGCTACGGCATCGGAGTCGGCCGGGCGATGGCGGCGGTGATGGAGCAATCGAACGACGAATACGGGCCGGTCTGGCCGATGAGTATCGCGCCGTACCAGCTGCAGGTGTGCGCGATACTGCCGGGCAAGGACGGGGTCGGCGAAAAGGCGGAGGCGTTGTACGCGGCGTTGCTGCGGGAGGGGATTGAGGTGCTGTATGACGACCGCGGTGAAAAGGCGGGTTTCATGTTCAGCGACGCCGATTTGCTGGGAGTACCGCTACGGGTGGTGATTTCGCCGAAGACGTTGCAGGACGGCGAGGTGGAGTTCAAGCGCCGGGACGGCAAGACGGAGGTCGAGCGCCTGAAACTGGACGGCCTGGTCCCGGAACTGGTCAAACGCGTAAAACAAGAGTTGGCCCTCTTCGCCAACTGAAAAATAAAAAAATCTAAAAAAAATAGAGCCGCGCAGCGGCGGTCTGCCCTCCGTCATACGGAGACGCCGGTCCAGCAGGCGGATCCTGCTGGTCGCCGATGGCGCCGCAGGCGCCCAAAAGAGGCGAAACGTACCGCAAGCGAGCCGGGAGGCGAGCGGAAGCCGCCCGAGGAAGCGATGGTGTAGATCGGATTGGAAGCGTGAGCGACAATCCGATCTACACACGGAGCGAACGAGGCGCCGCACCAGCGGCGAACATTAGACGATGGAACGCCGCACCAGCGGCGAACAACAGACG
>JAVBQJ010000164.1:0-25655 GCA_031549115.1 Victivallaceae bacterium
CCCTTTCCTCAAAAGGGGGGCCTTCTCCCTCCCCCGCGCACCACGTTCAGCTTAAAACAAACCGGGGATGTTGAGGCCGCCGGTGGCTTTTTTGAGTTCTTCCTGGGCGGCGGCTTTGGCGGTCATGAGGGCGTTGTTGACGGCGGTCAGGACGAGGTCTTCGAGCAGTTCCCGGTCCTTTACGGCATTTTCGGCGATGGTGATGCGCTTGATCTGGAAGTCGCCGGAGACCACGACCTGGACGGCATCGCCGCCGGAGGACGCCGCATATTCACGGGTTCCGAGTTCTTCCTTCATTTTCGCCAGATTGCCTTGAATTTCTCCGGCCTTCTTCATCAACCCCATCATTTGTCCCAGATTGTCAAACATCCGCTGGCTCCCTGTCAATCGACCTTACTGTTCTCAACCATATATATCAGCAATCTGGCCTCCGAAGAGGTCCAGAACTTCTTTGACCACCGGATGCGCCATCGTTGACTGCATGGCGCCGGCATCGCCGATCAGGCTGCGCTTGGAGTAGTCGTCCACCTCCAACTCCGTCGCGGATTCCGGACCGGCAGGAACTTCCACCACCGGTTCGACCCCCAATGGCGGCATCGACTCCTCGAGCTCTTCTCTGCCGCTTTCCTCCTCCGCGACTTCAGAAATCTCTTCGGGTATTTCCCGGACCGGCTGCGCCGTCATCGGCATATCCGCCGGAGAAAGCGGCTCGGGATCGGGCTCTTCCTCGATCATGGGAGGAGTCGTTTCCGGCGCCGCCATCGCGGGCTCCGGCTGGGCCTGCGGCTCCAACGCCACCATGGCCGACCAGTTTCCACTCACATGTTGAATCGCCTGCTGCCACGCGTCCATATCGCCGACCATGGCGGCCCGGTCGGCGGTCACATCAGTCACCCGCAGCAACAGACGCCCCTTGTCCCACGACACCGGCTCGACACTCCCCCACCGGGCCAAAGCCTCCGGCTCCAGAGTCTGTAGCGAAGCAATATCGTTGCGCAACAACGCAAACAGTTCCGCGGCATTCGACCACTGCGGCGATGGCGTCATTTCTTCTTCCGTCACTTTTTCGACGGCAATCGCTATTTTATCATCACCAGGCAGTTGCGACTTTTCCATCTCCGTCATTGACGGCGCCGCTTCCGAAACCGTCACTTTTTCAACGGAATCCACTACCTCTTCTTTATCAATCGGTTGCACCGGCTTATCCACCGACATGGACGGAATTATTGACGATGAACTGACGAGCGGTTCCGTCGTTGCGGCGACCGTTGGAGGCGGAGTTGGCGCGGCATGCACCGGATGAGCGCCGAGCGCAGGCGCGATATCCAGAAATTTGAGTTCTCCGGCGGAACGAAGCTGATTCAGACGCGCCAGCAGATCTTCCATCTGGACCGCGTGCGCCTCCCGCATCGACTTGAAAAGAATGGTTTCGAGGAACACGGTTTTGTTGACGGCGTCGCGCAGAATGCGTCCGACCGGCGAAAGCACTTCGAGGAAGATTTCCACACAGCGCGGGGAGGCCGCCGCCCCCAGCTGCCGGTAACGCGCCACGGTGTCCGCGTCCGCCTCGAGAATCGCTCCGGCGTCCGAAAGCAGGCCGCTCAATTGAATTCCCCGCAAGATCCCGAGCAGGTCTTCGAGCAGCGTTTCCAGATTGCGGCCGCTCCGCGCCAGCATCTCGATCATCCGGACCACGCCGGCACGGTCGTTTTTCAGCATCGCCAGCACCAGTGTGTCCAAATCGCGCGCCGCGGTCAATCCGAAGAGCGACAGCACCCGGGCTTCGTCGATCTCCCCCGAATCCTCGTCGCAGAAAAAGGCGATCATCTGGTCCAGCAGCGATTGCGCATCCCGCATCCCGCCTTCGGCGGCGCGGGCGATCGCCATCAGCGCACCGTCGGAAATCCGTACCTTTTCGACCCCGACGATCAGCTTGAGACGTTCAAAAATCAAGGGCATCGGAATCGGCTGCAAGTCAAAACGCTGGCAACGCGACACGATGGTCGGCAGCACCTGGTGCGCTTCGGTGGTGGCAAAGATGAATTTCACATGCGCCGGCGGCTCTTCCACTGTTTTCAGCAGCGCATTCCATGCCGCCTTGGAGAGCATATGGACTTCGTCGATGATGTAGACTTTGTAGCGCCCCGAAACCGGCAAGTGGCGCACTTCGTCGGATAATTCCCGCATACTGTCGGCGGAGTTGCGGCTGGCGGCGTCGATTTCGATCACATCGATGCTGCGGTCTTCGGCAATGGCCCGGCATGATTCGCATTCGCAGCACGGTTCGCCGTCGCGCGGATCGGTACAATTCAAGGCTTTGGCGAAAATGCGCGCGGTGGTGGTTTTGCCCACGCCGCGCGGCCCCACCAGCAAATACGCATGGGCAGTGCGATCCAGCGTGATCGCATTCTTCAACGTGCGCACCACATGCTCCTGCCCCACCAGATCGGCAAATCGCTGCGGGCGCCATTTCCGCGCTATGACCTGATATTCGCTCAAAACCATTCCCTCTGTGTTCGCTTACAATTTTATCTGGCCGAATGCTTCTCCGAGGCTGCCCAGCTCCGTTCCCCGAACCGGGGCGGCATTGTGATTGTTTTCCCGGCGCACCGGTTCGGCCGGACCGTAAACCGCTTTGCGCTGGAGCTCGAAAATCCGCTTCAGGCCGTCTTCCGCCAGATCCAGCATCTGGTTCAATTGCTTACGGGAGAAGGCCTTTTGCTCGGCGGTGCCTTGAATTTCCACCAGCTGCCCCGACTCCGTCATCACCACATTCATGTCGACTTCGGCGCGGGAATCCTCCTGGTAATTCAAATCGAGCACCGGTTCGCCGTCGACCATGCCGACGCTGACGGCCGCGATGTGTTCACGCACCGGCGACACATCCGGGCACAGCCGGCGCAAAAACGGGGATCTGGCCGCCAGGGCCAGCGCCACCGACGCTCCGGTGATCGAAGCGCACCGGGTACCCCCGTCGGCGTCAATCACATCGCAATCGATATAAATGGTATTCTGTCCCAACGCTTCGAGATCGACGACGGAGCGCAGACTGCGCCCGATCAGCCGCTGAATTTCCACCGTGCGGCCGCCCTGCTTGCCCTGTGCGGCTTCGCGGCTGAAACGTTCTCCGGTGGCAGCGGGGAGCATGCCGTATTCGCAAGTGAGCCAGCCGCCGGATTTTTTCTGACTTTTCATCCACCCGGGAATCTTCGGATCCACGGAAACCGCGCAAATCACTTTGGTACCGCCGAATTCGACCAACACCGAACTGAGCGGATGTGCCAGGAAATTCCGGGTCATCTTCACCCAGCGCAACTGATTCGCCTCGCGCCCGTCGGCGCGCCTGCCTTCACTCATGCCTCCACCTTCGACTCTCATTTGAACACAAAAAACGTCGCCGGACCAGACTGTCTGCAGCACCTGCTTCCTGACGTAGAGCTGCTTGGTTCCCCACCTGACTCGGTTGGTCCATCCACAGCGCACAGGGTCCGGCCCGGCGACGAAAATATCTCACTTCTCGTTGACGCGGGTTATCGTCACTCTATCACAATACACTATTTTTTGAAATATTCAAGGCAGAGAATCAATTCCCGATGCAAATTTTTCCGTTCGACCACCCGGTCCACCAACCCCTTTTCCAACAGAAACTCCGCAGTCTGAAAGCCTTCCGGCAATTTCGAGTTGGTGGTTTCCTGAATCACCCGGGGACCGGCAAAACCGATCATCGCCTCGGGTTCGGCCATAATCACGTCGCCGATGGAGGCATAACTCGCGGTCACGCCGCCATAGGTGGGGTGGGTCAGGACCACGATATACGGCAGTTGCGCTTCGGCGTGGCGTTCCAGGCAGGCGCAGGTCTTCGGCATCTGCATCAAACTGAGGATGCCCTCCTGCATCCGGGCACCGCCGGAGGCGGTAATCAGCACCACCGGCAGTTTTTCCCGTGTCGCCTGTTCCACCAGGCGGGCGATTTTCTCGCCGACCACCGAGCCCATGCTGGCGCCCATGAAGCGGAAATCCATCACGCCGAGCATCATGGCATGTCCGTTCAACATGCAGCGGCCGCAGATGATGGCGTCGTTGAGGGCGGTTTTTTTCTCGCAATCCTCAAGGCGTGTCTGATAGCTCTTCGAATCGAAAAATCCCAATGCGTCAATGGAGTGCAGATTCGGGGCGATCACTTCGAAACTGCCCGGATCCACCAGCGATTCGATGCGTTCAACCGCACCCATGGGCATGTGGAAGCCGCAATTCTGGCACACGTTCAGGTTCTCTTCCAACTGATCCGTATAAAGAGTTCTCCCGCATTGCTTGCACTTCTGCCAGGCTCCATCGGGAATCTCCATTTTCTTGGCTCCGGGGGACGGCGCGCTTTTCAGCGTTGAGTACTTTTCTCCGAACAATGCCATGCTTTTTCGTTGCTCCGTTTTATTGAACATTTCATTTAAAATAGTGCAACTCTCAAAATTTTCAATCCATTTCTCCGGTTTTTTTGCATTTTGCTATTTTCGGCACTATATTTAAAACATGAAAAAAGTCGACTTGCACACTCATAGCTGTTACTCGGACGGAACCGACCGACCGGAAGCGATCGTCCGGGCGGCCAGACAGGCGCAACTGAGCGCCGTGGCGTTGACCGACCACGATACCACACTCGGGTTGCCGGAGTTCCTCGCCGCCGCCGCGCAAAACGATATCGAAGCGATTCCGGGGGTTGAAATTTCATCGATTTACGGCTCCCGGGAGCTTCACATCGTCGGACTTTACATCGATCCGGACAATCCGGTATTGCGTGATTTTCTGGAAGCCCAGCGGCGCGAACGCCTGGAGCGTGCCCAGACCATGGCGGCCCGATTGAGCTCGCTTGGCTATCCGGTGACGATGCCGGAGCTCAACGGCGACGGCTCCAAGCCCATCGGCCGGCCTCACTTTGCCCGTTACCTGGCGGAAAATTACCGTTTTGCATCGATTGCCGAAGTGTTCGACAAACTGCTGAAGCGCGGCTGTCCCGGTTATGTGCAGCGGAGACTGCCGTCGCCGGAGGAGGCGATCGAAGTCATCCACGCCGCGGGCGGAATCGCCGTCTGGGCCCATCCGGTTTCCGCCAACCGCAACGAACGCGCCTGGCTGAAGCGGATGCTCGTCCGGCTCAAAGAAATGCAGCTGGACGGCGTGGAAGCCTATTACTCGAGTTTTTCGCCGCTCCAGACGACGACCATCCGGGAAGTGGCTGCCGAGTTCGATCTGATTTTGTCGGGCGGCAGCGACTATCACGGCAGTACCCAGCCTCATATTCAGATCGGGAGCGGCGGCGGCGGGCTGGAGATTCCGGAAGAGCTGCTCGACGCCATCAAAGCCCGGCGGCGCCTCCGTTCATGAGCCGAAATGCGCTTCCGGTGCCGTTGTGGTGGTTTGCCGCCGGTTTCGCCGGAGCGCTGATTGCCGCCCGCGAGCTGCCGGGTTACGGCGCCGCCCTTCTGGCGGCGGTTGCCGCCGGCGCCGGAATCGCCCTCTATTGCCGCCGCCGGGAATATCCGGCCTGGCTGGCCGCCGGCATCGCCGTCGCCGCGTTCAGCTGGCTGTTCTGGATGTGGCGGACGCCATGGTATAATCAGGAACGCGATTTCCAACCGGTGCGGTTGAAGCAGATCACATTGCGGATCACCGACCCGCGCTGTGCGCCGGAGCTGCCGTGGCTCGGCAACCCGTCGCAAATTCTGGCCGAATGGGGCGGCTCCCAAACACTTCCGGGCGGCACTGTCGCACTGGAAAGGCTGCCGGTCTACCATCCGGAAGCGGCGTACGGCGATGTCCTGCAATTGACCGGTACCATGTATCCGGCGCGGCGCTTCGGGCAACCGGCAATTCTGGTGATCGATGCGCTCAATGCCCCGCCCCGAAGCAGCCCCGGCATGCAGGGGTTGCTGTTGCAGTTGCGCAACCGGATGCTGGACCGCCTGACCCGCGGGCTTCCCGATGACCGGGCGCGCAATACCCTGGCGGGAATGCTGTTCGGCTGTACCCAGGGGCTGGAGAGTTCGGACCGGACGACCTATGCGCGGGTCGGGGTCATTCATCTGTTTTCGGTATCGGGGCTTCATATCGGTTTGCTTGGCGCTTTGATCCTCGGGGCGCTGTTCTGGTGTCCGTTCCGGTGGCGCTATTTACTGGCGTTGTCGGTGGCCTTTTATGTGGCGATGACCGGCTGGCAGGTGCCGGCGGTGCGGGCGCTGGTGATGTTCGGCGTCTTTTGCATCGCCCGGGCGCGGCTGTACCGGATTCCGCCGCTGCGGCTGGTGGGAGTGGCCGGATGTCTGATTCTGGCCTGGGATCCGGTGCAGCTGTGGGGGTTGGGATTTCAATTCTCCTTCCTGGTGACGGCGGCGCTGATCGCGGCGATTCCGGTCGAACGCCGCTGGCGTCAAGCCCTGGATGAGCTCCGGGAGTGGCGTCCCCCCGCCGTCAACCGCCGTTTCCCCGTCAAATGGACGTCAAAAGTCCGTCAAAAGCTCTTTTCGATGTTCTTTTCCGCCGCCGTCGCCTATGTGGCAGGATGCGCGATAACTCTCTATTACCAAGGTGTTTTCGCGCCGGTTTCGATGCTGGCAAACCTTGCAGTGATCCCGGTCGTCACCTTGTTGTATCCGGTGGCGGCACTGCAGTTGCTCTGCGGCTGGATTCCTGTCTTTGACGTACTTTTGACGGGAGCGACAGCGATCTTGCTGGAGCTGCTTGATGGTCTGATTCAACTGGCAGACCAGTGGGTCGGCGCCAACAATATGACCACGCCGGGAATCTTGACGTTGCTGATTTTTTATCTGGGGTTGGGGTGGCTGCTGTTGGCGCCGAAGCGGCGCCGACTCGGGTGGTGCGGCCTGGCGGCTGCATTGTTTTTCTGGGGAATCGAAGCCTGGCGGCTGCCGCCGGCAGTAGCGGTATTCGAGGATGCTTACCGGGACTTCCCGACCATCGCCGTCAGCGAACCGGCCATCGGCCGGGCACGGTTGATCGGAGCGCCGGAATTCACCAACCGCTGGGAGCTGCTCGCGTGGCTCGGGCGCCAGGGGATCCGGGAAATCGAGTTGGCGGCGTTACCCTATCCCGACCGCGAAGCATGGAAGTATGCCGCCGATCTGGCTTGTCGGGTGCCGGTACGGGAGCTGTTGGTCTTCCAGCCGTCACATTGGGATCAGAAAACGCCGTGGCTGCGGTATTCCGTAGCCGGACTGCCGCGGGCCAACGATGGCTGGCAGATGGAAAAAAACGGATTTCATGCGGCCTGGCATTTGCAACGGCATGAAATCGGGATACATTTAGACGGACAGACGCTGACCCTCACCGTGGATGGCAGGGTATTGCGGAAACTGCAATCAATGCGCCGGAACCGGCCGGAAATATGGAGTTGCGAACTTGAATAGACCATTGAAAATCTGCCATGTCATCACCCGGATGATTGTCGGGGGCGCCCAGGAAAACACACTGCTTTCGATCATCCGCCACCGGGAAAACGGCCATCAGCCGGTGCTGGTCACCGGCCCGTCGCCGGGGCCGGAGGGGGAGTTGCTCCGGCAGATGGATTTGCCGCCGTTCGAAGTCATCGAACTGCCCGACCTGGTTCGGCAGATTCATCCGTGGCACGACTGGCGGGCCGAACGGAGTCTGCGGCGCTTGTTCCGGGAACGCGGCTTCGATGTGGTGCATACGCACTGCTCCAAGGCCGGAATCGTCGGCCGTCGCGCCGCGTGGCAGGCCGGGGTGCCGTTCATCGCCCACACCGTACACGGGCAGGCGTTCCATCCCTATCAGAGCGCGTGGAAGAATCGCCTGTACATCGCCCTGGAGCGGCATGCCGCCCGCCATTGTCACCGAATTTTCGCCGTCGCCCAGGCGATGGTCGATCAATGCGTTGCCGCCGGGGTGGCGCCGCGCGGACAATACCAAGTGGTGTATTCCGGCATGCGCCTCGACGCTTTTCACCAGGCCCGCCCCGAACCGGAGCTGCGGGCTGCGCTGGGTATTCCCGACGGCGTTCCGGTGATCGCCACACTGGCGCGGCTGTTTCCGCAAAAGGGATATGAATATGTGATTCCAGCGGCCCGCGAACTGCTCGCTTCGGGTTCTCCGGCGCATTTTCTCATCATCGGCAACGGCTCGATGCGCGAAGCAATCGACGCCGAACTCCGTCAGGCGCAAATCAGCGACCGTTTTCACTTCGCCGGTCTGATCCCCCCCGATCAGGTGCCGCGTTATCTGGCGCTGTCGGATCAGCTCTGGCATCTGTCGCTGCATGAGGGGCTGCCCCGTTCCGTGGTTCAGGCGCTCGCTTCCGGCAAGCCCGCGATCGGCTTCCGTCTCGACGGCACCCCCGAAGTCATCATCGACGGCGAAACCGGCTACTGTGTCGCTCCCGAAGACACCCATATGGTCGCCGAATATGCCCGTCAATTGCTCGACAACCCCGACGAAAGTATGCGTATGGGAGTGACGGGGAGAAGCCGCACAGCAGAGCAATTCGACTGGAGAAGAATGGGGGATATCCTTGAGGCGGAGTACATTAGAAATTTAACCGCAAAGTGACGAACGCGGCAGAATGACGAACAAAAAAGTGACGAATACGATAAAATGACGGATGCGGTCATGCGGAGGGGCTTGCCGCTTTCTTTTGGCAGCGGAAGTTGGCGGAGACGCCGAAGCCGCGAAGCTGCGCGCCCCCCTCTTCCATGGTGAACACCCATTCGCGTCCGTCCTGGTCGTTGAGCACGATGAAGCCGGCGTCATCGACGATATAACTGCCGCTGGTCCCGTTCGCCGGCGCCACTCCGCTCCCCGGAAGCAATTCCCAGCTGCCGTCATCGGCAAAGTGGAAACTCATACGGTCGACAGTCGGCTCGTCATATACCAGCTCCCATTGGCCGGGCAACTGTTTTTCCACCACGTCCCGGCCCAACGGCCGGCGGCGGAATTCCAGCACGCTGGAGTCCTTTTCGCCGCGCATCACCCCGTCTTTGACCACCGTCAACGCCAGAGTCCCGGACTCATCCTTCGGCTGCAGCGATACCTCCGAACCGGCCGCCCGATACGTGCCGGCGACATCGAAGCGGCCCGGCAGCGCACAACCGAAGTGACCGTCGGCGCGGAAGACATAAAAAAATTCCCGCTGGTGCGGCGCTTCGCCGTCCTGCAGCTGCCACACTTCCCACACGCCGGCGGCCGCCGTTTTTTCCGGCGCCGCACAGACGCCGGCGGCGCCCGTCAGCGCCAGCGTCAATATCGCCAAAGTCCGTTTCATGCTTCCATATCCTTCCGTAATTTTTCGCGTAAAACCTCGCCGATCTTGTCCTCGCCGTACAGCAATTTCAATTGTTTGAGGTTGAATTCATAAAACAACTGGGCATCGGGCCGCAAAATCATCTCCAGCTTGGACTGGTCGAGCAAACGCTTGCGCTTCTTCGGATCGGTCTCATACCAGCCCAGATAACGCATCAGAGTCCGGGGGCTCAGCTCCGGAAATTTCTTCTGCCCGAAATCCTCGGTATAATCGGCGGCAATCACGCTCACCAGCTCCGGCGACGGCCGCTGAATGCCCTTGTAATGCAGAAAATCCTCGACCATCTCCTCGCAGCGGATCTCATCGAAGATCGGGAACGACACCCCCCGCCCACGGCTGAGAATGCTGGCCGGGAAATCATAATTCGCCGCCAGCACCACCATCACATTTTCCGGCAGCGCCAGACTCCCGCCGACATTGGTCCGGAACAAATACCAATCCAATGTCCGCGGATCGATATCGTCGAAAAATACCACGAAACGGTGCTGCGTCTGCCACCGGAGCGCCTCCAGCAGCGTTTCCAAATCGTGTGCCAGCGTGTCCGGTCCCGCCAGAATCAGTGTTAGATTCGGCTGTGCCAGCGTGAACGCCATCGTCATCTGGGTTTTTCCCAATCCGGGCAGACTGGAAATCAACAAAGGTTCACTCGGATAGCCGGCGGCAAAACGGGCGAAATGCTCCTTGAACGACCGGCGGATCGCCGTGTAGCCGAAAAATTGCTCCGCCGGACGCAATTCGTTCAGCTCCACCGGAGTGAAAACTCCCTCCGCATACCGGAAAGTCCGGCTCACGCCGAAACGGTCATGCGCCGTCAGCGCGTCGCCGATCGCCTCGACCGTCATGCCGCCCATCCGGGTCAGCGAAAACTCGTCGGTAAAGCGCGTCGGCTCCTCCGCCAGCCGCAGCGCCTCCGGGCGCAGCCGGCTCAATTCTTCGCCCGAACGCTGCTTCAATTCCGCCTGGTACAGCCGGAACAGCGACAAGTTCAGCGCCGAACGAATGCCGTGCTGGAAGAAAAAACGGGCGTCCACCGCCCTTGGCGAACGCAGATCCGCCAATACCGTCCGGTCGAAGCCGCGGGCGGCAAGCACACGGAACAAGGCGGTTTCGAAATTGGCCGCGAACGGCCGGTTGTGCGACAGCGCCGCCAACAGATTCCATTCGTCGATCGAATCGGCGCCGCCGCGGTCGACCACCCGGCCGTAACGCCGCGCGCTTTCCGGCTCGGACACCAGCGCAGCCAGATCGCGCCGGATCGCCTCCAGCGTCCGGTAATAATGCCGGATCCAATCGTTGCCGGCGAAGTTGAGAAACACAATCTCTCCGGAGGACGCCGGCTCCTGAAACAGGACATTGGCATCCGCCAGATTCTCGTCGGTCATCTTTTGCAGCAACGCAATGTCGGCCATGCTTCGAACCTTATTGTTCCGCGCATCACAAAAAAGCCGGACAAATACCTCTGTCCGGCATGATTAAAACGTTTTCATCAAATCCGCGTCAGGCGGCCGGAGCTGCGGCCGGAGCGGGAGCCGCCGGGGCAGCAGGGGCAGCCGGAGCGGGAGCCGCGGCAGGAGCTTCCGCCGGAGCCGGGACAGCTGCGGCAGGTGCCGCTGCAGGAGCTGCCGCCGGGGCAGCAGGGGCTTCCGGGGGGGGTTGCTGCACATTGAGGCGCAAAAACTCGGCCCGCAACACGCGCACATATTCCTGCGAATCGTCATCGGCAGGCACGTAATTGCTCGGGTAGCCGTCTTCGGGCAGGCCGAACCCGCTCTGCAGCTCTTCCATGCCCGCCTGGCCGGGATCGCCCATGTCGGCAGCTACCTGCGCCGTCGAAATCGGCAAACCGGATTCCGGATTGACCGGGATCATGCGGATCGAAGTGATGTGAATCGCGTTGGCGCCATGTTCGCCGGCCTTCTGCCGCATCGCGTCGATCAGCGACTCGTCGGAGCACCAGTTCGCCCGCTGCCGGATGGCGGCATAACCGACGATATGCCACATGGATTTGGCCGGTACCTGGGTGCTGTTGAATACCAACACGCGATCCGTGTTTTTCTCAAAGGATTCGCCTTCGTACTGGAATGTCGCGCATCCCGCCGCCATTACGGCCACCAGCGCGGCAGCCACCAACCGGAACATTTTCATCTGTATCTCCTGATTTATCCGGATTACGCGTTCTTCAGCGCGTCCGTCATTTTTACCTTGCTCTGGACTCCGACGAACTGCTGGACCACTTTGCCGTCCTTCAAAATGAACAGAGCCGGAATGTTGCTGACACCGAACTGCGCGGCGAGTTCGGGGCAATCGTCTACATTGACCTTGGCCACTTTGGCCTGAGGCACCTCCTGCGCGATCTGTTCGAGAATCGGCAGCATCATTTTGCACGGGCCGCACCACGGCGCCCAGAAATCCACCAGGACCACGCCCGTGGCGGTTTCTGCCTGAAAGTTTTCGGCCGTCAGCATCTGTACGCCATTCATGATACATCTCCTTCTTTATATTGCGCCGTACTACTCCTCTGTCTTTTACCGGCAGCCGGGGCACAATTCCGGCTGTCATAGAAAAAAATACCATCGTTTCCCGAAAAATTCAAGCGCAGTTCTTGCCTTTCTCACTCTTCCACGTTATATTATCCTATTCTATTCAGACTTAGCAACGAAAAATCAATGAGTTGAGCCAATGAAATTTTATTACCTCGACGCTGAAGACTACGAGATCGGCCCGTTCGACGAAGCCGCGCTGAGCCAGGCCGCGCGCAGCGGCGAAATCGGCCGCGACACGCTGGTGCGCAATCACATGATGGAGGACGATTGGCGGCCGGCATGCCGGTACGATTTCCTGCTGCCGTCGCTGCCGCCGGAGGATCTGCCGCCGCCGGATTATGTGCCCGAGGAATTGATCCGGAAATACGGCGTGTACGCCCCGTTTCTGGTCGAAAAACAGGAAAAATTCACCTCCAAATTCAATTACAAGGTGATCCCGGATTACGCCGGATTCGGCATCCGGATGATGGCGTTTCTTTTCGATCTCGGCTTGTGGGCCGTCGTCACGGTGTTTTTCTGCCTGCTGATGATCGGAGTGGCCGGGAAGACCGTCACGCAGCCGGCCCCGGCGGTCGCAGCCGCTCCCGAAGCCGTTGCCGCTGCGGAGGACGCCGCCGCGACAGCTGTGGCTCCAGCCGCGTCTTCCGGCTGGTTCGCGCCGTCGGCCACGCAGGAAAACAATGTCATCGTCTGGCGCAGCAGCGCCGAAAAAACCATCTCCATCCCGGTGGAAAATGTCTCGGGGAAATTCGCGTTCGTGGCGTTTTGCACCGGTCTCGGCGGGTTGCTGGTGTATGCGTGGACGCTGGCGTTCCGGGCCCAGACCTTCGGGATGTGGTTCTGGGGGGTGCTGGCGGTGCGCCCGAGCCTCAAGGAGGTGTATCCGTTCCGCGCGTTCTGCTACACCGTGGCATTCGCGCTGCTCGGCTGGACTTTTATTTTCGTCTTCCCGTTCATGGGCATGTCGCTGCCGGACAAAATCTGCGCCGTCCGGCTGGTCCGCAACTCCAGCCGCGCACTGAACAAATAATCTTCCGCAATAAACCACGATAACTTACGGCGGTTCCCCGCAAACCCGCGGAGAACCGCCGGTCCTTTGGCAACAGGAACTCATGGAAATCTTTTTCGGTTCGATGGGGTGGTGGGAGATCGGCGTCCTGACCGTCAGCGCGGTATTGATCGGCATCAACAAAACCGGCATGCCCGGTATCGGCGTATTGCCGGTGATCTTCCTCACCATGGTTTTCCCGGCGCGTTTTTCCACCGGGCTGCAGCTGATTATGCTCTGCGCCGCCGACGTGATGGCGGTGCTGTATTACCGCAGCAAAGGCAATTGGCGCATCGTGCTGCGGCTGTTGCCGTGCGCGGTCGCCGGGCTGGGTCTCGGCAGTCTGGCGCTGCACTGTTTCGGCGACGGCGACGACCGCCATCTCAAGCTCGCCATCGGCGTCATCATCCTCGCCATGGCCGCCATCAATTTCTGGCGCGAACACCGGATGAATTCAGACCGCATCCCGTCGCACTGGGCCTTTACCGTCGCCGTCGGCGTGCTCGCCGGTTTCACCACCCAGGTCGCCAACGCCGCCGGGCCGGTCATGGCGATCTATCTGTTGAGCATGCGTTTGCCCAAGGAAGAATACATGGGCACCTGTGTCTGGTATTTCCTGATCGTCAACTGGCTGAAGATGCCGCTCTTCATCTGGGAGGGCCGGATCACCGTCGACGCGCTGCTCGCCGACCTGCCGATGCTGCCTTTTCTCGCCCTCGGCGCCGTCATCGGCATCCTGTTCGTCCGCAAGGCTCCCCAGAAGCTTTTCGAAAACATCATCCAAATTCTGGTCGTACTCTCCGCCGGCAAGCTGCTGTGGGATGCGTGGTGAGCTTGGCAAGGGGCGGGTCCCCCTGCCGTGGGGGGCGTGGGGGACGAGGAGTCCTCCACATTGCACTCATGGCTCTTCGACAGCAATACCGGCGTAGCTGACGCAGTGCGACCATTCGCCGGTCAATGCGCCCGAGGTCGTGTATTCCACCACCCGCGGCGTCAGCTTTTCTCCTGCCGCCCGCAGCACCGCCAGCAGAATCTCGATTCCCACCGCGCCGCAGATCGTCGCCCCGGTCCGTTCCAGAAACCGTTCGAACCCCTCCAGGTCCTTCGCTTCGATGTACCCCAGCGCTTCTCCGTCCAGCTTCGCCAGATTCTCGCGGATCCCTGTCGCAAACGGCACGTAACCGAAGCTGGCGCCGTAATGGGTGAAGTCCGAACTCACGATCCATAGCGTTTCCGGTTCGAAAAACTCTTTCAGATACTCCGCCGCCCGCCGGACCTGGGAGAAGCTCAACTGTCCGGTAATCAACGGGATGATCGGCCGGTCGCCGAAGAAAAATTGCCACATCGGCAGCTCCACCTCCAATGCGTGCTCTCCGTAATGCGCCTCGCCGAGCACCTGAAACAACGGTGAATTCAATTGCTGCAGCCGTGTCAGCGCCTCCAGATCCGCCGGCACCGTCCCCAGCGGCGTCCGGAACCCCGAATATGCCGGCAACGCGATGCTCCGGAAGCCGATATGATGGGTCGGCGCCAGCAGCAGTGCCCGTTTGTAGCTGCCGAACTTCGCCTGCGCCATCGTCTTCAACGCCGTCAGTCCCGAAAACATATACCCGGCGTGCGGCAGTATCACCGCCCGCACCGGCAAGCCCGGTTCCCGGAACTCCGCTTTCTCCGCCATCGCCGCCAGATTCTTTCGCAGCCGCTCCGGATTCGCTTCGTAAAACTGTCCCGCCACCTGTGCCGTCTGAATGATGTTTTCGAGCATAGCGTCTCACTCCTTCCGTTGCCGTTCCGTCTCCGAACGCTCTTCCACCTCGATAACCTCCACGTCGATGATATCCTCCGAAGCCGGCGGCGGTGTGCCGCCGCGGAATGGCTGCGATTCCATAGCGTCAACCGCATCCCGCTCCCGCCGGGGAGACGCCCCGCCGGGCGTCCGGAAATTCCGATAGTAATTCTGCCACGCCGCCGGCCGCCGCCGTACCCCGAACAACCGGCAAATCAGGATGTAAGCCATGAATGCCACCGCCAGCACGATCAGCACCGGCAAGAACAGAATCACCAACACCGCCAGCATCAGGCACCCCAACGGTGAAATCGTCTGTTGCTGCATCAGCATAATCCCCTCCTCCTCGCTTTTGTATTCGCTTCCGGCGACTCCCCGCCGCCTGCCATCGCTTATGTTTCGCCGCTGGTGCGGCGAGTGTGCCGATCACTATAGTGAACACGTGGCCGCGCTCTTCGAGAGTCGCGCCCCGGCAACCGCAGGGGCTCCGCCCCTCCCTACCCCGATCGCTCAAGCGCCGCTCGGCTTAACGCGGCTTTGCCGCCGTCAGGGCGGCAAAGCCTTAGACCAGTTCGCTCCACGGCCGCAGGGGCCGCGGCGCCAAGGCGCCGGCGCCGCTTCGCGGCGTACCCGTGCGCGCTCACCGCTAAATTTATTTCGAGCAGGAGCGCCTGCCTTGGTTCTCCTGCAATTCTTTACCGGTTAGAGCGGTTCCAGGGTCAGGACTTCGGGGAAGGTCTCCAGGCGGCGTTCGTAGCTCTCGTCGCGCGGGTCGCCGAAGCCCCAGGCGGCAAATGCCCGGCGCATCCCCGCCCGGCGGCCCGCCTCCAAGTCCGTATAGTGGTCTCCGATCATCCAGCTCTCCTCCGCCCGCTCCCGGCACGCCGCCAAACAATGCAGCAGCGCCTCCGGATCCGGTTTCAATGCCATCCGCCCGCCCCCGATCACCTGGTCGAAGTACTCCAGCACCCCCAGGCGCTTCAAAATCGTCACCGTCGGCTCCTCCGGCTTATTGGTCACCACCGCCAGCATCACCCCGCGCTCCGTCAACGTCCGCAGACTGTCCGCCGCCCCGTCGTACAATACTGTATGCGCCGTCGGATCCTCCGCGTAAAAACGCTTCATCCGCCCCAGCGCCTCCGCCAACGGCACCTCCGGCGCATCGGCGAGGCTGCGCTCCACCAGCAATTTCGCGCCGTTGCCGATAAAGCCGACCACCTTTTCCTGCGCCAGCGCCGCCAGACCGAAGCTCTCCCGCGTCCGGTTCACCGCCAGCGTCAAATCCGCCCGGGAATCGATCAATGTCCCATCCAAATCGAAGATCAACAACATAATCTGCCACCTTATCGCAAAAACGGTACCGTCGTTACCTGCGGCAACCGGGCATAGGAATCCATGGCAACCGCGGCCGGATCCCCCGCCGGATTCGCCTGCCAGTGATGAAAGCCGAGGCCCGCCACCATCGCCGCGTTGTCCGTGCAATGCTTCCGCGCCGCCAACCGCAATTTGACGCCCCGCGGCGTCAGCGCCGTCAGCCGGTCGCGCAAAATCGAATTGCACGCCACCCCGCCCGCCGCCACGATCGAATGCGCTCCGATATGTTTCGCCGCCGCCAGGGTCTTCCGGCACAGCACATCCACCACCGCCTCCTGAAAGCAGGCCGCCAGATCACGCACCAGCTCCGGCGTCAAAGCCCCGTATTCGGCCTCCAATGCCTGCACCTGGTACAGCAACGCGGTCTTGATCCCGGAGAAGCTGAAATTGAAACGATTGGCCTCCGCCAACGCCTTTCCCGCCGCGCCGGTGAGAGGGCGGGGGAAATCGAAGCGTTTGTTGTCACCGCCCTCGGCGGTTCGCTGCATCACCGGCCCGCCGGGATAGCCCAAGCCGAGCAATTTGGCCGCCTTGTCCAGCGCTTCGCCCGCCGCGTCGTCCAGTGTGCAACCCAACTGCGTCGCCTTGCCGCCGGCCTCGATCATCAACAGATTCGTGTGTCCGCCGGAAACCACCAGTGCCAGCATCGGATAGGAGTTCCGGTCCAGCAGAAATTCCGCGCCGTCGTCGAGAAAAGCGCCGTAAATATGGGCGATGAAGTGGTTGACGCCGTACAACGGTTTGCCCCAGCCCGCCGCCAACCCCTTGGCGAAATTCAATCCCACCAGCAAGGCCGGCATCAGCCCCGGCCCCTGCGTCACCGCAATCGCGTCGATGTCGCGCGGCGTCACTCCGGCGGTGGCCAGCGCCTCGTCCAGCACCGGGCGCAATGCCACCAGGTGCTCCCGCGCCGCCAGCTCCGGCACGACGCCGCCGTGGCGCGCATGGCTCGCGATCTGGCTCGCCACCGCGCTTGACAATACTTCAAATCCGTCGCGCACCACCGCAACCGCAGTTTCGTCGCAACTCGACTCGATCCCCAGAATGAAACTCATTTTACCCCAACCTCAATCGGCTTTTCCGAAAAATAACGCATCTACAATATACCACCGCAAACGATCTTTGCCAAATGGGATATCACGGTCAGACCCGTCCGAAGCGGCGTTCGAGTTCGCGCCGGGTCAGCCGGATGGTGGTGGGCCTGCCGTGAGGACAGCAATCGGGGCGCGAACACGCCAGGAGGCTCCTGAGCAGCCCCAGCGCCTCCGGCTCGGTCAGGACATCGTGCGCTTTGACCGCCGCGTGGCAGGCGGCGCGCGCCACCGCGTCCAGCGGCAGAATCGCCGACGCGTTGCCGGTTTCCGCCTGGAGTTCTTCGAATATATCCAGAATCAGCCGCTCGATATGCAAACCCTGCGGCAAATCCGACGGAATCCCCGAAACCAGAATGCTCCTTTGGCTCAACTCCGCCAGATCGAAGCCCAGCTGGGCAAAGCAATGCCGGTGCCGGTCGAGAAATTGCGCCGTCCGCCGGTCCAATTCCAGCGTCACCGGCAGCAGCAATTGCTGAATCGCCCCCGCCGTCCGGCGCCGCTCCAGCAGCCGCTCGAACATCACCCGTTCATGCGCCGCATGCTGGTCGATGATCCACAGCTCGCCGTCGCGTTCGACCAGCATATAACAGTTTTCGAAAATGCCGAGCAGCCGGGTTTCGGGCTCCGGTGTTGTTTCGGCACCTTCCTCCGCCGGAGGGTGCCACTGCGACACCACCGCCGAAGTGGGCGCGGGAGGCGGCGGCTCCGCCGGCACCGGCTCCGGCATTTGCCGCAGCGGGACCGGTTCGACGGAGTCGACTTCTTCCGAAGCTTCCGGCAGCCGGATCGGAACCGGCTCCGGCACGACCGGGTGGTCGGTCAACATACCGATGCCCGCCAGCTCCGGCTGATCCGCCGTATCCACCCGATAATTGATGTTCGCCCCCTCCAGAATCGCGTCCATCGGGATCCGGTCGGTCCATTGCAGCCGCGGCCCCGGCGCCTGTCCGAGCGTGCGGCGCACCGCTTGACGCACCGCGTTGACCACCACCTGGTCGTTGCGGAAGCGCACTTCGCGTTTGGTCGGGTGCACATTGATGTCGAACTCGCCGGGGTCCATTGCGACGAACAGCACCGTGGGCGGAAAACGCCCCGCTTCCGCCCGCTCGGCGTAGCCTTCGCGGATGCCCCGGTAAATCGCCGGCGAATCCACCATGCGCCCGTTGATGAAGGTGCGTTGCTCCCGGCGGGTGCTGCGGGTCCACTCCGGCGACGCGATAAAGCCGGAGACCTTCACCGGCTCGTCGGCCGGCGCGATTTCCAGGTAGCGTTCCGCCGCGGCTTTGCCGAAGAAACCGCGCAGCCGGTTGCGCAAATCGCCGTCTCCGGCGGTGCGGAACACCGGTTTGCCGTCGAACCACAGCTCAAAGCCGATTTCCGGATACGGCAGCGCCAGCATCAGCACGGTTTCCTGAATATGTCCCTCTTCGGTCGCAAACGAACGGAGAAATTTTTTCCGCGCCGGAACATTGAAAAAGAGGTCGCGGACCTCGATCCGGGTTCCCGGCGCGCCTCCGGCCGGACGGGTTTGGGCCACGGTGCCGCCCTTGACTTCGACCTCGAGGCCGGAACTCTGTTCGCGCCGCCGGGTTTTGAGCACAAAGTGCGATACCGAAGCGATACTCGGTATCGCTTCGCCGCGAAAGCCCAGCGTCCGGATCCGTTCCATATCGGCGGCATCGCGGATCTTGCTGGTTCCATGCGGCTCCAGGCACAGCAGCGCGTCGTCCTCATCCATGCCGGAACCGTTGTCGGTCACCGCGATCAGCCGGGTCCCGGCCCGGCCGATTTCAATTTGAATATGAGTGGCTCCCGCGTCAATCGCGTTTTCGACCAGCTCTTTTACCACCGAGGCCGGACGCTCCACCACCTCGCCGGCGGCGATCCGGTTGCTGATTTCATCCGGCAGAACCCGTATTTCACTCATCGGCCTCTCCTTTGCGCGCGGCCTGCTCCAGCAGCCGCGCCAATGCCGGACAGCTTTCGGCGTCCACCTCGCTTGCGGGGACCTTGGAAAGGCGCCAATAACTCAGCGCGGCGGGCTCGTCATTGGCCTCCGCCAGCATATCCGCCAGCCGCAAATCGAAAAGCGGCGAGTGTTCGCCCCACGAACGCGCCCGCTTCAACAGTTCTATCGCCCGGTCCCGCTGCCCGTCGGCCCGCAGCGCCCCGGCCAGATAGTAGGCGCTGACCAGGCTTTTTTCCAACCCGTGATAACGCAGGAACACATCGACGCATTCGGCGGTTTTGCCGAGCCGTTCGTACAGCCGCGCCGCCAACAGCAGCGCTTCGCGGTTGTTGGGGTCGAGCACCAGGATGTTTTTCACCTCGTCCAGTGCCACTTCGGGATTGCCGTACTCCAGGTTGCGCTCCACCCAGTAAAGCCGGATATCGATATCCGACGCGTAGCCGGAAACGGCCTGCCGCGGCGCCGGATCGGGCTGCATATAGAAAATCGACTGCTTCCGGCTCTCGGAATTCTGCATGTTTTCCACGATCGGCAGGCAATACACCAGCACGCCGGTCATGCCGACGATCAGCACCAGCAGCACCGACAGCGCCGTCACCGGATTGCGCCAGAACGCAACTTGAGGAGAGTTATTTTCCATCGGCATCGTTACCCTCCGGTATCACTCCGGGAAAAAAACAACAAGCGCTGTGCCCCGGCCCGAAGCGTTCGTCCGGGGGGCGGCGGTTGAAACAATGCTCCCGGTCGCCGGGCGGCAGAGTCGCGGCAACCGCGCACCGGGTGGCGAAACGACAGCCGGCCGGAAAGTGTTCCGGCGTCGGCACCTGCCCCGGAATGGTCTCCAGGCGCTCGGTCCGGGCGTGCAAACGCGGCACCGCCCGCAGCAGCGCCCGGGTATACGGATGCACCGGATGCTCCAGGAGCTGTCGCTTCGGGGCGCTTTCGACGACACACCCGGCATACATCACAGCAACCCGGTCGGCCACCTGGGCGACGATGCCGAGATTGTGCGTGACCAGCAATATCCCCATTTGGCGCGAAACCGCCAACGTCGTCAGCAATTCGAGAATCTGCGCCTGAATCGTCACATCCAGCGCCGTGGTCGGCTCGTCGGCGATCAGGAGAGCGGGGTTTCCGGCCAGCGCCAACGCAATCATCACGCGCTGTTGCATGCCGCCGGAAAGCTCATGCGGGTACGCGGAGGCACGGCGGGCCGGCTCGGGAATGCCGACGTCGGTCAGGAGCTGTACCACCGCCTCCCGCCGGTCGCGGATTTCCGGGCGGTGCAAGGCGATGGTTTCGGCGATCTGGTCGCCGACCCGGAACACCGGATTCAACGACGCCGAAGGCTCCTGAAAGATATAGGCGATGCCGCCGCCGCGGACCTTGCGGCGTTCCGCCTTCGACAAATGCGCCAGATCGTATTCGCGACCGCCCTGAAAGAAGCGCATGCGTTCGGCGCTGCATTCGGCCGCCGGCGGAGTCAGCCCGGTCAACGCCAGGCAGCTGAGGCTTTTGCCGCAGCCGCTTTCGCCGACCAACGCCAGGATTTCACCCGGAGCGATATGGAACGACACGCGGTCGACCACCGCGCAGCGCCGGGCCCCGAAGCGGAAATGGATGGATAAATTTTGTACTTCCAGTAAATTCTGCATGATGGGAATATACTACTTCGGAGGCAATTTTTCCAATTGACTTTTGATAAAACGGGTGTATATTAATGCCGTACGTTTTTATTATCCCATTGACAATCGGAAACCACAATAAATCAGAAGGAGCTGAATATGGCTGCCAAAATTGACAAAACCAAGTGCTCGGGTTGCGAATGCTGCGTCGGCGTCTGCCCGGTCGAAGCGATCACGATGAAGGACGGCGTGGCCGTTGTCGGCGACGGCTGCATCGATTGCGGCGCCTGCGTCGGCGAATGCCCGAGCGAAGCGATCACCCTGGACTAAATCCACGGCGTTTTGCTTGACCGGCCGGAGTTTCCTCAATGGAAGTTCCGGCCGGTTTTGTTTTTGTACTTGTCCGCCATCGATGCGGCGAGGGTGATGGCTCCGAACTGCTGCATTGCCCCCTGGAAACATTCACATAGTCGCCGGACATGTCCGTCAATTGCCCGGAAAATACACGAATGGGGATGACGAAAAAGTCGCACGGCGACGCAAATCGACGGCAACAAAACGCGATATACCTATTATAATAAGCGTATTAAAAAAACAAACGGCAAAGTGACGGATGCGACGAAGTGACGGACAAAAAAATGACGGACATGACAGTGGAAAGCGCGGTTGCCTGCCGCCGGTGCGGCTCGGAGTGCGGGACGAGAAGCCCCCGCATTCTCTCTTCTAGCGGGCGCCGCGGCCCTGAAGAACCTCTTTCACCGTCTTCAGCAGGATGAAGTAATCCAGCCATGGCGACCAGTTCATGATATAAAACATATCCAGAAGAATGCGCGTTTCATAACTTGTATCGCTGCGCCCCGTCACCTGCCACAGCCCCGTCACTCCCGGCTTCACCCGGGAAAAGACATCGTATTGTTGCCGGTAATAGCGTTTTTCCTGATCCACGATCGGACGCGGTCCGATCAGTGCCATATCGCCTTTGATGACGTTCCATAACTGCGGCAGTTCGTCCAGGCTGGTCCGACGCAGAAAGCGCCCCAACGGGGTGATCCGCGGGTCGTTATCCAGCTTGAACTTGCGCTCCCATTCCCGCTGCAAATGCGGATTTTCAGCCAGCATCCGTTCCAGGTTCGCATCGGCGTCGATATACATCGTCCGGAATTTGTACACCTGAATCGGCTTGTCGTTACGTCCGAGCCGTTTGGCCCGATAGAAAATCGGTCCGCGCGAAGTCAGCTTCACCGCCGTCGCCAACAACAGCAATGCCGGAAACAGCACCACCGCCGCGGCAACCGACATCAGCAACTCCTGGAGGTTTTTCAACATCCGCGGCCCCGGCAATAACAGTTGGTTGCTGATTTCAAACCCCGGATAGCAATTGAAATCCACCGGGAGAATCCACGAGATCGGAAAAATACGATTATCCGGGATGATCAGAACATGCTTGAAGTACAATGAGAATTTCCGCCAGCAACTGTCCAGTTTGGTCACCGGCAGACAGACGACCAGATAATGTACATCGTGTTGGCGCGCGATCTGTATGGTCTCCTCCACCATTCCCAATACCGCCACCCCCTGGTACGATTTGCCGGCTTTGTGCGGATCGTCATCCAGAAAACCCACCACCTCAAAGCCGAAATGCCGGTCACGGCGCGTTTCGTGCGCCACCAACCGTCCGGTCCGCCCCGCCCCGGCAATCAATACCCGAATGGTGCCGACCCCGGTCCATTTCAGAATCGACCGCACGATCCAGCGGGTTACCGGCAAAAAAACCGCGGTTCCCATCCATACGCCCGCCATCATCCACGGCGACAGGGCGGTAAAGCGGCCGGAAAAAAAACCATATCCGAAAAACAACAGAAACGCGATCGTCAGCGACTGGAAAAGCCGGCGCAACTCTTCGACTTGCCCGGAGGCCGCGCCGGGATAGAAGAAGTTACCATGATAGAGCTTCAGCAGCATATTGCAGATCACGAAGATCGGCAGCAGCACCCATAGCCCGTAATATTCCGAAATCGGCTGTTCCAACACCAGAAGCGTGTCGATACTGACGGCAATCCCCAATATCACTCCGAGTGTCAAAACATCGGAGAGTGCCAAAAAAAATACCCGCAAACGTACCCGATTCATCGGTTTTTCCCCCCTCCCGGAATCCAGATAACCAGAAAATCACAGCGCGCCGCTGCGATAAAATCCCTCTGCGCCAACTTCCGCCACTCCGCCGTGTCCGGCGTCACCAGATAATCCGGCCGCACCCGGCCCGAGGTGAATTCGGGATCCTGTATCTGCAAATCACTGCCGCCGGCCAAATAGCCGATCTGTTCCCGGCCCGGCGCCATCACCCACGGGCGCCGGTTCGAATGATAAAAAATCGGCTGATAGGCACAATCGCCCGTTTCCGGACCGCGGTAATTTTCACGGATCCACGCCGCCACACCCAGAATGGCGGAGCGTTTGTCGGCGTCTCCCTCGCAATATTGGTACCGGATCGTCGGCATGGCCGCATCGATCAACAGAGCGACACCCCCGACAGTCAGCAGGCCCGCCGCCAGCGCCGGGCGGAAAATTCGCACGTAACGCGACCGCAGCCATTCCCACAATACCACCCCGCCCCATGCCGTCCAACCGAACAGCAATGGCGAGACCGTGGTCAAATAGCGGTCCGAGACATATAACTTACGCTCAAAAATCACCATTTGCAGCACCACCAGGACGGCGTGAATCAATACCGTCGCCAGGACAATAGTCTCCTCCGTCCGCCAGAGCTTCCGGCGGAGGCGCCATCCGATCGCCAGCAACGCCGGAATGGCGAACACCGGATAGAAACCTTTGCCGAGCGACTCGAAAAATCCCCCGATATTGTCGGTTTCCGGAGCTTTCACCGGCGTCTTCGCCACCCATGCCGGCGTCACCGGGGCGGAAGCCGCATCCGTTTCCGGTATACTTTCCGCCGGGACGACCGGAGTTTCCGGACTGCGGGGAACCGCTTTCGAAGCGGTGACACGTTCAATCAACAACGCAAAACGGACCTCCGGCACCGGATAACCGGTAAAATGCCAGTTGACCGCAAGCTGCGGAGAAATCGCCGCCAACACCAGCAAACCGGCCGCAATCGAGCGCCACGGCCGCCGGCACTGGCGCCATTCGAAAACCAACGCCGTCAGACCGAAGCAACCCGCATACAGCAGGCAGTCGCCGCGGGTCATAATCATCAACGCACATCCGACGGCCAGCCACGCATATCCGGCAAAGCGCCGCCGTTTTTCCCAGATCAGCAGCAAGCCGTAAACGGCTACGGCAAAAGCAAAAAATTTTACCGTGTCGCGCAGCCCCGATGCGCCGAGCCGGATCATGTGGGAGCAGAATACCGCCAGCACCAGCCCCCATGCCGCTCCGGCGGCACCGACGCAGCGGCGGTAAATCTGCGCCAATGGAAAAACGCCGGCGGCAAAAAAGCCGGCCGATACCAGCTGGCAGGCCAACACCCCGGAAATTCCGAATACCCACACCAGCAAACCGGCGGGAAACGTGCTGAACGGAGGGATGCGCGGATGAAGAGCGTAAAGCCAGTCCCCCCGTCCCAGCGCTTCGGCCATCGGCGCATAGCGGCAGGCCAGATCGCGCTGAGGCATATCATCCCACCAGATCAAAGGCAACGTGACCGCCAGGGCAACAAAGAACAGAATCCATGCTTCCCGCAGCAGTCCCGGAGGCCGTTGTTCCATATATTCAGTCCATACTCTTGAATTGTTTTTTTTATATATTGTTGCTAATATAGCACGTTCACATTTTTTTTAAAATAGTTTTACCGGCTAAATAAACTATTTTTCGTGATTTCGCCGGATATCCCCTTGTTTTCCGGCATATCGCGGCCATATTGAATCAGGAAATAATTCAATACCGGAGGGCAATTACATGTTCTGTCAACGATGCCGCAAAGAAAATGTGACGGAGGCGCACTTTTGCAGCAACTGCGGTGAGCCGCTGCAGCAGATGGAAGCGATCCCGGAATCCTACCTGGTGCCGGCGATTCTGGTGATGTTGTTCTGTTGTCAGCCGTTGGGAATCGTCGCGGTGATCTACGCAGCCGTGACGCTCGGAAAAATTTCACAGCGCGATTATGCCGGAGCCCGACGCAGCGCGAAGGCGGCGAAAAACTGGTGTCTCGCCGGATTCATCGGCTGGCTGCTGCTGATACTCCTGTGCGTTTGTATTTTCCTGGCCGGACTGATTCCAACGGTGCTGCGTGGTATATGAAGTGGTGGCTGGCCGGCGGCGGCGTGTTGCTTCTGGCGGCGGCAGCATTGATTTTGAGCCGGCTGGGCGCCGAAATGTCATGGCTGCCGGATTGTCCGGTGCGGACTCTCACCGGCCTCCTGTGCCCCGGTTGCGGCACCGGAAGGGCATTGGCGGCTTACGGCGCCGGCGACTGGTTGGCGGGTTGGCGCCATAATCCATTGCTGCCCTTTGCCGTTTTCACCATAATACTCCTGGTATTGCGCCCGACACTCTGCGCCAAACGCTGGGTCCTTTTGACGATTTTCGCCGTCATTTTCGCCTACACAATAATGCGTAATATCATATAAATAATAATGTTACAGAAGTGACGGACCAACCCGTCAAATGGAAAACGTCAGTCGCCCATTGCCGCGTCCCCTCCGCACCACTACCCACTTGTGAGCGCGTACGGGGGAGCGCCGGTCAAGCGCGACCTGGCCAGCTAGGAATTGACGCAGCGAAGCTCGCGCCAAGGAGCGCGGCACGAAGCCACCCCCGGCGAACGGCGCTGGCATCGCCAGCACTGAGGGGGTCGGGGCCCCAAAAGCGGGCGGGGTTTTGGGGGCCGAGGGGGGATGTTGCGCCCAAAGTGGGCGCCAAAAGGGTAGGG
>JAVBQJ010000144.1:0-25556 GCA_031549115.1 Victivallaceae bacterium
GTTTTCAAGGCCGCTGACGGTATCTCCGAAAAACTGAAGCGGCGCTTCCGCAATCCATGGCACCGGCTGTGGTTCGGCGGAAGTCTATTGTGTGTGATCCTGTTTCTGTTTCCGGCGCTGCGGGGGCAGGGGTATTTGTTCATCGAGATGATGTTCAAAGGCGACATCGACGGGGTGATCGCGTCGAGTCCGTTTCTGAGCTGGCTGCCGAATCAGGCCACCGTCGTATTGGCGCTGCTGATGGTGCTGATCGTCTGCAAGGTCCTGGCGTCGGTATTGACTGTGGACGCCGGCGGCGACGGCGGGATTTTCGCGCCGTCGATGTTCATCGGCGCCTTTACCGGCTTCGCCTTTGCGCGGCTGGTCAACCAGACCGGGTTGATCGCGTTGCAGGAATACAACTTCGTCGCGGTCGGCATGTGCGGCGTATTCACCGCGGTGATGCGGGCGCCGTTGACCGGGATCTTCCTGATTGCCGAAGTGACCGGCGGCTACCGGCTGCTGGTGCCGCTGATGATCGTATCGTCGGTGGCGTACTTCATCGCCCGTTTTTTCGAGCCGCATTCGATTTATCGCAAGGCGTTGGCGGACAATAATCTGTTGGGTGACGACCAGGATCAGTCGCTGTTGCGGCGTCTGCCGGTGCGGCTGAATCTGAGCAAGGAATATCACCCCTTGCAGCTCAACGAACCGTTTCAAAAGGTGATCGGGCTGATTGCCAATACGCCGGACGAAATCTTCCCGGTGCTCGATGAGCACGGCAAGCTGCTCGGCGTGGTATTGCTGGAGAAAATCCGCTCGGTGATGCTGAATCCGGAGGTCTACAATTGCCTGTTGGTATTCGATATCATGGAGGAGCCGCTCGGCGTTCTTTCCGGCGATGACGATCTGGCGCGCGCCATGGCGGCATTCGACATGTTCGGCGTGGAAACGCTGCCGGTGTGCGACGGGGACGGCGTCTTCCGCGGCTGGCTGCACAAAGCTCCGATTTTCGCCAAATACCGCACCATGGTGCGCGAGTCGGACAGCTTTTAGGTCCGATTCAACCGCTGGTGCGGTTCCTCGTACGCTCTATGTGTAGATTGGATTGTCGCTCACGCTTCCAATCCAATCTACACCATCGCTTCCTCAGGTGGCTTCCGCTCGCCACCCGGCTCGCTTGCGTTATTTTCGCCTCTTTCGGGCGCCTGCGGCGCCATCGGCGACCAGCAGAATTCGCCTGCTGGAGCGGCGCCTCCGTATGACGGAGTGCAGACCGCCGCTTCGCGGCTCTATTTTATTTATTTTTGAAATACTTTCTCTCAACGCAATTCGACGCCGAGGCCTTTGACCAGTTTGGTACGGAGGCGTTCGAATGCGCCGTTGACCTCCTGATCGGTGAGGGTGCGTTCCGGATGACGGAAGGTCAACCGGTACGCAAGGCTGCGGCGGCCGGCGCCGAGCGTTTTCTCGTCTTCAAACAGGTCGAACAACTCCACCGATTCGAGATACGGCAGCTTCGCGTCCCGGATGAAATCGACCACCGCGCCGTTGGTGACGCCGGAGTCGACCAGCATCGCGACGTCGCGCGAAACCGCCGGAAACATCGAGAACGGCACATAGAGCGAACTCACTTTTTCCGCATTCCACAAGGGCAGCATTTCCAATTCCGCCGCGAATACCGGGTACGTGGTACGCATGCCTTCCTTCTGACCGGCGGCGATCTCCCCGAGGTGGCCGATGATTTGCCCGTCGACTTTGATGCAGGCACAGACGCCGGCGGCGAAACGGGCGTCGTCGGCCGCTTCGATCGACCAGTTGCGGATGCCGCGCTGCTTCAGCAGGCTCTCCACCGCGCCTTTGAGATCGTAGAAGTCGTACGCTTCCGCACCGGCGGCGCCGTACAGCTCCGGATGGCGCCGTCCGGTCATCGCCAGGATGCAGGCCATGCGTTCCTCCGGGAAGAGCGCCGGGTTGGCGCAGAAGGCGCGGCTCAACTCGAACAAACGCAAATCGAGATTGCGCCGGGCGATGTTGCGTTCGACGGTTTCGAGCATTTCGCCCCACAGGCTCGGACGGAGCCAGGCCAGATCCAGACTCAGCGGGTTCTTCAGCCGGACCGCGTCTTCGAGCTGGAAGCGGCTGTCGCGGCGCGCCGAACTCTCTTTGACCAGGCTGTAGTGCATGCATTCATAGAAACCGAGCTCGACGACGGCGTCGCGCCAGCTCTGGATTTTCATATAGGCGTCGTCGTCGATCGAACCGACCATCTTGCCGGTGACCGGGCGCACCGGCACCGCGTCGAGGCCGTGAACCCGGGCGACCTCTTCGGCCAGGTCGGCTTCCCGCTCCAGATCCGGGCGGAACAGCGGCGCCACCACCGAGCAGCTGGTGGCGGAGAAGTCGCGCACCTCCAAATGCAGCTTATGGAAAATATCGAGCATGCCCGCGTTGTCGAGATCGATACCGATCAGGCTGCGGATGCGGTCGAAACGGCAGAAGATCGCCTTGCGCTGCGGTACGCCGGTATTCACGTCGACCGCTTCGCCCGCCGGCGTGCCGCCGGTGAGTTCGCAGATCAATTGCGTCGCCCGGTCGGCGGCGAGTTCCGCCCCCATCCAGTCGACGCCGCGCTCATAACGGTGGCTGGCGTCGGTGGACAACCCCAGCTCCCGGCTGGTCGAACGGATGTTCGAAGTCTGGAAGATTGCACTCTCCAGCAGAATATCGGTGGTCGCGTCGGAAACGCCGGAGAATTCTCCGCCCATCACGCCGGCCAGCGCCATCGGTTTGGCGGCGTCGGCGATCACCAGATGCCGCTCGGCGAGCTTGAACTCCTTGCCGTCCAGCGTCCGAATCTGTTCGCCGGGGCGCGCCCGGCGTACCACCACCCGGTTGCCCTCGAGCCTGGCCAGGTCGAACGCATGCAGCGGTTGACCCAGCTCCAGCATCACGAAGTTGGTCACGTCGACGACATTGTTGATCGGCCGCAGCCCGACCGAGAGCAAACGCTCCTTGAGCCAGTCGGGACTTTCGGCAATCCTGACATTGCGGATCACCCGGCCGATATAGCGGGAACACAGCTCCGGCGCCTCGACGGTGACCAGGCGGTCGAATTTTTCGTTGCCCGCCGGCGGCGCCGCGATCGCGGGGAGCTTGGCCGGTACATTCAGCAGGCAGGCGACGTCGCGGGCGATGCCCCAATGCGACAGCCAGTCCGGGCGGTTCGGCGTCACTTCGACTTCGATCTTGGCGTCGCACTTGAACAGCGTTGTGACCGGGGTGCCGCATTTGAGCGCCGGGTCGAGTTCGAGCAGGCCGTCATGGTCGTTGCCGATGCCGAGTTCGGCGGCGCTGCACATCATACCGTTGGATTCGACGCCGCGTAGCTTGGCTTTCTTGATGGTGAAGTCGCCCTCATCGGAGACGAAGGTGGTGCCGATGGTGGCGAGCGGAACCTTTTTGCCGGCGTCGCAGTTGGGGGCGCCGCAGACGATCTGCAGCGTGGCGGTGCCGTCGAAAACCTGGCAGACCGACAATTTTTCCGCATTGGGGTGCGGTTTGCGTTCGAGAATTTCGGCGACGATGACGCCGTCGGGAATGACCCCGGTCTTTTCGATCGCTTCGACTTCGATGCCGGCCATCGTCATTTTCCGGCACAATTCATCCAGCCCGCAGTGCAAGTCGACGTACTGCGCCAGCCAGTTATAAGATATATTCATGATTCCGTCCCATTAGAATTGTTCGAGCATCCGAACGTCGTTTTCATACAGCCAGCGCAAGTCGCTGATCCGGTAACGCAGCATCGCGATCCGTTCGATTCCCATTCCGAACGCGAAACCGGTCCAGATTTCCGGATCGTAACCGACGTTTTTGAACACATTCGGGTCCACCATGCCGGCGCCCGCGATTTCCAGCCAGCCGGAGTGCTTGCACACCGGGCAGCCCTTGCCTTCGCACATGATGCAGCTGAAGTCGTACTCCACGCTCGGCTCGGTGAACGGGAAAAAGTGCGGCCGCAGCCGGATTTTCACCTGTGAACCGAACATCTCCCGGGCGAAGGTCTGCAGCACCGATTTCAAATCGGCCAGCGACACGTTTTTGTCCACATACAACCCTTCGATCTGATGGAAGTTCATGCCGTGGGTCGCGTCCGGCGTGTCGCGGCGGAAGCAGCGGCCCGGCGCGACGATGCGCACCGGCGGGGCGTGATTTTCCATCGTCCGGATCTGGACGGTCGAAGTGTGCGAGCGCAGCAGCCGGCCGTCGGAAAAGTAAAAGGTATCCGCGGGGTCGCGCGACGGATGATCCGGCGGCGAATTCAGCGCGTCGAAGTTATGCCGGACATCCTCGATTTCCGGCCCTTCGGCGACGATGAAACCCATCCGGCGGAAGACACTCACGCAATCGTCCATCACCTTGATGATCGGATGTTTGTGCCCGGTCATCGGGAGGCGCCCCGGCAGCGTCAGGTCCAGCGCGGGCCGGTCGGACTGCGCCTTGGCCGCCACTCGTTCGGCGGCGGCTTCAAGCCACGCCGTCAATTCCAGTTTGGCGTGATTGAACGCGGCGCCGGCGGCTTTTCGCTCCTCCGGGGTCAGGGACCCCATCTGTTTGCTCAACGCGGGCAGAAGTCCGTTACGGCCGATCATTCCGACCCGGACCGCTTCCACCGCCGCCTGGTCGGCGGCTTGCGCCAATGTGGCGCGCGCCTCGGCCAGACCGGCTTCGATCTGTTCGACAATATTCATTTTCAACTCCATTGTGAGATATTTCATTGAAACCATTTCAAACATGCCTTCCGAGCGCGGAAATGCACCTTTGAAATGGCCTCATTCGTCCTCAAAACAAAAAAAAGCCTGAAAGCCACCCGTTCAGCTGACTTTCAAGCTCTTTCAATTCGGCCCCGTCGTGCGGAGCCTTCGTATCCGCGATCACGAACTTGATTACGCTTTGGTGACTTTTTCCACCAAGGCTTTAAATTCGTTGAACTCGTTGACCGCGAGGTCGGCGAGCACTTTGCGGTTCAGTTCGATGCCGGCGACCTTCAGGCCGTGCATGAACTGGCTGTAATTGGTATCCAACATCCGGCAGGCGGCGTTGATACGCACCGTCCACAAGGCACGGTACTGCTGCTTTTTCTCTTTGCGGCCGCGATAGGCATGCGACATCGCTTTGTCGACGGCATCGTACGCGGTACGGATGTTCTTGCTGCTGGCGCCGTAAAAACCCTTGGCCCGCTCTAATACGCGTTTCCGGCGTTTACGGGAAGGAACTGCATTGGTAACTCTCATTTCAGAATCCTTTCCTTAGTGATTAGAGGCCGTAGGGCAATGCGGCTTTGATCCGGCGCTTTTCCGCCGACGAAACTTCACCATCCTTACCGAGACGGGCCTTACGCTTCGGGTCCTTCTTGGTCATGATGTGACGGGCACCTGCTTTGTTGTGACGGTACTTTCCGGTACCGGTCTGCTTGAGCCGCTTGGCGGCACACTTCCGGGTCTTCAACTTGGGCATCGTTTACTCCTTACTGTTCGAGCTCCGGAGCTTCCTCTTCCGAGGACTCGGGAGCATCCGTTGATTTTGAGCCCTGAGGTGGCAGATGCCGGCCGGCCTCAGCGCTTCGCGCCTTCCGCGAAGGCGTGTACATAACTGTGATGGATTTCCCCAGCAACTTCGGTTCGCCATCGGCTTCCCCGAACGCTGCATAGTCCGCCATCACGCGACGAATCAATTCAAATGCGAGATCCTTGTGAGCCATCTCACGGCCCCGCATCGCCAATGTGACCTTTAATTTACACCCTTTTTCGAGAAATTCAACTCCCCGTTTGATTTTCAGGTCATAATCGTGCACATCCACATTGACGTGAAACTTGACTTCCTTCAATTTCTGGGCGGCATTGTTCTTGCGCTGCTCTTTCAGATTCCTCTTCTGCTCGTACTGCAGCTTCCCGAAATCCATGATCCGAACCACCGGCGGCACGGCGCGGTCCGATACGAGTACCAGATCCATCCCGGCGCGCTGCGCGAGTTCGCGAGCTTTGCTCAAAGGCACAATGTCCAGCTGCTCTCCTGCGGCTCCAATCAAGCGAACGCTCTCCGGAGTGAAGGAGCGGTCATTCGGTTTTAACAACTTGGCGATAATCCAGCCCTTTCAGTTAATCAGATTCAAGCCTGTCGACCATACCCTCTTCCGTATGGTTCAAATCGTAATATAATCCGCTTTTTTTCGCTGTCAAGCCGTTTTTTTCGTGCTTCGAAAATTTTTTCACCTTTTTTGCCTTCGGCGATTGACTTTCAGGAAGAATGGCGTTATGGGTAATACGTATTACGTTTTTCATTGCAATTATTTGAAAGCGAATCGGCGGTATGAGCATTACCATGGAAGAGATCGCCGCGATGGCGAAGGTTTCACAGACCGGCGTGTCGTTCGTATTGAACGGGAAGGGCGCCGGGCGCATCGCCAAGGCCAAGCAGGAGTTGATCCTGCGGCTTGCCCGCGAACACAACTACCGGCCCAATGCCGCCGCCCGCGGGCTGCGCAGCCGGAAACGTTATACCGTCGGCGTCATCATGCCGACGCCGCGCTCCGGTTTTTATGCCGGACTGGTGTCGCTGCTCCAGACCGGGCTGGCGGCGCGGGGGTATATGGCGCTGTTTTCATTCTGGCTCGTCCGCGACGGGATAAAAAGCGCCTATGACGCGGTGCTCGGGCACGGCGTGGACGGCATCATCGCGTGGGACTATCACGCGTGTCTGGCCAATGAGAAGATCCCGGCGGTGATTTTCGCCGACAAGCAGCCGGGCTTCGACGCGGTGCTGCCGGATTTCGAGGCGGCGATGGCGGAGGCGATGGACTACCTGTCCGGCCTCGGCCACCGGGACTTCGGCTATATCGGTCCCGCGGGGGGCGAGCGGCAGCGGTTTTTCCGGAATGAATTGCGGCGGCGCGGGTTGACGCCGGTTCCCGGCTGGGAGCAGGACGCGGCCGGGTCGCCTGCGGCCGGGTTCGCGGCGATGACGCGGCTCCTGGCCGGTTCCCGGCGGCCGTCGGCGGTGGTGTGCCACAACGACGCGGTTGCCTCCGGCGCCATCTTCGCCGCCGTGCGCCGGGGGCTCCGGGTGCCGGAGGAGCTGTCGCTGACCGGCTTCGACAACGATCCCGGCTCGGCGTATACTCTGCCGCCTTTGACGACATTCGACGCGCAACCGGAGCTTCTGGCCGACGCGTTGATCGATTCGCTGCTGCGCCGCCTGGAGGAGCCCGGACTGCCGGAGCGGACACTTCGGGTGTGTCCGAAGGCGGTCCGGCGCGAATCCTGCGCCGCTTACTTTCCGTCATCGCAAACTTTGGAGGACGTATGAAATCCCGCTTCCGTTATATTTTACGCTACTGTATCGATCCCGGATACCACGAAGACGAGCGCATCGAAGAGCTGGTGCGCTTCTGCCGGCGCGGGCGGATCGATGAGGTGATGCTGTTTTTCGGCGCCGAGGAGCTCAACGCCGGTCACGCGACGCGCGAGGAGCTGATCCCGTGGCTGGCGCTGGCGCACCGGGTGAAGACGCGGTTGGCCGCGATCGGGGTGGATTTGAGCATCAATCCGTGGACGACGCTGGTGCATTCACCCCGCGGCCGCCATCTGCGCGAGGGGCAGAACTTCACCCTGATGGTCGGGGAAAACGGCGCCGACAACGGCGTCACCGCCTGTCCTTTGTGTCCGGAGTGGCGGCGTTACCTGACCGAGCTGTGGCAATGGGTCGCCGGTGAGCTGCGGCCATGCGCGGTCTGGGTGGAGGACGACCTGCGCTATCACAACCATGGCCGTGCTCTCGGTTTCGGCGGCTGTTACTGCGAACGCCACCTGGCCGAATTTTCGCACCGGGCCGGGCAAACGGTCGGCCGCGAGGAGCTGCTGGCACGGGTGTTTGCTCCGGGGGAACCGCACCCGTGGCGGCAGATCTGGTTCGACCTGAATCACCAGGCGCTGGCGGAGGTGCTGGCGGAAGTGCGTGCCGCCGTCACCGCGGCGGCGCCGGACGCCCGGATCGGTTTGATGTGCGGTCACCTGGATGTCGCCGGCTGCGAAGGGCGGCGGTGGCCGGATATCGCCGACGCGCTGGGAGCGCCGCTGTTGCTGCGGCCGTCGCTTTCTCCTTATACCGAGGTGTGGGGGATGCGTCACACGCCGGTACAGGCGCGGATGCTGCTTGCCGCCGTTCCGGGAGAGCTGAAGATTTACCCGGAGCTGGAAACCGGGCCGCGCCACGGCGCGTATTCCAAAAGCGACCGCTTCGCCGGCTGGCAGATACTGCAGTGTGCGGCTTTCGGGGCGCACGGAGTCACGATGAATGTATTCGATATGCTGGGGTGCGGCACGGCGTCGGCGCCGGATTTTCACCGGACGCTGGCACGGTTGAAGCCGCGGCTGGAAACATTGGCGGCGCTCGGCATCGACGACCGGAATGCGGTCGGCGCGAACATTCTGGTTCACCCGGAAATCGCCCGGCATATGGAGTCGACCCGTCCCGGGCACCCGACCGGCTGCCTCAATCACAGCGGCGAGTGGGGGCAGGTGACGGCGATGCTCGGTGTCGCCGCCGGATTCACCAGCCGGATCGAACGCGGCCTGCAGCCGTATCTGGTGTCGGGTCAGACGCTTGCGGCCTATGACGACCGGGCGTTGGAAACGCTGTTGGCGGGGCCGGTGATTCTGGATGCCGTCGCCGCGGAATATTTGCGGAAGCGCGGATTCGGCGCGGAGTGGCTCGGCGTGACCGGGGTGCAGCGGCACTGGCACAACCGCAGCGCGTATTCGTATGAGGAGATACTCGAGGATGACCCGGCGGCTTACGGCATGGCGCGGCCCCGGATGACGGCGCAGCGCGCGGCCCGGCAACTATGGGAATTCACGCTGTTGCCGGAAACGCAGATCCACAGCCGGATCTGCCGCTATGATCATGTGTCGATGTTTCCCGGCGCTTTCACCTGGCGCAACCGCCGGGGTGGTACGGTGACGGTACTGGCCTATCCGTTGGGGGACGGCGGCGACGACGAATGGTTCTACATGGGTTTTTTCAATCCGTTCCGGCGGATTTTCCTGGAGCGGCTGCTGCGGGCGACGGCGCCGGAGATGGCCGGGGCATTCGGCGGTGCCGCGCCGATGCAGATCAGCCGGGTGCGGTTGCCGGAAGCTGGCGAAGTGGTGGCGGCGTTGAACCCGGCGACGGAAGCGACCGGAAAGGTCTGTCTGCGGCTGCCGCAATGGCCGTATTCCCGGCTGGAAATGCTGACGGCGCAAGGCGGGTGGCGTACGGTCGAAGCATGGCTCCGGCGGGAAAACGGCGGCGAAGCCGAAATCGTCTTGCCCTCCGGAATTGCGCCCCTGGATGGCGTATTTCTGCGCGGCTGGTGAAAAGCTTCAGCGGCCCAGATAGGCTTCGGCGGCCTGCTTGAGAAAGGCGGCGATGCCCGGGGGCAACTCGATTTCGGGGAGGCGGGCGGCGGCGACGGTCCAGCGGATGGGATCGCGGGAGGGGATGACACCCGGCGCGCCCCTGCCGGTCACCAGCATTTGCTCCAGCCGGCGCTGGCGTTCGCAGGCGGCTTCAAAGGCGTCGGCGGCGATGCCGAGGTCCACTTTCGTCGGCGCGTCGCCGGTGCTGCGCAAAGCGCTCAGCAGCCGGACGAGCTGTTCGAATTCCGGATTCAGCGACAAGCTGGCGTAGGCGTGGAGCGCGTTGAGTTCTTTGATCTTCTGCGACGGCGTCAGACGCGCTTCGGGATAGAGGCGCACCCAGTCCGCGAGGTCGACGATGTCGCCTTCGAGCTTTTCCAGGTCGCCGCTTTCTTTCATCGCCAGGCAGCTGACCTGGCGCCACTGCCGGAAGCGGTCGCGGGTGACCGCGCCGGGGAGGGGCTGGTATTTGGTGAAAAGCCGGGAATAGGCGAAGCTCTCCAAGCCCCTGGCGGTGGCCTCCTCGTCGCCGAGGTCGAGCGAACGGTCCCGGTTCCGGGCGACACGGCCGACGGTCGAATAGAATATCTCTTTGGCGTTTTTGCCGCCCCGGGACTTCAAGACCAGATAATCCGCCAGCGCGTTATCGCGCGGGCTGGAGAGACGTGAGGCGATATCCAGCATCAGCCGGGAGCTTTCGGCGTACAGGTCCCACAGGGGACCCGGGGCGTCCTCCATTTCCGGATCCTCGATGTAGCGGACCGCCCAATCCGGCGCAGCGCCGCGCAGAATCGCGCTGCGGACACCGGGAAAGTAACCGACCCGGAAGATCCGGTCCTCCGTCAGCCGGGCTTCGACTTCGGCGGCCATGCCGGCGGCGATCCAGTTCGGCAGCCGGATCGCGGGATCGGCCGGATTCAAACCGTGGCTGGACAGGAGTATGGCCGCGACCAGCAGCCGGTTCACCGCCCGGTTGTCGCGCCACTGCTCCAGATCGTTGTGAAAGGTGAATGTGGCGGCATCGCGGGTGCTCTCGAGGCGCACTTCGCCGGCGGGGACTTCGGCGTCGAAGCGCAGCAGGCACGGCCGGGTACTGCTGCCGCGGGCCACCCGGAAAAGACGCACCGCGGCATTGTCGGCGGCGCGCAGATATTCCTCCAGTGCAATGTCTTCCGGACGCGGCAGCACGATTTCGTATTCGACTCCGGATTCCAGCCGCTGCCGTCCGGTGCCGCCTTTGACCGCATAGCCGTCGAGGGCACAGGCACACAGGGACCAAAGACCCAACAAGATAAAAAAACTTTTCTTCATAGCCGGAAAACGCGGTTGTTTTTCTCGCAAACAGAGTGTATATTTCGCCATATTTTAAATATAATCGTAAAACCCGGCAAAAACAAGCCGGAAAACAGGTAAAGCGCTTTGAAATCCGATCCAGATATGTTTTATCCCATCGCCCTGACCATTGCCGGCTCCGATTCCGGCGGCGGCGCGGGCATTCAGGCCGACTTGCGCACCATGAGCGCGATCGGAGTCTACGGCTGCTCGGTCATTACCGCGGTCACGTCCCAGAATCCGCGCCGGGTTTACCGGGTGGACACCTTGCCGCCCGAAGCGGTGACTACGCAGATGGACGCGGTATTCGACTGCTTCGCGGTGAAAGCGGTGAAAACCGGGATGCTGGCCAATGCCGGCATCGTCCGCGCCGTCGCGGCGGTGTGGCGCAAACGCAAGCTGCAATTGCCGCTGATCGTCGATCCGGTGATGGTTGCCACCTCGGGCTCCCGTCTCCTGGAGGTCGACGCCATCGCCGCGTTGACCGATGAACTGCTGCCGCTCGCCGCGTGGATTACGCCGAACATCCCGGAGGCAGAGCTGCTGCTGGGCGAGAAGCTCGACGGCCGCGCCGCCTTGCGCCAGGGAGCCGAAGCGCTGGCCAAACGCTGGGGCGTCAGTTGCCTGTTGAAGGTCGGCCATGCGCTGGAGGGCGAGTCGGAGGCGGCCGATGTGGTCGCTCACGACGGTAAATTATACCGGTTGAGCGCTCCAGTGGTCCCGGATTGCCAGTGTTCACACGGCACCGGCTGTACGCTTTCGGCGGCGCTGGCGGCGCTGTTGGCCGGGGGGACGCCGTGGAAGAATACGCTGCGGGAGGCCAAAGGCTTTGTGTATGGGTCGCTGTTGGAGTGCGCTCCGGTGGGGCCGGGGTGTGAAGCGATGTATCCGCCGCTGGAGAATTACGCGGCATTGGCGCATCTGGAACGGGAAGAGTGAAAACAATGCATGGATGGGCAAGTTGGATGAGGATCGTGCTGTGGGTGATTCTGGCGCTGGCCGGAGTGCTGCCGGCCGCACAGGCGGCGCCGACGCCGACGTCGATTCAGGACCGGCAGTATTATTCGTTGCGGCAGATCGCGTCGGAACTGGGAATGAAGTACGAAGGTGCCGCCGCCAAGGTTCAGCTGTCCGACAGCGCCGGCAACCGTATCGTGGTGTATCCGAACAAACGTTTCGCCACCTTGAACGGCATTCAGGTGACCTTGGACTTCGCCCCGGTGTGGAAAAATTCGCAGGGCTATCTCAGCGTCAGCGACTTCAAATACCTGGTCGATCCGGTTTACCGCCGTGCGGCGTTGAAGGGCAAACGGCCGCGCACGATCGTGGTCGACGCCGGGCACGGCGGCAACGACAAGGGCACCTCCGGCAAACGCAGCAGTGAAAAATACCTGACCCTGATTTACGCCAAAAAATTGCAGGCCAAATTGCAGAAGCTGGGTTACAAGGTCATCATGACGCGCAACAGCGATACCACGCTCGGTTTGGAGCGGCGTTCGGAAATTGCCCGCAACGCCGACGCGGATCTGTTCATTTCGGTGCATATGAACTGGGCGTCTCCGAGTACGGTTTCGGGGGTGGAGACGTTTGCGTTGACACCGGCCGGGGCGCCGTCCTCGAGTGATTCCACCCCGCGCACCACCTGGTATCGCGGCAATGCGATGGTGGGGAATTCGGGGGCGCTCGCGTTCAGCGTGCAGCGGTCGATCGTGCGCCAGCTCAAGCCGGTGGATCGCGGGGTGAAGCGCGCCCGTTTCGTGGTGCTGACCGGCAACAGTTGCCCCGCCATCCTGATCGAATGCGGTTTCGTATCCAACCGCACCGAAGAAAACAAGCTGCACTCGAGCGACTATCAGGATAAGTTTGCCGCCGCCATTGCCGACGGCATCAACCGCTATTGTCAGCGCCTGCCGCGCTGATTCCGGACCGGAGTGAATGTGTATATGAGTGAAGTGGAATCCGAAATTCCAATCTGGGACCGGCTGCCGGCGCAGGTGGTGTCGCTGGTGGCGATTTTGAAGCGCCTGCGGGCCCCCGGCGGCTGCCCGTGGGACCGCAAGCAGACCAGCCATACGCTGGCGGAGTGTCTGGCCGGCGAAGTGGCCGAATTGCTCGACGCCATCGACGCGGACGACGCGCCGAATATCGCCGAGGAGCTGGGCGACGTGCTGATGAACCTGGTGTTTCAGGCGGTGGTCGCGGAGGAAAAAGGGCAATTCGACTGGGACGATGTGGTGCGCGAAATCAACGCCAAAATGATCCGGCGCCACTGTCATATTTTCGGTGACGCCGAGGCGGCCGACGCCGAGGATGTGGTCGCGTTGTGGACGAAAATCAAGGCCGAGGAAAAAGCGCGGCAGCCGCGTCCCGCGTCGATTCTGGACCGGATCCCGGCCAGCATGTCGGCGTTGGCGACTGCTGTGGAGATACAGAAGCTGGTGTCCAGGGTCGGTTTCGACTGGGCCGATCAATTTCAGGTGCTCGACAAAATCGAAGAGGAGCTCGCCGAAGTGCGCGCCGCGATCGCCTCCGGGGACGAGGTGCATGTCGACGAGGAGATCGGCGATCTGCTTTTCGCCGTCAGCAACCTTTCGCGCATCCGCAAGCGCCAGAGCGCGGAAGAAGCATTGCGCCGGGCCAACGCGAAGTTCAAACGCCGTTTTCAATACATCGAGGCGCGATTGGAGGCCGACGGCGTGCCGTTGGAGACGGCCGGTTTGCCCCGGCTGGAAGCGTTGTGGCAGGAGGCCAAGCATCATGAATGAGCCGGATATCGAGCTGTTGGCGCTGCGGGCGCGGATTGTCACGGGCGAGAGAGGGGTCGTATTCCTCTATCCGCAATTGCGGGCGCGGGTGGCGGCGGATGCGGTGCATGTGTTTTCGGTGGAGGTGGACGCGATGGAGCTGTTGCCCAGCGCCAAGGTGAACTTTGCCGCCGGGGAGTCGGAGCGGGAAGTTCAGCCGGTGCGGATCGTCAATCCGACCGGCATTTACGTGCTGTGCCTCAAACTCCACACCGGCGACGAGGCGGAGCGGAGCATCTCCTGCGAGCTGGAGTTTCCGGCAGATCGATGAGCCTTGAGGGCGCGCATGGAAACGCCGCGCCCCCTGTACGGAACAGCGCGGACGATTACTTCAGCCAGGCGCTCAAATCGGTTTCCCGGCGGCGGCGGGGAATGTCTTCGAATTCCACCTTGACCACCGTGACGTTCTGGTCCGGCAGATTCGCCGGCAAACCGGAAATGTGGAGCTTGCCGCGCCGGGCGTCGAAGCGGAAATCCAGCGCTTCCCCGGTCTTGAGCAGCGTGACCGCCTTGACCGGCGTATCCAACTGAATCTGCGTCAGTTTCCCGTTGCTGGGGTAACGGAACAAGTGCCAGTACCCGACCTTGCCCTGGCGCGTCCAGGGACCATGCAGGTTGATATCCACCTCTCCGGTCGTTGCGTGGCCGATCAACTCACAGCGCTCCGAAGCGTAAACCGCTTCGCCGTTTTCGCGCAGCCAGTCGCCGATCTGACTCAGACGCAAGGCCTCTTCGGCGCGGATGCGGCCGTCGCCGTCGGGACCGATATTCAGCATCAGATTGCCCTCGCCCTGTGCCGCCGTCACCAGATTCTGAATCAATTGCGGCATCGTTTTGAAGTTCGGATTGAAGCGCACATAGCCCCAGCCGACGAAGTCGCCCACCGTCATCCACGACTCCCAGAACCGGCCCGGCGCCGACGCGGTCACCTGTTGCTCGGGTGTGTCGATATCCTCCGGCGTTCCGGAGCGGCCGTTGATCAGAATCCCCGGTTGCAGCTCGCGCACCATGGCGTTGAGTTCTTCGGCACGCCAGAATTGCGCCATGCGCACCGGATCGAGGTCCATCTTCGCCGTCCAGCCGCCGTCGTAGGAGAGCATATCGATCTTGCCGTAGCGGGTCATCAGTTCGCGCACTTGCGCGTGGGCCTGCTCCACCACGGCGCGGCTGGATTCCGGGAATTGCTCCGGCTCGAAGTAACCGGGGAAGCGCCAATCCAGCAGCGAATAGTACAACCCCACCTTCAAACCCCGTTTGCGGCAGGCCGCGACGTATTCGGCGATGAAGTCGCGTTTGGCGGCGGTCTTCACGCTGGTGAAGTCGCTGACCTGGCTGTCGTACAGGCAGAAGCCGTCGTGGTGGCGCGTGGTCAGGACCATGTATTTCGCCCCCGCCCGGACCGCCAGATCCGCCCAGTCGTCGGCGTTGAAGTGGCGCGGGTTGAATTGATCGGCGAGTCCGGCGTACTCGCCTGCCGGAATGCGTTCCGTATACATCACCCATTCGCCGCGCTCCAGCATGGAGTACAAACCGAAGTGCACGAAAATCCCCAGCCGGGCCTGATGAAACCAATGTTTTTGCAGCATGAAATCAATCCTTTTGCAACTGCGTTACGGAGCCGGAACAAGTTCCCGGCTGCCTTTTGAATTTACAGCATCTGTTCTGTATTGCCAATAATACACCCGTAAACCCGGTTAGGCAAATAGGGAATTCGACTTTTCTGCTTTTCGAACCTTGAAAAAACAACGTTGAGACGCTACATTTTGTCGTTGGCAGACTTCAATATGGCATTGTGAGGTAAGATATTACAATAGAATACGTTATTCGATAATCAGCCTCTTCCTGCTGGAATTTTTACGCAATTGCCGCATCGGCGGCGGGAAATAACTTATGGAGACGATATGACCGCATCCGCGAATGGAGCCGCCGGGATCAGCTATATGCACGAATTCCGGCGCAAGCTGATTCACTTGAGTTCGCTGTGGATGGTGGCGGCGATGTTGCTGCTGCCGCGCTGGCCGCTGGCGGCGGCTTTCGGAGTCTGCTTCGTGTTGAATGTGCTGCTGGAGCGGGCCTATGTGCTGAAAGTGCCGTACCTGACCGGAATTTACCGTTTTTTCTTCGGCCGGATGCTGCGGCGGGAGCCGCGGCCGGATCAATGGATTGTCAGCGGCGGCCCGTATGTCTGGGCTTCGGCGGCGATGTCGCTGGTGCTGTTTCCATCGGTGATTGCGGCGGCGGCGCTGGCGGTGATGCTGATCGCCGATACCGCCGCCGCGCTGGTCGGCCGGCGTTGGGGGCGGCATAAGACGGTCAACGGCAAATCGATCGAAGGGGTGGCGGCGTTCCTTGTCGCCGGTTGGGCCGTGATCGCGGTGCCGGGGTTGTTCGCGGCGATGCCGTGGACGGCGTGTCTGGCGGGAATGGCGGGGGTGATTGCCGCCGCTTTCGCGGAATTGTTTGAAAAACAGATCCGGCTGGATGACAACTTTTCCATTCCGTTGATCGTCGGCGGTTTTCTGTTGTTGGGATAAATATAAAAAAATAAGTTGCATTCCCGATAGCGGCGATTATATTAGATTGTTTCCATTTATTGAAAAATAAGCAAGAGAATTGAGGTATCATGACACCATCTGCCGATACGTCCGGACTGGTTTGTCTGGGCAGTCTGGTTGCTAATCTGAAGCGGAATGTCAACTTCGATGCGCTGTTGACCGATGTTTTGAAGGAAAAATACAATACCGAGCCGGCCGAAGTGCTGCTGGAGTTGGCCACTACCATGCAGCTGCGGCCGGAGGTCGCCGAAAATCTGGATGCCGCCGCGGCGAGTTATTCCGGTCCGGCACTGGCGCGCCTGAGCGACGGCAGCCGCTGGATTTTCCTGGTGAATCTGCAGCAGATCACCGGGGAGCAGGCGACCATTTTCGATCCGTCCGGCGCCGCCGGGAACCATACCATCAATGTCAAGGTGGCCGAACTCAAATCCAAGCTGGATCCGCATGTGATTCTGTTCCGGAATCTGCAGGCGGTGGACAACAGCAAGCAGTCCGGTTTGTTCTGTCTGGCCAGCATTGCGCGGCATCACCAGTATAATCTGGATATCCGCCAGTTGGCTCATGAATATGCGATCGGCGAGGAGGATGTTCCGGTACATTTGCTGCGGGCGATCGCTTCGGACCACCACTTCAAGACCGGTATCGCACGGTTGCCGTGGAAAAAACTGGAGAACCTGGGGCAGGCGTATCCGGCCATCGGCATTAAGAAAGACGGCAAATATCTGGTGTTGTGTGGGATGCGCACACGTGAAGACCGCGAGGAGTTGGTCGTGGTCGATCCGGTGGAGCTGAGCCGCAACCCGAACGAACAGTTTCTGTTCTGGAATCGCGAACAATACGAGGAAGCCTGTTCCGGGCGCGGGATCCTGATCAAACGGGAGTTCCGGCTGGCCGATGAAGAGCAGCCGTTCGGTTTGCGTTGGTTCATTCCGGAATTTCTGAAGCTGAAGGGGATTTTCGGGCAGATCGCGCTGGCGGTGCTGGTATTGAACCTGATCGCGCTGGTGACGCCGTTGTTTTTCCAGATCGTGGTCGACAAGGTGCTGGTCAACAAGAGCATCAATACGTTGAACGTGCTCGGGATCGGTATCGTGATCGCGATTCTCTTCAACGGGATGATGGAGTTTCTGCGCAATTATCTATTGCTGTTTTCGACCAACAAGATCGATATTTCGGTGGCGACCAAGACCTTCCGGCACTTGATGCGGCTGCCGATCGAGTTTTTCGAACGGGTGCCGTCCGGTGTGCTTTTGAAGCACATGCAGCAGAGCGAAAAGATCCGCGGTTTCCTGTCCGGCAATCTGTTTTTCTCGATTCTGGATTTATTTTCGCTGGTGGTGTTCATCCCGTTCCTGCTGCTCTACAGCGTCGAACTGACGCTGGTGGTGCTCGGATTTTCGGCGTTGATGGCGCTGGTGATCGCCTGTCTGATCAAGCCGTTCCAGAAGCGCCTGAACGAACTGTACCAGGCCGAAGGCAAACGCCAGAGTATGCTGGTCGAGTCCATCCACGGCGTCCGGACGGTGAAGTCGCTGGCGATCGAGCCGGTCCAGGAGCGGATCTGGGACAACTCCACCGCGTATGCGATCAAAGCCTACTTCAAGGTCGGAAAGATTTCGATGACCGCGAAAAGCATCAGCCAGGTGCTGGAGATGCTGATGACCGTGACGGTGATCTGGCTGGGGGCGTCGCTGGTGTTTGAGGTTCAGCTTTCGGTCGGCGCTTTGATTGCGTTCCAGATGCTGGCGGGGCGTGTGACCGGCCCGTTGGTGAAGATGGTCGGTTTGATCCATGAATACCAGCAGGTGGCGCTGTCGGTGCGGATGCTCGGCGTGGTGATGAATACCCGGCAGGAACCGCCGGGGGGCGGCGTCCGCAATCCGTTGCGCGGCGTCATCGACTTCGAAAACGTCAACTTTCAGTACACGCCGGATACACCGCTGGTGATCCGCAATTTCAGTCTGGAAATTCCGCTGGGCTCCACCGTCGGGATCGTCGGGCGTTCCGGCTCCGGCAAAACCACGTTGACCAAGCTGCTCCAGGGGCTGTATCCATTGCAGCAGGGGTTGATCAAAATCGACGGCATCGACATACGGGAAATCGACAAGGCGCATTTGCGCAGCAGCATCGGCGTGGTGCTGCAGGAAAACTACTTTTTCAACGGTACCGTGCGGGCGAACATCTGTCTGACCAAGCCGAACGCGACGCTGGAGGAGATCATCTATGCCGCGCGGCTGGCGGGGGCGGATGAATTCGTTCAGAAGCTGACCAAAGGCTACGATACGATGCTGGAAGAGAACGCGTCGAATCTTTCCGGCGGCCAGAAACAGCGTCTGGCGATTGCCCGGGCGCTGCTGACCAATCCGCCGATTCTGATTTTCGACGAGGCCACCAGCGCGCTGGATCCGGAGAGCGAAAATGTGATCCAGAACAATCTGGCGGCGATTGCGCGCGGCCGGTCGGTGCTGATCATTTCGCACCGCTTGAGCATTGTTTCCGGCGCCGACAAGATTCTGGTGCTGGACCAGGGAGAAAAGAGTGCGTTTGCCTCGCATCGTGAACTGCTGGCCCAGCCCGGCACCTACCGCGACTTCTGGCAGCAGCAGATGGAAAGGAATTTGGCCAAATGAGCAAGAAATTGGCAAAGGATGCGATTGAATACCAGCCCGACGCGATTGAAATCAAACATGAACGGCTGTCGCCGTGGGCGCGTTTCGGAGTATGGGGGATTTTTCTGTTGCTGGCGATCGCGGTCGCCTGGTCCTACTGGGGGCAGGTCGATGTGGTGGTGACCGCCAACGGCAAGCTGGTGACGACGCAGCCGCCGGTGGTGATGAAGCCGTTGGAGCGGGCGGTGATCAAAGAGGTCAACGTCGAGGTCGGCGAGGTGGTGAAAAAAGATCAGGTCCTGATCACCTTTGACACCGCGATCAACGAGGCGGAGACCGAACGGCTGAAGAGCGAGCTGTCCACCCTGAATGCCCAGTTCGAGCGCCTGTTTTCCGAGTTTGAGGATACGCCTTATACCCCCGGCGCGGATGCCGGCAAAGACGGTGAATGGCAGCTGGCGATTTACCGGCAGCGCCATGAGTTTTATGAGGAAAAGATCAAGTATTACGACCAGAATGTCAAGCAGGTCGAGGCGTCGTACAAGAGCAACGAAGACAGTTTACGCAAGCAGCAGGAACGTCTGGTGGCCATTCAGGAAATCGAAGGCATGTACACGGGGCTGCTGGAAAAGAAGGCGCTTCCTTTGAAGGACCTGCTGGAGTTGTCGATTTCCCGGATGCAGATGGAGTCCGATGTCGATAAGCTGCGCAACGCGCTGGTGGAATTGGAACACCAGAAGCAGAGCGTGATCGCGAACCGGAATTCCTATATCGAAGAGTGGCGCAACACCATTTCCGAGGAGATGGTCAAAGTGCAGCGCGAATTGATCAAAACCCGCAAGGATTACGACAAGATGGAGCAGATGAACTCCTACGTTTATCTGCGTTCGCCGGGCGAGGCGGTGGTGCATGAAATCGCGGCCTTTTCCACCGGTTCGGCGGTGCGTGAGGCCGAGGCGCTGATCACGCTGATTCCGCTCGGCACCAAGATTGAGCTGGAGGCGGAGGTGTCGCCGCAGGATATCGGCAAGGTGCAGCTCGGCGCCGAAGCCCGGATCAAGCTGAACGCGTTCCCGTTTCAGAAACACGGCACCTTGGACGGCAAGGTGCGCAATATCTCCGAAGACACGCTGCAGAAAAGCACCAACCAGCCCGGCGTCGATCCCAGTTATTACCGCGCCAAGTTGGTGGTGGCGGGCAATCTGGATAACGTCAAGGATAATTTCCGGCTGATTCCGGGCATGGAGTGCCAGGTCGAAATCAAAGTCGGCCGCCGCCGGATCATCGAGTTTGTGATTTACCCGTTGATCAAGGCGCTGGACGAGACCGCCCGCGAACCTTGATTAGTCCCACGGATAACGGATTTCGACCGGCGCGCCGCCGAGTTCGGCGGAACGGGCGGCGAAGATTCCGGGCAGCGTCATGCGCAAACCGTCGCGCAGCGTGATCGGTTCGCACTTTCCCTCCCAGGCGGCGAAGAAGTGATGCAGCAGCGCGAAATCGGCGCCGCCGTGGTCGGCGCATTGCTGCAACTCGGGCTCCTGCCGCATCGTATCGACCGGCAGCCGGGTGATCCGGTTCAGGCCGTAGAGCTTCGAACTCCGGCACAGGGTCGCGGGAGGCATGTCGCCGCGCCCCGAGAAGCGTTCGAAATATCCCTGCGTCCCGAAGATCCGGTAGGTGTGTTCGCCGATCCCGGCTTCGTTGATGAACGAGGTGGTCAGCCGGCAAATAACCTGATGTTCGGTGGTGAAGTGCGCGGTCATCAGATCGTGCTGGTTGGGTTCCTTGAGAATATGGCTGCCGGTGGAGACGCAGGAAACCCGGCGCAGCTCTTCGGGCAGAATCCGCAGCAACGGACCGAGCGAATGGGTGCAGTAAAGGATCGGCACGAAGGTGCGCCGCCACGGCGTCCGATCGAAATACGAACGCAGGTCGTGGATGTATTCGGCCTCCAGATAATACGGATCGCCGAGCAGTCCCTGGCGGTGAAAATCGACCAGCGCTTCGACGAAGCCCCATTCGTTCGGATTGGCGCCGGTCATGAACAGCGCCCGGCTTTTTTGCGCCGCCTCCCACAGCATGATGGCCTCTTCGACGCTGTGAACCGAGGGGATGTCGGAGAGTACGGCGATGCCGCGCGCCAGGGCGCGGGCGCAGAATTCGGCATGGTTGTGCGCCGGCGTTTCTACCAGCACCGCATCCAGCGACGCTTCCGCCAGCATGGTGTCATAATCGGCGTAAAAACGCGTTTCGGGAAAAAGCTGTGCCATCGGCGTCGGTTCGACCGCCGGGAAATCGTGCGGGCCGAACCAATGCGCTTCGTCGATGTCACACGCCGCCGCCGGAATCACCTGCGGAAAATGTTGTGCCGCCAAACGGAACATCGTCCGGCCCCGGCCTCCGAGCCCGACTACCCCCAAGCGAAGCTTTTTCATCGTAATTCATCCCGTGTATGGTTTGCAAATTTCCATATCATAGCACCGGGGAGGAATTTTCTCAAATCGAATCGGTGGGATTTTGGGGGATTTTTCGCCATTGCTTCGATCAGCGCAGGGAAATCTCTTCCGCGCCATGACCCTCCGGCGTCATCCGGGAGACGACAACGGCAATGCTATCGCCGTCAATCACGAAACGCAGCAGTATTTTCTGCTCGATCCACTCCTGATCAAAAAGGCGGGATGATTTCTGCACGTTATAGATGCGGCCGTCCGGGGATTGCGTCATCAAGTTATTTTACTTTGCTTGCGCGTTTGCTTTATTTCTGCATCCCAAACAGAAATAATAATTTTTTTGTTTTTTTCTTTTGACTTCGGGAAAAAACCGGTTACTGTTATAGAAGCAGCGCTTTTCCCGCTGTTTTGCCCCCGGGCAAAAAAGAGGAAGGTTTTTTGTGCGAAAACAGGCAACGATTGTGTTTGCGGCTTTAGTTTTCGCGACCGTATGTGTACGTGGTGCCGATGCGGAAGCGAAGATCCGCTCCTACACAGCGGCGGAAACCGCCATGACCGCCGGCCTGATCCCCCCGATACTCCGCGTTCTCTGTGCCAAGCCAGCCAAAGCGATGATGCCGCCGCCGCGCGTGCCGTTTCAGGAGCTGTTGGATTTTCACGATATCCGCCGTTGAGGAATGCAGTAAAAAATCGAAGGAGGGGAGACGATGTACAGAAAGATTTTACCCGGCATTCTGTCAATCTGCCTGGGGTGTTTTGGGGCGTTCGGCCTGGACTTCACCGGCGTTCACGGAGACAGTGGCGACTACTCCGCGACGAAGAGTTTTTCCACGCTGAGCGACAACGACATCTCCGGCTCCACCTCCAATGGCTGGATCTTTGAAACCGGCACGGTTTCCGGCAACTCGGGCGCGTCAACGATCACCATCAAAGAAATTCTTGGAGTGCCTCGCAGCAGCCATATCCAAACCTATACGACGCCGGGAAGGCGGTTCAATTACCTGAATTTCACCTTGCGGGTATCGGGCAAACTGAATAAACCGGGCCCCGAGCCCGGCACGATGCCCAATTATCTATTGACCGGAAATCGCGGCGGAAGTTTTCTCATTCTTCCGATCATGAAAACCGTCCCCCAAGGTACTTCGGCTTTATTTGAGGCTATTGAGTATTTCACTGGACAAGGTTCCCCGACGGCTGCGAAGTTATGCGATTGGACAATCAGTCCGGCCACCTACAAAACGCTGGGGGAGGAAACTTCCGTATCGGGTCTGATCGACCGTACCTCGATAACCGTTGGGGGCAGTGAATGGCCCCATCCGGATGCCGGCAGTTATGTCATTTCCGCGGTATTGAGTTCCTCCTCCGAACGAAGTGTGAAAAGTGCGGCGCTAACTATTGTCGGAGTCCAGAAAGTGGAAGCCACATACGATGGGACCACGGTGACAAGTACCACCGCAAGCCCCGGCACGGCGCAGACGATCTATATTCCCGTCGGAGAATCGGTCACGGTTACCGCAACCCCCACTCCCGCCACCTGGCCGTCCGGTTATCCCACCTGGAAAGTCAATGGCACTTCCGCCGGTACCGCCGGAAGCGCAACCTATGAGCTGAGTCCCGACACGGCAGGAACTTATACCGTTTCCGCAACCTGCGGCACTTCGACGAAAGCAATCAAGGTGGTAGTGTGGGAAGTTATTTCAGAAACCGTGGCCACTTTTCCAGCAGATCGCACCCGTAAAACAATCGGCATTGGCGAAGAAGTAAATCTATCCACAAATCCATCTATGTCTGTAGCTTGGTCTGTGGTTGGCGGAGGAAGCATCTCCTCTGCAACTGGTGTGTCTACAGTTTTTACGGCTAGCAAGTCCCCAACATCATCAACAGTCAAAGCTACGATGGGAACGTATAATAATACCTTGTTATTCACTGTTATTGCGCCCACAGGATTTGATGTCTCCATTCAGTCCAGCCCCGGTCTTGGAACGCTTGGCAATAATCAAATAGGTCAACGAACTCTCTATAATGTTGAGGTAGTTCCAGCAAGTGTAAGTTTTTACAGTGTCGAGTTTAGAGAATTTTTTACCAATACCACTTGGACTTGGCCCAACGGTCTTGTATCAAATTTCGGCCCGGCCCCAATTCCTTGGAGCGTTAATTACAGGAATTTAACTTATGATGATATTTCGGACGGTCCTTTTCCGAAAAATAGGATCTATGATCAAGAACAAGCAAGCTACGTTAATTTTTCATACACGATTATTTGGAAAGAACAGTATAAAAACGAAGCAGGGGCGTGGGTTGATTTTTTTACGGGCGAAACCACTGTTACAGAATATGAAGGAAGTACTCTTAAATGTCGAACGACAAATCGATCGATTCCGGGCCTTTGGCAAGGACCGTGGCAATAATGCTACTGTGGTAATCGCTTATTCCCTTAAAAAATAGCGCAGGCCCAATAGAATGGAGTTATATTATGGATTTTTTTACATTTTTGTATGTCTTTATTGCCTTATCTATCGGCAATATTGTGTGTGCTGTGAATCTGAATGATAAAATATTTCTGCTGCAGGAAAAAATTATGACTGGAGAGATTTCCTATAGCGACATTGAGGCCAATTATATTGCATTACTCAATGATGCCCAAAGCGACAAGGATAAAATTCTCATTCTCACGGAATTGATAAAGGAATCGGGAAAAAATACTTCTCCCGACAAAGTAATCAAATATTGTAATGATATGTTCTCGCTCCCATTAAAATCTACCGAGAAATGTTTTGCTATAAGTCGCCTGGGCCGCGCCTTGGAAGAACAAAAAAGGGATCCACTCGAAGCTGGAGAAGTATATTTAAAGGGGCTCGTAATCGCAGCCCAGAAAATAACAAGCGACGAAATTCAGAGCCCGCCGGCGGTTGGAAAATATAGATATACAGGAGAGTCCGATAAGATTAAGGAAGAATTGGAAGAACGGCATAATAAAGAGATGAAGCAAAGGGAACAAGTAATAGAAAATAATGAACTTTTAAGATACAGAGAGCAGTTTACCAATAATTGCATAGCCGTCTTTTCCATGATTCCCGACAGGAGAAATGACTATTTGCGCATATTGGATAAATACCTTGAAAATTATCCAATCATTAAAGAGAAAATCATTTCCGCCATGCAAGAAACCTGGAGAGTGAATAAATAATTAAATATTGGTATCGTTTCAAGGCTGGTTACCAAATCAACTCTCAAAATGCAAAACTTGACACTGGAAGTTGATATTGCAATGTGGACTTAAAGCTGAAACCGTGCCGGATAACGAAAGTATCCGGCACGGTTGGGATTGAAGTTGCAGGAAGGCGTAGAACTGATTTTTTTGGATATAATTTTCACTGCTTTGCATTATATAATTCTTTTGTATATGACGCATGCAGTGCAATGAGCACGCTTATCACAAAAATGCCATACGCCAGTTACATTGCAGCCGGGACTCCCGGGGCAGCTTCCCAGGAGTATTCAGAAAGTTATCCCATTCGTTGACAATGATAATATTATAGGAGAAAATCATGAGTAATTTTAACTTCGAAAAATATGTTTCTGTTGCTGCTGCAATTATGCTGGGTTTATTTGAAACTCCAGCCGAAACATACGTTTCCATAAAGCCTGAATTTCGAAATCAGGAGAAGTTGTTTACCGAGCAGGATGTCATTGATTCGATCAAGTTGCCTGTCAACAACGCTGTTGATCATGCAATCGTTCATACTGAAATCGATTTTTCCAGATTGAAATCTTACAGCGATCCTGATTTTTTCTTGAAAGATATCGTATTGAATCCTTCCGGGAACACTGTTTTTGCCGTCTTGACAGATAAGGCTGAAAATGAATTCAAAATACAGATCGAAAAAGCAGATTCCTTTCATAGCCTTTGCCAGACGCTCTTGAAGGGTCTTCTGCATTCGTATTCTCTGTGGAGCGAAATTCCGAAGGAATACCTCGTTTCAGATCACGATGGTATATATGTCCTGGAATCCCAAAAGCAACCCAAGGTAATATTCCTTAACCGCAATGGCAATGTGATGATCATGATATCCGGTTTGGCGAATGAGTCATCCGAATTATTCACTCCACAAGCAGTAAAAGAGTGTAATCAAAAGCTTCTCGGAGTTGCCGATAAAATCTTTTTGCTGCTTACCGGGGCCCGAGGATTTGATGAAACTTCAACTGTTTCCTTGCCGTCCCATGAAACATCAGAAAGAATTCAAAACGATGGAGCTCCACCGCCAAGCGAGGTTGCGGAGCCGGCGCCCCGAAGTGCTGCGGAGCTCCCTCCGCAGGGCCTGGAGGTATCTCTTACCGAACCGACACAACTTCCCGATGATTTTTT
>JAVBQJ010000148.1:0-14178 GCA_031549115.1 Victivallaceae bacterium
CCAGCGGATCGGTGTGTTGGGGCCACTGGGGACGGCCAAAAATTTTGAGCAAAGTGTTCCCCCTCCCCCGCGCCCCAAACCCCACCCCCCCTCCCACTTGCACACCTTTTCAACGTAATTTTTTGCCTCGTTGGGCAAAAAATGGAGGGAACGATAAGTCCCGGATGGCTGTTGCGTATGCACCCCAATCTTTGCAGCTCCGATTTATGATTTTGCGTAGCAAAATCATAAATCGTGACACAAAAAGGTTTGAGGGGGATGAGAGAAGGGGTTTGGGGTAGAGAGAAGGCAGCCCCTTTCCTCAAAAGGGGGGCCTTCTCTTTGCCCCAATGCGCTTACCTCAATTGCGGGTGTCTTTGGCGACTTCCTGGGTTTGGAAGAAAGCGACGGCCCACATGCAGGCGAGGACGATATAGAGGACGACGTAGACGGCGGCCCAACCCACGTAGCTGACCGGGACGGCCTGACGGCCGGCGAGGGCGTCGGCGAGCCAGAAGAACTGCCAGTTGGGGAGGATCGCGTACATCGTGCCGCAGATCAGGTTGATGAGTTCGGAGTCGGAGTCGGGGCGAAACAAGTGTCCGGAGACGAGTCCGATGAAGAAAATGACGCTGCAGATGCACAGGTTGGCGACCATATCGAAGCGCAGCGCGAAGATCACCGCGAGTACCGCCATGGCGGCGACGGCGAAAAACAACAGCGCCAGCACCAGCAGCACATCCCCCATCAGCAGCGTGGGGTCGGGCGTGCCGAAGATCAGGCACCACAGTCCCATGGCGGTGGTGACGAGGGCCAGGGCGCCCGTTACTACCGCGGCGAAGGAGCTGTTGCGCCAGTAGTTGGCCGCCAGCCCGAGCAGCGCGGCAAAGGCGATCAAACTGACGAAGGTGAAATACAATGCGAAGTTGAGCCGGAACTGGTCGACGGCGACATAGAGCGATATCCAGGTGGCGGCGTTGCAGATCCAGACGAAAAGGAGACAGGCGACGGTGATGCCGGCGATTTTGCCGAGCACGAAGCTGGCGCGGGCGACCGGTTTGGACATCAGCAGCAGCACGGTGCCGTTGCGCATTTCCTGCGATACCGTATGGCTGGCGCACAGCACCGCGGTCAACAGACCGATAAAGGTGGTGGTCGCCATGGAGCTGTCCAATACCATTTTGATCTGATCGTTGAATACGAACAATGCCAACGTCGGAAAATGGGCGATCATGACCACGGAACAGAGCAGAAGCACACAGAAAATCGGTTCCCGGATCGCTTCTTTGAAGGTATTGACGGCAATCGCAAAAAAGTTTTTCATAATACTCCGGATGCTGAACAATCGAACGGCGCCGGAGTCCGGCGCCGCTTTACGGGAACATTACTTTTCGGTGGTAACCGTTTCCTCGATCACCGTCGTTTCGACTTCGACCGTGGAGGTTACGCCGGTATCCGGATTGGCGATGACGTCCGGCGTCGTCGCCGTGGAGACCGGCGCGGCCACAACCGGCATCTCTGTGCCCTTGTTGTCGGGGATGTAGAGCGGGGTCTGATCCTTGATCTTGGCGCTCAAGGTCGTGTAGTCGCTCTTCAGATTGCTCAGATTCAACAGGTTGCTCAATCCGGCGGCGGCGCGATTCCAGTCGTCGCCGCGGATGACGATCACCGGGATATTCGGGTCGATCGACTTCTCGTATTCGACGGGAACGTAGTTGGCGTCACCGAGGATGACGACGCGCTGCGGATTGACGAACTGGACGAAACGGCTGAAATCGGCTTTCTTGATCTGAAGCGCCGGCTTGCTGCTGTTGACCGGGCAGAAATACAGAATATCCTGATTGACGTCCTGCTTGGCCGGGACGAGAATGTAGGGCTGGCGGCTTTCGTTCTGAATCAAATCGGCCAGCAGCCGCGGGTTTTTGTAGTTGGCGGTGACGACCAGAGTGACGATATCCTGGCCCGGACCCTGGTAGGGGCGGATCAGATCCCAGAAGCTTTCCGCAACCGCTGCCTGTGCCACGACGACGACCAGCAACAAAACACTCCACTTACGCAACAATTTCATAACTGCCTCACTATTTTTGAAAAACTGCAATTTTCGATTTAAACTTCGTCCATAAGGATATGAGACTCAACATAACATAATCCCTTTTTTACATCGTGCAAGCGCAAAGCACGATTTTGTCGTGAAAAAAACACTTTTTTACTTGAAGATTTTCAAATCGGCGGCAAATTACTGGATATGGAATTTCAATACGGAGATTTGAATAACAGCATGATGGAACAGGAACGAATTTTTTTATCGCCGCGCCCCGGATGCAAACCCCGTGCGGCGATTTTTTTGAGCGGCTCGGGCACCAACGCGGAACGCCTCCTCGAGCAGGAAGCGGCGGGACGCGCCGCCTGGGAGACGGCGCTTCTGGTCACCGATGCCCCGGAAACCAGCCGGGCTTCCCGGCTGGCGGCGCTTTTCGGCAAACCGTTGGCGGCGCTCGATATCCGGCAGTTTTACCGGGACCGCGGCGAGAGCCGGGTGTCGCTTCTGACCGAAGCCGGACGGAGCATCCGCGAGGAGTGGACTGCGGAATTGCGACGGCTGGTGCGGCCGTTCGCGCCGGACTTCGGCTTGCTCGCCGGATTCGTGCCGTTGACCAATCTGACCGATGATTTCCCGTGTCTGAATGTGCACCCCGGCGATTTGACGCTCGAGGACGCTGGCGGCCGGCGGATTCTGGCGGGGTTGCACACCGTGCCGTTGGAGACGGCGATTCTGGCCGGTCTGACGACGGTTCGCGCCAGTGTGATTCTGGCGCAGACGTATTCGGGCGCCGGCGGGGAAATGGATTCCGGGTCGGTGCTCGGAGTATCGCCCGTCATTCCGGTGGAACTGGGCGAGCACACGCTGGCCGAACTGCGCGCCATCCGCCAGGCGCGGCTTCAGCCGCGCGGCGATGACGCGTTGAGCCGGCTGGCGTCGGCGCATCAGGAGCGCTTGAAGGTGTACGGCGACTGGGTGGTGTTTCCGGCCGTGGTCAACGACTTTGCCGCCGGATGTTTCGGTATGCGCGGCAAGCAGCTGCTCTGGCGTCCGGAAAGCGATGCGCCGTGGACGGCGGTGAGGACGGTCGCCTACGATGCGCGCGGCGGCCGGGTTCCGGCGGCAATTGCCGCTGGCGAAAAATGAAGGAGACGGTCCGATGTATAACGCCTATCTGCTGCATTTGTCCAATAATATGTGGGAAGACCGCACCGATGAGCGTCTCCCGGAGTGGATTCGGGGCCGGATGTATCAGCCGTATCTGCGCTTTGACGATGCGGTCTGGGAAGCGTTGTTGCCGCGCATGGCGGCCGCCGGCATCAATTTGTTGGTATGGGATGTCGGGGATGGCGTGAAATTCATCGGCCGGCCGGAGATCGGTCTGGAGGATGCGTGGAGTGTGGACCGGCTGCGGCGGGAGTTGCGGCGCTGCCGGGAGCTGGGGATCGAAGTGGTGCCGAAGTTGAATTTTTCGACGGTTCACGACACCTGGCTCGGGCGTTACAGCCGGATGGTTTCGACGCCGGAGTATTATGCGTGCTGCCAGGATCTGATTGCCGAATGCTGCGACATTTTCGACGGACCGGAATTGTTTCACCTGGGGTTGGATGAGGAGCGTTTCGAGCATGTGACCTATTACCAATACCGGAAAGTCCGGGGATTCGATCTGTGGAGCGAGGATCTGCAATTTTACTTCGAGACCGTGCGGCGCAGCGGCAGCCGCCCGTGGATGTGGTCGGATATGATCTGGCATTTGAGCGACGAGCAGTATCTCCGGGCGGTTCCGGGCGACGTGATGCAGAGCAACTGGGACTACGGTGTCGGGATCGGGACGGCGCGGGCGAACGATACGGAGCGAATGGTGGCGGAGGCGTTCCGGCGGCTGGATGCGCTTGGTTACGACCAGATTCCCTGCGGCAGCAACATCGGCGCCCCGGATAACATGAACGTGCTCAAGGCTTGCTGCGCCGGGCGGATTGCGCCGGCACGGCTGAAGGGGTACCTGATGGCGCCGTGGCGTGCGACTCTGGAACATTGCCGGGAAGCCTTGCTGCAGGGTGCCGATTTGATGCGGGAGTGAAGGAAGAATATTTCCGGAGTTGCAAACTGACGTAAACGGCGTTATATTTCATAGCAGGAGTGTGAATTATGCGTATACGTCTTTGGCTTTTGCTGGCGGTGATGTCGGCCGGGTTCTCCGGAATGGGCAAGCCGGTTCTCGGAGAGGAAGAGTTGAAGGTTTTCACCACGGTGGCGCCGGTGGCGTGGCTGGTGGAAGAGATCGGCGGCGACCGGGTGGCGGCGCATGCCGCCATTCCCGGCGGGCGTTCGCCGCACGATTACCAGCCGACACCGCAGGAGGTGTTCCATATCTGCGGCGCCGACCTCTATCTCGGGAGCGGGATGTGGTTTGAAGAGCGGGTGATCCGGCCGATCCTGAAGAATACCAAAGTTCCATACCGGGAAATCGGTACGTCCATCGTTCGGATTCCGGTGGCAGCCGGCGATGAACATGGCGACACTTCCGGGCTGGATCAGCATATCTGGCTGTCGCCGATGAACGCGGTGGTGCTGATCCGGGATATCACGGCGGTGTTGACGGAGACGCGGCCGGAAGCGGAGGAGTATTTTCAACTTCGGGCCGAGGCGCTGAGCGAAAAATTCCGGACGCTGGCGGAGGAAACGCGTCTGGCCCTGGAGCCGTATGCGGGGCGGCCGTTTCTGGTCTACCATCCGGCGTTCGGCTATCTGGCCCATGAATTCGGGCTGCGCGAAATCGCCATCGAGCAGGACGGGAAAATGCCGACACCCCGCCATTTGCAGGAGTTGATCGCGCTGGCCCGCGAAAACGACATCAAAGTCGTATTGATCCAGCCGCAGTACAATGGCGCCCCGGCGCGCGGCGTGGCGAACGCGCTGGCGGCCAAAGTGACGACCGCCGATCCGTTGGCGAGCAATCTTTTTCGGAATCTGAGATGGATTTTGGAAATCATCGAACAGGATTTGTCCAAATGACGGTGCCCGGTTCTCCGCCTTTGATCGAAGTCAGAGACATGAGTTTCCATTACCGCGCCGAAGAGGTGGTGCTGGCGCATGTCAATCTGGCTATCGGGGACGGCGACGCGGTGTGTCTGGTCGGGCCCAACGGCGGCGGCAAATCGACGCTGTTGAAGCTGTTGCTCGGCATCTATGCGCCGGTTGCCGGAAGCATCGCCATCGCGGGAAAGACACCCGAGGCCGCCCGGTTGGAAATCGGCTATGTGCCCCAGTATTTCAAGCTGGACGAACACTTCCCGATCAGTGTGCTGGAGGTGGTGTTGATGGGGCGGCTGCGGCCGCGTTGGAGCTGGCGCTATTCGCGGCAGGACCGGGTGCGCGCCGCGCGGGCGCTTGCCGAGGTCGACCTAGCCGGCTGGGAAAAACGTACGTTTCCGACGCTGTCCGGCGGCCTGCGGCAGCGGGTGCTGATTGCCCGGGCGCTGGCGGCGGAGCCGCGGATTCTGCTTCTGGATGAGCCGTTGAGCAATCTCGACCCGGAGGCGCAGCGGCATTTTTACGGATTGCTGAAAGATTTGCGGCACCGGTTGACGATTCTGATGGTGTCGCATGACCGCGAATTGGTCAGCGATCTGTTCGATTATGCGGTTTGCGTCGACCGGCACGTCCATGTCCACCCGGTCAATGCCCTCTCCAGCCTGCGCGACGGCGCGATGGACCGGCTGAATCTGAAAGTGGTCGATCACGCCTCCGACGCGCATGCCTGCGAGGTGTGCGGCGAGTGAACGCTTTTTCGGAACGGGAATTTGCAGGAACGCGAAGTGAATGCTACATTGATAGCAGCGAAAATTCAGTTGGAACGGTTTTTTATGAGTTATAAACAACGGAAGCGGGAGTTTCTTCTGTGGCTGCGGTTATGGCGCCGGGGGCGGGTGCGCCGGATCTCCAATCTGGGGGCGTCGGCGCTGCGGGTGAAAAACGGCTATCAGGGGCTGATCGAGTTTCTCGGTGAAGTGGCGCGTGGCATGGCGCTTCTGCCGTTTATGCTGCATCGCTTCCGTTGGCGCGACTTCGCGTATTATCTGGATCTGTGCGGCTGGCGGACGCTGCCGATCGTGTTCGGTATCTGCTATCTGATGGGTCTCGTGCTGGCGTTTCAGGGCGGATTGTACATGCGGGACTACGGCTTGGAGCTGTTCATCGTCGATTCGACCGGCTTTTCGATCCTGAAGGAGCTGGGGCCGCTGATGGTGGCGATGATCTGTACCGGGCGCGCCGGGTCGGCGTTTGCCGCCGAGATCGGGACGATGAAGGTGGACGAGGAGATCAGCGCGCTGGAAACCATGGGAATCCGCCCATCCTGGTTCCTGGTGTTGCCGAAGCTGCTGGCGCTGATGGTGGCGATGCCGATTCTGACCATGTTCGGCGATATCATCGGCATTCTCGGGGGGCTGACGGTCGGGGTTACCTGGCTGGGAATTCCGCTGCAGGCATACTGGGCGCGGACCTGCGATGTGCTGACCATCGCCGCATTGACGCAGGGGCTGGTGAAAAGTGTGGTTTTCGCGGTGCTGATCGCGCTGATCGGCTGCCGGTTGGGATTCCGGGCGGATGCGAACGCGCAGGGAGTCGGCCGCGCCGCCACCGGTGCGGTGGTGGCGGCGATCTTCGCGGTGGTGATTGCGGACGCGTTGATGACGATTGTATTTTCGATATGGGGTTATTGAAATGGCGAAAGAAGATAAGGCCGGAGGGCCGGTGATCGAAGTGCGGAACCTGACGGCGGGCTATGACCGCCGGGTGGTGTTGCGCGACCTCAGCTTCAAGGTGGAAGCCGGTGAAATATTCGGCATCCTCGGCGGTTCCGGTTGCGGCAAAAGCACGCTGCTCAAGCATATGATCGGTCTGTATGAGCCGATGGCGGGGGATATTCTGATTTTCGGCCGCAGCATCGTCAAGGCGACCGAGGAGGAGAAGCGCGAACTGATGCGCAGCTTCGGCGTCACCTACCAGGGTGGCGCCCTGTTCGGCTCGATGACGGTCGGTGAGAATGTCGCGTTGCCGCTGCAGGAGTTCACCACCCATACGCAGACGGAGATCCGGAAGATCGTCGGGGAAAAGCTGGCGCTGGTCGGCTTGAAGGAGTTTCAGGACTACATGCCTTCGGAGCTGTCGGGGGGAATGCGCAAGCGTGCGGGGTTGGCGCGGGCGTTGGCATTGGATCCGCAACTGTTGTTTTTCGATGAACCGTCGGCGGGGCTGGATCCGATCACTTCGGTGGCGCTGGACGATCTGATTTTGGAGTTGAAGGCCAGTTTGAACACCACGATTGTGATTGTGACGCATGAACTGGCGAGTATTTTTACGGTGATGGACCGGGTGATTCTGCTGGACAAGACGACGCAGTCGATCGTGGCGGAGGGGGAACCAGAGGCGTTGCGCGATGCGTCGCCGAATGAGTGGGTAAAGGCTTTTTTGAACCGGAAATCGTGGGTTTGAGTTATGGCAAAACGAAGTGATTTTTATCTGGGCTTGTTCGTGCTGTCGGGTGTGGTGCTGCTGTTCGTGACGCTGCTGGCGTTCGGCATGTCGGAGCTGTTTGCGCGCAAGGTCTATTTGGTGACCTGGTTTTCCGAATCGGTGCAGGGGTTGGCGGAGGGATCGCAGGTCAAGTACAAAGGCGTGCCCATCGGCAATGTCAAAAAAATCACCATTCAGCTGTCCGACAAGCTGATCCGGGTCGATATGGATATCGAGCTCAAAGCGTTCAACTTCGGCCGCAATTCCAACGACAGCACGGCGGAGTTTTATGACTTCATCGCCCGCGAAAGCCTCAACGGTCTGCGCTGCCGTCTGGAATACAGCGGTTTGACCGGGATGAAGTATGTGGAAATCGACTATTTCGATCTCCGGGACCGCGGCAAGAAGCTGCCGGAGCCCGGCGGACCGGTCGGAAACGCTTATTTCATTCCATCGGAGCCATCGACATTCACCGATATGCTGGATATGCTGACCACATCGCTGGCCGGGATTTCCAAGATCGACTTCGCCGGGATTTCCGCGGATTTGCGCGACAGTGTCCAGTCGATGGACCGGCTGTTGAAGGATGCCCGGGTGGATCAGACCCTGAGCCATCTGGCGGCGGTGAGCGAAAATCTGGAAACCAGCACTTCGGTGTTGGCCGAGACCTTGACCGAGGAGGAAATTCGCGGTATTCTCGACAATCTGCGGGCCGCCGCGTCCGGCGTCCGTGAGCTGGTGAATCAGGTGGAGCAGGAGTTGAAGGAGGCGAAAATTCCCGAGACCACCGCCAGCTTCCGCGATGCGATGGGCGCGGTCTCGGCGTCGCGTGACGACCTGGAAAGCACGGCGCACAAGTTGAACCGGACGCTGGAAACTCTGGACGCGCTCATCAATATGATCGACCAGGATCCCAGTGCTTTGCTGCGCGGCAAAAAGCGGGTACCGGTGGACTTGAAATCGCTCTCGCAGCCGTAAGCGATGTCGTTCCTTGTGACCGGGTGGCAGAAATGCCCCCGGTATTTTTTTTCGTCTTTTTTTGTGGGAAAAGGTGAGAAATTCCACAAAAAGTATTGACTTTCATTTCTGAATGACTATAATAGTTATGTATCGGCAGGACTTCCTGCGTGGAAGACGGCTTCCCGCGGCCTGCGCGGTTCTTTGCTTTTATGGGATATCGGCCACCATCCGCTCTCGGTTCCCCCCCACATTGTGCCGGAGCGGGTGATGGCTTTTTTTCTTTTATTTCGCGATTCCTTCCTTGACAATGCCTCCGGTGTTGCTATAATAACTCAAATACTGGAATTATTAACTTGGAGACAGTCGGGTATGTTGAAAATTGGTGTGATCGGGTGCGGACGCCGGATTTACGGCGTGTTGAAAGACAATCTGCGGGTGCTGGAGCCGGAAACCCGGATCGTCGGAGTAGTGGATCCCGACCGGGACGGGGTGTTGGCGCGGCTGGATCCGGCCGACCGCGAAACGGTGCGTTTTTACGATTCGGTGGCGGAGCTGGTGGCCGAAGCGCAACCCGACGCGCTGATGATCGGAACCCATTGCCGGGAGCATACCGCGTATGCGTGTGAAGCGCTGCCGTTCGGCTTGCCGCTTTTTCTGGAAAAGCCGGTGGCGATCAATATGGCGCAGGCGCGGCAGCTGGAAGAGGCGTTCCGGCAGCATCCGTGTCCGACGGTGGTCAGCTTCCCCTTGCGGGTTTCGCCGTTGTGTGAAATGACCCATCGCTATATCAAGGACGGCGCCGTCGGGACGCCCGAACATATTGAAGCCTGGAACTATGTCGGTTACGGTACGGTGTACTTCGAGGATTTTTATCGCGATTACAGCAACACCCAGGGGCTGTTTCTGCAGAAAGCCACCCACGACCTCGATTATCTGGCCATGCTGATGGGATCGCCGATCGTCCGGGTCGCGGCGATGAAAACCGTCGGGCATGTGTTCGGCGGCGACAAGCCGGCGGGGTTGCGCTGTTCCAAGTGTCCGGAGGCCGGGCAGTGCCTGGAGAGCCCGGCCAACCGCATGCGCAACGATTCTTCTTACAGCACCGAAGATCACTGGTGTGTTTTCGGGCGCGACTGCGGTTCGCCGGAGGAGGGGATGAATGAGGATTCCTCCAGCGTGCTGTTGGAATTCGCCTCGGGGGCGCACGGCGTGTACACCCAGGTCTTTTTCGTCCGGCGCGACGCCGGGAAGCGCGGCGCCCGGATCTCCGGTTACCGCGGTTCGCTGGACTTCGACTGGTGCCGCAACGATCTCTTTTATTATCGGCACCATGAGCCGTTCACCGACCAGATCAAGGCCAGTGCGAATATGGCGCACTTCGGCGGCGACCGGGAGCTGGCGCTGGACTTCCTGAAGCTGATCCGCGACGGTGTGGCGCCGCGCGCGGGATGGAAAGAGGGCCTCGCCAGTGTCTACACGTGCCTGGCGGCCAAGGAATCGGCCGAAACCGGCAAATTCGTCGACGTCCGCCAGCTTTCCTGAGCCGGAAGCGTCAGCGCCGGAATAAATCGATTTCATCCTGCGGGGTCGCCACGGTTACCGTGCCGCCCCGCAGCTTCAACCATTCATACAGCTGGTCCAGGTCGCTGTGCGGCAGCACGCCGGGCAGCAGCATCGCCTGCGGCCAGTATTGCCATTCGCGCCGCAGCAGCGCCCGGTAGGATTCCGGCGCCCGCGTCAGCACGACCCGGTCGACTTGGGCGCCGGCCTGCAATGCGGTCAATGCCGCGATTACCGCGCCCTGGCCGTCGCCCCGGAGCTCCAGCTCCTTGACGCCGGTGGCACGGAGCAGTCTGACTGCGCTCCAGGCGTCATTGACCATACCTGCCAACAGCGGCCGATCGAGCATGTCGCCGATCGAGGCATACATGTAATAGCTGCCGTAAGGCTGAAATACGGTGTCCTCATACGGAAAGGCGCCCATGACCCGGCACTCGCCGATGCCGCGCGGTTCGATGCAGAAGTAACGGGTGTCGGCGTCGCCGTTTTCCAGCAGCATTCGCCGCTCCGGCTCCGCAGCCAGATTCGGGATATAGAGTATCGCTTTCTTCAGGTTTTCGGGCAGATGGAAGTCGTAACCGCGCCCGGCCAACGACAGGATCGCGGTGATTCCGGGTTCGGTTTCCAACGCGAAACGGGCGACGTAGTATTCGGCGTCGTCGCCGGGCCACATGGTGCGCAGCACCCGGTAATGCGGCACCGCGGGTGGCTGATCCGCCAACAGGGCATTGCGGAAAACCTGTTCGACATTGGCGGCGGAAAACGCCGGCAGTTCGCGGTCGAAGCGATCGGCATAGGCGCACAGCATTCGTGCCAACGGGCGCGCTGCGGGAGTTCCGGCCGGGAAAGCCGCCAGCTCTTCGCCGGGGAAGCGCTCCTCCGGCCGTTGCTCGCGCCACGGGGAACCGCTGCCGGTTGCCTGCCGAATGGTGTCGGTGAGGAGACGGCGGTGGGCCGGGGCGAAGCCGTGGTTGCCCGGAGTGACGCTCTTTTCCACCTGTTCGGGAAAGCCCAGCAAAGTGTAGATTTTTTTCACCTCCCGGAACGTGGTTTCGGCGCCGCGCGGGTCGAAAAAGTCATTGTCCTGCGCCAGAATATGAATCCGGCGCGGCGCCGCCGCGATCAGCAGGTCGCCCATTTCCAGCCCGGCGGCGAACAGCCCCGGCAGTACCTGTTCGGAATCAACCGCATTTTCATTGGCGATATTGTCGGCCATGGTGGTGATATAACAGCTGGGGGCGATCAGAAACGGCACTTCGGCGAAGGCTCCGGTCAGCGTCGTCTGCGTCCCGCCGCCCGAGGTGCCGGTAATGGCGATGCGCTGAGCGTCCACCTCCGGCCGCGAAGCCAGATAGTCGATGGCGGCCAGGCCGTCGCGGACCATCCGGGCACCGAGAAATTCACCGGCAAGACGCAGCTTGGCACCCGGCTGGAGGTGTTCGAATACCGACCCCGCCGGGATGATTCCGGCCGGATCGGGGCCGGCAAACTCCCGGCGTTCCCCTTGTCCGTACGGATCGATTACCAGCGTCGCGTAGCCGCAGGCGGCCAATTCGAAGCCGACCTGCTGGTAGGCGGCTTTGCCGCTCTCGTCATGGCCGCAGAAGACCACGACGCCGGGAACCGGCTCCGCCGCATACTCCGGCCGGTACAAATTGGCCGAAACGGTGACGCCGGGGGTGCTGTCGAACAGGATTTTTTCCACTGCGATTCCGTTTCGGGACAGCGTGCCGGTGATGCGCGGATCCGGCGGGCAGGCGGGCGGAAGCGCTCCGAAGCACCGTCGCAGCTTTTCCCGGACTTCGGCAACATAGGCTTCGGCCTCCTCACGCGTATTCAGAGCGGCGATCCGGGCGCTGCGTTCGCCGGCGCATTCGCGCACGGCATTGAGCATATACTCCTGCAGCATGCTGCCGTAGCCGGAAACGGGGAGGGCGGCCGCGGCCGCGCTGGTGGCGACCAGGGCGGCCGCCGGCAATAACAATAACTGTGGCATGATGGTAAAAAGTCTCCTTGGCTTTGCTTTAATTTATATGCCGATCGGCGTAAATGCAAAATGGATTCATCCTATTGTGTCCTACTTTTGCAAATTTATTTTAAAAATCGAAACCCAATTGGCAAAATCGGAACGGCGGGATTATATTAAAGAATCAGAGACCGGGCAAATCGTATCGTTCAACGAAGGAGAATATGGGAAAATGACGAAGCCGACATTGTTGATTCTGGCGGCCGGAATGGGAAGCCGCTACGGCGGCTTGAAGCAGTTGGATCCGGTGGGCCCCTCGGGCGAAACCATCATGGACTATTCGGTGTTTGACGCGATGCGGGCCGGTTTCGACCGGGTGGTGTTCGTGATCCGCCATGATTTCGAAGAGTTGTTCCGGCAGCAGGTCGGTTCGAAGTATGCCGGGCACATCGCGGTGGATTACGCGTTCCAGGCGATGGACGATCTGCCGGGCGGATTCCAGGTGCCGGCGGGACGGGAAAAACCGTGGGGGACCGGACAGGCGGTCTATGCCGCGCGCAATGTGGTGACCGCGCCGTTTGCGGCGATCAACGCCGATGACTTTTACGGCGCCGACGGCTACCGTCAGCTGGCGGATACGCTGACGCAGGCAAAGCCGGGTGAATTCTGCATGTGCGCGTTCGAAATGAACAAGACGCTGTCGGCCAACGGCACCGTTTCGCGCGGCGTCTGCGCGGTGGACGCCGATGGATTTCTGACCGATGTGGTGGAGCACACCAAACTGTCGGCGGCGCCGGGCGGGGTCAGGAGCGTCCAGGAGGACGGTTCCGAAGTGATGTACACCGGCAAGGAGCCCGTATCGATGAATATGTGGGGCTTCACGCCGGAGCTGTTTTCCCATCTCGAAGGGCTGTTTTCCGACTGGTTGAAGGACAACGGCCAGGCGATGAAGAGTGAATTTTACATTCCTCTGGTGGTGTCGCGGCTGATCGAAACGGGGAAGATCAAACTCAAGGTCTGCAACTCCTCCGATGCGTGGTTCGGCGTCACCTACCGCGAGGACAAGCCCGAGGTGGTGGCCAGCATCCGCAAGCTGGTCGAAGCGGGGCGCTACCCGGAAAAATTGTTTTGAACGAAAGGAATATGGCAGCGATGAAGCACGATCTGGCGGTGATTACCGGTCTCTTTCAAATGCCGGGCAAGTTTGTGTCGGCCGAACCCTACGGGACCGGGCACATCAATGATACCTATCTGGTGACCTCGGACGCGGGACAGTTCATTTTTCAGCGTATCAACCACAATGTATTCAAGGCGCCGGCGCTGGTGATGGAAAACATGTCGCGGGTCTGCACCCAGATCGCGGGCAAATACCAGTCCCACCCCGACCGGGCGCGCCGCAGCATCCGGCTGCTGGCGGCGGCGGACGCGAAACCCTATGCCAACGATGCCGAGGGCAACTTCTGGCGCGCTTATCACTTCATCGACGGCGCCCGTACGTACGACGTGATCGAGAGCACCAACGAGGCCTACCAGGCGGCGCGTTCGTTCGGCCAGTTTCAGTTGGATCTGGTGGACATCCCGGGCGGGCGTCTGCATGACACGATTCCGGACTTTCACAATACGCCGAAACGCCTGGCGGCGCTGGAGCGGGCGATCGCCGCCGATGCCGCCGGCCGGTTGAAGCATGTCGCACCCGAAGTCGACTTCGTCCGGGCGCGCGCCGAAGAGTGCGGTCTTTTGCTGAAGCTCAATGCTGCCGGATCGATCCCCGAGCGCATCACGCACAACGACACCAAGCTCAACAACGTGCTGATCGATCTGGAGACCCGCGAGGGCGTCTGTGTGATCGACCTCGACACGGTGATGCCGGGGCTGGCGCACTACGACTTCGGCGACATGGTCCGCACCGGCACCAGCCCGGCGGCCGAAGACGAAAGGGATTTGAATCAGGTGGTCATGCGCTTCGCGATGTTCGAAGCTTTGCTGCGCGGTTATCTGGCCAGCGCCGGCGGCTTCCTCAATGCGACCGAACGGCACTACCTACCGTTTGCGGGCAAGCTGATCACGCTGGAAATCGGGACCCGTTTCCTGACCGATTACCTCGAAGGCGATGTCTATTTCAAGGTCCATCGCGAAGGGCACAACCTCGACCGCT
>JAVBQJ010000089.1:0-32769 GCA_031549115.1 Victivallaceae bacterium
CAGTTGCATAGCATCCTGCAAGCCTGCCGTCAACCCGGCGCCGACTTGACAAGTCTCCGTCGCCGCCTGCTGACCTTAGCCGAGTCGCTTCGGTAAGTTTCGTTGTGGACTTGGAGTGGGATCGGGATCCGTTTTGAGGAACCGGTTCCCTCTCCCCCTCCAAACCACCCCCACACCCTCCCAAACGTTTTCATCGTACGATTTACGGATTTGCTTGCAAATCCGTAAATCGGAGCTTCGAGGGTCGGGAGGCATGCTTGAAGGCTGTACGGGAATTATCGGTCCCTTCATTTTTAAGTAAGCCGGCCATAAGAAACAAAGCAGGCGCCTGATCATCAATTGGATCGGGCGCCTGTCTTGTTTTCTCTGACTGACTCAGACAAACGGGTTGGTGCGTTTTTCGCGGCCGATGGTGGTGGGGGCGCCATGGCCGGGGTAGCATTCGATTTCATCGGCGAGCTGCCAGAGCTGCTCCTGGATGGAGCGCAACAGACGGCTGTGGTTGCCGCCGGGCAGGTCGGTACGGCCGACCGAATTGGCGAACAGGGTGTCGCCGCAGAACAGCATTTTCATGCTTTCGAACAGGAAGCAGACGCCGCCCTCGGTGTGCCCCGGCGTGGTCAGCACTTTGAAGTCCTCGTCCCAGCCGGTCGACACGGTATCGGGGAGATTCTGCGCGGCGGGAAGCCACGGTTGAATCTGGTTGGCGGGACTGCGGTAAAGTTTCTCCTCGGACGTGCACAGATATACGGCTTCGACCGGGATCATGCCGACCAGTTCGGGGAGCGCGGAGATGTGGTCGATATGCGCATGGGTCAGCAGGACGCGGACGCGCTGAAATTCCAGCTCGCCGGTTTCGGCGACGATATTTTCCGCCTCCGCGCCGGGGTCGATGATGTACAATGTATCATGACAGACCACCAGATAACAATTGGTGTCGAGAACGCCAACCGGAACAATCTTCAGATTCATATCCTGTTTTTTCCTTGCATTTCATGGTTTCTGGTTATAAATTAATAGCTTTACGTGGAAAAATCAAATTTTTACCGGAAGTTTATGAAAAAAATCGTTGTCGCGGCCGCAGTGGTCATGGCGGGCGACCGGGTGCTGGTGAGTTCGCGGCCGGAAGGCAAGTCGCTGGCCGGCTTCTGGGAGTTCCCCGGCGGCAAGGTGGAGCCGGGCGAAACGGTGGCGCAGGCGCTGCGCCGGGAGCTGCGCGAAGAGCTTTCCCTGGAGGTTCGGATTTTCGATCCGGTCTATATATTGAACCGGAGGAATGAAGAGCGGGAGCTGGAGATCGTATTTCTGCGCTGCCACTGTCTGCCCGGCGCGACGGTGGTTGCCAAAGAGGGGCAACAGTGGGCATGGGTGACGCGCCGGGAGCTGGCGGAGGTCGATCTCTTGCCGGCGGACCGTCCGGTGGCGGATTTTTTGGCCGCCGGAATGAGGCAATTACAATAAATTCGCGATCGGGACGTTAGTTATAAAAGAAGTGCAAGAATGGCGGATGCGGCGAATTACAGTGATTTCGAGCTGATTCAGGCGTGGCTGGGCGGAGACGCCCGGGCGTTTGATGCGCTCTATGCCCGCTACAAGCGGCCGCTGTACGGTTATTTTTACAATATGGTCCGTCAGGATCCGGCGACGGTGGACGATCTGTTCCAGCAGTTGTGGATGCGGGTGATGCGGAAACTGCCGGATTACCGGGAATGCGACCGCTTCGGCGCGTGGATTTTTCGGATCGCCCGGAACCTGGTCATCGATTATTACCGGCAATGCGGCCGGCGGCCGGAGATTCGGGAGTTGACCATGGAGGCGGCGGCGGCATTGCCGGAGCCGGGAGGAGGCGGCCGGGAGCCGTGGCGGGCATTGGAAGCCGCGGAGCTGGGACGCCGGGTGGAGAGGGTGGTCAAGGAGCTGCCGGAGGAACAGCGCGAGGTGTTTTTGTGCCGCCAGGAGGAGATGAGCTTCCGCGATATTGCCGCGTTGCAGCACTGCCCGTTGAATACGGCGCTGGCGCGGATGCAATACGCGTTGAAATATTTGCGCAGGCGGTTGAATAATTGGGAAACTATGGAGGACAGCCATGAATGACGGAAAAGAAGCTGCTCCGATCGGGGAGTTTGAGGATGCCGTCAAGCAGGCATGGAGGCGCCCTGAAGTTCCGGAGGCGCTGGACCGGATGATTCTGACGCAGGCGCAGGCGCGCGCCAACCAGTTCCGGCTGCGCCGGATGCGGGCGCCGCGCCGCCGGCTGGCCGCCTGCGCGGTGGCGCTGGTCGGCCTTTGCGCCGGGTGGGGAATCTATTGGAATTGGCAGCCGACCGGGATTGAACAGGTCGCCGTCAGCGATCCGATGGTGGACGATATGGTGAATATGGCGGCGATCGCCCAGGCGAGGGTGGCGGAGCAGCCGAACCCGGCGGGAAAGAAGCTGTCCAGGCATTACGGCTGGGATGATTTTGACAATAAACTTCTGGATCTGGAGACGGACGTGGTGATGGCGCGTTCGGCGGAGATCCGTGCGAACTTCAACTACTGAGGTGGACAATGGGGCGGACGATACGATGGGTGATGATGCTGGTGCTGTTCTGGTGCCTGGCGCCGGCGGCACAGGGAGCGGCCGGGGAAAATACGCAGGAAGACAAGCCGGTATTGCGTTTCCGGGATTGGTTTGAGTCGCTGCCGGCGGCGGAACAGCGGGAGCTGCAGGATTTGCGCGACCGTGACCCGGCCGCGTTCCGGGCGGCGTTGCGCAAGCGTCTGCCGGCGCCTTTGCTGGAGCGCTTTGAGGAGCAGCAGGCGATTCTGGCGCTGGCGGAGCGTTACCGCCAAGCCGCTCCGGCAGAGCAGGCTTCGATCAAAAAAGAGCTGCAGGAGCGCCTGACCAAGCAGTATTATTCCCGGCTGGAACGCAACGGCAAACGCTTGAAGGACGCCCGGGAGCAGTTGGACGAGTTGGAGAAGGACTTTTCCGAACGCAGCTCCAATGCCGATGAAATCATTCAGGCCGAATTGGACCGGCTGTTGAATTCTTCGCCGCCGGCGACTGCTTCCGAAGAACAAATGTGACATCCGGATTGCGTTGACCGGGGTATCGCCGGTGCGATCGGACTTGAAAAAACGCTTTCCAAGCTGTATAGTATGGAGTCGAGCGAAACGTCAACGCAATACATCCTGAACGGGAGCGGAACCAGCTGAAGTATGTCCAAAGAATCGCCTAAATTGATCATTCAGATCCCGTGCTACAACGAAGGCGCGACCCTGGCGCTGGCATTGGATGAATTGCCCAAGTCGCTGCCCGGCATCGACTCCATCGAATACCTGATTATCGACGACGGTTCCACCGACGATACCGTTGAGGTTGCGCGCCGCTGGGGAGTCCACCACATCGTGCGGCACCACTCCAACCGGGGCCTCGCGAAGGCCTTTCTCTCCGGAGTGAAGTGCGCGTTGGCCAACGGCGCCGATATCATCGTCAATACCGACGCCGACAATCAATATTGCGCCGCGGATATGGACAAGCTGGTGGCGCCGATTCTGGCGGGGCAGGCGGAATATGTCATTGGGACGCGCCCGATCGCGGAAATCGCCCACTTTTCGCCGGCGAAAAAGCTGTTGCAGAAGTTCGGCTCCTGGATGGTCCGCGTGGTTTCGGGGACGCGGGTGGAAGACGCCCCGAGCGGTTTCCGGGCGATGACGCGCGAAGCCGCGCTGCAGTTCAATGTCTTCAATACCTACACGTATACGCTGGAAACCATCATTCAGGCGGGGAGTAAAAACATTCCGATCGTCTGCGTGCCGGTGCGGGTCAACGAGGATCTGCGTCCGTCGCGTCTGGTGAAGAGCATCCCGGCCTACATCCGCCGTTCGATTGTCACGATGCTGCGGATTTTCGTCGTGTACAAACCGTTCAAATTTTTCATGGTGATCGGTGCGCTGCTCTTTGCGCCGGGCGTCCTGCTGGGAATCCGTTTTCTGATCCGTTATTGGCAGGGGACCGGGCAGGGGATGACGCAGTCGTTGATTCTGGCGGCGGTGCTGCTGCTGATGGGGACGATCAGCGTGATGATGGGCTTTATCGCCGACCTTCAGAGTGTCAACCGGATGCTGCTGGAGGACATTCAGTATCAAATGCGCAAACAGTCGGCCGGTGAAGATGAGCGTGGAAAAAATTAAACAGGGTCTGGTGCGGCACCGGCACCGGATTATTGAAGTGTTCAAATATGCGCTGGGCTGCGGCTGCGGAGTTCTGCTCAAAGTGGCGGTTACGGCATTGGCGACGGCGATGGCGCTGCCGATCTGGGCCGGGTATCTGGCGGCGCAGGTGGTGGTGCTGGTTTTCGCCTACGGTTTTCATTCCCGGGTGACCTTCGCCCGGACGGAAAAGCTGACCTGGCGGGCGCGGCTGCATGACTTCGGCCTCTTCTTCATGTCGGTGCTCGGCTTCAAGCTCGCCGATTATTTCCTGGTGGTGCTCGGTTCGAGTGCATTGCTCAAGGTGCTGTCCCACTACGAAATTCTCACCATGGAGCTGCGTCAGTTATTGAGCTCCGGGTGTATTATCGTGGTCAGTGTGCTGCTTTTTGCGTTCCGCTATATCATGTACCGGTATCTCTTTCGGAAACCGGAATCCGGCGCGGCGTGTTGAACCGGGTCCCGGAAGTATCTTGTTAACGCACAACCCATTCGCCAGGAGGCGTATGAAGAACTATTTCATCACCGGTACGGCATTTACCGGCAACAAAGGCGCCTCGGGTATGGCGACGGCGCTGATCCAGAATCTGCAGGGCGCGGACCGGAATTTCATCGTCATGAGCTATTATCCGGCGAGTGACGCTAACCGTCCGCTTCCGGTCGCCTGCGAATTGGCCGACGGTTCGCCCGCGGGGGTGGTGAAGCTCTTCTTCCCATCGCTGTGGGCACTCTGCTGCCGCGCGCTGCATCTGCCCGGCGCCCTGTGGAAGCACGGCCTCCTGAAGCGTTTGGCGGAGCCGGAGAGCTGCGTGCTCGACGCCTCGGGCATCTCCTTTGTCGACGGACGGGAAAAGTTCCTGATTTTCAATATTCTGACGCTTTTTCCGGCGCTGGCGGCGGGGACGCGGATCGTCAAGGTCGCGCAGGCGATGGGGCCGTTTGAACACAAGCTCAACCGGCTGTGTGCGAAAACGGTGTTGCCGCACCTGGATTGGGTGGTCGCGCGCGGCGATCAGACCCGCGCTTTCCTGGAAGAACTGCATTTGCGGAAGGTGCGCATCGAACAATTCTCCGACATCGCCTTTTCGCTGCGGTGCACCCCCGAAGACGCCCGGGCCGCGACGAAGATACTGGAACATGCCGCCGGGCGAAAAATCGCCGGAATTTCTCCGAGCCAGGTCGTCTGGAAGCTGTGCGAAAGCAAAGGCATCGATTATCTGGCGGTGATGCGCGAAGTGACCGAAGCGTTGTTGGCCGACGGTTACTATTGCGTCGTGTTCCCGCATTCGGCGCGCGAAAACACCGGGAAGACGCACAACAACGATCTGATTTTGCTGAAACGCTTCCACGCCATGCTCCCGGAGAATCCTTCGCTCCTGAAACTGGAAGCGGAGCTCGAGGCCGGTGTCCTGCGTGAATTGATCGGCCGTTTCGAGTTTCTGGTCGCATCCCGTTTTCATGCGATCATTTCCGCGATGGCGACCGGCGTACCGGCGGTCGTGATCGGCTGGAGTCACAAGTACCAGGAGGTGCTTGCCCCCTTCGAACTCGCTGAATTCGTACTCGGCTACGAAGACCTCACTGCCGCGGCCGTGCTGGACAAGGTCAGAAAAGCCGCGGCCGAACGCGAAACCCTTTCCACGCGCATCACCGGCTGCAGTGCTGCCATTGTCGCCGACAACGAGCGTTTCTTCGCCCTTATTTCGTGACCTCGGAAGCGGGCTCGAAGGCGAGGGGGAGCCGCGGGGTCGACTCTTTCGTAAACGAGCGTTTCTGATGGAATACCCGGAATTCGTCGATGATGAGGACTTCCATTTCCCGGTCGAGGGGAAGGTTGCGGGAGAAGAAGAGCGGGCGGAATTCCTTTTTCCCGCTGGAATAGAGCTTCTCCGGCGGCAACGGCATCAGGTTCATGATCCCGGGGATTTCGTCGGCGGGGGCATACAGGGTGGTCCAGAGGCGGTAGTTGCGCTGATCGCTGTTTTCGGGCGTGCCGTTGGGTTTGAGTTTGGCGTCCATCTGCAGCAGGACGGGCATGTGCTGCTGTTGTGCGAGATCCATCCATTTCGCGGCCTGGCATATGTTCCAGGTGGTGCCGTCGTTGCTCATGGTGTTGAAGAAGTTGATGGTGAGCAATACGAGAAGGAAAGCGGTGCCGACCACCGGGACCAGAAGCTGCCAGGGGGCGCGCATTCGGGCGCGGCACCATGCCATCGCGTCACTCCAGCCGAGGCAGAGGATGATCGCGGCGGCCGCATAGATGACGAGAAAATAACGGGCATGCGGCCGCTCGGGGTGGAGAAAGGGAAAGACCTTGTAGACGACATAGCACTGGAATATCCAGGCGCCGAGGAAGCTCCACGCCAACATTTTTTCCGCGAGCGGTTTGACTTTCGAACGCAGAATTCCCCACGCAATGGGCAGCGCGGCCAGCATGATGATGGTTTTCGGGAAGCTGTCCATGTATTTGCCGGAGAGGTCGAGGGGACGCAGGAAGCTCAACAGATAGCCGCCGATGCCGAGATACTGGGGCGCCGGCCGGTCGTTGAGATGCGAGCCGGTGATGATTTGTACCCGTCCGTAGGAAACGTCGAAAAAGTGATTCAGGAGCAGCGTTTCGATCAGCAAGCCGGCCAGCAGGGTGAGGCCGAAGACCCATACCGCTTTGGAAAAGCTGAATTTGGGCTGGAACAGCAGGAAAAGGCCGATCGCCCCCGCCCAATAAAGCGAGGTGAACTTGCATCCGTAGGAGATGAAGACCAGCAGCGCGCTCCAGAATACGAAACGCACCTTGTCCGTTTCGCAATAGCGGATCAGGCACCATAATGCGCCGAGCATCCACACCGCCGCGGGCAGCATCGGCAGGAATTGGCAGCTTTCGCGCCAGATCTGGGGCAGGAAAGTGAAGAGCAGAAACACCGCGCATCCGGCGCTTTTGCTCCGCAGCCGGGTGACGATGCCGTAAGCCAATGCCGCGCCGGCGGCACCGCAGAGAACGGGGTAGACGTAATACCCGATCAACGAATCGGGGCCGAATATCCAGGCGAAAAACATCTCCGGCAGGTTGATGCCCCAGCGCCCCTGATGATGATCGGGGGCAGCCGGATACCACACGCCGGTGGCAAGGAAGCAGCGGATGAAGCCCCACTTGTAGATGGCGTCGCCGCTGCGCTCGACGAATTCGAGGGTGACGAGGCGTACGACGAAGTAGAAGAGCAGGAGATAACTCAACAAACAGCGGTTGCTCAGCAGCTCCAGCCGGGCGCTGACGGCGTTCAAGGTGCGCCGCAGATGCTGCAGCCACGATTCAATCGGCAAATTCATCGATGCGTCATCTTCCTCTTTTCCGCCATGGCGGAGACTCTCTTCTGTTAGCCCTAAACGCAAAGCGTTTACGGAATATAGCATTATTTTGCCGTTTTGCAACGTGGAAAGCAAACGTTTCTCCATGTCTCTCGCCGGCAAACCGGATCGGTTTTGCCGTCAGCGCTTCGGCTTGGGCTTGTTCATCCGGGCGGCGAGCACACGCGGCGGCAATAAACTGATGGTCTCGGGTTCTTTGGCGGCCGGAACCGGCGGCGGCAGCGTTTCCGGCACGACCATTTTCACCATATGCGGTTCGAGCAGCGCCCGGATCCGGCGCCGCACTTTCGGCTCCGGGTTGCAGATGTGTTCCAGCGCGTCCCGGATGCGCCCCTGCGCCGGGGCGGCTCCGGCATTCAACAGAATGCGCACCGCATTCTCCGAGCCGCGCCGGACCGCCAGCTCCAGCGCCGACTGCCCGGCGGCATTGAGCATATTGACCCGGGCTCCGGCGCCGAGCAGCAGCCAGAGCGCGTCGCCGGAAGCATCCAGATGCAGCGGCGTATTGCCGTCGCCATCCTTTGCCGTCGCCAGGGCTCCGGCCTGCAGCAGCGCGCGCACCAGCGGCATCCGGTCGGGCAGTTCGCCCGCCACCGCGGCATGCAGCACATTGCGGTTGCCGGCATCGGTCACCCGGATCCCGGCGCCGCGCCGGACCAGCTCCTCCACCATGCGGGGGCTGCCGGCATAAAACAGCGCCGTCCGGCGCGCCCCGTCCGGCGCGTCGATGGCAATTCCCGCCGCCGTCAGCGGCGCCACCAGCCGGACCTGGCCGCCGCGCACCGCCAGGTGCAACGCGGTTTGGCCGCATTCATTGACCGCCTGTGTCGCGATTCCGGCCTGGAGCAGCATTTGCGCCACGCCGATGGAGCCGCAATACGCCGCTTTGTGCAACGCGTTTTCGCCGAGGGGGTCGACGGCGTCACGCAGCGCCGGATATTGCGCCAGCAACTCCCACGCGTCGTCCGCGCCCGGTTTTTCGGCCGCCGCCAGCCAACGGTAAAAAATCGATCTGTCCATCAATTCCGTTCCCGCTCCCGCTGTTGATGTTTGGCGCGTTGCTTTTCGCCGTCGGCAGCCGCTTCGGCGCCGTGGCGTTCTCCGGGTGCCGCATCGGCGAAACCGGCGGCGTTGCCCCAGTCCGTCACCTCCCAGGACATGCCGAAACGCTCCTTGAGCCGCTCCTGCAGCGCCATTACCGCCGCGTGACAGTCGTGGCCGTCGCCGCGCGCTTCCGCCACCTCGAAGGTGACCTCGCCGGACAACGGAATCGCGATATCGAAATCGCCGTCTCCGTCCGAACGCGGCGTCTGCCCCGAAATCCGGCACGGCTCATCGCGGTTGCCGGGATCGAACGACACGTCGAACTGCAGTTCGTCCAGCGTTGTCATGATCGCTTCGGCAATCCGGGCGCGCCGCTCCTGCCGGTCGCGGTTTTCTCCGGCTTCGGCAATGGCGCCCGGCAGCTCCGCCAGGTGCGCCGCGCCGGATGCCAGCGCCGCCTCCAATCCATCCCAGGCGGCCGGATGCGCCAGCGATTCGGCCTCCTGCAACGCCGCGTCGGCTTCGGCCAATCCGGTGGCCAGCTCCATTTGTTCGGGCGCACACCAATCGGCATAATCCTCCGGCAGCCGCGCCAGCCCGGCGGCCAGCTCCTCGCGCCGCGCCGCGATCGCTGCAAAGGCTTTCCGGTCGGCGATGCGCTCCAATATGCCGTTGAATTCCTCCGTCCCGGTAAATTCCTGCAACACCTTGGCTTCGGCGCCAATGCCCCGGATGCTGTCGGCGAGCTCGCGTACCTGTCCGGCTATCGCATCGGAATCCCGTCCGGCCGAACGCAGCTCCGCCATCGCCTGATCGGCGGTTTGGCGGGCTTCGTCGGCTTCCCGGTATTCGGTATCGCGAAACCACTCCGTCGGCAGCCCGTTCTGCTCCATGCGCCGGTCTTCGTCGTAAAGGCGTTTGCGGAGCTCCCGGTCCCGGCGCTCCGCCAGTTTCACCAGACTATCGACCTGGTCCAGATGGCCCTTGACGCCGCCGAAGGAACCCTGCAACTCCATCATCCGGGCTTTGGCTTCGGCCAACTCCCGCTGCAGCGCCTGATGGCGGGCGGTCAGTTCGGCGCGTTCGTCGCATTCGCCGAGCTCGTCGATCCGTTTTCCGGCCGCGTCGAGGGCTTTCTGCGCGGCGGCCAACTCCCGTGTGGCCGCCGTCATGGCCGCCTGGCCGAGCCGGACCCGCTCCGCCGCCGCCCGTGCCCGGGCCTGTTGGATTGCCATAATGGTGAATTCTATGGCTTCGACTACCAACGAACGTTTTCTCCCGCTCACGTTGCCCTCCTTACGCTTTCGCCGACGCGTCGTCGGCGGGAAGAAGTTTCCACAATTCGGCCAATTTGTTTTGCAGCTTGGCCATTTTCGCCAGTTCGGGGGCCCGCTGCAATTCGTTCAGCGCGTTGCGCGTTTCCTGCAACTGCGACTGCATGGTTTCCGCCGACTCCCGTATTTGCCGGCATTCCTGCTCCAACGCTTCGGTTTGTGCGCGATTGGAGACGATCTCCTGCCGCGCGTGTTCCAGTGCCGCCTGCGCTTTTTCCCGCGCCGCCTGGATATCCTTGCGCTCGGTGCGCAATCCGGTCAACTCCTTTTCCAGCGCCTGCAGCTCGTTCCGCCCGGTTTCCACCGGCGCCAGCAGTTGCTCGCGCTCCAGCCGCAGCGCCTCATGGCGTCCCTGGAAGTTTGCAGTTTCACTTTTCAAGGCCGCGATCTGCGTTTCCAACGCGGCAATGGAGCTCTGCAGCGCATCGCGGGCGGCGGCGTTGTCGCGCACGGTACCGGCAACCTGGTCGAGCTTCCACTCCAGCCGCGCCAGCGCCATTTCCTGGTTGATTACCTGCCACGCCTGCGGCTGCTGCCGGACGCGCTCCAGCCAGAGCGACTGCAATTCCAGCAGCCGCGCCGCGTACTCCTGCTGTCTGCCGACGAAATCCTGCGCCGCCGGCGCGGTCAATTCGGCGATTTTCCGGTCGATCCACGCCATCCGGTCGCGGTGCCGGTCGGCGGCGCACCGGGCGAAGTGGGTCAACATCGCGACACTGTCGGCGTCGGCGGCCGGCTGCTCCACCAGCAGCAGCAGCAGAATATCGGTATAGGCATTGGCGCCGGTGCCGGTGAAGCGGTCCAGCAGCAGCTCCTGCTTGTCCGCGTCGAAGTCGCTGAATACCGTCACCCAGTCCGCCGGCTGCCGCAGCGCCAGCACCGCCGCCGGCAGCCACGCTTCATCCGGCAAACGCAACACCGGGTCCAGCAGCGGGTCCAGCAGAGTTTTCAATTGTTCGCTTTTATCCATGCTTTATCCTTGTTTCAAGTCGTCGGTCAAGAGACGGCGCGGATCGACCTCTTCGTCATTTTTGCGCGCCCGGATCACCCGGGCTTTCATCCGGCTCAGGGCGGCTTCCACCACGCCGAGCACCCAGCCGGCGTTGCCGAAGCTCTCGCGCCGCGTCCGGATCGCGTCGGCGGCCAGCTGTTCGAGCGCCGGGAAGAACCCATCCTCCACCGTATAATTTCGGGCCGCAATGGCGCGGCGCGCCAGCTCGGCGCAATCCCGGGGCTGAAAGTTTTCGAATACGATCGTATGGCCGATCCGCCGTTCCAACCCGTCGTTGAGCCGGAATAAGCGTCCCATGTTCCCCGGATACCCGGCCAGGATCAGAATCACCGACGCATTCGCCGGCAGGGTGATTTCGCCGACCAGCGCGGTCACCGCCTGGCGCCCGAACTCCTGATTGTCGGCCAACGCGTACGCTTCGTCGATGAAAAGAATTCCGCCCTGCGCCCGCGCAAACGCATCGCCCACCTTGGGCGCCGTCTGCCCGACGTATTCGCCGATCAGGTCCTTTGCCGTCACCACCAGCGCATCCGGCCGCTCGGTCACCCCGAGGCCGTACAAATAACGCGCCATGATCTGCGCCATCGTGCTCTTTCCGGTGCCGGGCGGGCCGACGAAGACCATGTTGCCGGGGTGGGTGTTAACTCCGCCGTCGGCGGCGGCGTTGAATTCCATATCGTACTCGAGGTTGTCCATCACCGTCTGAATCATCCGGCGCGGCGCGCTCAAGCCGACCATCCGCTCCAACTCCTGCTGCGCCAGGGCGATATCCTCTTCGCGCCGCTCCAGTAGTGGCGGCAGATGGATCAATTGGATCGTTTGCTCTCCCAGCTCCAGCTTCGAGCGCACCGCTTCGACCAGCATCCGGACCGCGCGCGCGTTGCCGGAGTGCGCCCGGTGGCTGCGCGCGCTCAAAATCGACCGGATCCGCGCTTCGACGCCGTCGGCGCACGCCAGATCGCGCGTCTGGCGCCGGAAGATTTCCCACAGCTCGGATACCGAATAATCCTTGAACAAGAAGCGGTATTGCGGCGGAAACCGGCTGTCCATCCCTGGATCGAGCCGCCAGAAACCGGCGATGCGGCTCGAATAGCCGGCGCCGATGAACACCATCTCATGGCGGTAGTTTTCCAGCGCCGGTACCAGCATGTCCTTGATCTCCCGCGCCGGCGCGGTGTCGGCGGCTTCGCCGAGCTGATGGATTTCATCGAAAAACAACACCCCGCCCCGCGCCTGTTCCAGCATCCGCCGGAAGCGGCTGCCGGTCTCTCCGGCATATTCGCTTTTCAATTCGCCGAAACCGGTCTCGACCAACTGCCCTCCGGACAGCAGGCCCAGCGCTTTCAAATATTGCCCGACCAGCCGCGCCACCTCGGTCTTTCCGGTTCCGGGGTTGCCGAGAAACAGCATGTGGCGGGTTTCCGCCGGCGGCGTTTGCCCGGCCAGCAGCATTTTCCGGTCGCGCTCCACCGTCAGTTCCAGCCGCTTCAATACGCCTTTGACCTCGGAGAGTCCGACCAGGGCATCGAGTTTCCCGCGCACCCTGGCGATCGCGTCGCGGTCGAGCTCCGGCAGATTGAGAAAATCCCCCAGCGCCAGCAGCGGACGCGTTTTGCCGCCGTTGCGATGCCGTGCCACCACGCTGATCACACTGTCCAGCGCGCTGCGCAAATCGCCGCCGCGGCCGACCTGCCAGGTGGCGATCTCCCGGAGATCGCGGATCAGAAAGTCTTCGCGCGCGCTCAGCCGCAGCAGCGCCTGCCCGACTTCGGCGGCCTCCGGCGCCGCGACGGTCAATGCCCCGTTGCGGCTGGTACCGTGCTTGTCATCGAATAATCCGGTCTGCCCGTTCTGGTAGGCGGTCGACGACGCGAACACCAGGATTGCGCTCGAGCTGACATTGACGCACCAGTCGGTCAGGATCGTCCGGCGCAATTCATTCTGTACGAGCTCGTCGCCGTTGGCCGCCTGGGTCAACAGATAGGTGATATCCTCGACGATCAGCATGACCCGTTCGTTGTCGGGGCGGCGCCGGGCCACGAAGGGGGAGATCCGGCTGAAGATATTCTTCATACGCTGCGCCATGCCGCCGGCGGCCTGCGCGGTATTTTCCGGCGCCTCCGGGGGCTCGGCCGCGGCACGGTTTTCAGCGCCGCCGGAAAAATTCTTGCCGTATTTCGGCCGCCGGGTCTCGCCGGAGCTCTGAAACAGCTGCTGCGCCGCCGCCGGATCGGCGGAACCGGTGAATTCCAGCTCCCCCGCGCCGGTTAAAACCGCCACCGCGACGAAATCGTGCCGCCGCGCCCACGCTTCCAGCGAATGCCGCAGCGTCAGGCAGCCGTACCAGGCGTCCAGATAGTAGACGTCTTCGGTCATGCCGTCCAGCGCCCAGATACGCTTGCCGCCGGTTTGCAGTACCCGGTCGAAGGTGTCCAGAAAACGATGCTGTCCCACTTTTAGTCCTTATTTCCAATCCGGCAGCCGCAGTCCGCTTTGGGCCAGCCGCCGCCGGAAATTCGTCACAAAGCCCGGCGGCGGCAACCCGGTCAACGCGAGATTGCCGTCGCCATCCAATTCCAATTGCCACTCGCGCTGCTCCGGCGCTTCCATGCGTTCGCCCGCCGGTGTCAAACGATGCACGGTCTGGTTCGACGACCCCGCCAAAGGGCGGCCGTCATCCAACTCCTGCCGGTAATCGCCGTCGATCAGCCAGTCCGTCAGCGCCAGCAGCGCCGCGCTTCCGGGCAGGCAATCCGCCGCCAGTTCGCCGCGCTGCCAACCGGAATAGAGAATCACATTCAGCCCGGCGGCGCGCAGCGGCGCCAGCAGTGCCGCCACCGCGGCGGCCTGTTCCGCCGGTTCGCCGCCGGAGACGGTGATTCCATCCGGGTGCGCCGCCAGAATTTTTCGAGCCAGCGCCTCCGGATCGACCGCTTCGCCGCCATTGTGCGGCTGCATTTCCGGCGCCACGCACCCCGGGCAACGGCGTGAACACCCCTGCACCCAGACGACGGCGCGCCGTCCGGGACCCAGGAGCCGCTCCACCCCGGAACTCCAATGGCTGATCCGCAAAAAATCCTTCATATCGGAAATATACGCAGACTTCGCCGAATTGCAACCATCCGGCATGGAAAAGTCAGCGTTTCCCCGTCGGTCGAACCGCATCGACCACCAACAGCGGCACTTCGCCTTCTTTACCGTAGAGTTTGCCGTAATATTGCATCTCCGCCGCCGGGTCGAACGACACCGATTCGGGAATGCATACGGTGACGTCGGAAACGGGACCTCCGGGCACGGCCGAAAAAGCGTAAGCGTTCATCGCGCCGCACCCGTCGATATCACGGGTAACCTGCGGCAGCGCTGCGGTGGCGGCGCCGGTCAGGATCGCTTTTTTGCCGTTGAATTCGCGCTCCAGCTGGTTCAAACGGACCGCGGTATAGCGTTCCGGCATCCACGGCGCCAGCAGCGACAATCCGACCCACACCACCGCCATGGCGACCAGCGCGGACAAGAGGCCGATTTTGAGCCATTGGAAAAAGCCCATATGCGCATGCGCCCGCTTTTCCAGCATCCCGAGCGCGACGATGTTCGCGGTCGAACCGATCATGGTGATATTGCCGCCGATGCAGGCGCCGAACAGGAGCGCCCACCACAGCGGCATTCCGTTGATGCTCAACGACAGCTCTTCGATCACCGGACAGAAGGCGGCGACGAAGATCACATTGTCGACGAATGCCGAACCGACCGCGGAAATCGCCATGATCGACGGGATCAGCACCGCCGGCGAATTGCCGCAGACACTGGTGAACGCTCCGGCCATTTTCAACGCCACGCCGGTATGTTCGAGCGTTCCGGCGATGGCGAACAGCAGCATGAAAAACAGCAGCGTCCACCAGTCGACTTCACGCTCGACATAGTGCCGCGCCCGGTTCGGCCGCAGGATCATCACCACGCCGGCGCAGACCAGAGGCGCGATGATCAGGACGCTGTTCGGCCGCAGTCCCAGCCAGTTTTCCAGCGAATGATGCGATGCGATCGCCAGAATCGACGCCAGCAAAAGAATCAGGCCGGGCACGAACGGCACCTCCACCGTCGGCGCCAGCGTCAGATTGCGCGACAAGCGCTCTTTCAGGTTGACATCGAACTGCGCCAGATCCTTGCGGTAATAAAAGATGGTCAGCGCGATCGTCACCGCCAGCGCCGCCAGCATCAACGGAAACGACCATATCAGGAAGTCGCCGAAGCTCAATTGCGCCTTGGTGCCGATGAAAATTCCGACCGGATTTCCCATCATCGTTCCGGCGCTGCCGACGTTGGTGCACAATACCGCGATCAGGATATACGGCGTCGGATTCAGCTTCAACCGGTCCGAAACCTGAAAGATCAAGGTGGAAATGAAAATGATGCTGGTCACCTCGTCCACCGCGCACGCCAGCAGCGCGCTCGCCGCCGCGGTGACGGCGATGAATTTTTTCCCGGAAATATTCGGCATCGCCACGATCAGCTGTACCACCCAGGTGAAAAAACCGAGGTCGCGCAACGCGCCGACGACGATCATCATCCCGACCAGAAACAGGATCACATCCAGCGCCGATGATTGGACGAACTCCGGAATGGTCAGTGAGCTCGTACAGATCAGCACCGCCAGCCCGAGAAACGCGATCGCCAGCCGGAAGCCCCAGAACATCAGCGTCCCCATGATGATCGCGATGAATACCGCGCACGCGGTCGATTGCTGCAGGGTCAACCCCAGCGAGGCTCCGGAAAGCCCGAGCCCGAAGCTGACCGCCAGCATGATGCCGAAGCGGGTCAGCATTCCCGACAGCGGCAGCGCCGCACCGGTCGATTCTTCTTCATGCATAAGACTTACTCCCAGAATAGTTTGGCGCAGAAGTCGCGCATTTCCACCACTCCCTCCAGCCGTCCGCGGTCGTCGACCACCAATAGCTCCTGTACCCGGTGGGTCAGGAACAGCTTCGCCAGCTGTACCGCGGGCACATGGGAGCCGACCCGGATGAACTCCTCGCGCATGATGTCGGCAACCTTGGTTTCGGTGGAGTTTCCGAGCATGTCCGCAAACGGCTGAAAGTTATAAATCGGCGACAGGTCCTCCATCCACATCACGTGTTCGGGCAGACTGTACTTGAGAATATCGGTGAGGCAAAGCAGCCCGCGCAGGTCGCCGTCGCTGTCCACGACCGCCATTTCATTGGCACGGGTGGCGGCGAATTTGCGGATCGCGTAATGCAGCGTATCCTGCTCCAGCAGCGTTTCCACCCGCGGATTCATCAGATCCCGGACCCGCAGATAATCCGGCAGCACCATCTGATTGGCGTCGAAAAAATCCAACACCCCGCTCGGGCGGTTCAACGCCGCCAGCATCTCCACGCGTGCCGGATCCTTGAATTCACGCGCCAATGCCGAGATCACCCGCAGATGCACACCCGGGTTGTTGCCCGGCGACAGCACCAGCACGACCACTTGCACCGGCGGCATTTCCGGAGCACGGAAATCGACTCCGGGCACACAGGTGGCCAGCGCCACCAGCAGCCGGTCCAGATCGTCGAGACGCGCATGCGGCACCGCCAGCCCCGGGGCGATTACCGTCGGAAACAGGCTTTCACGTTCCATGACGGCGGCGATGATCGCATCGGCCGATAATCCGGCATTGTTGTGTGCGAGGCAGGCGGCAAGCTCGGCAATGACTGCCGCGTTGGTGGCGGCGCGGGAGTGGCAGATGATGTTGCCTTGCGCCAGATAGTGATGGAATTCCATCCGGTCGTGGTTTGCACTCATGGATTCGCCTTTCGGGTTAGAAAAGGAACTGATATCTTCCTGGTCCGAATATAACCCGGCAAATTTCACGAATCAAGTTGCGATCGGATACTTTCCGCAATTTTCTCCGGCGTCAGGCCGCGTTCGCGGCGCAACGATGGAATGTCGCCGTGTCCGAGCCATTCGCCGCCCCAGCCGAAGCTGTAGACCTTCCGGTCCAGCGCCTCCTGCACGGCGCTGCCGAAGCCTCCGGTCGAACGGTGATCCTCCAGCGTGAATACCGGCATCGTTTCGGCGTGGCGCCGGAGCAGTTCGAGATCCAGCGGCTGTACGAAACGGGCATTCACCACGGTGACGGCAATGCCGGACTCCGCCAGGATCCGCGCCGTTTCTTCGGCCGTCGCCACCTCCGGACCCAGCGCCCACAACGCGCAATCGCCGCCTTCGCTTCGCACCTCCGCCCGCCCTTTCTCCACCGGCGTCAGCGGCACGCCGGCGGTACGGGTCACGCCGCCGCGCGGGTAGCGGATCGCCACCGGACACGACAATTCCAACGCCAGATCGAACATCGCCGGCAATTCTTCGACATCCGCCGGCGACAGGATCACCAGATTGGACAGCGTCCGCAGGAACGCCAGATCGTAAATGCCGTGATGGGTCGGCCCGTCCTCGACCGCGCCGGCGCGGTCGATCGCGAAAATCACCGGCAACCCGGCCAGGCAGACATCGTGGAACACGCAGTCCAGCGCCCGCAGCAGAAAGGTCGAATAGATCGCCACCACCGGCCGCATTCCGGCCTTGGCCAGGCCGCCGGAAAACACCACCGCGTGCTCCTCGGCAATACCGACATCGAAGAAGCGCCGGGGGAATTCCCGGGCGAATGCGGCAAGACCGGTTCCATCTTTCATCCCGGCGGTAATCGCCGCCACCCGGCCGTCGCGCCGCGCCAATCCGGTCACCGCGTCGCCGAACGCGGCGGCAAAGGTGCGCTGCCGGGAGCACAACGGCTCTCCGGTGGCCGGGTCAAAAGGACCGATACCGTGAAATTTATCCGGCCGATTGACCGCCGGCGGGAAGCCGTGCCCCTTTTCGGTCACCACATGCACCAGTACCGGGTAATCGAATTCGCGCACCGCTTCGAAGGTGTACAGGAGGTCTTTGAGATTGTGCCCGTTGATGGGGCCGAGGTAACGCAATCCGAGCTCTTCGAACAGCGAGCCGGGCAGGATCAAATGTTTGAACGCATCCAGCACCCGGCCGATTTTCCGGGTCAATTTGTCGTTGGACAGCCAGTTCTTGAACGCATTTTTGAAGCGGTTGTAGCGGCGGCCGGCGATCAGCCGGTTCAGGTGGCTCGAAATCGCCCCCACGTTCTGGGCGATCGACATTTTGTTGTCGTTGAGCACGATCACCAGATTGCGGCCGTCGCCGGCGATGTTGTTCAGCCCCTCCAGCGAAATGCCGCAATTCAACGCGCCGTCGCCGACCACCGCGACTGCCTTCTCGCTGCGGCCGGTGCGGCGGTATACCGCGGAAAACCCCAGCGCCGCTGAAATCGCATTGCCGGCGTGCCCGGCGACAAAGGGATCGGCGGAGGTTTCCAGAGGTTGCGGGAAGCCCGAGCAGCCGCCGTAGCGGCGCAGACTCCGGAACTCCTGCTGCCGTCCGGTCAGGAGTTTGTGGACATAACTTTGATGGCCGACATCCCACAGGATCGGATTGCCGGGCTCATGGAATACGCGTTCCAGCGCGATCGATAACTCCACCACCCCGAGATTGGAGGCCAGATGGCCGCCGTTTTCGGCGACGACTTCGAGCAATTCCCGGCGGATTTCCGCCGCCAGCGCTTCCAATTCCTCCAGGCGCAGCGGCACCAGGTCCGCAGGACCGCCAATGCGGTTGAGAAGTTTTTTTTCGGTCATAATATCCATTTATTGATAACGGCGGCATCGGAGATGCGAACCGGAAAAACAGTTTTGCTTATATTATAGCGCGAAAGCGGCTGTTTTGCAACAAAAATCCGGGAGTATCGTTTGACTTTTCGGCGAAAAATGGTAAATTTGATAGGGTAGAGGTAAATCAGGAGATGGACGAATGAAGAATCGGTGGCGAAAGCTGGCTGTATGCATGTTGCCGCTGTTGGCGGGCGGCTGCTGGTTTGAGGCGGGAGTTCCGGTCAGATATTACGATCTCGCTCCGGTCGCGCTGCAGGATTGCCGGGAAGGCCTTCCGGTTTCGATCTCGGAGTTTGAAAACTTTTCCCCCTCCGGAACCCGGATCATGGTCCGCTATGCGGACGGAGTCATGCGGGAAACCCCCAATGCCAAATGGGTTCAGAATCCGGGCGAACTGGTCACCCGGCGCCTGATCGGCGGCATGTCCGGCGCCGAAGCCGCCGGCGATACCAGCCACAGTATCCATGTGCGCGGCCGCATCACCGAATTTACCGTCAGTCACGCCGACCGGACTTTCGAACTGGATGGGTTCTACGTATTGCAGGCGGCGGACAACAAGGAGTTCCGCCGTAATTTCCGCATCCGGGCGCCGTTGGCGGAGGATACCGAAACCGGTTGGGTACAGGCCGCTTCCGCCGCGGTCGCCGAGCTGGCCGAAATGTTGAACGCCGATCTGTCGGCGCCTGAAGTCAGGTGACGCGATGGCGGCTTTTCGCTCATGGCTGTTGTTATGCCGCCAGACCGGCGAAACGGTGATCCGCTACTGGAATGACCTCGGCTCCTGTCTGCGCTTCATCGGCGAGGTGACGCTGATCCTCTGTTCGGCGTTGTGCCGTCCGTGGCGGATGCGTTGGCGGCTGGTGTTTTACAAGATGGACTGCTACGGCAGCCAGGCGGTGCCGATCATTTCGCTGCTGGGCGTATTGATCGGGGTGATTCTCGCGTTTCAGGCGCTGACGCTGCTGGGGCGTTACGGGGTGCAGAGCTTCGTGGTGAACCTGGTATGTTCGGTGATCATCACCGAACTGGCGCCGTTGATGACCGCGGTGGTGCTGGCGGGGCGGACCGGTTCGGCGATTGCCGCGGAGATCGGCACGATGAAAACCAACGAAGAGATCGACGCGATGGAGACGATGGGCCTGGCGTCGGGGAGCTTTCTGGTGACGCCGAATCTGCTGGCGCTGCTGCTGGTATTTCCGGGGCTGACGATCATCGCGGATTTCTGCGGCACCCTCGGCGGCTGGCTGATCGTACAGGCCAAGCTGGATTTTTCATTGCGCGAATATTATGTGCAGGCGTTGGAGATGGTGCGCCCGGTCGATCTGATTCAGGGGCTGGTGAAAAGCCTCCTGTTCGGCGTCATTGTCGGCGGCGTCGGCTGCTGGAAGGGGCTGGAGGCGCCCCGGGACGCCCAGGGGGTCGGCAACGCCGCCACCCAGGCGACGGTCACATCCATTTTTCTGATCGTCATCGCGGACGCGGCGTTGACGGCAGTATTCAGTTGAACGGGAGGAAGCGATGCGAAGTGCGAATAAAATTACCCTCGGCGCCTTTGTCGTGGTGTCGATGGTTCTGATCATCGGCGGTTTTCTGCTGGTCGGAGTGGCGCAGTTTTTCACGCCCCACTTCGAGGGAATGACCGTGGTAAACACCTCGGTCGAGGGGCTGACTCCGGGTTCGCCGGTCAAATACATGGGCATGCCGGTCGGCCGCATCTCCCGGATCGCCATGCGCAACACCGACGGTTACATCGACATCTATTTCGATCTGTACGGCTCCGGGGTCGACTACATCAACAGCGGCACCCCGACTTCGTCTTCGCCCGGCGAACTGCTCGATGTGCTGCAAAAGGAAAAATTATCCTGCATGTTGAACGCCTCCGGGCTGATGGGCGGCACCTATCTCGAACTGGTCGGCTTCGGCAATCCGGTCGACGGCGAACTGGCGCTGCCCAATCTCCTGGTCCGCCCCGACGGCAACTGCATCTACATTCCGTCCCGCGCTTCCCACGTTTCCAACGCGATTCAGAATATCGGCAAAACCCTCGACGTGTTGAGCCGGATCGACTTTCTGGCATTGCAGGAGAAAATCAACGTGTCGCTGGAAAAGGTCAACGATCTGCTCGACGAAAACGACCTCGGCAAGATCAATGCCCGGCTTGACCGGCTGCTGGCCAATCTGGAGGAAACCTCCGCGGCGCTGAAGGACGCGGTCACGCCGGGCAACATCAAAAGCTTCGTTTCCGCCGTCAGTTATCTGGAGGAGAGCCTGCGGGATTGGCGTACCGCATTGCCCGGCGACCGGCTGCAGCGGTGGTCGGACAACATGACCGATCTGTTGGATGAAACCCGCGATCTGGCGGTGGATGCGCGCGGCCTGATCGCGCGCGGCGCCGAAAGCCTGGAGTCGCTGTCCGAAAACGCGGTGGCGATACGCAACCGGCTGGGCGCCTCCCTGACCCGGCTTGACAACTCATTGCGCGAATTGATGCGGATGATCAGTCACCTGGAAGACGACCCGGCGCAGTTGATCCGCGGCCGTACCATCAGCGAGCCGCCCCAGAAGTAACCGCACGGCGGTCGTCGGCAAGGGCGGTGGCTCTGTGGTGGTCTGGCCGGCCTCCGGCATCCGCAGCAGAGGTGCAGGGGCGAGGAGCTCCTGGATTTCTCCCCTTTCGCACCGGCGATTTATTCACGGATGGGTACCGGAGCGCCACTGCGCGGGGCTGGCGCCGTAGTGGCGCCGGAAGGCGCGGGACAGCGCAAAGCCGCAGCTGAAGCCGGTTTTGTGGGCGATGGTGTCGAGTTTGCAATCGGAATATTGCAGCAGCCGGGCGGCGGCGTTCAGCCGGATTTCCTGCAGCAGTGCGCCGGGGGATTTGCCGTAGATGCGATTGACGGCGGGGAAGAAGTTGGCGACCGACATTCCGGCTTTGCGCGCCAGTTCGCGGACGGTCCACGCGTGTGCCGGATCGGCTTCGACCTCTTCGAACAAGCGGTGGATGCGGAGCCGGCGCGCCGGGGATTTCTCCTCGGAAAACAGTTCTTTGCGCAGATAGGTCAGAATCAATCGGCACAGCAATTGCTCCACCACGCTGTCGGTGGGGCCGGGCACACTGGTTTCGCTGTACAACAGCTCCAATAGCGGCGGAATTTTCCCCGCCCACAATGCCGGCCGGGCGAAGCAGCCGGTTCCCGGCAATTTTTTCCAGCACGGCGCGTCGGCGATCAGGTGAAACCAGACGATCGAACATGGGACTTCGGCGTGATAGTGATAACGGCTGCCGGCTTCGAGAAAGAGAATGTCCCCGGCTTTCCATACCCGGTTGCCGCCGCCGGTATCCGCGATCATTTCGCCGGCGGTCAGATACAGTGCCACATGGTGAGGAAAGCCGGTGCGGACGATCCGGTAGCCGGGCACCAGATCGCTGAGTCCGGCCATGTGAACCTCTTCGCCCGGCCACAGCCGCAACTGCTGCGGGCCGAAGCGGAGGAAGCGTTCGCGGCATGCCTCGGGGATGAAGCGCTCTTCCCACCGATTTTTCACTGCAATGTCCATGGCTATAACAATAGTTCTATCTGGCCGCATTGTCAAGCGCGGGATAGCCGGTTGTTTCGGAATTACGGTTATGCGGATTGGAATTGCGGTTATGGCGGTTGCAATAACTTCATGTATAATAATAGAAAGAAACAATCACCGTCAATACAGAAGGAAAGCATCATGAAAAACGAACCGACGATTCCCCGCGCCGAATATCCGCGCCCGCAATTTCAACGCGCGACATGGCGCAATCTCAACGGGCCGTGGAGCTATCGCTTCGATTTCGGGCAGAGCGGCGTCGCCCGGAAGTGGCATGAATCGCATGGCTTCGAAGACACGATTGTGGTCCCGTTTTGCCCCGAAAGTCAACTGTCCGGAGTACATCATACCGATTTCATCCCGGCGATCTTCTACCACCGGGAGATTGAAATTCCGGTTGACTGGGACGGAAAGCGGATTCTGCTGCACTTCGGCGCCGTCGATACCATATGTACGGCTTACATCGACGGGCGCGAGGTCGGGATTCATTACGGAGGCATGAGCAGCTTTTCGTTCGACATCACCGGCGCGGTACAGGCCGGGCAACGCCACCAACTGGTGGTGCACGCCGCCGACGATGTTCGCTCCGGTTTGTTCGGCGGCGGCAAACAGTGCCAGCAATTCGCCTCCCGCGGCTGCATGTACACCCGGGTCACCGGCATCTGGCAGACGGTGTGGCTGGAGGCGGCCGGCATGGAGGGGCTGCGCTCCTGCCGGGTCACGCCGGATTTCGACGCCGGGGCTTTCGCGTTCACGCCGGTGTTTTTCCCCGGAACGGCGGGGCGGCGCTGGAGCGTCGAAGTTTTCGCCGGTGACAAGCTGGTGGCGGAGGGCAGCTTCGCGGCTGCCGACGGCATGCCGGCGGTATTGCCGGTGAATGAAGTGCATCCGTGGGAGCCGGGAAATCCGTTTCTGTACGACATGGTCTTTCGCGTGTTCGACGCAGACGGCGCCGAGATCGACCGGGTGGCGGGCTACGGCGGCTTGCGCAAAATCGCGGTTGAAGGGAACCGGGTGCTGCTCAACAACCGGCCGCTGTTTCTGCGGCTGGTGCTCGATCAGGGCTACTACCCGGATGGAATCTGGACCGCGTCCTCCGATGCGGCGCTCCGGCTCGATATCGAATTGAGCATGGCGGCCGGCTTCAACGGCGCACGGCTGCACCAGAAGGTGTTCGAAGAGCGCTTTCACTACTGGGCCGACAAACTCGGCTACCTGACCTGGGGCGAGTCTGCCAGCTGGAGCCTGGACCTCCGCAGCGCCGAAGCGCGCGGCAATTTCCTGACCGAATGGAGCGAGGTGGTCGAGCGTGACGTCAGCCACCCGTCGATCATCGTGTGGTCGCCGTTGAATGAAAGCATATGGCCGAGCCGGGAGTGGATTCAGGCGCTGTACCCGACCCCGGAGGCATTCGAGGTTTACTGTCGTTGGGTCCGGGATATTTACAACCGGACCAAGTCGGTCGATCCGACGCGCCCGGTCAACGATTCGAGCGGCTATGTTCACGTCAAAACCGATCTGTGGACGGTACACCCGTACCGGGCGAGTGTCGAAGAATTGGCGCAGGCGCTGTTCCCGGCCGATTTCCCGGTGATGTGCCACGTCCCGGACCTCGAAATGAAAGCGTATCACGGCCAGCCTTACCTGGCCAATGAAGTCGGCGGCTTCATGTTCATTCCACCGGAACGGCGCAAATTTTCGGAGCAGGCCTGGGGGTATCACGGCATGGAATTGGCCGACGAGGATGCGCTGTGCGCGAAAATCGCCGAACAGACCGAAATGATGGTCGCGGACGAACGTATCGCCGGTTACTGCTATACCCAGCTCACCGACGTCGAGCAGGAGCAGAACGGTGTCTACAACTACGACCGTACCCCGAAAGTTACGCCCGGCAAGCTCGTCCGGGCTTTCGGCAAAGGCCGCTGATGCGGTCCCGGCGTCAAACGCCGCCGGCGACCGGGAGCGTCAACTCGTAACCGGTGTAGTCCGGGTTCGTCTCCGTCAGCTGCAATTGCATGGCCCCCCGTTCGGCCCAATGGCGGGCCAGCGGCAATTCCAGCGGCGCATACAGATCCGGATGGGTCGGCGCGGACAGGCCGAACGGCAGGAATGCCAGCTCCGACAACTCCGGCGGCAGCGGATGGCCGTAATCGCGAATGACGAGAGACGTGGCGGCGGAACACCAGGAGATTTCCGCGCGCGGCGTCTCCATGCCCCAGGCAATATGATTCCATAAATGCTGAAAAGCATGCCGGAAAATCACCGGTGCGCATGGAACAGGGGGATCGTTTTCGGTGTCATCTGCCAAGAATATTAGCGCGCCGCCGGTGATTTTTTCGACCAACTCCGTCAACTCCGACAGGGGAACCGGCTCGGAGGCGACGGCGGGAGGAACCCACAGAAGTTCCGAGAGGGCTTCAATATAGTGCAACATCCGGTGCCCGTCCGCATAGATCGCTTCCAGATAGAGCGATTGCTCCTGGGGCAGACCGTCTTCGGAACGCAGGAGGTCGCAAAGGCCGCAAATGGTATTCAACGGAGTGCGCATGGTGTGATTGAAGTGTGCCAATAAACGCCTGTGGGTTTCCGCAGGGGCGGCGGTGAGACATTCGAAGTTCATGCCCGGCCTCTGCGGCGGAAGTGTAGTTTCACTATTTGTTTTTCGTAACTTCGTAACTTCGAATTTGAACTTGCCGACGCCATTGCGGAATGCCTCATTACCTCAATACTCTTAACCTTGGATTTATTATAGCCATCGAGAAACCCCTGTCAATCCCCGCATTCGCAGAAACCGGCATTTTTTCAGAAAAAAACTTTATTTTTTCTCCATATTCGCTCCGATTGGCGGTGCGGCCCGGTTGCTTCCGGGAAAAAAACCGGCATGGCCGGCGCATATGCCGCCTGCCGTTGATGCCGCGGATGGCGATCAAATATCGGTGTCGGCTGTAATAAATCTGCTGTAGTTGCATCGCGAAGAAAAAAAGGCGACAATCCCTGCATGGCATTGAAAAATTGCAAAAATGAACAAAAAAAATCAAAAAACGTCTTGAATATGGCAAAAATATGAATTACATTACCCAGTGAACAATTCTGGTATCAGTGTCAGGAAAGGAATGATTGGGTAAAATGGAAAAATTCGATGTTTGTGTAATCGGCGCCGGTCCCGGCGGGTATGTGGCGGCGATTCGGGCCGGTCAGCGCGGTTTGAGTGTTGCATTGGTGGAGCGGGCCGAACTCGGAGGAACTTGTCTCAACATCGGTTGCATTCCCACGAAAACCCTGCTCGCGGGAGCGGATGTATTGAAGACGGCGCGTCATGCCGCCGATTTCGGCGTCGAGATCGCCGGTGAAGTGAAATTCGATTGGGCCAAAATGCTGGCGCGCAAGGACGACGTGCTGTCCAAGCTGCGCGGCGGCATCGCCGCGCTGGAAAAAGCGGCCGGTGTCAAGACCTTCAAAGGCTCGGCGGCGTTTCTGAACAAGAATCAGGTGCTGGTCGCCAATGGCGCGGATGCCGGAACCACCATCGAAGCGAAAAGCTTCATCATCGCCACCGGTTCGGCGTCGCTGGTCCCCGGATTCATTCCGGAAAGCCCCCGGATCATCACCTCGACGGAGCTGTTGAGCATTCCGAAGGTGCCGAAGAGCCTGCTGATTCTGGGCGGCGGGGTGATCGGCTGCGAATTCGCCTGCCTGTTTGCGGCGCTGGGTACGGAAGTGACGGTGGTGGAAATGCTGCCGTCGATCATGCCGCCGGTCGATCGCGAAACCTCGCGGGTGGTGGCGAAGGCGATGGAAAAAGCCGGCGTCAAAATCATGACTGGCGCGCCTTTGGCCGACATCAAGGCGTCGGCGCGCGGCGTTTCCGGCATGGTCAACGGCGAAAAGGTTTCGGCGGATTATCTGCTGGTGTCGATCGGGCGCCGCCCGGTGACCGACGGCCTCAATCTGGCAATGGCCGGCGTCAAGACCACGGAACGCGGCTGGATTCCGGTGGACGCGTCGTGCCGGACCAATGTCCCGACGATTTATGCCATCGGCGACATCACCGGGACCACGCAGCTGGCGCACTGGGCCAGTGCGATGGCGCTGACCGCGGTCGCCAATATCACCGGCAAGCGCGACACCATTTCCAACGCGCTGGTGCCGGGGTGTATTTTCACTTCGCCTGAAATCGGCTCGATCGGCCTGACCGAAGAGCAGTGCAAGGAAAAAAATCTGGGCTACAAGGTCGGCAAGTTCCCGTTTGCGTCGCTGGGCAAAGCGATGGCGATCAACGAAACCGAAGGCTTCGTCAAGATCATCGCCGATGCCGCGACCGACCAGGTGCTCGGCGTCCATATCGTCGGGCCGCATGCGACCGACCTGATTGCGGAAGCCGGGCCGGCGATGAGCCTGGAAATTACCGCGCATGAGTTGGGCAAGGCGATTCACGCCCACCCGACACTGGGCGAAGCGATGATGGAAGCCGCGCACGCGGTTCATGGTGACTGCGCCCATATTCCGACGCGCCGCCGTTGATGCCGCGCTGACGATGTGATGTGACAGCCTCACCGGGGAACGATCGGAATGGATTGTTCCCCGGTGCGTTTTTTTGTCGGACCGGCGTTGCAATCGGCGTATCTTTGCGGTATAGTATAAGGTATAAGACGGAGGGCGGGGATGCCGCAGGCGTATAAATTGGAATTTTATGTACCGGAGACGCATGCCGAGGCGGTGAAACAGGCATTGTTCGCCGCCGGCGGCGGACGTTGGGGCGACTATGCCGAATGCTGCTGGCAAACGACGGGCACCGGGCAATTCCGGCCGTTGCCCGGGAGCGACCCGTTTATCGGCGCGACGGGGACTCCGGAACAGGTGACGGAGTTCAAGGTGGAAATGCTGGTGGAAGCCGGAGTGCTTCCCGGCGTGATCGCCGCACTGTTGGCTTCGCACCCTTATGAAACACCGGCTTTTTACTATTGGGAAGTGCATTTGCAGTAATGGATAACTTGTTCATCAATACGCTGTTTACGGACCAGACCTATTTTTTTACCGTGGTGCTGGTGGTGGTTTTTTCGATCTGCTGCCATGAGTTCATGCATGCCGCGGCGGCATTGTGGTGCGGCGACGATACGGCGGCGCGTTCGGGGCATTTGACCTTCAATCCATTCAAGCAGATGGGGCTCATATCGTTGATTTTCTTGCTGGTGGCGGGAATTTCGTGGGGAGCGGTGCCGGTGAATCCGGCCAACTTCCGCCGCCGCTGGGACGCGGTGCTGGTATCGCTGGCGGGACCGGCGACCAATTTGCTGCTGTTTGTGGTCTTTCTGGGGCTGTTTGTCGTCGCCAAGCGCTTTGAATGGGTGCCGCTGGCCGGCTTTTTTTTCGGGGTGGGAGCGGTTCTGAATATGGTGCTGTTCCTGCTGAACATGTTGCCGATACCGCCCCTGGACGGCTTCGCGGTGATTCAGGGGTTCTTTCCGGGTCTCTTGAAGGGGGACGCCGAATGGGTCAAGGGGGCGTTTCTGGCGCTGGGGGTGCTGGTTTTCCTGTATATTGAATATCTGTTTGCCGCGGCCGTCTGGATATTGCGTTGGATTGTGGAGTGGATATTGTGAACGAAGAGCCGGTCTGGAGTGTCAGCGAGGTCAATCAGGCGGTCCGGGACATGGTGGAAAACAGCCTGATGCCGTTCTGGCTCGGCGCCGAGGTCGGCACGATGAATATCTATGCCTCGGGCCACGTCTATCTGACCTTGAAAGACGCGCGCTGCCAGCTCCGGGCGGTGTATTTCAACGGCGCCCGGGAGGTCCGGGCGATGAAGCTGCAGCAGGGGGACAGAATCGAGGCCCACGGCAAGCTGTCGGTGTACGAGGTGCGCGGCGAATACCAGTTCACGATCCGGCAGATGCGCCCCGTCGGGCTGGGGGATCTGCAGCGGCGCTTCGAGTTGCTGAAAAACAAACTCAATGAAGAGGGCTTGTTTGCGCCGGAACGAAAGAAACCGATTCCGTTGCTGCCGTCTCGTATCGGGGTGGTGACGTCGCCGGAGGGGGCGGCGATCCGCGACTTTCTGCAGATTCTGGAACGCCGTTTCCCGAATGTGCAAATTCGGATTTATCCGTCGCCGGTGCAAGGGGAGGGGGCGGCGCGCCAGTTGGCGGCCGGAGTGGAGTTTTTCAACCGGACCGGCGGTGTCGATGTGATCGTGGTGACCCGCGGCGGCGGCAGCATGGAAGATCTGTGGCCGTTCAACGAAGAAATCCTGGCCCGGGCGATTGCCGCCTGCCGCATCCCGGTGATCAGCGCGGTCGGACATGAAATCGATTATACCATCGCCGATTTCGTCGCGGATTTGCGGGTGCCGACGCCGTCGGCCGCGGCGGAGCTGGTGATCGGCAACCGGGAGGAGTTGACCGGGCGGCTGGAGCGGTCGGAAAAAAACCTGCTCCGGATCTTGCGCGAGCGCCACCGGGAAGCGCGGCACCGGCTGGAGCTGGCGGCATCGAGTTATGTATTCCGGGAGCCGGCGCATCTGTTGCGCACCTACCAGCAGCGTATGGACGAGCTGGAGTGGCGCGGCCGGCAGCTGCTGGAGCGGCGCAGCCGCGATGCGGCCGGAAAATTCGAAACCTTGCATGCCCGACTGCAGGCGCTGAATCCGAAAGCGGTGCTGGCGCGCGGTTTCGCGCTGCTGCTGGATCCGGCGACCGGCAAACCGGTGACGTCGGTATTGCAGGCGATCCCCGGCGAAAAGCTGAATGCGCAGTTGGCCGACGGCATGGTGCCGGTGACGGTCGATCTGTCGTAAACTATAAAACCTGCTGCAGCAATACCACGGCGCTGGCGGCGATGCCCTCTTCGCGGCCGGCAAAGCCCAATTGTTCGGTGGTGGTGGCTTTGACGGAAATGCGGTCCAACGGCACGTGAAATGCTTCGGCCAGCCGCAGCCGCATTGCCGGGAGCCGGCTGGCCAGTTTCGGCTTCTGCGCGACGATGGTGATGTCGAGATTGCCCAGCGCCCACCCCTGAAATGCCGGCGAATCGAGGATTTTATCCAACAACTTCATACTGTCGGAATCGGCGTATTCGGGGTCATGGTCGGGAAACCATTGTCCGATATCGCCCTGCGCCAGCGCGCCCAGCAGCGCATCCATCAGCGCGTGGACGGCGACATCGGCGTCGCTGTGGCCCAACAGTCCGGTCGCGTGGTTGAGCTCCACGCCGCACAAGATCAACTTCCGCCCCGGTACCAGCCGGTGCACATCGTAACCATAACCGATTCGAAACATAATACGCTTAACCCCCTGCTTCCTGCTTGAAAAAAACAGATTTGCTGTTACAGTAAATCAAAAGATGAAAAAAAGCAAATAGTACTGGAGCCTTTTATTTCATGAAAACAAAGACGGTGGTGAGAATCAAGATGCTTTCGGGGTGCGGCGACCTGTTCCCGGCGAAGGCGCATCACGACGATGCGGCCAGCGATCTGCGCAGCCGGGTCGATATCGTTTTGCCGGTGGGACAGAGCACACTGGTTCCGGCGGGGTTTCAACTGGAACTGCCGGTCGGATTCGAGGCGCAGGTGCGTCCCCGCAGCGGGCTGGCGTTGAAGCATAACCTGACCTTGACCAATTCTCCCGGCACGATCGACGCCGGCTATCGCGGGGAGGTCGGCGTCATCATGTTCAATCACGGCCCCGGAGAATTTGCCATTGCCCGCGGCGACCGGATTGCGCAAATGGTGATTGCCGAATTGCCGGAGGTGGAGTTGGCGGCGGTGGATGAGCTGGCCGAGAGCGGGCGCGGTGCCGGCGGATTCGGTTCCACAGGCAAAAAATAACCGCGTTCCGGCGGCACTTGAGGGTGGGATGGCCGATACGATCAAAAATTTCATGTGGGGCTACCAGCGTCATTTTCGCCTGACCATGTCGCTGTCGGCGGAGAAATTGTTCCACCTGATCGATCCTGCGCTTTCGCCGGGAATTTTTCTGGTCGGCTGCCGCACGGCCGATTCCGCCGGGACGGCGGTGGCGGTGGAGCCGGAGAGCAATTTCTGGTTGAGCGCCGAAGAGTTGGAAATCCGCTGGCCCGAAGCCCGGCCCGGGCCGCTGGCGCCGGTGACCGATGCCGCCTCCGAGGGCGCCGATATCCGCAAATGGCGGCGTTCGATGCGCCAAACCGTCAAGGAGTTGATCGATACGTCGAAGAATTTTCCCGCCGGCCGGCGTTATTTTGTGGCGACTCCGGTTGAAGTCGGCCATTACTGGGTAGCGGCGGTGCTCGGATTGGATGCCGCCGCGCTGAAGACCTACGGCTACGGGGTGGCGGAGGAAAACACGGTACTGACGCACGACGGGCGGCTGGAATTTCTGCTGCAGGCGATGATCGAAATCTTTCTCAGCCGCGCGGTGTCGGAGCTGGGGCAGCCGGATCCGTTCGGAAACATTTTGCCTGGCAGCGAACTGTTGCGCACGGCGGCGTCGCAGCTGGTGGATTCGCTGGTATTCAATGCGACCGGTCAATACGAAAGCAACGGTTTTTACGAACACTGCGTGCGACTGTCGAGTGCCTTTTACGAGCGGACCGAAGCCGCCGGTACGATGGTGGTGGCCGACCGCGATGACAAAAACATCAATTTCGAGGTCCGCTTCGGGGATCCGCCGCATCTGTCCGATATCCGGAAAGCGCGAAAGCTGCTGCAAACCGCCAACGACTTCGATTTGCATACCGACGGCGCGAATATTTATGGCCTGTTGCGGCGCAGCCGTTCGAAATCGCGGCTGAAGGTGAATTTCCTCGGACATCGCCAGTGGCAGATCGTGCGGGGAGGGCGGGTATTGCTCGAGGTCAAGTACGACGAACCCGGATTGCCCCGCCCGCCTTACAATAAAGAGCAGTTGGCGGCGGCATTGCTGCGGTCGTTTCCCACGCTGCGCCCGCCGCAGACCGAAAACCTGCTGCGGTTGATCGACGGATTGGCCACGGCGCGACACGGTGCGATGCTGGTGATTTCCGAGGGAGCAGCCCGCGAGGCCAAACGGCTGCGTTTTCAGGCGACGCCGATTGTGCGAAAGAAATTGGCGTCGGCGCTGCTGGAGAACCTGAGCACGATCGACGGCGCGGTGCTGGTGAATCCGCGCGGCATCGCCTTCGCCATCGGTGTGATTCTGGACGGTGTGGCCACCAGCAACGGCAATACCGCTCGCGGCGCCCGCTACAATTCAGCCATCCGCTATCAGGAATACCTGCGTACCGAATACAAACTTGCCAGTTTCATCGTCGTGGTTTCCGATGATGGTGACACCAGCTTCCTGCCGAATTTCAATGTCGCGACGCCGGAAAGAGTGATCGCGCCCGAGCAATTGTATGAGGAAATCGCCGACCTGACCCGGTACGGCAAATCGTTGTTCGCCCGGCACGACAGCGACATGATCAAGGTTCTGTTCGAACCGTTGCGGCCGGAACGTGATATCGACATTGAACAAATGAGGCCGGGCCGTGAGTGACGGATTGCTGTATACCATCACCGGAGACGGCAAAGGCAAAACCTCGAGCGCGCTCGGCATGGTGATCCGGACGCTCGGTTGGGGCGGCCGGGCGGCGGTGTTGCAATTCGTCAAAGACAAGCGCGAGACCGGGGAAAAACATTTTTTTCACGACCTTGCCTGCGAACAACTGATATTTGAACAGTGCGGCGGCGGTTTGAGCTGGACGCAGGCGGATCATGCCGGCCTGGCGCAGGCGGGGTGGTTGCGCGCCGAACTGTTTCTCCGGGGCGATGATCCGGAGCACACGGTCGATCTGCTGGTGCTGGACGAACTCAACGTTGCGTTGGATTTTCACTGGCTCGACCTGACGGCGGTTGCGGCGGCGCTGGCAAACCGCCGCGCCGGCCTGAACGTCGTGGTGACCGGGCGCCACGCTCCCGAGCCGATTATCGCCATCAGCGACCTGGTTTCCGAAGTTGTCAATATCAAGCATCCGTTCGAGCGGGGGATTCCCGCCCGGCAGGGACTTGACTGGTAGAGTATAAGGAGAAACATCGTGACGCCGGAAGCCTTGCTGCAACTTTTCAATTACGCCGAATCCGGTTTATGGCTGCTGATTGCCGCCGTATTTGCCGCTTCCCTGATTTTTGGGCGGGTACGCCCGCCATTCCGGAAAATGGCGCTGCTGATGACGGTGGCGCTGACGGTATTCGGCATCTCCGATCTCTTTGAAGTTGCCTCCGGCGCCTGGTGGGAACCGTGGTGGCTCTGTGCTGTTAAAACCGCTTGCGTACTGACTTTCATCGGCTGCGGCATCGCCTACTGGCGTCATCGCCGCTGAAAAATCCTCGTTTTTTTGCCTGAAACTGCGATACTGAGCTTGACAGGTTGTGGTTTTGGGGTATATTAAACCTCGTTTTGCGCTCCGGAGTGGAAACTGGGGCGGGAACGGTTGATAAGAAATTTGATAAAAGATGGCGTTTGAGCTTGACAGAAGCAAAAACGCTGCTATAGTAAATGATGTTTCGCGCTTCGTTTGA
>JAVBQJ010000132.1:0-8304 GCA_031549115.1 Victivallaceae bacterium
GGTCGATTTCGAAGAAAAACAACCGGCACCCGACGGCACCACGCGCACGTTCCGCATGATCCAGAAGCCGTTTATCGATACGGCCGGGGCGAACGGCAAACGGCTTTTGCTCGGGGTTGCCAGCGATGTGACCGAATTGAGCGAGATGAACGCCAGTCAGCAGACTTTGAACTTCTGCCTCTCCGGTCTGCTCTCCGGCGAAAAAATGTTCGATCCGGAGGCGGTGCTGAAAGCCATCGGACAGCGATTGAACGCCTCCGGCTGCTTCCTGCTGCGCTTCGATTATGAAAACCGGACGGCCTATCCGGACGCGGAGTGGCAGGCCGTCCGGGATCCGGCGTCATCGCTGATGGTCGCGCCCGTGCCGTTCCGCGAGCAGGACGCCTGGTTCCGTTTTATCAACAACAACGAGATCATTTTCGCTCCGGATGTGGAATCCCCCGAAACCATCGCCCGCTTCGGACTTTGGCCGGAGGAAAACCGGCGGCTCAAGGTCAAGAGCCTCTATTCCATGCTGATCCTGGTGGAAGGCAAACCGTGGGGTAATTTCGGAGTCGGATACCACGCCAAACATGTGCTGAGCGAATATGAAACGGAGTTCTTCAAATCCGCCGGCACCCTCATCGGACTGATCCTGCAGCGCAAACAATACCAGGAGCAAGTCTACTCCTCACTTCAGGAAGCGCAGAACGCCAACAAAGCGAAATCCTACTTTCTCGCCTCGATGAGCCACGAAATCCGGACGCCGCTGAATGCGGTGATCGGATTCGCCGAATTGCTGAAATACGGTTCCTTGCCCATCGAAGTAGAGAAAGACTATCTGGGGGCTATCTCAAGCGCCGGCAATACGCTGCTGGCTTTGATCAACGATGTGCTCGACCTTTCAAAACTTGAAGCCGGTCAAATGCAGTTCAATCCGTCGGAAGTCAATTTCCCGGAGCTGGTGGCCGAGGTCGGCACCATATTCCATCAGAAATATACCGAAAAAAATCTGAATTTCGCGATCGACATTCCGCAACTGCCGCTGGTTTGGCTGGACAAACTCCGTATCCGGCAGATCTTGTTCAATTTAATCGGTAACGCCGTGAAGTTCACCGATCGGGGCGAAATCCGGGTCACCGCCGCCTTTGTCCGGGAATCGGCGGAAAGCGGGACGTTGACTTTCAGTGTCGTCGACACCGGAATCGGCATATCCAAGGACGATCAGAAGCGCCTGTTTCAAATGTTCGTGCAGTCGAAAGCTCTGGATGGAACACAGGTCGCCAACAGCGGCAGCGGGCTCGGACTGGCCATCGTCTACCGCATGCTCGAGCGCATGGACGGCGCTATCGAGCTGGAGAGCGAACCGGGAAAAGGCTCAAGCTTCACCGTCACCATCCGAAACTTGAATTTCAAAGACGTGACCAACTCCGAAAACGGCAAAAAACAACCGGCGATAACACCGCCGGAAATCCCGCTTCACGGCTCGGCACTGCTGGTTGATGACATCCCGATGAATTTGAAAGTCATGTCGGCCATGCTCGGCAAAATCGGCATCTCGCAGATAGCCACCGCGGCGAGCGCGGAAGAGGCTTTGCAGGTGCTGGAATCCGCATCGTTCGACTTTATGCTGATCGACTTGTGGATGCCCGGAATGAACGGACTGGAGTTGGCGGCGCAGATACGCCGCGATCCGCGATTCGACGGCGTCCGGCTCGCGCTGGTCACCGCCGATGCGGAAACCAGAGCGCGTTCCGAAACCGCATTGTTCGACGCGGTCATCACCAAACCGATCACCTTGGAGAAGCTGCGGAACTTCCTGGCCTCTTCTACGGTTTACGCCATAACCCACCGCACTTTTTGAGCGCGAAGTCAGCGCGGCATTGACCCCAAAAATGCAAGGACGGCATCCGAAACGAAGCCGTCCTTGCGCTTTACGGAAGAATCAGGCGCTTACAGCGGCATGACCTTCCGCTTGAAAGCCTCGTTGAGCACTTGTCCGATGGCGGTATAAAAGGCACTGACGCCGCAGAAAATGCCGACATAGCCGGCAATGGTATGCACCAGATGACTGCCGGAAAAATTTGCCAGCGCCAGCAATGCGAACAAAACGGTCAGCGACGAAAATACGATTTGCAATGAACGCGGGCTTTTGAGTGTTCCAAAGTAAAGACCGGCGGTAAAAAGGCCCCACAGCGCCAGATAGAAGCCCATCGAAACCGGAGTGGGACGGGCGACGGCCCCGATTGCCGGCAAAAACCAGATGGCAACGAGAGTCATCCAGAAAAATCCGTACGACGTAAAGGCCGTGGTGCCGAACGTATTGCCCTTTTTCCACTCCATGATGCCGGCGATAACCTGGGCGAGGCCGCCGTAAAAGATCCCCATGGCGACAACGGTGTTGTCCAGCGGGACGAAACCGGCGTTGTGGATATTGAGCAGTATCGTGGTCATTCCGAAACCACAGAGTCCGAGCGGCGCGGGATTGGCCGAAAAATCGGCGGCAGACGAATTCGACATAAATGGAACCTTACGATTAAATAATATTGTTGGATGGTAAATATAACGCCATTATACTATAATTCAAGCGCAAATATTTTAATCGCCGCATTTATAAGACGGCCCCCTCCTCCCGTTTTCCCCGGCCGCCTGGGGTCAACGATGCAATCAGTAAATGAATCCGTTTTTTTGCCGATAGAGGAGAAAAGGTTCCCGGCTTTCCGTTTCAAGCAACGGCCCGTTTACCTGAATTTTCCGTTTTCGAAGCGCCTCCTGCCAATGCGGAATTTTATCTCCCTCATCGAAGCCGATTTTTTCCGCGAATTCTTTGGCGGCGCCATAGATCAGGCACGCAACACCGCTCCACGGAATCGCCCCGAAGCACATGGCGCACGGTTCGCAACTGGCGACAAGCATGCAGCCTTTTAAGTCGGCCACCTGAAGCCGGTGTTGCGCACGGGAAAGCGCGGTCATTTCGGCATGCGCCCAGAACTGCTGCGCCGGGACGACCGAATTTATGCCCGCCGCGATCAGCCGGTCGGTTCGCATATCGAAAACAGCGGCTCCGAACGGACCGCCGGTCCCATGGCAGACATTTTCCACGGCGAGTTTAATCGTAAAACGCAATTTTTCTTCATTGCCCGGCATGGGAACGTCAAAGTTCGTTTGCTCGGTTTCGCTCAACCACTCCGGCATGGCAATGGCCGGGGACAAAAATTCAGCTTTCATATATTTCATGCGTCTATTTCTGCATTTCGGTGCAATATCCGGGTTGATATTTGACCCATGCGACGAGCTCGGCATCCGTGCCGTTGCAGCCATATTCGTAAACCGCGATCTGTTGTTCGTCGGCGGCCACGCCATAGCAGCGGTCGCTGCCGGTCTTTTCCACTTGTGTCGCGTAATACGTCCTGCCGTCGTCAAGCAGCTTCTCCCTGGCGCCATTGGGCAGCCGGCACTCCAGGTTGATATAATCGCCATTGAGCAAATTCAGCGACTCCACCGCCGTCAGTTCGGCAATGCCGAGCGCGTGGAGCCGCCGCAGAATCGTCTCGACATCGAGCGTCAGAATGCTCTCGTTCAAAATTATTTTCCCACACAGGTTCTTCTTCATATTATCACTCTTTAGCGGTCGTTCGCGTAGACGCATTTGCCGCGGAGATACGTTTGCTCAACGGTTACGTCCTTGAGTTTTTGCGGTTCAATGGCAAAAAAGTCATCGCTGCATATCGCGAAATCGGCGCTTTTGCCGACCGTGATGCTGCCGATCCGGTCCGCCGCGCCAACCTGCCTGGCTCCATTGATGGTATAGGCGTCGATGCACTCCTTGACCGTGATGCCTTCGGATCGCGGCGGCGCGATCGAATCGTCGGTCGCCCGATTGACGGCCACCCACATATTCAGAAACGGATTGACTCCCAGTTCGCCGCCGGATACCGGAAAGTCGCTGCCGAACGTGACCGTGACGCCGGCTTTGATCAGGGAAGCCAGCGGCACCTGCCGCAAGTAACGCTCGGTTCCGAGCACCTTTTCGGTGAATTGATCGGCCATAAGCCATACGGGAGTGGTCTGAAAGAACACATCGCCCTGTTCGCCGAAGCGCCGGACTCCGTCTTTCGGCAAGACCTGAACGTGGCAGATGGTCTTGGTCCCCGCGATCTTTCCCAGTTTTTCGTGAAAATCCAGAGCCCTGGAAATGGCCGCGTCGCCGATGGCGTGATTATGGACATTGTATCCTTCCGCCGCTGCCGTCGTGGCGATCGGTATCATCTCTTCCATCGTGATCGTGGCGGCGCCGCGGCCTTTGCCGGGGGGCAGGTAATCCTCGAGCATCCACGCGGACTGAACCTCCAGCGTACCGTCGCCGATGAATTTCAGGGTATCGGGATGGAGCAGGTCGGAGGTGTAATTTCCCCGAAGGTCGCGCATGACTTCGATCGCGTGGGCGGGGTTGTCGACGCAGTCGCCGAAGTAGATGTAGCTGGTATAACAGCGCAATGTCAACTCATTTTCCTGCTCCATTTTCTTCAACGTACGTACGGCGGGTTCTTCGGAAAGGAGTCCGAACCCGGCGTCGCAAATGGAAGTGATGCCGTTCCGGGCGAAAATTTTCAACGTTGCGAGCAACTCCTGCCGGACGAGTTCATCCTGGAAGATGTTCATTTTGCGCAAGAGATCGATACCTGCCACCCCCTCGATCACATATCCGGTCGGATTGCCGTCGGCATCGCGGTCGTAATAGCTGGCGCCCGGTATCGGGTCGGGGGTGTCGCGAGTCAGGTTCGCCATTTCCATGGCCTTGGTATTGAACCAGTAGGCGTGACAATCATCGCTGAATATGACAGCCGGACGGTCCGGGAAGACGGTATCCAGATCGACCGCCCGGACCGGCCGGCAATTGGTGCCGAAGCCGATGCCGAGCACAATCGGCAAATCCCGGTGCTCCGCGTCGGAGGCGCTTGCTTTCAGGGACGCAAGCGTATCTTCCTGATTCAGATTGTTGTCCACCGGGATCAGCTTGAGCGAAAGTTGAGCCGAGCCGAGAACTGGATGGCAATGCGAGTCGATCATGCCGGGGACCACGCGCTTCCCCTGCAGGTCTACGCCCCGGCCGTATTGCAAGGCGTCCCGGTCGTTGCCGACATAGACGAAATTGCCGTCCCGCACCACAAACGCCGTTGCCGATGGATTCTCCGCATCGGCCGTATAAACTTTGGCGTTGTAATAAACCGCACAGGCATCGGACGGCGCCACGCTCCGACATCCCCCCGCCAATATACCGGCGGCGACCGCCGCCATACTAAAATAAGCCAGACATTTACGGATCATGATGATATTCCTTGATTTAACCCGGTTGGATGTTTTTTTCATAGACGCATTTCCCGTGGAGGGATTATATCGCTTCGGCTTCCGAATAACACTCGATTTTGATCGCTTATCTCTCCGGGATAACCTCAAGCCAATAATTATTCGGGTCGGTCACAAAATAAATTCCCATATCGGGATTTTCATAACAGATGCAACCCATCTTCTCATGGCGGGCATGGGCGGCGGCGTAGTCGTCGACTTGAAAGGCCAGGTGGAATTCGTTGTCCCCGAGATCGTAGGGCTCTGTGCGGTCGCGCAACCAGGTCAATTCGAGCTGATGGGCGCTGCTGCCGTCTTCAAGGTAGACGATGATGAAGCTGCCGTCCGGCGCGTTGATACGGCGTACCTCATACATATCGAAGGCATCCTTATAGAACTGGATACTCTTGTCAAGATCGAGAACGTTGAAGTTATTGTGAACCATTCGGAATTTCATAATCGACTACTCCCGTCGTTGCGTTTATGGTGTAATATACTTCATAACACGGCAATGTCCAACTATGAAAAATTAAAAAATTCCGAACTTCAAGTTGTTGCGTGAAGTCCGGAGTCGCATAAGCGCCTGCTGTTAGATCACAAAACCGTGAACGCCACCATTGATGCTCCAAGAATAGATGAAGGCATTCAGAGAAATCATAGTTTTTTATGATCTAGTCGCGACTCTGTATAATCTGTAAAATACCCAAATAACGAATGAATTGAGCACCCCTCCCACAAACGCGGCAAAAGGCTTGAATCCAATCATTGACATAAGTATCATAATCAGAATGGACATGCCTCCAAAGATTATTTTTTCTATAGGTAGTGGTCTTCTTTCATTATTAGCGTTAATAAGAGGACTGATTTTTTCATATTCAATAGCTTCTGCTACTGAAATTTTTAGCATTTGGGCTTTCTTGTGACTTTTATGGAGCCATCGCCCGATATAGATGTTTGCGCCAATGAACATTAATGGAATTGCTGTAAAAAATAATTTTAGCCCGATTGGACATTGGTTGCTCGTCCATGCCCAAAGCACCAATGGCAAAGTGCCGATAATTACCACGCAAAATACAACAAAAAGCATCCACCCGAAATAATAATTCATGCGAAGGTCACGTAGCTGATCCTGGATATTGCCGGATTGTCCGCATAAAGAAGCAGCCTTGGCAGCATCTCCGCGAGACATACCCCGAGTTTCCATTAGGGTTTGGATATTCAGCTCTTTTTGGGCATTTTGAATTTGTTCGAACTTCTTCCTTCCATCTTCATTACTGTCCTGAGTTATTTCGCAAATTTTACCACAAAGATCCAATAATTCAGGATCGTGATCGATCTCCGAAACGTCGATCAGAGACATGATGAAAAAAATGCTTTTCAAAATCTCCCCGAGGTATGGGAAGAGGATATTACCTTCTTCTTTGCTTTGTTGCGCTTCAGGATTAGAAAGAACTATCCCGCGATTAAGCGCGTTCAAGGTATTGACTGCGTCTCGAAGTTCGGCTGCATTTTTATTCTCATACAGTTTTTGTATGACACTATTATATTCCGATATGAAAATTCCAGAGAACTCCCCAATAAACCTGAGCTTTCCCTGCAGTCTTTGTTCTTGAGAAGCTGATGTAACCTCTAAGACCCGCATAATTTTATTATAACCGAAAATGATCTTATCAAGGCACGGATGGCTCCATGAAGTCTGAAGAGCGTGGCTTAACATTTCCCCATAGATGGCAGCATAACTATCATCTTTTATCGCTAAGGCTTTTTGGAACTCTTTTTCGGCTTCGGCATAGGAACCACTTTTCAATGCAAGGGAAGCATAGGCCAGATGTTTCTCGAACGCCGCGTTATCTTCATTTGATGCTGAATTACTCGCGTTCTCTGCCAAAGGCAATCCTCCCAAGCGGTCCGATTTGCTTTTGAGAGATATCGCTATTATTTGCCCGCAGATAGGACACTCCATCTTTTTCCCGTCATTATCTTCTGTCGTTTGAAACTCCTCACAGCATTGAGGACATACGTAATTCTGTTTTACCCCTTCGGTCAAGCGGGCTTTACAATAACGGCATAATGATGCTTGTTTTTTTATGATCTTTCCGCAAAATGGGCAGTACTTTTCATCTGTCTTTGGAGTGTCTGGAGATATTGCCGGCTTTGGTATCGTGATTGTTTCGTTGCAATCGGGACATTGGGCTTGCTGGCCGCGCCATTCGTCGTCGGCTTCGATGGGCGTTCCGCACTTGGGACAATTGAAAGTGAAGCTTGGCATGATTGTACCATTCTATTTGTAAGTCGGTTGCATATTCAAATCGCACCTCGCCAAAAGAGGTCCATTTCCATTTTGTGCATCCTTTTGCGCGCCTGCCACAGCGTCCGCAATTTAATGCTTAATTCCTCTTGGTCGTTTGAGTCTAAAGTATCATTGGAACGGCAGAAAAGCAAACCGCAATGGAAAGATTTGTTTATACGTAGGGCATGATGCCCTATGAGAATAATTCCTCACCTCCTATTCCCCAACCTCTCCAGTGTCCGGCTAAACTCCGCGAACGTAATCAGCGGCACTCCCTTATTGGTACGGCATCAATCCTGGTAACGCGAATCACCCACCAACGTCTGTTTTCGCGGGCGGCGCCTCAAAATGCAAACAGGTGCTCATACTCAGGGTCTCGGCAGCGTCCGTAGGGAGTCATGTTCCATAAGCCTCTGGCTTTGAGGTCGGCTCCATTTTGGATTAAGAACTTGACGAGCGCTTCGTCTCCGGGTCTGAAGTCTCCCGCAACAACATGCAATGGGGTATCGTCATTATTGTTTTTTGCATTTACCTTTGCCCCATTTTCAACTAGTAACTTCACAATGTTAAAGTTTTTCTTTTGGCAAGCGACAAAAAGAGGAGTTCCTTTGTGGGAACTCTCTGCATTTACCTTTGCTCCATTTTCTATGAGCAACTTCACAATGTTAAAGTTTCCTTTTTCGCAAGCG
>JAVBQJ010000060.1:0-23983 GCA_031549115.1 Victivallaceae bacterium
CGCATCGACCAGCAGAATTCACCTGCTGGACAGTTCGTTACGCCCGCTTCGCGGACTTACTCTTCGCCCGAGAGGGACGAGCCCTCTCGTGTTCGGCTTCGCCCTCGACTCCGTATGACGGAGTGCAGACCGCCGCTGCGCTCGCTGCGTCCTGCGGACTTGCTCTTCCCCCTCGCGCTTTGCGCTCGGTTTCGGCTTCGCCATCGGCTCTATTTGGTTTTTTTATTTTTTAAGAATTTTTATTTACTTTTGAACTGGTCATCCGAGGCCGCCGCCGGGCAGCAGCACGGGGACGTTTTCGGCTTTGACCCCGTCCGGGCGGCCGGAAAAAATGAAGCTCGGCAGGAAGAGTCCGCCCATGCCGAGCTCGGAAAGCCCGGCGCGCCGCACCCGGATCGTCAGCTGGTTTTCCTCGCCGGGACGCAGCTTCCCGGTCAGATCGAAGACCGCCGGCTGCAGAAACGCCCCGACGAATTCACCGGCCGGTTCGCCGTTGCACCACACTTCGACGATACTGTCGGCGCCGCCGACGAACAACCCGAACTCCGTTTCTCCCGCTTCCGGCGTGAAACGGTGGCGGTACCAGGTCGAACCCCGCAGGTACGCGCCCAGCCCCTGCTGGTCCCAGGTGCTTCGGTAGGTATGGAGCGTCAACAGCTCCCGGTCGTTGATCTCCGGGCGGAAAAAATTCAATTTGTCGCCTTCGTCGAAAGGATCCAGCAATACCGGCAGCCGCTCCGGCAGCCGGTACACGATCCGGTGAGAGCCGGTGGAGTACTTTACCGAGGCTTCCATGAAGTTATTCCAGAACACATCCAGATAGACCAGCGAGTACGGGCAGAGCGATTGCGGATTGCGTTCTATCTCCCGGGTGACGAAGTCCTTGAGCGTCTGCAGGCAGGCGGCCGCCCGTTCGAACTCGAACTCCGAATAAGCCTCGTACATCGTCAGGTACAAATCCAGCGTCTGCAGCGGCAACCGGGCGATGCGCAGGCGTTCTTGCTGCGCGCCGGTGAGCTCCCGCTCCGCCGCCGCAATGAAAAACGCCTCCGCCCGCGCCAGGAAAGCCCGGTCGAACAGGAATGGCGTTGCCCAATAGCTTCCCGCCTCCATACCGGCTTCTTCCTGGTGTTTCGCCAGCATCCGGTAATACGCTTCCATTTCCGGAGCCGCGGCGCCGAATGCCTTGCGGCAATAGTCTTTGAGCACGTCACGGTAATCCTGCGTGACATCCCACAGCAGCTCCGCCTCCAGATAATCGGAGGGGCCGGTGATCGCCCACTCCCGTGAATATTCGGTGTAGGCTCCGATGACGCCGAGGGCGTGGTAAAAAGGATAATCCTCACCCCAGATTTTCAGTTTGGTGTAAGGCAGCAGGTTGTTGGCCAGATTCCAGTTGTACCCCCGGAAGATCATGGTATTGCCCTGCTTTCGGAACAGTTCGCCCCACTGCTCCAGGATACGCTTGTAATAGGGCCGGGTTTTGCTGTACGGCGAACTTAAACCGTGATAACGCGAATAGCTGATGTCGGCGATATCGATGGTCAGGTGCGGATGCGGTTTGACCCTGGTCGGGAAACCGGCGTGCCAGGAGTAGAGAAACAACCCCAGATGCAAGTTCGGATACTCCGGCGTCAGCTGTTCCAGCAGATCGTTGGCCATCACAATCAACGGTTCGATGAAATCCGGCGAACCGGTGGTCGAATCGATCGCCTCCGGCGTCAGCAGCCGCGACTCCGGCGACTGCGAAAAACCGGCCCCGTCGGCCGGGCCGATGGAGATGGAAACCTCCCGGTCCTGCGGCCAGTGGTGGCGCGTGAAGGTGTCGCGGATGTAGCGCGCCACCATTTTCACCGCTTTGGGGTTGGCGATTTCGATCTGCGGCCCCATCCGCTTGAGGGAACCATCGGGCTGGAGGACCAGCGCGTACATCTCCGGGTCGGCTTCGAACTCCTCGCGGTAGTCGGTTACCACCTGCCCCCAGGCGTGGCCGTTGCCGTGGATGGCCATCGGGTGGGTGAATACTTCGAGCTGCAATTTTTTGCGCAGCTTCCAGAGCCGGAATTCGTGATTGAGCTCGTCGCTGCCGGGGACCGAATACCACGGAGCGCGAAATTCAAACGAGGGCTTGCTTTGAACCGCCAGTTCGCCGACCGTCAGATCGGGTGTCGAGGGCAGCACCATTCCGGTCGGGCCGGGCAGCACCCAGTCGCAGCCGAGCCGCTCCAGCAGTTCATAGATGGCGTAAGCCGTGCCGCATTGCCCGGCGCCACTCAGATAGAGCCGGTCGCCTTCGGTTTCGATGCGGAAAGCTTCGCCGAAGCGGTCGGTGCGTTCGACGGCGATGCCACACTGCTGCGCCAGTGTGCCGATCACGATGGCGGGCCCGGCGATCGCTTCGGGCGAAGTTACCGGCACGACCTCCAACCGGGCTCCGGTGATCGCTTCGACGTGGTCGACCAGATCGCACAGGGCGGTCCGGAGTTCCAGCCGCTCCGCCTCGATTTCGGCTGGGCTGCGGAATTCCAGGATATTTCCGTACGCCTGCTTCAGGGTGAAAATTTCCGCCCGGCTTTCTTCGGGCACCGCGTAAATCTTCGCTTTCGCTTTTCCGTCTTTGACGATATCCATGGCCATGCATGCTCCTGCGTAAATTGAGACTAAGGTTACCATTACCGGGATTCCGATTCGCATTTTACCATACCTCCTGCGGGACCAACAGCTCCTGCGGCGTTCGTGCCAGATAGGGCGGCACCGTCATCAATTGCAGGCTGTCGCCCTGAAAGATGATCTGCCATGCCTGGCCGGTTTCCCGGAGCTCCGCCGGGACGGCGAAGAAACCGGTTTCGTTGACCTGATGATATCTCTGAACACCCTCCTGGTCGACGAGGGTCAGACGTCCGTTGAAGTAGCCACCGACCGTATCGGTGCCGGGCGGCAGGTAAATACAGCCCTGCCACGGCGCCATGGCCGTCATCGGCCGGGCACTGGAGGCTTCGCGCACGGCGCGGGTGCCGGGCGGGTATTCGATCATGGTGCCGCCGTCGTTGGCGCTGAGCTCCAGCCGCTGCGTCCCGGCGAACGGCGAGGCGAAGCGGTAGGAACGGGCTTCGCCGTCGATCGGCAGCAGCGTTTCGGCGACGGCGGCTCCGGGGAAGGGGTTGTCGCTGGAGTAGAGGCGCAGCACCGCTTCGGGCATGAAGCTGCGGTAGTGGGGAATGATGCCGTGAAGGATGGTAAATTCCTGCGGCTGCTGCGCCGTGTCCTGATAGTACCATACATCGTAGGGCTGGTTGGCGTAGCCGTTGAATTCATGGATTTTCGTCAACGGCAGCTGCGGCAGACCGGACGGCGCCGGGACCAGGTTGGTGGAAAAGTTGACCGGCTTGAACGGCAGCGGCCGGTACTCGGTTTCGGCATGATCGATCCAGGACGCGATTTCGCTCCGCTCGAACGGCGTGGTGTCCTTCCAGTCCGCGCGCAGGTCGCCGTCGGGGAAGTGTTCCCGGAACGCCGGGCTTTCGACCAGAGTGAGTATCTGTGCCACCAGCGATACCATCATCGAATCGCGCTGGCGGTAGAGGTGGCGGCAGTATGCCTCGAAGCGCTTCTGCTGTTCATCACCGGCGGCGCGGTTGTAGCTGTAATAGAGCTCCATGTAGCGGACGTAAAGCGCGCAGTCGTCGATGCGCCGCAGCACGGCTTCGTCGCCGGAAGCCAGCTCATAAGCCTGCTTCAGAAAGCCGTAAAGCTCCAGGAAATAGGCCTCGGAGATCAACGGCCGCGCGTCCCGGTCGATCCGGGTGAAATAATCCCGCATGGGGCCGGCGGCCGCGCCGAACGAATTGACGAGGAACTCTTCGATCAATTCTTCGTGGCGCGCGGCGTCTTCGACATCCCACAGGTAACGCGAAAGCAGGTAGGCTGTCAGTCCCGTCGGACCGCTGCGGACGGCGGATTCGGCGACGAAGAAACGCATCCCCTGCCGGTGGTATGCGGGGATCTGGTCGCGCACGTAACCGTGGGAGGCGAAACGGGTTTTGTCCGGCATGTCCCGGTCCCAGGGAGCGACGGCGGCGTATTCGTAGACGCCGGCCAGCCGGGCGCCCCGGGCGCGCCAGCCGGCGATGGTCTCCTCCGCCGAAAGACCGGAAAAATTCAACCCGGCGGTGACGCTCGGAATCACCCGCGGGTCCACCGCGACCTTTTCCGGCGGCGCCGCGTGGCTGGAGTAGGCCAGGATACCCACGTAACGCGTCCGCCCGTCCTCCGGCTGCACCGCCTCGGCCACCAGATTGGCCAGCAGCACCGCGCAGTCCGAGTGACTGCCGATGGCGGCGCAATCGGCGCACTCACACCAGCCCAGTCCGTCGGACGGCTCCATGGAAATGGAAAGCCGCTCGGGATGGAGCGCCGCCCGTCTCCGGGCGTCCTCCACGATCAATTGCTGCAGCCGCGGGTTGGCGGTACAGAATTTGGAACCGGCACCGGTGCGCTTGCCGTCGACGAGCGCCAGGCACTCCGGGTTGGCGTCGAAGAATTCCCGGTTGTCCTGATAGATATGCACATACACTTCCAGATTGTCGAAAGGCGTGCCGCCCATGCGGTTGTGCTTCTCCCACGCCGCGTAAGCCGGCGCGACCGGCGGATACAGCGCCGGGTAAAGCGGCCAGAACCAGCGTTGGTAGAAGTCCGGCGCTTCACGGCAATCGAGTTCGACATCGATTTCATCCAGCCGCGGCGCGATTTCCCAGTTGGCGCCCGGAAAGTAGTGCCGGTACCCCAGGCGCCGGGCCAGATCCCAGATCGCGTCGTCCAGGCCGCGCGGATCGCCGGCGAGAATCAAGAGATTGCCGGAATCGGTTTTCAGAATATAATTTTCATAGTCGGCGAAATCCCGCATCGCCGTCGGCAGCCCCTCCGCCAACGCCGGGTAATCGGCGGCCAGGCCGACGACGATGGCGCCGCTTCCGGCGGATTCCGAGGCGGTGAGTTCCGGCGCGACACCGGTCAGGCGCTCCAGCAGGGCGGCCAGTTCATGCGCGGAGCCGCGCGTCGTTTCCGCGGCTTCCGGGGCGTGGACGATGCGAGCACGCCAATGGCCGTCGGCGAACAGGGTCACCGGCTGCGCCGGCGCCGCCAGGGCGCTGCCCAGTACTCCCAGAATCAACAGCAGCTTTCCAACTCCCGACATCTTTGGCCTCCCATGGTGGATAAAAACACTTTCAGTCATTCTTTATGGGATAGTATACGGAATATCCGCCGCGAAAGCAAGCTTGGGACGGATGGGATATATCACTTTCTTGCAAAAAATCATTACTCCCTGGCAATCATGCGGGAGTGACGATGATATATCGGGAAAGTGATATATGTTGATTGATGCCGGCGGCCAGGCTTGATATCGAAGTTGCGGATGTTTTCATTTTTCAGCGCCCAATGCGGCCGAATCGGCGGAATTGGAAAAAAGAAGAGTAGATAAAAGTAGACAAAAGTAGACAGAATAATTGACATTCTTTGTTTTTTGTGGTATTATATCATGGAAGAAGGTCAAATATTGTTGGAGATTGCCATGCCCGATAAGCAAATGAGTCTGGATGAGAAGAAAGCCGAGTTTCTCTCGTTCTGCATCGAAAATTACAAGTTGAAGCTTGGCGCGGTATCCGGGGCGAAAATCTCCGAATACTTCGATGAGTACGGCGTTCTGGATTTTCTGCTTGAGAACTATGATCTTTTGCATACGCTCGGGTGTGCCCGGCTAATGGATGAAATCGAACGTTTTCTGAAGAAGCGGGGTGCATGATGAAGTTATATCACGGCAGTCTCATTGAAGTGAAGAATCCGAGAATACTGACTTCGGCGCGTACTGGCGACTTCGGGCAGGGCTTTTATACGACCTCCTGTTTGCAGCAGGCGCGGCGCTGGGCCTCCATTCGGGCGCAGCAGGAAGAGGCGTGTTCGGGAATGGTGACGGTGTTCGACGCGCCGGATATACTGCTTTCGAATTCGGAACTGCGCATAAAGACTTTTGCGAAAGCGGATGATTCATGGCTGGATTTCGTGTTGAACAACCGCAGACAGCCGGGATTCGACCATAAATTCGATATTGTCGCGGGGCCGGTTGCCGATGACCGGGTTTATGTCTGTTTGAATGCGCTGGAAAGCGGATTTGCGGACCGGCAAACCGTAATCACGCAGCTAAAAACCTTTGTGCTTGCCGACCAGATTTTATTTCATACGGCAAAATCGCTCTTATTCCTGAAGCACATCGATTCGGAGGCCGTGCCATGCAAACTGAAATAACGCCGCAGACACTTCCCTTGCTGATTCCCTACAAAGCCGCGGAAATCACGGTTTCGCTGTTGCGGGACTTGAAACTTGACTTGAAGCAGGCGCTCCTGGTCTTTTACCGTTCGCGGGCGTATGCCCTTCTGGAAAAGGAATCGACGAAGCTCTGGCAGGCAAGTCCGGAGCAGATTTATATGGAGTATTTCACTCCGGCTCCGAAGAAACCGCATTATCAGAACGGTCCGATGCACAGCAAACTGACTCCCTTTGCCGGGCAGCTACAGGCATGGCGCAAACAGGGGATGTCGTTTCGGGCGATAGCGGAAGAGTTGCGCAAACGCGGCTGCGATACGACCCCGCAAAACATCTGCCGGTATCTGGCCCGGGGAAAGCGCGATTCCGATTTGCAACCCCGTCGCCCGGATGTATGGTAAGGGAATATGTTGAAACAATCCGATTAGGCAGTGAATTATGAAATTTGAAATTTCCGAACAGGACAAAGCGGCGTTTTGCCGGCAGGCTCCGGAGTTTGTTGAAATCGTCCGGCGCGTGGATCTGACGGGCTTCGAATGTGTCGGCGATCTGTTTTATGCGTTGACGCAAAGTATCGTTTCGCAGCAGTTGGCGGTCCGGGCCGCCGTGGCGATTTTCGGGCGGGTGGAGGCGCTGCTGGGCGAAATCACCGCGGAAAATCTGCTCGCCGCCGATCGGGAGGCGCTGCGCGCCTGCGGCCTGTCGGGGCGGAAGATCGAATATCTGCGCGGCATCGCCGAAGCGAAAACCGCCGGGACGGTCGACTTCGCCGCGTTGCCGGAAAAGTCCGACGCCGCGGTGATCGCCGAACTGGTCAAACTCAAAGGCGTCGGCATCTGGACGGCGGAAATGCTGCTCATTTTCGCGCTCGGCCGTCGCGATGTATTGAGCTTCAAAGACCTCGGCATCCGGCGCGGGCTCATGCTGTTGCTCCGGCTCGATGCTCTTTCCGAAACGGAATTCGAAGTCTACCGCCGGCGTTATTCGCCCTACGGGACGCTGGCGTCACTCTATTGCTGGCGGATCACGGATGGGGGGCTGCATATCGCATGAAGTATGTGGAGCCATTGTTCCGGCCGCCGGCGGAGGCGGAGTCGTTGATCTTTCAGGTCGCCTACGGGTGTCCGCACAACCGCTGCGGCTTTTGCGGCATGTACAAGACGGTGAAGTACCGCCTGCGCGACCGCGCGGAGGTGCTGGCCGAAATCGCCGGCGCCGGGCGGCGTTACCCCGATACAAAGCGGGTGTTTCTCGCCGACGGCGACGTGATGGCGCTGCCGTTCGCGCGCCTGGCCGAATATCTGGAGGCGGTGAATGCGGCATTTCCGCGTCTGGCGCGGGTCAATGTCTATGCCAACGGCAGCTCCATTGCCGCGAAATCGGCGGAGGAGCTGAAAACGCTGCGGGCGTTACGGCTTCATACGCTTTATATGGGGCTGGAGAGCGGCTCGCAGCGGGTGCTCGACTGCTTCGGCAAGACCGAATCGGTCGAAGAGATGATCGCGGCGGTGATTCGCGCCCAGGCGTTGGAGTTCAAATGTTCGGTGATGATACTGGTCGGGTTGGGCGGGAAGGCATTCCGTGATGAGCATATTGCCGGGACGGTTTCGGCGTTGAACCGGATGCGGCCGCAATTGCTTTCGGCGTTGCGTTACATTCAGATTCCCGGCATGGCGCTGCCGGAGGGGTATCGGGCGGTGAGTGAGCTGGAAGCGGTGGAGGAGCTGCGCCGGATTATCGCCGGGTTGGAGTTGGAGCATACGGTGTTCCGGGCCAATCACACCTCGAACCCGGTGCCTCTGGCGGGGCGCTTCCCGGCGGACCGGACACGATTGCTGGCCGAACTCGACGCCGACCTCGCATCGGGAGCGCTGGATACCACCGGCCCCGGCCACACCCCGATGTTTCTCTAAAAAAAAAGTGCCGTTGTCACGCGCCCTCCGCATGCCGCCCACTTGTAAGCGCGCACGGGGGAGCGCCGGTCAGGCGCGACCTGGCCAGCTAGAAATTGGCCGGCGAATCATTGACCATTATCTAAAAAATTTCCCAAAAAATCTGCACACGCATTGACACATACCGTACATATTCCTATAATATATTCACAAACACAGGGCGTTGACTCAAAAATACCATACATATTCAGAAATTACACATGAAACGAGCCGTCAAAACCGACCAAGTGTACTCCCGGCTGCGAAGCGCCATTCAGGCGGGAAGCTTCGCCACCGGCAGTTGCCTGCCGCGCGAAGACCGCTTCGCCGCCGAACTGGGAATCTCCCGCTGGACGCTGCGCCAGGCGCTAACGCAATTGGAAAAGGACGGCCTGATCTCGCGTACCAAAAAACGCGGCACCACCGTGACCATGGATCATACCAATCCGGTGATTTCGCTGCTGCTCCCCTGTACCGAAGGCATCAACCTGACCAATGAGCAGTCGAATGCCTATCATCTGCGCCTCCTCGCCGGCGCCAGCCAGGCTTCGGCGCGGACCAGCCTGCGCATCGAAACCATTCCGGTGTCGCCGACCAACGACCCCGAAGACATCGACTGGATCAAATTCCGGCACCTGAGTGCCTCCAGCAAGATCATCGTCCCGCAAGCATGGTATACACCGTTGGCGCCGCTGCTGGAAGAGCGCGGCTGCCGGGTGGTGTTCATCCGCGAAGACACTCGGCCGGAAAACGGAAAATACTTCCCCAACGCCACACATATCGTACTGGAAACCCGGCAGGCGTTCGATCAGGCGCTCGGAGCGCTGGTCGCGGCCGGATGCCGGAGAATTGCGCTGGCAGCGCTGCCCTATGGAGACTTCCATGAGGAGGATCCGCGCATTCACTGCATTTTCATACCCCGCCGCGACCGGATGGAAGCAATCCGCCAGATCCGGGAGGCGTACGCAGCGGAGCCGTTCGACGGTCTCTTCTTCGATCTGTTGGAACTGGTGCCGCCGTATTATGGCGCCAGTTATCATGAGTTGCTCGGGCTGCCGCCGTCGGTGCGGATCATCGTCCCGCACGAAATGCACGCCAACCGCGAATGCCGCCCGCCGATGTCGGCGATCAACTGTCCGCTGGAGCTGATCGGCGCCGAGGCGGTACGGCTGCTGACCCAGCCGGAATTCGAGCCCCGGATCATCCCGGTCCCGATGGAACTGCTGCTCCGGGAGTCCTCGGAGCCGCTGAACCGTTTCCGGACGCCGACCGGGGCAAGTGCTCTGTCAATACCCGCTTTCAACGATAGTTTTTCATTATAAACCACCGAAAGGACATGTCATCATGAAAAAAACCTTCACACTCATCGAGCTCCTGGTCGTGATCGCCATCATCGCCATTCTCGCCAGCATGCTGCTGCCGGCGCTGAGCAAAGCCCGCGCCGCAGCGCAGGCGATCAAGTGCACCGGCAACATGAAGCAGCTGGGGCTGGCCCAGGCCATGTACTCCGGCGATGCCAACGATTACTTCACGCCGTGTTTTCAGACCGATTCGGAAGCCTCGATGATTTCCAGCGCCTGGTCGCGCCGATTGGGCGAATATCTGGGATGCGATACCGACGGCGGCGGCTGGAGCGAAGACAAATTCGCCATTTACCGGTGCCCCGCCGATGGGTTTGCCCGGGAAAGCTGGGTGAAAAATTATCTGGGCCCGCTCAGCTACAGCGTCAATCCCGATGTCTGCGATATTGCCGACGGGAGCGCCACCGTGGCGGCGGATACCACGGCGCGCGGCACCAAAACCATCGGAGCGATTCCGGCGCCGTCCAGTACCATATTGATGAGCGAGTATCATTCCGCCATCGGTACCATCGGTTTTGCGCAATATTCCGTACACGGCATGCATGTGGTCGGCACATATGCGTATGTGGCGGACAGCGACACCGGAAGCATTATGAACACCGGACTGCATTCCAGCATGAACAACTGGGTTTTCGCCGATGGGCATGTCGAAAAAATGAACTACGAACAGACCAGAAAACAGAATCTCTGGGTCACCGCGAAATAAGGACCGCACATCATGACCGTTTCCCGTTATCTGTTGTTGTCGGCGTTCTTCGGCGCGTTATCGCTGGCCGCCGCTCCCGATCACCGTCCGCCGCTCGACAAAAGCGCCTACCGGGGCACGGTCTGGAGCCAGGTCAATCCGTGGTGGGTGCCGAACAAAATGCGCACCAACGACAAGGGCGGCCCGAATTACGCCCGTAAGATCTACACGCTGGATAATATCTGGGGCGAAGCGATGACGGAGACGGCCCCCTTGGGGTTGACCGGCTGGCAGTTCGAATTGCACGTTCCGGCTCCGGGCTTCGCCGCGACCTTCAAGGTCGCCCTCGACGGCGCGTTGAAGTATGCGCCGGAGGTGAAAATGGCGATCTTCCTGGTGTACTACGGCACCCCCGACCTGGCGGAGGACACGCGGAAAACCATCGCCCAATTGGAGCTCTTGCGCGACGAGCTCAAGCAGCACCCGAATGTCTATCGTCTGAACGGCCGCCCGGTGATTTCGATCTACACGCCGGGGCACCTGCAGCCGGAGGAGTGGGGCCGGTTGTTCGACGCGGTGGAACAGGAGTTCGGTCCATTCGTATGGCTGATGAATACCGGCGACAATTGCACGCCGGACACGGTCGCCGACACCGTCCGGCGCTATCTCTCGTACTTCGACGGCACCAGCATGTACGGCAATTGGGGCGAAGGCGAACAGGCCAGGGTGTATGAGATATTGACGCCGGTCATGCACCGGGAATTCCCGCAGAAAATTTTCGAAGGTGGCGTCCAGAACGCCTACAGCAACCACTTCCACTTCGGCGGCGTCGCCACCCGGCTGTCGAAAAAATACCGGGATTCATGGGACACCACGCTGGCGGCACAGCCGGACTCGGTCGTGATCACCAATTTTTTCGACCACTACGAAAACTCGCTGATTTTACCGTGCTATGAACGCGAAGACTTCATGCTGCGTTACGCCCAATACCGCCTCTCCGAGGCCTACGGCAATCCCTTCCCGCGCGAAACCGCTCCGGAGCTGGTGGTGACCAACTACACCAATATCCGGCTCGGCGCCCGGCCGCTGGACTTCGAAGTGATGTCGTTCCCCATCGCCGGCGCGCCGCGCGAAATCCGCTTCACGTTGGATATCTGCGACACCGCCGGAACCATCCTGCATTCGTTTCCGGAAGAACGCGTCGCTTCGGATCAATTCGCCATCCGCGAGTACACCGTCCCCTCCGAAGACTTCGCCGGGGAGCGCGCGGTGACGCCGCGGCTGCGCTACCATTGGGACAACCGGGATTTCGCGATGAATTACAACCCGTCGACCGTGATCGATCCGTCGCTGCGCACCAATGTGATGTTCTGGGCGCGTTCGACCCGGAACACGCTGCTCGTCGACGCCGCCGATCTCAGTTGGAGCTTCAACGGCTGCGTGCCCGGCGATACCGCCCTCGAACCGGCAAACAACTCGACCGGCGATCAGGCGCTCATTCAGAGCCGGATCAAGGCGACATGGGGTCCTCCCGATCACCGGCGCAACCCCAGTCGCTTCCGGCTGATGCGCAACGGGCTGGAGCTCGAGGGGCTCAACCGGAACGACGTCGACTTCGCCCGGGCGTTTCCGGTACCGTCCGCGCTCGACACCTTGGATTATTACCATCTGGAGCTGGAAAACGCCGCCGGCAACCGGATTCAGACGCTGCCGGTCTGGGTCGAAAGCGGCAGCCGTCCGGGAAGCTCCCCGGTGCCAATCGCGACCCCGGGCGGCATCCGGGTCTATGAGATCGAAAACAGCCGTGTCCCCTTTTTCTACTACCCGTGCGCCGTCGACACCGGGACGCTGCTGCTGGACGCCTCCGGCTACCAGCACAACGGCACGTTGAAATTCGAGGATTACGGCGGCGGCCACCTCGGCTATACCGGCTATCGGCACGAGCACAACGGGCCGGTGGCGCCGTCGGACCGGAGCATCTTCGCCCGCGATGAAAACGGCGCCGGGATGCTGACGCTGGACGGGACCGAATCGCTGATGATCATGGGCGGCACCGCGATGCCGGGCGCTTCGACCTACGAAATCGCCATCCGTCCGGCGCGGCTGGGACAACGGCAGGGGATTTTCGGCACCGTCAACGGGCAGATGGAGTTGACGCTCGAAGCCGACGGCCAGTTGTTGTTGAAGCGCAACGGCGGCGAATACCGCTCCAACGCCGTATTGCAGCCGGGCCAATGGTACCGGATCGCCGCGGTCTACGACCTGCGGAATCTGACGCTGTTCGTCGACGGCCAACCGGACGGTTCGGTCCCGGTCGAACCCAATCCGGCGCACGACAGCATCAACCACCTGACCGTCGGCGCCCGTTGCGAATGGCTGTTCGACCCGGCCGATTGCTTCCAAGGCGATCTGCGCGACATCCGCATCTACGGCCGCAACCTGGCACCGGAGGAATTCCTGCGCTGACCAAAAAAAATTTTAAAAATATTAAAAGAATAGAGCTGCGAAGCGGCGGTTCTGCACTCCGTCATACGGAGACGCCGGTCCAGCAGGCGGATACTGCTGGTCGCCCCAGGCGGCGCAGCCGCCTCGAAAGGGGCGAAACGTACAGCAAGCGAACCGGGAGGTGAGCGGAAGCCGTCCGAGGTAGCGATGGTGTAGATGGAATTGGAAGCGTGAGCGGCAATTCCATCTACACATGGAGCGGACGAGGCCGCCGCACCGGCGGCGAACAGTAAACCAACGATTGGATGAAAAACACGATTTGGGCAGATAACACCGATTTTTTCTTCAATAACTGAAGATGTTTTTCTTTTTTCGGGCTATACTATAGGAAAAGCCATTTAAAAGACAGGGATCTTCGGATGAGAAAACATTTTACTTTGATAGAACTCCTGGTCGTGATCGCGATCATCGCCATCCTCGCCAGCATGCTGCTGCCGGCGTTGAGCAAAGCCCGCGCCGCGGCGCAATCGATCAAGTGCACCGGCAATCTCAAGCAGATCGGACTCGGCCTGGCGCTCTATATCAATGACCGGGACGACCGCATGCCGGAGGGAATCAGCCTGTACTGGCGGTTGTGGACCAACTGCAATGCCGGGGTCCTGGATTACTTCGGCATGCCCGAGAACTACAAAACCATGAGTGCCGCCGACGCCCGGAAAGCCTGCGTCCAATGGTTTTCCTCCGGCATTTTCAAATGCCCGGCGGAGAGCCAGGAGCCGCTGATCACCGATTGGGACCAGTCCCCGTGGCCCGACTTCACCGCCAACCGCGCCTTCATGCCGTACATCGCACAGGGCGACACCACCATCATTTACAGCAAACTCGAAAACCCGTCGCAATTGCTCGCACTGGCCGACAAGGCTCCCGGCAATGTCGCCGCCATCCATGACTTCTGGGTCGACCGCAATACCGCCGCCACCCCCGGCGGCGGTTTCCCTTACGGCGGGCGCCACCAGGACAAAGTCAACATCCTCTTCGCCGATATGCACGTCGACAAAATGACCGAAGACGCCTTGTGGAACAACAAAACCGACCATATCCGGCGTGGACCGGCATATTAAAGCAGCATAACGAAAGACCGCCGCCATGTCCTCGACCAGTTTCTTTGTCACCTTGCTGGCCCTCGTCACCGCCGGAGGGATCGCCGCCTACGAAATTCCCAACGGCTCCTTCGAAGAGCTTGATGCCGCCGGAATTCCGGCACAGTGGGATTTCACCCGCTCCAACAACGACGCCGTGGAAATGCGCATCGCCGGCGACAACCCGTCCGATGCTTCGCGCTGTCTGTATATCGCCAACCCGGTGCCGTTGACGCCACAGGTTTACGGCGCCCTCTCCACCACGGTGCGGCTGCAGCCGGATCAACGCTACCGGTTGCGCTGCGACCTGCGCGGCACGCCGTGCGCCGGGTTGTCCATCGCCCTCGGACCGAACTGGAATCTCCGTTTCCCGCTGCAACCGGCGAGTGAAAAGTGGCAGACGGTGGAATTTCCGTTTTCGGTCCAGGCCGGCGATCTCGACGCGGAGGGCAATTCGCCGTTGGTCATCATCTCCGAATCCCGCACCGACGGGGTCTGGCTCGACCGGCTGGAAATCGTCCCGGAGTTCCCGGAAGCATCCTCGCTGCCGCCGGATACCCCTCCGTTTCGGCTCGATTGGGCGCAGGCGCCCGACAGCCGCATTGCGGCCGGAACCGTCACCGTCACCGGCCTTGACGCAAACGAAGGGCGCCTGACGGCGCGACTTTGCGACGCCGACGGCAAAGAACGCTTTCAATTGCTGCGCGCAATCGCAGCGCCCGAGGCCGCCACCGGCTACTCGGCGCGCTTCTGGTTTCCGCTCGAAGCCTTGCCGGTCGGCGCGTACGAACTTGCCTTCTTCGCCGGCGCCCGGGAGCTCGGCAGCTTCCGCGCCGAAAAAATCGACCTGCTGGCTTACGAAAACGAACGGCTTGACGACCTGCAACAGCAGGCGCAAGCCCTCCGGCAACTGGCCGGCGAAAAATTGCATTCTCTCTACATCGCAATGCCGCTGGCGGTGCTCGATCACGGGTTACAGCTGCTGCGACAGCTCCGCGACGCCATTGCCCAACCCGAAGACCGGGTTTACTATCTGGAACGCTGCGCCCTCGCCGTGGATGGATTGGCCGCCATCCACGACCGGGTCGCCGCACTGCTGCAGCTCCCCGAGCTGCCGCCGACGCACCGCTATGTCTCCAGTCCGGCCGTACTCGAAAACGGCCGGCCGTACGCCCGGATGCGCTCCAGTGACGGCGGCGAAAGCCTCGCTCCGGTGCTGTTCACCGGTTACGGCCACTTCGAAGACGTGGTGAAAGACATACCGCTGTTGCGCGAGCTCGGCGCCAACTTCATCCAGATCGAAGTCGGCCCCGCCTACGTGCTGCCCGGACCGGAGCTCGACGCTTTCGACGGGAGCTACCTCGAGCGGTATGTATTGACGGCGTTGCGGCGCGCCTGGGAACACGACATCAAGGTCAATCTCCTGCTGTCGCCGCACTACACGCCGCCATGGTGGCTGGCGCAACACCCGGAGCTGCGTTCCAATTCCGGTTTCCTGAATTACGAGGTCAACCATCCGGAATCCCGGCGCATGCTGCAAGCCTATCTGGACCGGGTGCTCCCGGCGGTCGCCGCGTCGCCGTACCGGGAGGCGCTGCAGGGCATCACCATCACCAACGAACCCGCCTACATCGGCTTCGATCCGGACAAAGCATTCGCCCGGGAACACTTCCGGCGTTATCTGGCAGAAAACTTCGGCACCCCGGAGGAGTTTTCGGAGCAAACCGGCCTCGCTGTAGCCTCCTGGCAGGAATTGTTCGACCGGCACCGCGCCAACCCGGTATTCCGGTATGAATTCAACCGCTGCAAACAGCAGGCTTTCGCCGACTTTCACGCCTGGTTCGCCGACGCGGTCCGTGCGCGTTTCCCCGGCGTACCGTTGATGGCCAAGATCATGATCGGCCCGGCGTTGGATCCGGCCACACTGGATCACGGCGTCGATCCGGAGCAGATCGGCGCCGCAAGCGACTACCAGGGCAACGATAACACCATGTTTCCGAACAGCCGCGATTCCCGTTTCTGCGTCGACTGGGAGAGCACCGCTTTCGGCCATGAATTCCAAGTGTCGACCGGCCGCGCCGGGGTGGCCAATACCGAAAACCACGTCATTCCGGACAATGTCCGCACGCCGATGCGGCCGGGCCACGTTTACACCGCCACCTTTCAGCAATACATCACCGGCGCCGTCGCGCTCGCCACCTGGGTCTGGGTCGACATCACCCCGGTCAACCGCGCCGCCGTCTCCCGCGATCTGAATTACAACATCGCGATGCGCCCCGGCGCGATCGAGGAGCAGGCGCGGGCGCTACTCGACGGCAACCGCCTGGCGGACGAAATCGCCGCGTTCACGGCGGCCGTGCCGAAGGCGGTACTGCTGTATTCGCCCGTGTCGATGACGCTGGACGGCACGCCGGCCTTTGCCTCGCTGCGGGAATGGTACCGCGAAAGCGCCTTCTCCGGCTACCGGGTCGGCTTCGTCACCGAATCGCAATTGCAAAACGGCATCGATCCGGCCATCAAGCTGATCGTGGTCCCGGATTCGACGCACGTTTCCCGCGCCGCGCCGGCGGCACTGCGGGAATTCGCCGCCGCCGGCGGCATCCTCGCCGGTAACCCCGAGGCGCTCCGGCGCGACCAATACGGCCGGGAGATTCCCGAAGCCGAACGGGTTGTCATTGCCCCGCTTGCTCCCGCGGAATTGGCGGCATCGTTGCGGCGGACACTCGGCGAACTGCCGGTCACGGTGGCGACGCCGGAGGAATTGTTCTGCCGCAGCGTTCCTTATGGAAGAGGGCAGTTGCTCAATCTGGTCAATTATCAGCAAAAAACAGTACCGGTACGGCTGGAAACGCACGGCACCGGGACCTTGTGGAACCGCCTGACCGAACAAATTCAACCGTTGGAATTCGAACTGGCGCCGCTGCAGCCGCTGCTGCTGGAATGGCGTCCGGAGTTATGACCATGGAAGCGATTTTCAATTTTTCCGATTACACCACCGCCGCCAATCCGGATTTGTCGGTGGTAAAGAGCAAATATCACAACAACGGCGAACCCGAGCACTCCCATGACTTCTACGAGCTGGTATTGGTGCAGTCCGGACGCGGCATCCACCGCTTCCAGGATGAAAACTTCGAAATCGGTTCCGGCCATATCTCCCTGATCCGCCCGGGACAGAAGCATGCCTACGACAATCTGGAGCTGCTGACGCTGTACAGCCTGATCTTCGTCGAAAGCGCCCTGGCGCCGATCGCCGACGAACTCAACGCCCTGCCCGGCTTCCAACTGCTGTTCCACGTCGAGCCGGAGCTGAATCTCAATCGCCGCACCTCCGGCAATTTGCATATTCCGGCCCGCTATTTGCCGCAGGCGGAGCAGTACACCCAGGCCATCCAGCACGAGCTGCAGGAGCAGTCCGCCGGGTTCCGGGCCGCGAGCCTGGTCAACTTCTGGGGCCTTTTGCTGCATCTGGGACGGCATTGCGAAGTCGCCGCCAACAGCCGCCTCTACCGTTACGCCGGGCCGATCGGCCGGGTATTGTCATTCATGGAGAAAAACCTCCGCTCCGAGCTCCAACTCCCCGATCTGGCGCGCGAAGCCGGTATGTCGATCGGCACCTTCCGCCGCACCTTCACGCATACTTTGAACCGCTCCCCGATTCACTATCTTTTGGAAATGCGCCTGCGCAAGGCCGCGGCGCTGCTGTGCGACTCCCGCCGCAGCGTCACCGAAGTGGCATTCGCGACCGGCTTCAACGACAGCAATTACTTTTCGCATCAGTTCCGCAAATTCTACGGCATGTCGCCGTTGCGCTACCGGCAGCTGCACCCGTCCGCCGTGCCGCCGGGTCAATATCGGCAAAGTACCCGCAGAATATGAAAGTCGTGTGGATTCGCAATTTTTTCCATCACCGGCGCGCCCGGCAGTTTCCAGCCCCGATTCCGGAGGAGCGGCAGGTCAACGCCATCGGCTATACCGTCGGCGGCCTGGTCGCGGTCATGGCGGCGCTGCTGACCGCCGCCATCGGGTTTTCGCTGCTGCTGCTGACCACCTACATGGTATTCCCGGTGCAATTCAAGGACCTGGGGCTCAGCAATACCTGGATCGCGTTTTTCGTCACCACCGTGCCGTACGCCATCACCACCATCGTCAATCCGGTGGTCAGTTACGCCAGCGACCGGACCCGGACGCGGCGGGGGCGGCGCCTGCCGTATCTGTTGTGGACGGTGCCGGCCATCGCGGTGATTCTGCTGTTGATCGGCGGGAGCGGCCGAATCGGCGCCGCCCTGGACATGCAACTGCCGTGGCTGAACGGGTATGGGCCGGTCGCCGTGCTGGCAATTTTGATCGTGCTGTTCAATCTGGTGTTCATGATTCCGGGAGCGGTATTCTGGTATGTCTTTCCGGATGTGCTGCCGAAGGCGTACCTGGGACGCTTCATGTCGTACTTCAATCTGGTCCAGGCGGCGGCGAACTTCTGCTTCAGCCGCTGGCTGCTGCCGTTGACCGAGAAACATATCGAGTGGCTCTACTGCGGACTGGCGGTGACCTTTCTGATCACCATGTATGTGCTCGTATTCACCGTCCGCGAAGGGCACTATCCGCCGCCGCCGCGCGATGAAAAAGCCGGAGGACCGTTCGCCCCGATCGTCGCGTACTGCAAGGAATGTTACGGCATTCCCTACTATTACCCGTTTTTCATCACCATGGCGCTGAGCGACGTCTCCACCATCTGCCGCAGCATGTACAACCTGATTTACGCCCGCGACGTGCTGGCGATTCCGGTACAGGATTACGGCGCCATCATGGGGTGGGGCAGTGTGCTCGGGCTGGCGCTGTGCCTGCCTTTGGGCTATCTGTGCGACCGGTGGAATCCGTTGATCGTATTCGGCCTCGGCCTCGTCACGGTGATCGGAGTCAATTTTTTCAGCTACTTCTACGTCTGCGACTACGCGAGCTTCTATATCACCACCATGATGCTGGCGGTGGTTTACACCATCCAGCAGGTCAGCACCATTCCGGTCTTCGTCGCGTCGCTGCCCAAAGACCTCTACGGGCAATTCTGCAGCGCCAACGCGTTGTTCCGCTCCATTCTGATGGCGCTCGGGGGACTCGGCGGCGGCCTGGTGCTCGATTGGACCGGCAATTACCAGAATATCTACTTGTGGGATTTCATTTTCACCGCCGCCGCGTTCGGTACGTTCCTATTGTTTTACATCAACTGGCGGCGGCGGCAAAACGACTCTCAGCGTTCGCACGACAGCGTGCCGAACTGCGCCGGCACGTAGTGGGCGAACTCGCCGGTGTCGTGTCAACGCAAAATTTGGAGCAAGATTGCGATTCAGCCGGGGGCCGGTTTGCGTTGACACGACACTAATCCTGGAGTTTTTCCAGCACCACCCGCTCCAGCGCGATCGTATTCCGGTCCCGGTCGCGCTGGTAAGCCACCCGGCACCAGATCCGGTACCGCCCCGGCTCGATCCCGGCGAAGTGCAATTGCAAACTCCACGACCGGGTGAAGTACAAATAGCAGGAGGTGTCCAACTCAACCGTGAAATGATACCAGTGATACCCCGGCTGCAACAATTCCGCCTCCGGCAACACCAGCGACCCCACGCTGCGTTTGGTCAGGGCGCTGTAAATTCCAGCCTCCAACGGCAAAGAATAATACGTGCTGGTGACAATATCGGAAATTTTGGCGGCGACTCCGGTTTCCGCGTCATCGTCATAAACGACCTCCCATTGTGCGCCGTCCCCGTCATAACGGGCAAAATCCAATGCGGAATAAGCGGTATGCGGCCGGTTTTCAAAACCGGCGGGCGCTCCGGTATTCTTTAGCACCACCTCGGCATTCCTGGCAATGCTTTCCAGCGCCTCCTCAAAGTTTTTCCGAAATGCATAGTGTTCGGTCGACTCCGGATAATCCGCTTCCAATTCCGCACAGGTATCCAACAGGCGCCGCTTTACCTGCGCGTTATCGATCGGATAGGCCTCCGGGTCGTTCCCGGCCTCTCTCCACTGGGTGCGATAAATGCTGCTGCCCTTGAAGGTCAGAAAATCCAGCCCCAACCGGGCCCGATGCAGACGCCGCCGGAAAACCGGCTCCTCCCGCAACGCCTGTTCCGCCGCATCAAAACGCTTTTGCACCTCCAGCAGTGCCGGCAGCGGCAGCATCGAAGCATACGCGTTGATCGAAGCCGAACCGAACGGGATACGCGGCGCGGCCGCCAGGGCGCCCTGTCGCAGAGAATCGCGGTAAAAACCGACCGCCTCCGCCCCCGGTCCATAATGGAGCCGCAGGAAATCCGCATACAGCGCCCCGGCATCCCGGTACGGATCTTCCATCAATTTCGCCTCCATGTATACTTTTAAATCGTACATGTCCGCGGCAAATGGAATTTCGTGTTCGAAGAAAATGCCTTTGCACCCCGCTTCCGCCAATATCCGTACCGTTTCCGCGATCAGGAATTCGCTTGGAAAAGGCAACAGCGCTTCCACCTGTGGATAAGTGATCGAATAATCCCAGATCAGCAGATTCGGCGCGACCCGCCGCCATGCTTCCAATCGCTCCACGAATTGCCCGTTGCCCGGCGCCCGGTGCGATTGCGCCTGGCTGGAAACGGTATCGCACAACCGGATCCAGACATTGGAGCGCGCCTTCACGTCCCCGGTCGGCGGGATTTCCGTCTGCAGATAGGCCAGCGTGGTGATCGCCACGTCGGGATGGCGTTCTTCAATCGCCGCACCGATTTCATTCAGAAACCGGATCAGGGTCCCGGACACGCCCCAGCGGCTGTCCGACCCCACGCAATCGGGACATTGGCAGGAGACAATGTTGTCATTCTGCGACAGCTCATAAAAACGCGGCGGCGGCAATCCGGCCGCTTCCGCCTGCTGTTCGCTTTCGGTAATGAATGCATCCAGCTTCCGGATCATCAACTGCAACACCTCCGGATTCGTCAGGCAAATCTGGCCTCCGGGCCCCCCGGCCCGTTTCCCGTTCACCAATGAGAAAAATTCCGGATGGCTCTCGCCATATTCGGCCCACGGAATGTATTGCTCAAACGTATGGGCAAAACCGGGCCGGCCGAATTCCAGACCGCCTCCATATTCGGCGGGCAGCGTGAAATTGCCGTCGCGGTTCATCCGCTGCCGTGCCTGAAAGCGCCCCCCGTCCCAAGGCAGATCGAAGCGGAACACCTCCCGGGCCGCGAAAAACGGCTTCCCGGTCTCCTCTTCCACCAGCACCGGCTGGTCGGCCGTTTTCGGCACATATTCCTCCTGCCGGTTCCACCACCGGACGCCCAGCTTGTCCTCGATATAGCGATAAACGCCATACAGTGTCCCCCGGTCGCCGCCGCCGTAAATAACCAGCCGTTTCCCGGCCGGTATCAACTTCCACTCCTCCTCCTCCAACTGCTCCAATCCCGGAATTTTCATACCGGCGGGGACGGTGCCGACAAAAAATTCCGCATCCGGCCAAGCCTCCTGCGCCGGACCGGCGGCGATGGCGAGGTAATGTTCCAACTCCCGGACCGCGGTACGTTCCGCCGGAGTCGGCTCCGCCGGTCCATGCACCACCCAGGCGCCCGCGCTTCCCGCCGCCAGCAGCAGCCAACTCAACCAGAATTTCAACATCGCCGGAGTTCTCCTTCAGTTGTTGTGCGCCGGGTACCAGACATGAATGGGCGTCTGAAACACCGTCTGCGGTTCCCTGGTCACATGACCGTCGAGAAACAGAACATTCGCGCCGCTGTTATGCCGCCCGGAATTGGCCCAGCTGCCATCGACATCCCACCACGCCCCCATGTAACTGGTGTTCCCCAGATCGAAGAGCTGGACCGCCGCCGTGGGCTGCTTCCAATAGGTGATCCGCCGCCACTCTTTATCCGACTCCCCGAAGCAGCTTCCGGAGGCGAAACGGGAAAGACCGCCATTGGCTCCGTACCCCAGCATCGTGTCTCCGGTGCCATACCCCACCGAGGCCGAAGGACAAAGAAAAACCGGATGAAATGTGGCTCCCGGCGTCAATATATCGGCCATCAGTACAAACCAGGCACTGTAGATATCTCCGGCGGCGCCCAGAACCGGAAGGATGAATCCATCGTTCTGATCCGAATACAGCAGCGCCGCGAGTCCCTGCTGTTTCATGTTGGCGGTGCACTTGATCGCCTGGGCCGCCGCCCGCGCCTTGCTCAAAGCCGGCAGCAGCATGCTGGCCAAAATCGCGATAATCGCAATCACGACCAAGAGTTCTATCAGGGTAAATTTCCGTTTCATGCTCAATCTCCTTTGGTTATAGTTTCGACTTTTTTTATTGAACGACCGGACAAATACTTTCACGCTGCATCAGAATCGGATTGACGAGACGCAACTTGTCGCAATTCTCCGGATAATTGTGATTGTGCTCCAACAACGCAAACGCCTGATTCAGGTGCTCGGCCAGATTCGGATCGTAACAGGTCACCGACGGAAACGCGTACCGGCTCAAACTGGTGTTGCCGACCGACACCACCGAAACATCCTCCGGCACCCGCAGGCCCGCCCGGCGCAACGCGGCAATGGCGCCGAGCATGATTTCATCGTTCAGACACAGGAGCGCGGTGAAGCGCACCTTTTCCGCACTCCGGCACATGACCTCAAACGCCGAGTCCATCGGATCGCAATTGGCTTCCAGCCGCGCCCACACACTCAATTCGGGGGCGAAATCGGAGCCCATGCAGCTTTTCCATACCGCGCTCTGGACTTCGTCGACCGCGCTTTGCGCCGCTTCGGGCGGCAGTTGGAGGCTGCTGCGAAAGAGCGCGATGCGCCGGTGCCCGGCGGCCTGCAACCGCTCCATCAACAACCGGATCCCGTGATTGTCGTCGCATACCACCGACGGAATGCCGAGATGGTCGAGCCGGTTCGCCAATACTACGAACAACTCCGGCGCCCGCTGCATTTCGGCGAGCATCGCCGGTTCGGTGAAGCCCATCGTGATCGTCGGCTGCTGGTAGCGAACGAAACTGCTCAAGCGCTCGATCACCTCCGAAGGGTCGGAGAATACCAACCGGCACTGGCGGCCATGCGCCGCCGCCACTTTGACCGCCAGCTGCATGAGTTCGCGCTGGGTCGGGTTGGAAGTCGGCCCCGCGGCCAGCAGATTGAACGGCTGCTCCTCCCAGCTGCTGCGCAGATTCTGCCGCAGATAGGTGCCGGAGCCGACCCGTTTTTCGACGATCCCCGAAGCCAGAAGCTCACGGAACGCGCGCCGTACCGTGCCGACATTGACGTCGAGGCGATCCGACAGCTCCCGCTCCGACGGCAACCGCTGTCCGATCTGCACCGCATCCGAGCAAATCACCTGGATCAGGCGGTCATACACCATCCGGTGCTTCAATTGTCCGGCTTCTTCCATTCCATCTCCGGGTTGCATTTCTCAAAGTGATCTATATATCAATTATAGTGTATATCAAATCATTTGTCAAGAGCTCCGACAAAAAAAAGCCGAATTTTTATGCATCGATCATTGACATACATAGAATATCGATGTATAATTATAGTAAACCAAATGGAGGTGTCCATGAACAACCGGAATGCGGATTCTTTGCGGTCGGTGACGGAAACGATCATCATGAAGCTGTTGGCGGGGCGGCCGATGTACGGTTATGAGATCATCCGCGAGGTCGAAGAGCGCAGCGGCGGCGCGTTTCGCTGGAAGGAAGGGACGCTGTACCCGTGTTTGCACAAGCTCGAGGTGCAGCACTGCATCGAAAGCGAATGGGACATGAGCCAGGCGAAGCCGCGCAAATATTACCGGCTGACCGCCGCCGGCGCCCGGGAGCTGGCTCGGAAGTTGGAGGATACCGAAGTGGTATTGGGAGCGTTGCACAGCTTGCTTTTCGCCTGACACCGGGGGGATACCATGCAGAATCAGGATGATTTTCTTCGCGCCTGTACGCGCCCTTTGGAGGACGATCCCGAAATCGCCCGCGACACCCGGCTGGAGCTGGAAAACTACTTCGACGAGATGACCGCGCAGCTGGAAAACGACGGTGTGCCGGAAGCCGAACGCTTCGCGCGCGCCGCCGCCGAATTCGGCTCGCCGGACGAGGTCGGCCAGGG
>JAVBQJ010000015.1:0-13666 GCA_031549115.1 Victivallaceae bacterium
ACCCGCCCCCCTCCCCGGCAGCGCGCTGGAAATTTACTACAACCCGGAGTGCAACACCGATGCCATGCTGACCGAATGCGTCAACCGCTGCTTCGCCGTGCTTCACGACCGCGACATCCGGTTGCCGGAGCGCGATTATGCCGGGGTACGTCCCAGTGACATCGCCATTCTGGTTCCGGCCTCCCATATGGGGTTGACGCTGCAGGAGCGTCTGAACATTTTGGGCATCCCGGCGGTATTCACCCGTACCGGCAATATCTTCGGCTCCGCCGAAGCCCGGGAGCTGCAAACGCTGTTGGAGGCGGTGCTGGCGCCGAGCCGGGGCGATCTGGTGATCCGGGCGCTGGCGACGGCGGTCGGGGGCTACGATCTGGCCGGACTGATCCGGCTGCAGCAGAACGGCATCGAGCTCGCCGGGATGCAGGAACGCTTTCAATACCTGTCGCAATTGTGGCATCGCCGCAGCTTCATCGAAATGTTTCAGACGATGCTGCGGGAATTCGAAGTGCTGGCCCGCTTTCCCCGCCTCGATACCGGTGAACGGCAACTGACCAATTTATTGCAATTGGGCGATCTGTTGCAGCAGCAGAGCCGTCGCCGGGAATTGTCGCCGCGTTCGCTCGTGCACTTCCTGAACCGCGCCATCGCCGACAGCGCCGACTCGCAGCCGGAGGAATACGAGCAGTTGCTCGAAACCGACCGGGCGGCGGTGAAAATCATGACCGTTCACGCCAGCAAAGGCCTGGAATTCCCGCTGGTGTTCCTGCCCGCGCAATTCGCCTGGCACGCGCAAAGCGACAACCGCCTCGACGTCTATCACAACGCCGCCGGCGCCGCCGAGTACGATCTGGGCGCCGATCCGGAAGCGGCATTGCGCTACCAGAGCGAGCGCCTGCAGGAGCTGCTGCGCCTGGCTTACGTCGCGGTGACCCGCGCCAAGTACCGCTGCACCATTTTCTGGGGCAAATACGGGCGCGGCCGGGGCGAACGGAGCTGCGCCTGGGACTGGTTGTTCCGGATGCGCGACTTTGCCTACTCCGACGACTATTTGTCCTGCTTGCTGCAATGCGAACGGGAACCGGAAATCCCGGCGCCGTACCGGATCGACGCCGCCCCGGTGCCGCCGGCAGGAGCGCGTTACCGCTTTACCGGCGACCACGAAATCCGCCTGGAGCTGCCGGCATTGTCGCTGCAATTGGATCGCGGCTGGCAAATCACCAGCTATTCCGGCTTGACCCGGAACGCGGCGGAGGCGGTCGAGGATTACGACGATGCCGCCGAGGACGTCCTTCCGGCGCCGGAGGAGCAATCCGACGCGGATATCTTCGATTTTCCCGGCGGCACCCAGACCGGAAGCGCCTGGCACAAGATTCTGGAATCCATCGACTTCACCGCCTCTTCCGCAGAGTGGGCCGAACCGGTGCGCCGAACGCTGGACGAATACGGTCTTCGCAGCGGACGCGACCGGCTCTGGCGCGAAAACCGGACGCTGCAACTGCTGGCCGATGTGCTGCAAGCGCCATTGATGCTTCCGGACCGGAAGTCTCTGCGCCTCGCCGAATTGCCGCGCGATAACCGGCTGAATGAACTGGAGTTCCACTTCGGCATCCGCCATGGCTTCACCCAGCGCGATCTGTATGAAGCCGTCGCCGCATACGCCCGCGAACGCTTCGCCGTTGCCACACCGCGCTGGAATGCGCCGGATGTCACCGGCGGCTATCTCAACGGCATCGTCGATTTGATATTCGAAGCCGAAGGCCGCTTTTACCTCGCCGACTGGAAGTCCAACCGGCTGCAGGCGAAATGGAGCAACTTCGCTGTCGCGTCGCTGCCGGAAGTGATGGGGGAATCCGGTTACATTCTGCAATATCTCTTGTATTCGGTGGCGCTGGTCAAGTATCTGCGGCTGCGCCTCGGCGGCTGGGATGAAACATTATGGGAAAAACACTTCGGCGGCGTCTGGTATTGTTTCCTGCGGGGAATGACGCCGGAAGTGCCGGGACGCGGCGTATTTTTCGACCGTCCGGGCTATCAGCTGTTGAACCGGCTGGAAACGTTGGTCGGATAAATCAAAAAACTAACGAAATTCTAATAAAGCCCCGGTTGCAAAGCACCACCGGAGCGATTACCTTACATTTATATTTATATTCAGGGTTTAATGATAAAGAGGTGTCTCTGATGAAAACCGTCCATTGGCTGAAAGTGAAACTGCGTCTCCTGTACCGCAAAATCGTGCGGGAAAAAGCCAGCCCGGAATACATCGCCCGCGGTTGGGCCATCGGCATGTTCTACGGTTGCCTGATTCCGTTCGGTTTGCAGCTGGCCTGCTCCATTCCCACCGCCTTTCTGCTGAAAGGCAGCAAAATCGGCGCCACACTGGGAACGCTGCTGACCAATCACTTCACCATCTTTATCATCTATCCGGCGCAATGTTACGTCGGCAGCAAAATCATGGGCGGCACACTCACCTATGAAAAAATCGAGAGCACGATGGCCGCCGTGCTGGAAAACCAGGATTACCAGACACTGTGGAGCCTCGGCTGGGATCTGGTCGCCGCCTTTTTCATCGGCGGACTGCTGCTGACGCTGATCATGACCCCGATCACCTACTTCGGTGTGCTGGCGATGGTGCGCAGTTTTCGCCGTCGCCGTCAAGCAATTCAGCGTTCCAAGTGCGATAAAAGCGGCTCACCGTGTACGCCGGAAACCACCGCAACCCGGCTGCCGTAGGCATCGAAGATCAGCTCCGGAGTCAATATCCGTCCCGGCTCCCCCGCGGCCAGAATCTTTCCTCCGCGCAGCAGAATCAGCCGGTCGGCGTAACGCGCCGCCAATTCCAAATCGTGCGAAATCACCAATACTGACAACCCGCGCTCCCGATTCAACCGCGCAATCAGGCGCATGAATTGCGCCGCATGGCCCAGATCCAATGCCGAAGTCGGCTCGTCCAGCAACAACACCTCCGGCTCCTGCGCCAGTGCCGCCGCCAGCAACGCCCGCTGCCGTTCGCCGCCGGACAGCCGCGACAACGTTGTTTCCGCCAATTCCCGCAGCCCCAGCAGTTCCAGTACCTCCTCGACCACGGCCCGGTCATGCCGGGACGCCGCGCACCAGCGGCTGAGACGGCTGGTCCGTCCCAGCGCCGCCAGCTGACGCACCGTAAACGGCAGCATGGCATACACCGACTGCGGCAAAAGCGCCATCTTCCGCGCCCGTTCCCGCGAGCGGAATGCCGCCAGCGGCCGGCCATCCAGATAAATCTCCCCGGCATCCGGACGCAAATAGCCGCTCAGCAATCCGAGAATCGTACTTTTTCCCGCTCCATTCGGACCGATCAGGCCGATAAAATCCCCCGGATACAACTCCAAAGACACCTCCTCCAGCACCGGCACCTCCGGGCGGTAGGCAAACGACAGCTTCCGGCATTCCAAAATCGGCTTCATACATCCCCCTGCCGTTGGCGATGCAGCAGCCACAGAAAAAACGGCGCGCCGATCACCGCGGTAATCACCCCGACCGGCAGCTCGCGCACCGGCGAAATCAATCGCGCCGCCGTGTCGCAGACCACCAGAAACGCCCCCCCCGCCAGCAGCGCCAGCGGAAACAGCCGGCGGTGATCGACGCCGAAGAGGCGCCGCAGCATATGCGGCACCACCAGCCCGACGAAACCGATGATCCCGGCGGCGGAAACCGCCGCCGCAGCCAGAAACGAGGCGGTAAGCAGAAGAATTTTTCCGGTACGCTCCGGCGACACGCCGAAGCCGTGCGCCATTTCCCCACCGAGCGCCAGCGCGTTCGCCTCGCGGCCGAAGAGCCACAAAAGACCGGTCCCCACCACCCCGGCCGCCGCCGCGAAGGTCACCACCTGGTGATTCTGGCCGGACAGATTGCCGAGCATCCACCAGGTGATGCTGTTGAGCTTCGTCGCCCCCATCACACTGATGATGAACATCAGAATGCTGGAACACAGCGCCGATACGATCACGCCGCCCAGGAGAATATTCTGGGAAAATTCATTGCGGCGTCCCCCGGCGACCGTCCAGACCAGCCCCAGCGCCGCCAGCGCTCCGCCGAATGCCGCCACCGGCACTCCGAAAACCCAGCCGGCGCCGATGCCGAGCCACAACGCCAACGCCGCGCCGAGGCTGGCGCCGCCGGACACGCCGAGAATATACGGTTCCGCCAACGGATTGCGCAACACCGCCTGATAGGCCATCCCGGCGGTTGCCAGAGCGCCGCCGACGGCAAACGCGGTCAGCACCCGCCAGCAACGGTACGACAGGACCACCTGCTGGGCCCGGGTCCACTCCGCGAAAGGCGCATGCAGCGGCAAGAGACCGCCGGAGCCGACGGCAATGCCGGCGGCGGCCGCCACCAGCACCGCCACCAGGAACCACCAGATTTTTCCATCGATACGCATAAACGGAAATATAACACCGGAATCGCTTTTGTGCAAGGAGTCCGCTAGAGTCTTTCTGCTGTAAAATTCCGCAACCGCTCCCAGTAAGCCGTACCGGTCAGCCATAGAATATCGTTGTGCCCGGCGTCGGGGATTGCCCACCACTCTTTGGGCTCGTTGGCCAACTCCCACAGCTTCCGGCCATGTTCCGACGCAATCACCTCGTCCTGAAGTCCGTGCATAATCAGCACCGGCATCCGGATATTGCCGATCCGCCGCCGGTTGGGAAAGCGGTCGAACGGCAGCGGCAGCGGCGCCACCACCCGGAACGCGCTGAGAAAAGGCGCCTCCAGAATCAATCCGGCGGCCGGGTACTTCTCCGCCAGATAACACGCCGGTCCCGAACCGACCGAGTGTCCGTAAATGTAAATCTGCTGCGCCGGAATTTTCAGGTATTCGGTCAACCAACGGTAAAGCGCCTCCGCGTCCCGGTAGCAATTCCCCTCCGACGGCTTCCCGGAGCTCGCGCCATATCCTTCGTAATCCAGCGCGGCGACACTGAAGCCATGGGCGGGATATTCCGCCAGATACTCCTCCAATTCAAAGAGATCGGTGGCGTTGCCATGGCAATACAACAGAACCGGCGCCTGCGCGCTTTCCGCCAACAGCAGCAAAACCCCGATACGCACCTCCGGCGCCACCTCCACCAGATGCATGTCCGGCCCCGGCTCGGAACGCTGCGGTGGCGGCTGAAAAATAAACCGGTCCGCGCATCCGATCAGAAAGCAAACCAGAATCACCACCGCGAGACAGCACCGGAGCACAACCCCGATCGCCTGGCGAATTACTTTTTTCATCCCGCCACCCGCCGCAACAATTGTTCGAGCAACCCATCGGCATCCCAGTTTTCACCGGGCAGCCGCAGAATCCGGACCCAGTCCCGTTCCCGGGAAACGGTGATTAGCGCGGCGTTCCGCACCAATTCCATCCAGACCGAAGCATCCGCCGGATCCAGCGCCCGCAGAGTCAGAAAATAATCCAGATCGATATCCAGCACCGGCATCGCATCCCCCGTTCCCCAAAAACGGGACCTGGCCAATTGCGAACGCAGAAAATCCGCCTCCAGGACCCGTTCCGCCATCCGCCGCGCCCGCTCCGAACCGGCGAAGATCTCGGCGGCCTCCGGCCAGCCGGGATCGCAAATCACCTCCATGGCGTCATGCGCGCACGGCGTGAAATTTTCGTGTGCAATCACCGTACAGGAAGCACAAATTCCACTTCGAAGCGCCCAGTCGAGATGCTCGTCGTGATGGAGCGCCGCGACCGCCAGCTCCACGCCTTCCGGGGAAAAACAGAAACCCGCCTGCGGCCGGGAGCCGTAAGCGGGCAATACATCGGTATGGTGATCCAGCGTCAATACCGCCAGACGCCTGCCGGATTCCCGATGCAGCCGCGCCCAGTGGCACAGAACCTGATGGTGCTCATCCACCACCGCAATTTCAGGAATCCCCAAAGGCTCACAGGGTCGGAGCGTTGGAGCGGCCGTTTTCATGTGCGGAGACATCATGACCGCAAATGCACTTGCTGGAAAGATTCTTGGAAACAAAAACCGCACATTTGCATTTGGTGCATTTGCCGCCGGAATACATCGCCTGGGGAATAATCAACAGTCCGGCCCCGCCGATCGACAAGGCCAACAACGTCAAAACTATTTTTTTCATGATCCCACCTCCCGAACTGATCGCTATATTCCTACTGGTAATATATCGTCGATTTTCTCAAATACAATCCGTAAAAACAAAAAAACGCCACTTTCTTTCACTGCCGCGACCCGCCGCCGTTGATGATACCGGCGGCATCCGCACTGAAAAAATGCTTGCAATTCCGGCAGCACTGCGCCTGGCGGGAATTGCAAGCTCCGCACACTTCGCAGAATTTCAGCTCATCCTGCCGGACCTTCTCGGCCAGGTGCGGCGTTGGATTTCCGCATTCCGGACAGAAGTTGGCCTCCTCGGACAATTCACTCTCACATTGACGGCATTTCATGATTCGATACTCCTTGATCGGAGATGCCGAACCATAATCCGGCACCCCCCATTTTTACCCGAACCACCGCAAAAAACCGACCCTGGAGTCTATACAGACAGGGAGCGCCGCAAACAGACACAAACCCCTCTCAGCAATAGCTCTCCCATTGAAAATTTGCGGTTTCCAGTGCGAACTTTACCGAAAGTCAATTAAAAAATTTTACTTTCACAAAAAAACAGACGACAGCGGTAGTTTCAAAAACCGAAACCACCTCAATGAACACGGAATGCATCACTCGACATTGCTTGCTTCAGCTTTCGCCGCACAAAAAGACGCCCCCATTCACATCGCTCTGAGGCACCGCAATAGCCCATGGAAGAATGCAAAAGGGAGCGTCAAATGAAAATAAACGCTACCCTCCAGCAACAGCTCTCCCATTGAAAATTTGCGGTTTCCAGTGCGAACTTTACTGAAAGTTTAAAAACTATTCAAAAAATGTCAAATGTAATCGTATTCCGTGTTCTTTACCACCTTTCGTTTTTGTTACCTGCCATAATATATAACTTCCATCCCGAAATACAAGACAACACCGACCGGCGAACGCTCGATTCTCCCGTTTTTTTCCATTCCGAGCGGAAAATATTTTTCACGAAAACGATTCCATTGCTTGACCTTCAATAATGCTATACTAAATTAATTAGTAAACGATTCATCAAAAGGAGTTCGGCATGAGTGAAATGACAGGCATCGAACGAATCGTCCGGCAATTACGACACCAAAGCGTGGACCGGATCGGCTGCCACGAACACTTCTGGGCCCACACCCAGCGGCGCTGGGAAGAAAGCGGCCTGGAGCCTGATTATGATTTCGGCTTCGATATCGGCGAATCGTGGGCATTCAAGCTCGCCCTGAACCCCGATGTGGCCGACCGGATACTCGCCGACGACGGCGAAACGCAGACTTTCGTCGACTGCAACGGCGCCACCATGCGCCGTCACTTGCAGCACGATTCGACGCCGGAGCATCTCGGTTACGCGATCAACGACCGCAGCGACTGGGAGGAAAAGGCCAAACCACTGCTGACGCCGGAGCTGCGGCGCATCAATTTCGACGCGTATACGGCGGAAAAGACGAAGTGCGCCGCAAAAAACCGTTTTTTTTGCTGGTCCGGCGTGAACGTCTTCGAAAGCATCCATCCGATCACCGGCCATGAGAATCTGTTGATGGGCATGGCGCTCGACCCGGACTGGATTCTGGATATGACGGAAACCTATGCGGATTTGTGGATCGCGTTGATGGAGGAGTTATTTGCCCGCGCGGGCAAGCCGGACGGCGTATGGTTTTTCGAAGACATGGGCTTCAAGGAGCGGCCGTTCATGTCGCCGGAAATGTACCGGGAGCTGATTTATCCGGCGCACAAACGCACCTGCGACTTTGCCCACAGCCACGGACTTCCCGTATTCATGCACAGTTGCGGCTTCGTCGAACCGCTGCTGCCCGGTATGATCGACGCCGGCATCGACTGTCTGCAGGCGATCGAGGTCAAAGCCGGCATGGACCTGCTGCGAATCGACCGCAATTTCGGCGACCGGATCGCGCTGATGGGAGGGCTGGACGTCCGTCCGGTCGCCGCCAACGACCTGGCCGGAATCGACCGGGAATTGGAAGCCAAGCTGCCGCTGCTCAAAAAACACAACGGCTTCATCTTTCATTCGGACCACTCGATCCCGGAGTCCACCACGCTGGCCACCTACCGGTACTTTCTGGAACGCGGCCGGGAACTCGGGAAGTACTGACGACATGGCCAAACCGATCACAGTCAAAGCCCTAGTGTCGGGTCGGTGAAAACTTCATAAAAAAACAGACTCCCCGGTGACAGGGAGTCTGGAGTATCGCCACGTCTTACGGCTTACAGCTCGGGGACCTCGGGAACAGGAGCATCTTCGGGGACCTCGAATGCGGTGTCAAGGGTTATTTCTTCGCCGCCGGCAACCGTAATGCGGCCGCTTTCCGGGTCGCGCACCAACATCGGAACCGTCGCCGCAGTACGGTAAATATGATTTTCCTCCGAAGTTCCCTGCGGCGTGATCAAATGATATTGGAATATCTTCGGGGACAACGGCACCAGCATGTGAAGCCGGGCGAAACCGTCGACATCGCAACGGATTTTTTCCTGCCCCAGCGCCATGCCGAGCGGAATCAGGGCATATACCATGCTCTCATCCCGGATCACCAGGAAAACGGAGCGCTCGCTGTTGCTTTGCAGCAGCCGCAGCTCGTAGGTACGCTCTTCGGTTTTTCGGCCGGAATCGTTGAGTTCACCGGAAAAATCCGGCAACCCGACATTCTTGCTCCAAATCAGAATCCCCGGCGAAACTTCAAAGGTCAGGGTTTTGGAAAAATATTCTTCTTTCAACTTGGAATGACTGACCCAGGCATTGACACGATAGTTGCCGACCCGCTCCATCTTGAAATATTTATGCAGCGCAACCACATAGCTTTCCTGTTGGCCGCTTTTCAAGATGACGCCGCGCAGCGGATTCTGTTCCGGCGAGGACAACTCCATGCGCAACTGCTGTCCCAATGGATCGGTGATTTCGAAATTCAACTGCCCCTGCAGCGCCGATTCGCCGCCGAACACCAATGTCTGGCCGCTGTCGTTACGAATGGTTACCTGGGCATAAACCGGTTCATATTGGATGAATGTGTCCCGGTTTAACTTCATTCCCACCGACATTTGCGCATACGCCGCCACCCCGGCAACCGTCAGCGCCGCCACCAGCATCCATTTTTTCATCATCTCTCAGCTCCCTTCCTTTCCGGACAGCATCGCCGCAACGGTTTCCGCCACCGATTCTTCATCGATTTGGTGACACTTCATTCCCTGTCCCGGACATTCCCGCGCCAGACACCCCGAACATTCCAGGTCGTCACGCCGAAAAATCCGATGCCCCGCGCCGTACGGCCCGGTCAGCTCCGCCTGCGTCGGCCCGAAAAAGGCCGCCACCGGTTTGCCCAGCGCCGCCATGAAATGCATCGGCCCGGAATCATTACATAATAATGTATCACACAAACGCAAGATTTCCATCAATTCTCCCAAACCGGTTTTCCCGGCGAGATTGACGGTTGGAATTTCAGCGGCAATTTTCCGGGCCGCCTCCATCTCCGCCGGAGCGCCGAGCAGCACGAACCGGTGCGGTAGCCCGCGTTCACGCAAACGCTTCAGCACGCCGGCGAAACGCTCCGGCGCCCAACTCTTGCTGACCCATCGGGCCCCCGGCGCCACCGCCAGCAACGGCTCGCCGTTCCAACCGGAAGCCGTCAAAATACCGCGCGCCTTGAGCGCGTGAGCCGGAACCTCCGGCAATTCGGGAATAAGCACCGGAGCCGGAGCCTCCTGCGCCACCGCTCCGGCCAGCGCCCAGTTGCGCTCCACTGCGTGCAACCCCATTGGTATGGGGTAAACCTCCCGGTAGAAGAGACGCGCACACTTTTCCCGCGGCGCGGCAAAGCCGCATATCCGCCGGGCACGGGCGCTCCGGCCGAAAAGCGCACTGCGCAGCAATCCCTGAAAATCGATCACCAGATCATAAGGCTCCCGTCGCAGTTCCCGCACCAGCGAAGTCATTTCCACCGGCAGTCTCCAGGATCCGAGCTCGCGCCGCCGGAAAAGAATGCGTCGCTCCAGAGGAATCGGCGCATAGTCCAGAATCGGCGCACATCCCGGGTGAATCAACCAATCGAAGCGAGCCATCGGAAACGCCCGGTGCAATCGCGCCACCGCGGGAAATGCGTGCAGAACATCGCCCAAACTGCTCGGTTTCACCACCAGAATCCGCATGGGAGCTGCCGGATCGAACGTTTTGGCCGCATGCACCGACACGCTGTCAGCACCCCAGTGCCAGACGGGAAGCCAGACGCTCGGGAAGTCCCGCCGCCAGAATTTTCCGCTGGGTCATTTCGAAGTCATACGGGATGCAGTAACGCGCCACCGTCCGGGCTGCATTGTCGTAGACGGCGAAACTGGCGCGCGGGTCGCGGTTGCGCGGCTGGCCGATGCTGCCGATATTAAAAAGATACTTGTACCCGGCCTTGATCTCCACCGGGAACATCTCCGCCTGATAGAAACAGCCGCCGTCGATTTCGGCGGCGGTATATTTGGGCGTCCATTCGGTCAGTACATCGACCGAATTTTCCGACATGGACGCGATCGGCTTTTTGGCAAAGGCGACCGGGACATGCGAATGCCCGCAAAAGCACAATTGGGTAAACTGATAGGAGAAGTTATCGACCGCATGATGCATATCGAATACATACCCCCAGGTATCCGGGGAATCCAATGTGGCGTGCACCATGGTGATTCCAGTCCCGGGCACAGTAGCGCGAAACGGAATCTGGCGCAGCCAATTGCGCTCTTCCTCGCTCAACAGATCACGCGTCCAGACAATCGCCGCCTTGGCATGCGGATTGAATCCGGACAATTCATCGTCGAAACGCGACGCATATTCGTCATGATTCCCTTTCACCATCGCCATCAGCGGCAGCCCCCGGGTCAAGTGCATGCACTCAACCGGATCCGCCCCGTACCCGACGATGTCTCCCAGACAGAGATAATGATCGATTTCAAGTTCACGACATGCTGCCAACACTACGGTCAACGCTTCCAAATTCGAATGGATGTCACTCAAAATTGCATATTTAGCCATTATTTACGTCTCAGATTGTCCGCCGGCATTCCGTCCTGCCGACGCCTATTCCTATTTTAATAATTTTTTTTGCCTCACAAATACGCAACAGCCGCATAAGCCGGATTCTGTTCCGTCGCTATGCGCAACGGCGGCAATCATCTGTCTATGCGACCAGAACCCGGAACTCAAACGTCGCGGGCCGCGACTCGTTCCCTATTTGGTCTTGCTACGAGAGGGGTTTACCTGTGCGATACCGTTCTCACTAAGTACCCGGTGGGCTCTTACCCCACCCTTTCACCCTTACCGCAAGCGTCGAAACGCCCGCGGCGGTTTCCTTTCTGTTGCACTGGCCTTCCCGCGGCTTATTGTCCGCGGTATCCTTCTTTAACAAAAGGACTCTCTGCCCTGTGTAGTCCGGACTTTCCTCCCCCGGCAAAACCGAAGGCGACTGCCTGCGACTGTCACGTAATGGATAATATAACCGGAAATAAAGATTTATCAAGACGAAAAAACAAGAAAAAAACAGAAAAAGTGTGAAATACTCAATAGCATATTGAAGAAATATGGAGCGAGTGAACGGATTCGAACCGTCGACAATCACGTTGGCAACGTGATGCTCTACCAGCTGAGCTACACTCGCACCCGAACGTACGAAATATGGAGCGAGTGAACGGATTCGAACCGTCGACAAGCACGTTGGCAACGTGATGCTCTACCACCTGAGCTACACTCGCTTGTTTCTGTTTTATAAAATACTGCTCTTTCCCGAAATTTCAAGCACGGAACGCAACTTTTTTCCAAAAATCCGGAGAACTTCCCGTTCACCGCCCCCCCGGCCGGACAAAAAAAAATTCCGGAGCCCGTTTTCGCGAACTCCGGATACTCCCGTCAACAGAACTTAGTTTCAGGGATTGGCAAAGGTCCACTTGGCCATCTTGTCGGCGGTGCTCGCCGAAGGCACGTAAACAGTGTTGTTCACGCCCATTTCGCCCGCGGCGGTGGCGGCGGTATGGCCGTCGCCGAAGACAATATTGGCCTTCTTATTGTGACGCGGCTTGACGAAACCGTCGTCGGCGGCGGCCGAATCGTAGGCAACCTGGTAAATCTGGGCATCATCGTCCACATTGGCGGAGGAATCGGCCAAAATCACAACCACGGTCGGATTCGTCATCGCCGTAGCCATGACCGAAGCATCCGCATCATTGTAACCGTAAATCGTACCATAACCGGTAAACACGCCGGTGGTGGAGTCATAAGTACCGGCCGTCGTGGTCGCCGACGGACAGCTGGTACCCGCATGGGCATTATCCTGCGACATATAGCCATCGAGAATCATTGCAGTATTCCAGTTGTCGTTGGCCCCCTGCACCCGGTCGGAGAACGGCAGCTTCTCGTTGTTGTCCGTCGAGTACATGAAAATGAACAGGCCGCCCTGCTTCAGGTTGTTGACGCACTTGATCGCCTGCGCCGCGGCGCGGGCTTTCGACAGCGCCGGTAGCAGCATGCTGGCGAGGATGGCGATGATCGCGATCACGACCAAGAGTTCAATCAAAGTAAAATTCCGTGTCCGTTGCATTGTCTGCTCCTGTTTTTTTCTTAATTGCCTTCGCGGCCCTGTTCCTATTATACGGGCGAAATGAATGAATGTCAATCCCCATTCCCGAAAAAAAGCAAAAAAATTCCGGAACCCATTTTCAGAGTTCCGGAATAAAGGCTACTTAACTAACCAGACAGTCGATTAGTAGTTGGAGAAATTCCAAGCGCCCAACTGATTGGGATTCGCCGCGGTCGCCGTAATCGACGGAATGTAGACCGTGACGCTGCTACCTTCGCCCATTTCTCCCGGGGAAGTGGCAGAAGTATGACCATCAGCAAACACAATATTCGCTTTCTTGTTGTGACGCGGATTCACATACCCAACCTCATCACCGTCACTGTCGTCGCCATCCCATGCCACGCCATACGACTGAGTGTCCTTCGCCTCCTCAGTGCTGCTGTCAGCCATGATCACCACAATCGTCGGGTTCTTCAACGCCGTTCCCATGCCACCCGCCTGAGCGTCCCTCTGGTTGTAGCCATAGATCTCGGAGTAATTAGTAAACGCATAGGAGCCGGCGGCTCCCGTAGTGGATCCCGCAGTGGTCGTGCCAGAGGGGCAGCTGCTCCCTGCATGGGGATTGTCCAACGACATGTAGCCGTCGTTGATCAATACGGTATTCCAGTTCTTGGTGCCCGTCTGCACGATATCCGAGAACAGCATCTTTTCGTTGTTGTCCGTCGAGTACATGAAAACGAACAAGCCGCCTTGCTTCAGGTTGTTGACACACTTGATCGCTTGCGCCGCGGCACGGGCCTTCGACAGCGCCGGCAACAGCATGCTGGCGAGGATGGCGATGATCGCGATCACAACCAAGAGTTCAATCAAAGTAAATACCTTTTTCATTCCGACCCACTCCTTTTTTGTTTGGGCTTCTCTTTTTGGTCCTTCGCTTCAGGGGGGGGACAGAAGCAGCAAACACCATCTAATTGTTATCGACACTAGTGTTAGTAT
>JAVBQJ010000019.1:0-75694 GCA_031549115.1 Victivallaceae bacterium
CTTGGGGAAAAGGAACCCCCCCCCTTTTGAGGAAAGGGGCTGTTTTCCCTCTTCCCCAAACCCCTTCACCCTTTCCCCTCAAACCTTTTTGTGTTACGATTTATATCTTTGCCCGGCAAAGATATAAATCGGAGCATCAAACATTGGAATGCAGGTTTGAACGCAATCCTGGAATTGGAGTTCATTGAGCCGGTTCCACCAGGAGGCGGTCGGAGTCGGAAAGGATCGTCTCCTGTTCGGAGAGCTGCAATGTCGCCGGCGGAATGTGGTAGGAACCGGGAAATTCCGCCTGGAACAGGTGACTGAAGACCTTCCGTGCGGAATGGGTGCCATCGAGACGGATCCGGTATTGCACCGGATCGAGCGCGTTTTCCAGATTGCGGCAGCCGCCGGGAATCGGATCGGTCAGGGCGCGGGCCGTCCAGCTCTCCGGCGCCTGGACGCTGATACTGGCCTCCAGCAACGCGCCCGGCGGAACCGAGTTGAGATTTTTTAGCGGAATCCGGCGGTAGAGGCGATTCTGCCAGCTTACCGTCGCCACCGCGGGGAGTGCTTCCGGCAGCTCTTCCAAAAGATAGTATGCGCGTTCCAGCCGGATTTCCGTCGCTGCTTTCACGGAATCCGCTTCCGGGCGCTCGAAGTATTCCAGGGTCAGGAGGTACGCACAGGATTGCGTCCCCAGACGCTTCAGCTCCAGGCTGTGCGGCCCGGGTTCACCGGTCAGCGGATAAGACGCTTCGCCGGGAACATGCGGGTCGAACGGATGATACGCGACCTGCCCCAACAAGCCGCCGTCCAGTTTGAGTTCCAGTTCGGAGGGGTGGGGCGATTCGGGACGGTTGCTCCGTTCCGGACGCAGAGACACATGCAGACGCACCGTCTCGGCGGCGACATTTTCCGGCAGCGTCAGCGTCAGGAACCGGCTTTCGGACGCCTCTTTCGGCAGATAACCGGAAAATTCCTGCTGATGACGGGTGCTTGCCGGCAGTACCGCGATGCGGCCGAGAGCCGCCGGCAATTGCGGCAGGTCGTCGCTCTCCAGCCGGTATTCACAGTAGAGTATCCCGGCTTCCGGCGCGTGTACCGTCCATGCGGCCTCGGCTTGCCGGCCGGACGAAACGGTGATTTCGCAGCCCGAAGCATCGAGCTCGTCGTCATCGAGGCGGGTTCGCCAATGCAGACGGCCGGAGAAGTCTTCGGGGCCGTCGTTGCCGATCGCTACACTGACCCGGGTACTGTCCGAACTGCGGATGAATGCCGGGGCGGCAAAGGCTGACAAATTGACGGCAGATGGGGAGGGGGCCGCAAGCGGCGCGGATACGGCAGATGGCGTCGGCGCGACGGGGGCCGGTTCATTCTGACAGCCGGTCACAAGACCGGCCAAAAAGAACAGCCCCCAGCGCCAACGCATTACCGGAACTCCAGAATACCGAAGCTTTCAGGCAAATGGAAGTTCAATTCGGGCACCGGATTCCAGCTGGCCCAATGCGGATGGCTGGTCTTGTCGCCGCATTTATAGAAGTTACCGCGCCATTCGGTCCCCGGCATCGGCGCCGGGGCTCCGGTCTTGGCGGTAAAGAGGCTGAAAGGTGCGAAAAATCCCAGCTCCCAGCAGCGTTTTTCCACAATTTCCGGTTCCACTTTTCCCGGCAGCGTGGTGATGACCTCCACTTCACGGACATCGGTCGGCATCAGCGGGGAGAAGTCGGCGAAACCCTGCGGCGCGCGTCGGTGGTCGCGGACATGGTGGCACAGGAAAATGCCGTTGCCGGAGAATTCAAAGTTCAAATACCCCTTTTTCCCGGCCGGTTCGATGAAAAACTCAACGCAGCTGTCGCAGCAGACGGAGTCATTCAATTTTTCGGCCACACAACGAATGTATTGGTCTTCCACCCGGAAACGGACGAAAAGCCCCCTGGCGTTGTAAAGCACTCTGGCCTGGACCACCGGGCGGTGATCGGAGCTTTCGACGCGGAAATTGGAGATTGCCGCGGTTTCCGCCGCCTGCCACTCCGGAGCATCCCACGCGAGCGCCAACGGGTTGGCCGCCTGCGTCGAATGAATCACGTAACGCTGCATAACTTTTTCCCTTACTTTAGTTCGATGAACTGGTTTTCAATTGCACCGTGCCATCCGGCGCAAATTCGATTTCGTTGAAGAAAACCGGACGCACGGCATCGTCGTTTTCGTCCCACACCACCGGGCCGGTCAGCATCCGGTAACCCTCCAGGGCCTTCCAGTGACTGAGAAAGTCGCCGGGCGTATCCTGCGTCAGCGCCTCCAGCACCATCATCATGGTATCGTATCCCTGGGCTTCGCAGTCGCCGGGAACGCGCCCGGTGCGGGCGCGCATCGCCCGGCGGAACTCTTGCGCCTCCGGCGTATCCAGCCGGGGAGAAAACTGTGACGTGAACAGAATTTTCCCGGAATCCCGATCGCAGCGTTTGAGGAATGTCGCCTCCGCCAGCGAATCGCCGCCGACGATCCAGCCGGTGAATCCGAGCAGCCGCGCCTCCCGCACCAGCCGGGCGGCGGTCTCGGCGGTGGCGGGGATAAAAATGGCCTCCGGTTTGCGGGCGATCATTTCATTCAACTGCTTGGAAAAGTAGATGTCGCCGTTGGAAAATCCTTCCGTCCGGACGACTTCGCCGCCGGCGGCCTTGAATGCCGCGCTCAATTTCTGTCCCAGTGAACGCCCGTAGACGCCTTCGTTGCCCAGATCGATCATCACCGCCAGCCGGTCGATTTTCAGCGTATGGCGCAGATAGTCCGCCAGTGCCGGCGCCTGCAGATCGTCGGAAAAACAGTTGCGGAATAAATAATCACCGCGGTCGGTCAGCATGCCGCCGGTCGCCACCGGCAGAATGACCGGTACCTTGTGTTCCAGACTGGGACGCCGCAGCCGCAGCGCCTCTTCGGTCGCCGCCGGTCCGATGACCACCGGGTAACCGGCCTTGGCGAAGTCATTGTAAAGCTCGACGGTTTGAACGGCATTGCTGGCGGTGTCGCGGACGGTCAGATGGACGGAGGCGAGACCGGCTTCCGCGCGCGTCCGGTTGAAGCGATCGAGAGCCAGAGTCATGCCCTCGTAAAGTTCGCTTCCATAGTGGGCATAGGCACCGCTCAACGGCAGCATGGCTCCGACCTTGGGCGCGTCTTTGGGGGCGTGGTCCCAGCTTGCGCAACCGGCAAGCAGGATTCCCAGAGAACTCAGTGCGGCACACAAACGCGATATTTTCATCCGGCAGTCTCCTTCCAGTTTATTCCGGTCGCGAGGTATTCGGGAAATAACCTCATTTTGTAATGTAGCCGGATTCATGGATTTTACAACCGCAAGTTCAGGAAACCGAGGCAAATTTTTCCGTCAGCCGGTCGAATAATTCGATCGCGTGTTCGGCCGGGGCGCTGCTCCAGGCGATGGCGCCGTACCAGCCGGAATCGTACAATTCGCCGCTGTCGGCTTCGATATCGCCGTTACGGCTGCGCAAACGCAGCTTGCCGTCGCTCCAATCGGAGCGGTGCAGCCGGATTTCCACGCCCAGCGCCTCATCCATCAGACCGGCCGCGGAATAAAGGCGACACAATTGATCGACACCGGCGATGATCCGCCGCCGCAACTCGGCAGTGTCAAGCTTTTTGACCAGGTCCAGTTGATAATAAAGTCCGGAACGGTAAAACTGCCGCAGGTTGCCCGCAGTTTCGTCCAGCCGCCGCCACGAGGTGTTGGCTCCGTACCACTCCGAGGTTTCCGCGAACTCGGGTAACTGGTGCAGCGCGTTTTCCAGCTCGGGCCGGGTGAAGAAATCGGAGCGGTACTGGGCCGGATGCGCGGTGATCTCGAGAAAATAATCGGCCGGAGCTGCTGCTGCGGCGCGGCGGCGGAAGAAACTGCGGCTGTGGAGTGTTTCTTCGTCGAACCGGTTGATGCTGTCGAGTTCCGGATTTTGCCGGTTTTCGAACAGCAACCCGCGCAGCAGACGGCTCAACAGCTCCCGCTGGCGGCGCATCGCCCGCTGAATCAGCGCATGAATTTCGGTGGCCCGGTATGCCGGGCGGCTGGAGGCATCGGTGGTGCGAATGTAAAATACGCCGGTCTGCAGCTCGTCGGCGATGCCGAGCGCGCACACATGCGGCTGCTGGCTGAAGGGCTTGACCACGAAAATCGCGTAGCGTTTGCCGTCGATTACCGGACGTTCGATGGTGAAATCGATCGGCGGCTCGACGCAGCGGTTGATGAACGGACCGACGTTGGACGGGTCGAAGGATTTGGATTCCTCGGGGGTCAACCCGGTATAGACGACCGGCCGGCCGGCTTCGTCCTCGCTGACGCCGACGACCACGTGTCCGCCCTTGGTGTTGGCCAAAGCCAGGCAATGCCGGACGAATTTGGCTTTGCCGCTGCGCGGCAGGGTATTCCAGTTGAGGGGGGATTTGTAATCCAGCGTATCCGATTCGACGGCGCGGTAAATCAACTCGCGCCAGCGATGCGGCTTTTCGTCGGAACCCATCTTCCTCCCCTCCCTGGTTGTTGCAGTATTACTTGATATCGACGTTGAGGCCGAGGCTCTTGTTGAAGTTGTTGTAGAAGCTCATCATCGCGGCAACTTCGATGGCGGCGGTGATTTCGGCTTCGGTGGCGCCGACGCCGCGGGCGGCCGCGCCATGGGCGCTCAGACAATATTCGCAGCCGTTGACGGCGCTGACCGCGACGGCGATCAATTCTTTGGTCTTCGGATCCAGACCGGTACCCGCGACTTCACCCAGCTTCAGCGCGGTGTCGAGAAATTGGCCGTTGCGCCCCATCGCCTGAAAGACTTCGGGCAATTTGCCGAATTTCTTGGCCAGCTTTTGTTGGATTTCCTGCGCGTGCGCGTCCCCGTCCTGATTGTACAATTTGACGTGTGCCATTTGACTCCTCCTCGAGTTTGGTTACTCCGGACGATTTGCCGGATAGGTCAAATATAATCCCCGATCCGGAAAATGCAAATCAAAAAAGAAAAGGTCGCGAAGGATGCCGTCGGGCAGCCGCCCCTGCCGGGGCGGTATGGAGGGCGCGGAGCCCTCCATCGGGGGTTCGGGGGCAGAGCCCCCGTGTGATTACAGCTTGACCTGGCCGTTCACGAGGACGCGGACCGGCTTGAAGTTGTCGTTGAGGATGACGATGTCGGCGTAATAACCGGGGGCGATGCGGCCGAGCTTTTCCAGTCCGAGGTTCTGTGCCTGGTTGTAGGAGGTGGCTTTGACCAACTCCTTCAGCGGCCGTCCGGTGACTTCGCGGACATTTTTCAGCGCGTCGCAGATCTGCAGCGTGCTGCCGGCGAGGGCACCGTTGGATTTCAGGCGGGCGGCGCCGTCGGCGACGATGACCGGGAGGCCGCCGAGGGTGTATTCGCCGTCGGGCATTCCGGCGGCGCGCATGGCATCGCTGATGAGCTGGATACGCTCGTTGTCCTTGTGCGCGAAGATCAGCGCGATCATATCCGGGCAGATATGCAGTTTATCGCAGATCAGCTCGATGTAGACCTCCTGATGCATCAGCCCGGCGCCGACCAGGCCGATGTCGCGGTGGTGGAGCGGAGTCATCTGGTTGCAGAAGTGGGTCAGGTTGTTCAAGCCGTGGCAGGCGCCGGCCTGGAACTGGGCATAGGTCGCGGCGCTGTGCACGCACGACGGCGTGATGCCGCAGGACAACAGTTCGGCGGCGAATTCCGGTCCGCCGGGCATTTCCACGGCATAGGAGAGCTTCAGCACCGGGAAGATGGTCTGCAGGCGTTTGACCTCTTCGATGTCCGGCGCGCGGACGTAATCGGGGTTCTGGGCGCCGAGGCACTTCGGGTTGATGAACGGTCCTTCCAGGTGGACGCCGGGAACTTTGGCGCCGGGGCTGCCGCAGGCGACGTAGGCGCGCGCGGTTTCGAGCGCCGCGACCAACTCTTTTTCGCTCAGCGTCAGCGTGGTCGGAAGCCAGCTGGTAACCCCTTCGGTGAGCTTGTCGACCGACATTTTCATCATGCCTTCGTTGCAGGCGTCGCAGAAGTCGGCGCCGGAACGGCCGTGGCAATGGGTGTCGATGAAACCAGGCATCACCATCTGGCCCGCAGCGTCGATCACCTGACGGGCATCGGGCAGAGGGGCGTTTTCCACATAGATGCGCTTGATTTTGTCGCCCTCGATCAGAATCGCGGCGTTTTCCACATCGTAGTCCGGGGAGATGATATGACAATTTTTCAGCAACACACTCATGATAAATCCTCCTGATGGTTTTCCCATAACTTACTCTGAATCGTCCGACTTTGCAAATTAATTACGCAAATTAATTTAATTATAACACCGTTATTGCCGCCGACGCGGCAGCATTGGTGGCGGGGTTGACGGCGCGGATCCGGTATTTGCCGGGAGGAAATTCATGTTGAAACGGCTTGTCCAGCAAGCCGAGGTAGAACCCGTCGATGTACCAATGCAGCGCTCCGGGCCGCCCGGCGCACGGCAGCCGGACGCAGCTTTCGCCCGGATTGCGGCGGTAGACGCCGGAGAGGGGGGAAAGGATTTCGGCGCTGTCTTTCGTGGCGGCCACCGGTTTGCGGCAGTCGCGGCAGAGCGCCAGGGGAATCGCCGCGACCGTCCAGCCGGAGGCCCCCCGCGGACAAGCGAAAGAACGCGCCAGACCGCTTGCCGGACACAGCTCCGACGCCGTCAAACCCTCCAGCTTCGGCTCCGGCCACGGCGGCGGCGAATGGTAGCCATAGAGGGTGGCGAAGATTTTTCCGGCGACCGGGGCGGCGGCGGAGACGCCGATCAGGTTGGCGGAGGGGGTTCCGGTTTTGTTGCCGAACCAGACTCCGACGGTGTATTCCGGGTTCCACGCGACACACCAGGCGTCGTGATTGCCGTTCGAAGTTCCGGTTTTCCACGCGACATCGAGTTCGGGAGCATTCTCCAGCGGGCGGCGCAGCATGATGCCGAGCAATGCGGCGGTACCCGGTTCCCAGAGCCGGAGCTCGCGGCCGGAGGCTCCGGATTCGATGAAACGGTACGGAAAAAAGCGCCCGTTCCGGGCGATTCCGGCATAGGCGTTGGTCAACTCCGCCAGATCGACCTCCATTCCGCCGAGCGCAAGCGCGAGGCCGGTATAGCGTTCGTCCAGATGACGGAATCCGGCGCGGCGCAGGAATTGCAGTACCCGTTCCGGGGTCAGCCGCTGCAATATCCGGACCGCCGGGGTGTTCAGCGAATCGGCCAGCGCGGTATCGGCCCGCACCGGGCCGCGGAATTGCCCGTCGAAATTGCCCGGCCGGTAATCCGGCAGATTCAATGGAGCATCTTCAAGACGGGTCGCCGCGGTCAGCCAACCGGCTTCGACGGCTTCGCCGTAGATGAACGGCTTCAGCGTGGAACCGGGCTGGCGGGGGGCGCGGGCGGCGTTGACCATGGCGCCCGCGGCAGCGCCGTCGTAATCCAGGGTGCCGATCATCACCCGTACGGCGCCGGTGGCGTTTTCGATGACCACGCAGGCGGCGTCGGCGACACCGGGGAGGGTGCGCTGCTGTTCGCGCAAACGGACGTCGCACTGCTTTTGCAGCCTGGCGTCCAGCGTCGTCATGACTTGCGTTGCTTCGGGAGCTTCAGCGCGGGCGCAGTCGAAAAACTGTGGGTTGAACTCCTCCAGGCCGGCGCGCATCGTGCCGGCAAAGGGGGGAGCGAAGGAGAAGTCGCGGAAGCGCAATACGCCGTCCCGGTGAATTTTTTCCGCTTCACCCGGCTGTACCACGCCCTGGCTTTCGAGGATTTCCAGCACCAGCTTCTGGCGTTGCCGCGCCCGCTCCAGGTGTTGGTCGGGGCGCAGCGCGTTCGGCCGCTGCGGAATTCCGGCCAGCATCGCCATTTCCGCCAGATTCAGTGCGCCGACCGAAACGCCGAAATAGTATTGCGCGGCGGCTTCGACGCCGACGATTTTGCCGCCGTAGGGGAGGTGGTTCAGATACAGTTCCAGAATTTCGTCCTTGGTCAAACGGTTTTCGATGCCGCGTGCCTGGACCGTCTGCTTGAATTTATTCCAGTAGGAACGGGAGTGAAAGTCTCCCATCCGCGCCAGCTGCATCGTGACGGTGGAGCAGCCGGAAACCACCCGCCTGCTGGTCAGATTCTGCCGGAATGCCCGTCCCAGCGCCAGATAATCGATGCCGCCATGCCGGTAAAAACGCTGGTCTTCGACCGCGAGTATCACCTCAATGAACTGAGGAGGAACCGCCGCGAGCGGCACCGGGAAACGCCATTCATGGTCGTAGCCCGGAACCGCGTAAACCAGTGTGCCGTCCCGGTCGTAAAAACGGACCGCCGCCGCCCGCGCCGCGAGTTCGCGGTCGGGACGGCCGAAACACCAGGGAGCCACACTCCAAAACACTCCTCCGGCCAGTGCGAGCAGCAGCGCGGCAATCGCGCCGCGCCGGAGCCACCGGGTGAGTGCCGGAGGAATCTTCATCGGGTTACCGGATCGTCAGCGCCTTGCCGTCAAAGACGGAGCAGGCGCGGATTTGCGGCTGGTACATCGCTTCGACCTCCACCGGCGGCAGTTGGTAGCGTCCCGGCGTGACCGCACGCACCCGGTAGGTGAATACGGCCGGTTCCGGACCGGTGTGGTCGCCGAAGAGCAACAAGCGGTCGGCGCCCTTTTCCAAAAGCCGGACCTGCAGCGAAGAATTCTTTTCGCGCTCGTGGGCGTTGACCGGGATATAGCGGCTGGCGAGCCGTTCGTCTTCGATGGCGACGCCGCCCGGGAGCAGGTCGGTCAATACCAAACTGTCGATGACGGTTCCCGCCAGCGTCACTTCGACGGTGAGCAGTTGACCGACGGCTGCTTCCGCGATCTCATTGCCCGCTTCATCGAGATAACGGCGCGAGACGGAAAGTCCGTTGGCCTCCGCCTTGGCCTGCGCCGGAACGCCGCCGGTGAAGATAGTGATATACAGATTACCGGCACCGGTGTTGGTCAGCGTCACCGGTGTTTCCGGTAGATCGGTACAATACGGTTCCCGGCCGGAAAACTCCCGGACGGCGCCATCGGCGAAGGCGATCTTGCCCGCCCCTTCGGCAACGCCGTAAACCGCGCTCCAACGGCTCAAGCCCAACGCGGCCCACGCGTTTTCCTGCGTACTGAAGCGGTCGGTGTCGAGCAGCGCCGCCAGCTGTTGCGCCATGGCGTGAACCTGCGGGTGCTCCGGCGCCAGCTCCATCGTGATCCACAGCATCATGCCGAGCCGTGCCGCCGGCCGGTACCAATTGCACTCCGCCGGGCGGTTGTCGAGCCACGGCTGTTGCTGCAAGCATTGGTCGAGACGTTCCATCCCGGCCTTGGCGCGCCCCGACTTCATCAGGCCGGCGGCGGCGAGGAAATCCGCCAACGGATCGCCCTGATTGGTCGCCAGCAGCTCCTCGGCGACGCCCGCCGCCGGTTTTCCGGCCAGTGCGCAAAGATAGTTGGCATAGGCGCGCTGTACCATCGATAAACCTTTATCGGTGGCGTTTCGGCTCAACCGGTATTCGAGCTCCCGGCGCAGATCGGCATCGACGGGGTAACCGTCGGCTGCCGCTTCCAGCAGGAAGTGCGAGACGAACAACGTCAGATCGGTCCATTCGCCGTCGCCTCCCGGCCACATGCCGAAGCTGCCGAAGCCGTTGCGCATTCCCGAAAGACGCCGGAGCGCTTCGCGGACGGTCCGGTCGCGCTGGGCGAGGAAGTGTTCCGGGATCAGCCCGTTTTTCACCAGCGCCGGAATGCCGAGAAATGGAAAGGCGGTGGCCGCAGTCTGTTCGGCACACCCGTACGGGTAGGAGTTCAGCCACTCCAGGCAACCGGTCAGGCGCGCCGCGGGCGAACCGCCCGCTTCCATTTTGCGTTTGAGGCTTCCCGGCAGCCAGTCGCCGGCCGCGACGGTCAATGTCAGGGATTTTCCCGGCGCCAGTACATGCGCTTCGGTACGGGTGCCATACGATGTCATCGGCCGCACCGTGAATCCGGCACGGTCATCCCAGTGATGGCCGTCGGCGGTCTGCAATTGCGCCACCACTCCTGCTGCTCCCGGAGCGGCTCCGGCACGGTAGCGGCGCTTGAACACCGCCTGGCCGTGTTTGGACAGTTGGATATTTTCGGCGGCGGCTTCGGCGACGGGGACGATGCCGCCGACGCTTTTCAGCTGCCACCGGGCATCCAGCGTTTCGAAGTCGTGGTTGAACACCTCCACCGTCACTTCGAATTCATCGCCGGGCGCCACCGCGGCGGGTACCGTGACCCGGATGCCGGCAGGGTGGCGCAGGGTGATTTCCCGGGCGGCGGTTCCAACGCCATTGGGACTGATCGCGGTGGCCATGAGGCGCATCGAGCCGGTATGGATGGGCCAGGTCACCGGGACAGTCGCGCGCCCGGCGGCATCGGTTTCGACCGCCGGCAGGATCACGACGGCGCTGGCGTCGACTTCCGTGGAGGTGCCGAGCCGCCGCAGCCGCATTCCCGCCTTGCCGTCGCCGCCGATCTGCCCGTCGGGCAGCACCCGCAACGCCGGATATAGCTGCGAATAGGTGTCAAAGAAACGCAACGTGTTTTCGCGGGCGCCGTAAAAGCGTCGGAAGGTATCCGGGACATCCCAGTTCATCAACGCCAATATGCCGGTATCCACCGCCCACAACTGTACTTTGCCCTGAACCGGGGCGCCGGCGGCATCGGCGAGGGTGACCTGAATGGTTTCACTCCGGCCGGGGCGGCTGGACGCCGGCGTGTCCAGCGCGACATTCAACCGGTGACCGGACTGATCGACGGTCAGGCGCAGCAGTCCGAACAACCGTTGCGGCTCTTTGGCCCGCTCCGGATCGTGCAGCAGTACGGTGATGCCCGCATACCAGGTGCCGCCGGTGAATCCGGCTGGAATCAGGACCGGAATGGTGTTTTCCCCGGCTTTGCCGGAGAAGGTACGGAGACTGCCCGCCTCTGAAGTTTCCGCCGCCGTGAGCACCAGTCCGGCCGACGGCAGTGTGAATTCCACCAAAGCGATGTGGCCGGGCAAATAGGTGTCGCGATCGGTACTGAAGGTCAGCACCGATGGATTGGCCGAACGGATGCCGCCGCCGTCGCCGTACCAGTAATAAAAGTCGAGTTCCGCAGCGACGCCGGTTGCCGGATCGGTGACGCGCAGCCGGTAGGCGCCCGGGTGGTCGAAGGCGGGTTCGAAGGCGCCGCCGGAGAGACCGGCGGCGGCGATTTCGCCCTGGCCGGCCGGAATCAACTCCTCATTCCAGACCCGCTTCCAGCTCGAACCGACTTCACGGGTGACGTAATTCCAGCGCCGTTCCTGCAGCTCGTAGCGCAGCGGCGTTGCGACCGCGGCGGCTTTGCCGTCCGGTTTGACCGCGAGCCATTCGAAGCGGGCGTCGTCGCCGTCCCGGCGCAAGCCGAGATACCACGGGTTGGCGTGGCGGACGACATCGGCGCCGCTGCTGACGGTGCGGCCGTTGGCGCCGGTGACCGAGGCGGTGGCGCGGATCCGCAGCGGCATATTCGGCAATGGAAGGTCGGGCAATGGCGCCGGCACCGGAATGACCGCCTGGAAATCCCCTTCCGGGCCGGTCGAAGTCATCTGGCGTTCCCGCTCCGGCGCTCTCGGCTCGGTCAGCACGCCGAAGGTGTAGCCGCGGCCGGATTCTGAATTGAAAGGCTCATAGCTGTATTCGCTCATCAGTGTCACCTCCCGGTCGCGCAGCGGCTCATCGAAGTAATAGCGAACGCTTCCGGAGACTTCGATCGGGTCATTGACGCCGCTTTCGGCCGGAGCGGCCGTGATTGCGATCTTGAACTGATCCGGCGTGAAATGCGACACCAGAAACGAGCAGGAGGTCCACGGCGGCGTTTTGGCGCCGGGGAGCCCGGCCTGCAGTTCATAATAACCGGTCTCCGCGTCGGCGGGAAGCGTGAACGCCGTCGCGGCGGTGCCGTAGGCGTCGGTGGTGACGGTGACGCGTTGGACAACCCGGTAATCCGGATCGCGAAGTTCGATTTCGACCGGTTGCGCCGGCGGCAGCGTCAGGTCGTTTTTGTCGCGCAATTGCAGGAAGCAGTGCATGGTTTCGCCGGGGCGGAGGATGCCGCGCTCGGTATGGAGCAGCGCGCGGACCGCCTGCTCCGCCGCCGGTTCCGGGGCGCCTTCGGTGGCGAATTTGCTCAGATCCAGCCGGCTGTCCGAATCGAAGCTGTCCAGAAAAGCGCGGTCTTCGCCATGCGAAACCACAATCAGGCGCGGTTCGTCATCGGGATCATCGGCCAGCGAAAACTCCAGAACCGCCTGTCCCTGTTCGTCGCTGTAACCCTGGGCCAGTGTCTGATTTTTGCGGCTGACCAGCGTCAACTCCGCGTCGGCGACCGGTTTGCCGTCGGTCAGGCTCCGGATCGCGACCAGGGCCTGCGATCCGGAAAGCGCGGCTTGCACGCCCAGGTCGGTGATTACCAGCATTTGGCGGCTGTAACAGCTGCCGCTTTCGCTGGACAGAGTAAGAACGTACAACCCCGGACGGCGCTCCGGCAAAAGATCGGACAGAGGCAGTGTCCAGGCCTCGACGGCATTGCGCGCCGGTTTGACCGGGTAATTTTTTTCGGCGACCGGACGGGTTTTGCCGCCGTCGTAGCGCCACTCCGCCAGATTGTTGGCATACACGCTATCGAGCGAAGCACGGATGGAACTGACGTTACGGATTTTCAGCGGCAGCTCCCAGAGTTTGCCGTTGAGCGGGAAAAAGGTTCCCTCGGTGGCTCCGGCGATCAACGGATCGCGTTCGCTGGTGACGAAACTCAACTCCAGCGGTTCACGCGCGACGCCGTCGTCTCCCGGCGGCAGAATCACCTGAAGCCGGTAGAAACTCTCCGGCGTCCAGTCGGCCTCGATCGTATAATATCGCGCGTCGTACCAGACGGAACGCAGCCGGAACGGTACTTCCGGGGTGATTTTTATGCATTTCTCCAGCTGCTCGAGCGGCATTTCGGCGGATAATCTGAGCTCGACCGCATTCCGGTAGGTGATGAAATTCAAATAGGAATTGCCGGTGGGTGTGGAAACGGCGGCCGGCGTGTTGGGTACCGCGGTCGCGGCAGGCTGGCAGCGGGGCCATAGAAGCACGGCATTGGTGGCCAGCGACACTGCGAGGAGTGCGGCGCCGGCGATGGTTGCGGCGGAGGCGAATCTGATTTTCATGACGGCATTTTTTCCATTCTGTAACGGGGTTGGAAACACATTTCCGGGGGACGTTAATATAGGGGCGATATCCGGGATTGCAAACGGAAAAAATGAAAAAAATTGAATTTTGTTCATTGTGCTTATTGTCAATATGTTATGTCTGTTTTTCGGTGATATTTGGGATGCCGGCAAAAATGTTGAAAAAAAATCGATTCCGGTGTGGAATTTTAACGGAATGGCAGTACATTATACCCTATCGCTGAAAATCGTTAATTTTACGATGCTCCCTAATGAGCAGGATGGAGTTTGGTATATCTTTTTAAAGGGCGACTTTTTAAAGGATAGGTCCGTTCCGACTCAGGTTCTTATTTTTTACAATCTGATGAGACCGCTTTGTCCGGCAGGGGCAAAAGCGGCCATACAAAAGGTCATTGCAAAAAGTATGGGGGGAGAGAAAAAACCTTTTGTATCGGAACGGGAGGTTTTTTCTCTCCCCCCGATTTATTGAAGACGGTTGGCGTTCGAAAAAGGTCATTCGGAGGATTATGACTGAGTTTAAAATCACAAATTTACTGAAGCCGTATCGGGGGTTGCTGTTTTATTCGGCGATAACGAACATTTTGTTTTCTTCGCTGGCGCTGACATTGCCGTGGATGCTCGGAATCGCCATCGACAAGGTGTTTCCGACCTCGGATTACACCACATTCTTCATCCTCTCCGGTGCGATGGTGGTGATTTACATGGTGCGGAGCATCTTCCGCTACATGGCCGGATACCTGGGCACCTATACGGTGATGCGGATTCTGGTCGATGTCCGGCAGCGGATCTTCCGTCACCTGCAGAGTCTGTCGCTGCGTTTTTATGAAGAGTACCGCACCGGCAAACTGGTCAGCAACGTCATCAGCGACGTGTCGCTGCTGCAACAGCTGGTGGGGACCATCATCGCGATGGCCGACCAGATATTTTCAGCGTGCCTGATCACGATTCTGTTGCTGGCGATCAATCTGAAGCTCGGGCTGATCGTGCTGGCGATCGCGCCGCTGCATTTTTTGAACTTCGTCTACTTCCGCAAGATTCTTCAGCGCGACGCGTTGACGCTGCAGGAAAAAATGTCGGAGATCACCGCCAATCTGTCGGAAACCATCAACGGCATCAAGGTGGTGAAATCGTTCGGCAAGGAGCGTACCGAGTGCCGCGACTTTTTCTCCACCATGCGCCCGACCATCGACCTGGGTGTCCGGCTCAATCTGGTCAGCAATTTTTGCTGGTCGATCTGTGATATCCTCAGCGTGCTCACCTATCTCACGGTGATCGGCTTCGGGATCAGCTTCGTCCAGTACAAAGAGATGTCGATCGGCGAATTCGTCGCCTTTTACAGTTACGTCGGCGGTCTTCTGGGACCCGTGAGCGCCTTTGCCACCTATGCGAGCACCATTTCGCAGGGGCTGGCGGGGACGCAGCGCATCGTCAAACTGCTGAAGGTGATTCCGGAAATCCGCGACGTGCCGCGTCCGATCAAGGCCGGCCGGCTGAAGGGCGACATCGTCTTCGACGACGTGTCGTTCAGCTATGTCGACACCCCGGTGATCAAGCACCTGAATCTGAAGATCGCGCCGGGGCAGAAGGTGGCTCTGGTCGGCCCCTCCGGCTGCGGCAAATCGACCATCAGCAATCTGTTGCTGCGCTTCTACGACGTCAGCTCCGGGCGTTTGACCATCGACGGTGTCGACATCCGCAAATACGCGATGGACAGCTACCGCAACAACGTCGGCGTGGTGCTGCAGGAGCCGTTTCTGTTCAGCGGTTCCATCCGGGACAATATTTCGTATGCGCACCGGGAGGCGACCAAAGAGGAGGTCGAACACGCCGCGCGGATGGCCAATGTCGAAGAGTTCGTCAACAACCTGGAGCGCGGTTATGAAACCGTGATCGGCGAAAACGGCGCCAGCCTGTCCGGCGGTCAGAAGCAGCGGATCGCGATCGCCCGGGCGATTCTGAAAAATCCGGCGATTCTGATTCTCGACGAAGCCACCAGTGCGCTGGATACGGTTTCGGAGTATCTGGTGCAGAAGGCGCTGGACAATCTGATGGCCGATCGCACCACCATCATCATCGCCCACCGGCTGTCGACGATCAAAAACGCCGATACCATCGTGGTGCTTCGCGCCGGCGAAGTCAAGCAGATGGGGGCGCATGACGACTTAATGGAGCAGGAGGGCATTTACCGCGAAATGTACACCACGCAGCAGAAAACCATGACGCAGCCGGAGGCCTGACGAAGATTATGTCGAAAATGTTGAACACCGCCAGTGCTTCCACCAGCTTTCGCCGCCAGCTCAAAGTGATACGGTGGCTGATCCTCACCCTGTTTCTGTTGATGGTCGGAGTCGCCGCCATTCTCTTTTTCTGTTCGATGAACGAGGAGGTTCCCGGCCGCGGCGTGGTGGTCGGATTGCGTTCGTACGATTTGAAATCGTCGGTCCAGAGCCGGATTTCGAAGATTCACTTCCGCGAGGGCGATCAGGTCAAGGCCGGCGATATCCTGCTCGAACTCGATGACCGCCAGGTGGCGAATCTGCTGGAAATCCAGAAGAACTCGATTCAGGAACTGGAAGCCGAGATCATCGTCAAGGAATGGAGCTTGAAGCTGTTGCGCAGCGATCCGTTGCCGGAGGAATACCGCCATACCAAAATCGCCCTGGAGGAGAGCCGGACCCGGACCGACACCAGCGCGATGGAGTTGGAAACCTATCGGAAATTGTATGAAAAAAAGGTGGTTTCGGAGATGGAATTCCACCGTCGCGAAATGGATCACACCCGCAACAAGGCCGAATTGGAGAAGCTGGAAACCGACTATGCCAAATTGGAAGCGGGATTGGCGGAGCAGATCATCGGCCTGGCGGAAAGCGAATTGGCGATGCTGCGCGTCCGTCTCGCCGGCAGGCACAAAGAGCTGCAGCTCTCCGAACGCCAGATGGAGGAGTACCGTTTCGTGGCGCCGGAGGACGGGACGATCACATATATTCCGACCAAAATCGGCGCCTATGTCGAACCCGGACAGGTCATGGTGCAGTTGGCGGCCGCCGGCGGCAAAAAATTCATCGCCTATATCGATGAAACCGAAGTCTACAAAATCCGCGAAGGGCAAGAGGTCCGCATTTCCAGCAGCCAATACAGCACCTTCGAATACGGCTACTTTCACGGCGAAGTTCTCTATGTCGGCGAATTGCCGGAGGAGCGCGGCGGCAAGACCGTCTATCCGGTATTCATCCTGATGACCGACGAACCCCAGCCGTTGCGTCTCGGTTCCACCGGGGAAGCGAAAATCACCGTCGGAGCCAGCCGGATCATCACCAACCTCACCGGCATGACGCGCTGACGACTTGCGGTAAAACAGGCAGTGTGCGATGTTTTCGCATTTTTAAAATCAGTAATATTTATCGATTTTGAAATTTGCAAATACCATATATGGTGTTATATTGTCTTTGTTGTGCCGATATGTGGTATTTTTGTGAAAGTAAAAGAGGGTTATGATGCTGAAAAATATTGTCAAGCGCGATGGGCGCATCGTTCCGTATGACGAGTCGAAGATCATCGAGGCGATCGTCAAGGCGATGACGGCGACCGGGGAGGGCAGCCGGGAAGAAGCGGCCCGGGTGGCCGGGGACGTTGGAATGAAGCTGAGCGGCGCCGACGCGGTGCCGTCGGTCGAGGATATTCAGGACGCGGTCGAAACCATGCTGATGCGCGACGGTTACGAAGCGGTGGCCAAGAAGTACATCCTGTACCGTGCTTCCCGGACGCGGACGCGCGAGATGAATACCCGGCTGATGCGGATTTTCGATGAACTGACCTTCGCCGACTCGCGGGTGAGCGATATGAAGCGCGACAACGCCAACATCGACGGCGATACCGCGATGGGGACGATGTTGAAGTACGGCTGCGAAGGGGCGAAGGATTATTATGAAAAGCATCTGCTGACCCCGGAGCAGGCCGAGGCGCACCGCGACGGCGATATTCACATTCATGACTTCGACTTCTACGCGTTGACCACCACCTGCTGCCAGATCGACCTCTTGAAGCTGTTCAAGGGCGGTTTTTGTACCGGCCATGGTTTTCTGCGCGAACCCAACGACATTCAAAGCTATTCGGCGCTGGCCTGCATCGCCATCCAATCCAACCAGAATGACCAGCATGGCGGCCAGAGCATCGTCAACTTCGACTACGGCCTGGCGCCGGGGGTGTTGAAAACCTACCGCAAACTGTATGTGCGCAATCTGATCAAGGCCGGAGAGGTACTGCTGGGGGAGGGCGCGCCCGCCCCGGCCGCGCTGAAAGCATTGCAGGCGCAGATCAAAGAGAATACCGGCATGGAGCCGGGGCTGGAGGAGGACGAACGCTACGCCGCGCTGGAACTCGATGCGCTGCGGGCTCTGGTCGGGACCGAAACGGCGGAACGAATGCAGGCGTTCGCCCGCAGCCATACGCCGGCGGAGACCGAAAAGGCCACCTTTCAGGCGATGGAGGCATTGATCCACAATTTGAATACCATGCACAGCCGCGCCGGGGCGCAGACGCCGTTCAGTTCGATCAACTACGGCACGGATACGACGGCGGCGGGACGGATGGTGACGCGCAATGTGCTGTTGGCGACGGAAGCCGGGCTCGGGCACGGCGAGACGCCGATTTTCCCGATTCACATTTTCCGGATCAAGGAGGGGGTCAACTACAACCCCGGCGAGCCGAATTACGATCTGTTTCAGCTGGCCTGCCGGGTCAGCGCCAAGCGGCTGTTTCCGAATTTTTCGTTTCTGGACGCGCCGTTCAACCGCAAGTATTATGTGCCGGGGCGCCCGGAAACCGAAGTCGCCTACATGGGTTGCCGTACCCGGGTGCTCGGAAATGTCCACGATCCCAAAAACGAGATCACCAACGGCCGCGGCAACTTGAGCTTCACGTCGATCAACCTGCCGCGCCTGGCGATCGAGGCGCACGGTGACGAGGCGGCGTTTTTCGACGCTCTGCGTGAAAAAATGGACCTGGCGGTGCAGCAGCTGTCCGACCGCTTTGAAATTCAGGCCCGAAAACACGTGCGCAACTTCCCGTTCCTGATGGGGCAGGGGGTGTGGATCCATTCGGAAAAGCTCGACCCGGACGACGAGATCCGCGAAGTGTTGAAGCACGGGACACTGTCGGTGGGCTTCATTGGCCTCGCGGAAACGCTGACCGCGTTGTATGGCAAACATCACGGCGAGAGCGAAGAAATGCAGCAAAAAGGGTTGGAAATCATCGGCCGGATGCGGCAGTATCTCGACGACCTGAGCGCGAAGACCGGGATGAATTACACGCTTCTGGCCACCCCGGCGGAAGGGTTGTCGGGGCGTTTCGTCCGGATCGACCGGAAGAAGTACGGCGTGATTCCGGGCGTGACCGACAAGGAGTATTACACCAACAGCTTCCATATCCCGGTGCGTTTCCCGATTTCGGCGTTCGACAAAATCCGGGTGGAGGCGCCGTATCATGCGCTGACCAACGCCGGGCATATTTCATACGTCGAGCTGGACGGCGACACCTCGGAGAATCTCGAGGCGTTCGAGCGTATCGTCCGGGCGATGCACGATGCCGGCATCGGATACGGTTCGATCAACCATCCGGTTGACCGCGATCCGGTCTGCGGCTTCAACGGCATCATCGGCGATATCTGCCCGAAATGCCATCGCCATGAGGGCGCCGACGGGGTTTCGTTCGAACGGATCCGGCGCATCACCGGCTACCTGGTCGGAACGCTGGACCGCTTCAACAACGCCAAACAGGCCGAGGAGCGGGAGCGGGTCAAGCATGGAACACTCGCATGATCCGGGTCGCAGGCATGGAGCAGGACTCCATCACCAACGGCCCCGGCCTGCGCTTCGCTCTCTTCGTCCAGGGGTGCCCGCATGGCTGCGCCGGGTGCCACAATCCGAAGACGCACCCCTTTGACGGGGGCGAACTCCGGACAATGGCGGAGCTGTTGCGGACGATCCGGCGCAATCCGCTCACGACCGGAGTGACGCTTTCCGGCGGGGAGCCCTTCTGCCAGGCGCGGGAGATGGCGCCATTGGCGCGGGAATTGCGCATTGGCGGCTATGAAATCGCAGTTTACAGCGGCTTCACCTGGGAAGAGTTGCTGCTGGAACCGCACCCCGGCGCGCGAGAGCTTCTGGAGCAGTGCGATATTTTGGTCGATGGGCGCTATATCGCGGAAGAGCGCGATCTTTTGCTGCGTTTTCGCGGTAGCGCGAACCAGCGCATCCTGGATGTCCCGGCCTCGCTGACGGCGGGGAGGCCGGTGCTTTCGCGCGATCCGCGCTGGCGGCGGCAGGAATGAAAAAAATCTCAAAAAGCCTGGTTTTGAGCTTGACATTCGGGAAAAACCGGATATAGTAAAGGTATAGTCAAGAATGACTGGCGGGTTAGCTCAGTCGGTAGAGCAGTGGAATCATAATCCACGTGTCGCTGGTTCGAGCCCGGCACCCGCTACCACTTTTTGATTCTCCGCGGAACTGACACGAGGTTCCGCTTTTTTTTTGCCTTCGTGGCTTTGAGGCTGAAATCCAAGTGGCTGCAGCGATTTTTTTGCCTTCTCTTTTTGCCCCAGAGAATGGATTCCGGCCACCTTATTCTCTGATCTTCTCCTGTCCTCGGCGGTTTCGCCGTTCATGAGCCGGTCGAGTTCGTCGGTGTCGAAACCGTAGTAAATGACTTTTTTCTCCTTCGGATTATTCGTATATAATACCGGAATTTTGCCTTGGCGTTGCAGCGTTTTTTTCAATAGAAAAATCCGAAAAATCTCTTTTCGAGATTGAAGCATAAATACATGGTTATGCTGAAAATACGTTCTGCGCCACTACTTGAAAGAAGCAAATTTTACTTATATTGAAAGTGTCTCGATGCTTTCGTTGCGCTTTTTAATACTCATCCCGGCCGCAAAAAATAAATGAATGCCTGAAAAGATAATAAAAATATTAAAAACATCATAATCTTTCTTGACAAATTAAGAAAGTCGTGGTAGCTTTCGCTATATGGCAATTTGCCGTTATTTTTAGCTTAAGCGGAGTAGTGATGTGACTAATGTTAAGTTTCAATGCTGGTTCGTGATGCTCATTTTGAGCTTCTGCGCGGGAGCGTTGCAGGCTGCTCCAGTCGTTCGTATTGCCCCTCAGACTGCATCGCTGGGGTCGTTTCCCGCCAACCGGGAACAAGCGCGGGAATTCACCGTTTTCAACGACGGCGACGAAACTTTGACGCTCGACAAAATCAAAAGTACCTGCGGCTGCGCGGTCGGAGAATCCGCTGTTTCCGAGCTGAAAGCCGGCGAAAGCACCATTGTTACGGTGAAAATCGTCCCGGAGTCCATCGCCGGGCCATTTTCTAAGGCGTTGTTCATTCATTCGAACGATCCGGCGGCCCCCATCGCCTCGGTTTCGATTTCCGGGGTCAGTGTGCCGTTGGTCACGGTGCTGCCGCAGAACTTTATTTACGCGGGGGCGCTGGCGGCCAAGAAGGAGTGGCGTCAGGAATTCTTGCTGCGGACATCCGAAGCGGTCGAATGGGGCGAAATTGCGGTTTCCGGCCCGGCGGCGACGGTTGAGTTGGAGCCGCTTGCGGCAAAAGAGGGCGAAACGGGTCGGGAATACCGTTTGATGGCAGCATGGCATCCGGCCGAAGCGGTCGCGTCGTTTCAACTTAAGATTCAGCTTCCCGTCGCCGCTCCGGCGGAGTGGAAGCCGGTGGAATTGGTCATACAGGGCAAGGTAGTCGAGGCGGAATAACGAAGGGATTGCTTCATGTCGGTAAAAACGTGTCAGGTCATCCAGTGGGATTGCGAATGGCGGGTTTCCGCCTTTGTGATCGAATCCGGGCGTGATGACGGCTTGCGCACTGTGTTTTCGGCGCACGGCAGCCCGGCCGGCAGCTTCGTCGAACAACTGACCGAAGTACACCGGCAACTGAAATCCCATAAAGCCGATGTCATTGTTGTCGGCGGCGCTATTCCCGATGCCTACTGGTTCGAGTTGACGTTGCCTCCGGCGCCGTTGCGCGAGCTCGGCAATGTGCTGGAATTCGAGCTGCCCCGGCAGTTGCCGGGTGCGCCGGAGGAACTGGCGTGGTTCTACCGTCTGCTGGAAACCTCCGCCCGCAGCCGGGTGCGCGTGTTTTGTTGCCCCCAAAACCGCTGGCGGGAGGTGTCGGCGGCGCTGGGCGAAGCCGGGATTGACTTCGACGCTTACTGTCACGCCTTCACCGCGGTTGAAACCAAACATGACGGCCAATTGCTTTTTTTGCCGGATCAACAGCCGGGGATGGTCTGGAATAAAGCGGAGGGCGAGCCGGTTGCGCTTCGCGAGTTGCGGATGGCGGACGCGGATTGCCCGGCCACGGAGCATCCCGAGCTGTTGATTGCCGAATATGCGCTGACCGAACGCTTCTGGCGCGACCGGCGCTATTTGTCCGATCAGCCCGCGTCGATGCGGCCGCAGCGGCTCCAGGGGTTGAAGCTCGTGGTCATCGCGCTGGGTATCCTGGTGCCGGTGCTGCTGGGGATGTTGTGGTACCGCCATTACGATGACCGCCGGGGGCGGGAGAACGCGATTGCCCAGGAACTCGAAGACATCGAATACGCCCTGATTGCGCAGCAGGAGGGCATGGAAAAGTTGCTGCTCGCCGGCGAAAGCGCGCAAAAACTCCTGGCGGCGGTCGCGGAAATCGATCCGGCCGAAACGATGGCGGCGTTGAGCGAAAAATTGCCGCCCCACGCCTGGATTACCAGTTTCCGCTACAGCGGCAACAAAGTGGCGCTGTCGCTGGCGATCAAGGGGGAAACCGATTCCATCGTTGAAACGCTGAACAACGGGATCCGTGCAATGGCGGTGGAAAGCCTGCGCCAGCAATTGAACAACGACGGCTCCACCACCATGACGGTGACGCTGCAGAAAAGTGTGGAGGCCGCGCCGTGAATATTCTTTTGGAAAAAATCGCCTTTTACTGGCAGGAAAAGCGGCAGACTTTCGTGTTGGCGGTGGTGGGGGCTCTCCTGGCGTTGATTTCGCTTTTGATCAATCTCTCGTACTTTCTGCCCGGTTCGGACGGTACGACCATCGAGGACGAACTGGCGAATGTGACCGTGTGCCAGGAGGAGTTGCGTGACCTGATCGCCCGGAAGCGCCAGTTGCAGACGCCGGTCGCGTTGCTGCGCGACCTGGAACGGGCATTCTGGCTGCCGGAGCGCGACGGCAACCCGGCCATCGAATTCCGCCGCCGGATCGAGACCGCGGCGCAGCAATCGGGGATCGTGTTGAAGTCAATCGGCAGCCTGCAGACGGCCAAGATTGCCAACGGCGCGATGTCGTATGAGGTCGCCATTCAGGCCAATGCCAAATACGAAGAGCTGCTGCACTTCATGAACGCGCTGCGGCAGGACGGACGCGGTAACTGCTTCTGGAGCACACTGACGCTCAACGTCGACAACACCAACGCGCCGAATTTTCTGCTGGTGACCGGCAACGTCAAAACGGTCGCGGTGACCGCGCCCGAGATCCTCGAATTGTGGAGGAGGGAACCATGAAGCGCGGCTTATGGATTGCCTGTCTGGCCCTGATGGCGTTGGCGGCGTGGCTGGGGTGGTGCCATTGGATGTTCGCCGCTTCGCCGCCGGACGAAGAACTGTCGCAGACGCCGCACGCCGGCGCCGATGTGACGGTGTCGGCGCCGACGGCTCCGGTGGCGCTTGACACCGAGCTGATGAAGAACACCAATTTATTCGATCCCGAGCGAGGCCGCGCCAAGGTTGCCGAAACCGGCAACGCCGCCCCACCGGAACGCCCGAACTTCGAGCTGGTCGGGATATGTTCCCTGGGCGATTCCTCCGGGGCGATCATCGACCGGAAAAATGAGGTCGGCGGCGATCCGAAAAAAGTACGGCGGTATTATGTGCTGGGCAGCGAGGTCGGCAATGGTTTCATTCTGGATACGGTGACGGACCAAATGGTCATTTTGCGCCGGGACGGCGAAGTGCTGGAGTTGAAGGTCGGGCGCTCGCGTTTCGGTGAACAGGCCAAAGGCAGCGCCAGTTTGGAACGTACCGGCATTTCGGCTCCGGTGGCGGAACCGCAAATCGTTCAAACCGGGTCATCCGAGCCGATGCCACCTTCAGAGGACAATAACGGAGGAACACGATGAAATATCACTGGATGGCGGGAGGGTTGGCGCTGTGCCTCTTGGCGGGCAGTTGCCAGTCGTTGCCCCAGCTCGAGGAGGACAAGGACGAGCCGGTACCCGAGCAGCATGAATATTCGATCCTGACCGATGTCAAGGATGCCGGTTACGGCGAAAGCGTGCTTTTGATGAATGCTGAAATAACCCCCGAGGCACGTGCGCGGCTGGCGCAAAGCGAGGCCATCATAGTGCCGTCGGAATATCTGCTGGAGGATGCCGGGATTACCGGGAATGTCCCGGAGGCGGAGGACCGGATGGAGGAAATCTACCATAAACTCTTTTCCGAGACCGACCGGGAGGAACTGATCAAGGTCGCGATCAACTTCGATGCCGCCAACCTATCGGATGTGATTCCTTCGTTCGCGACGCCGCTCAAGATCAATTATATCCTCGACAGCGATGCCGCCGGCACGGTCACCATGTCGGTCAACGATTCGCTGACTGTGCGCGAGGTCTGGCGGGTTTTCGAACAGATCCTGACGCTGGCCGGTGCGTATTGCGAGCTGGACGGCAAGGTGCTGCACATCCGCCCGGCAGCCAAGATCGTCAAAGAATCGCAGATGTTGGAGGCCGAATCCAATATCGTCGCGCGGGTGATTCCGTTGAAGTTTCTCTCCGCCGAAGGAGTGGCGACGCAGATTGCGCGGTTGTTGCCATCAGAAAACTCGGTGATCGCGCTGGCCCGGCAGAATGCCTTGCTGGTGGTTGAAACCCGTCCCCGCCTCGACCGGTTGGTGACCTTGATTACGCAACTCGACCGCAAACCGAAGGCCGGCTGGTCGCAGGTGGTGATCCAGTGTGTTCATGTGCCGAGCCTTCAGGTCAAGGAGGAGCTTTTGAACGTGCTCCCGGTATTGGGATTTCCGGCGGTCGACGGCAACCAGGACGCGGATCCGGGGGCGATTTCGGTCACCAGTCTGGACCGCATCGGTGTTATCGTCGCGTCGGCGGTCACCCCGGAGGCGTTGATGGAGCTGAAGCGGTGGGTGAAAATCCTCGACCGCGCCGATACCGGTGAGCAGGAGCGGGTGTATATTTATGAAGTGGTGAACGGCAAGGCCGACGAATTCGTGCAGGCGCTGGCGGCGGTGTTCCCGGTCGAAAGTTCAACCTTGAGCAGCTCCGGCAAGGAGGGCGAAACCAAAACCTCCGCGCAGGCCGGGGGAACCTCGCGCCAGTCTGTGACGGCTGCGACGACCGACACAACCAAAAAGACGGCGGCTTTGCCCGGCGAAGCCTCGGTGAGCCTCTTCGATACGCCGGTGAAAATTTTCGCCGACGCGGTGCATAACCGTCTTCTGATCCGTACCACGCCGCAGGCTTACGGCATGATCGACGCGATTCTGCGACGGATCGACACCATCCCGACGCAGATATTGATGCAGGTGCTGGTGGTCGAGATCGAACTCAACGACAACAATGAGTTCGGCATGGAGTTTTCCCTTTCCGGCAGCGGCGGCGACGCGGAAAGTATTTTTGACACCAACTTCGAAGCGTTGCAGCCATCGGCGCCTCCGGGACAGACCGGAGGGAAAATTTACATCTACAATCCGAATAATCCGGACGAAAAATTCGGCTATATCCGCGCCATCGCCGGGCGTACCAATCTCAAGGTGCTGTCCAGCCCGCAGATCCTCGCCACCAGCCACTCGGAAGCGAAAATCTCGGTGGGTAAAAGAGTACCCATTGTGACCAGCGACATCACCGACACGGCCTCAAGTGTCGATCCGAATAACACCGCATTGCGCCGCTCGTACCAATATGAAGACACCGGCATCATCCTGACCGTGACGCCCCAGGCGACCAAGGGCGGTTTGATTTCGATGCAGATCAAACAGATCATTTCCGACGCGGTGGACAACACCATGCGCGGGATCGACTCGCCGATCATCAAGGAGGACGAGCTGAACACCACCCTGTCGTTGCGTTCCGGCCGGACGCTGATCCTCGGCGGCTTGATCAAGGAAAAGAAAAACGAGACCGTCAGTTCGATTCCGATCATCGCCGACATCCCGTTCCTGAAGCACCTGTTCGGCAACACCATCCAGACCGCCGAACGCACCGAAATCCTGGTGCTGGTCACCGCGACCATCATCACCGAGGAAACCGAATTGCAAATCATGCTGCGGCGCTATGCCCAGGCAATCGACGAGATCAAGCGCTTCGAGCACAATCAGTTCAATCCGCCGAAAAAGGGCGGCGACGAAGAGGCGAAAAAGTGATTGACTTCGACTCCATCCGCGCGAACCTGACGCGCTGCGACAGCGGATATGCTGAAAAAGTCCGCGCCCACGGCGCGCGTGAAACCGATTGGCTGCTGTGCTCCTCCGGCACGGTGACCGAAGCGGAGTTGTTGAAGATTTACGCCGATGCCTCCGGGCTGCCGGTGATCGAAGAGGAGGAGCTCGCCGGAGAACTGAAATCGCCCGGCGGCATCGCCCAGGAATACATGAAGCACTATTGCTGCATGGCGTTGGAAGTCACGCCGGACGAATGGCAACTCCTGGTTTGCGATCCGTATGCGCTGGAGCGGCACCGGGCGGTTTTTCATGTCAGTTATGGAAAGAAAATTTCTTTTGCGTTGGTACGCCGCAGTCTGCTGGAGCGTTTGATCGCGTCCGCCGCCCCCAAGGGTGACGAATATGTGGACGCCGTCGATGCCGAAAGCGAGGAGGCATTACGCAACCTCGCCAGCGAGGCGCAGATCGTCCGGCTGGTCAACGAGCTGTTTCTGCAGGCCGCCGAGCGGCAGGCCAGCGACATTCACGTTGAGCCGGAGGAGGATGTCCTGATCATCCGCTTCCGTATCGATGGCGTGCTGGCCGAATATTTGAAGCTACCGTTGACCCAATACCCTGCCGTGGCCAGCCGGATCAAGCTGATCGCGGATCTCAACATCGCCGAAAGTCGGGTGCCGCAGGACGGCCGGACTACCATTCAGCTCGGTCGCTCCGATATGGACATCCGGATATCGACGATTCCGACCATGAGCGGCGAAAGTATTGTGCTGCGGCTGCTGAAAAAAGACGCGATTTCTTTCGATCTGGCCAACGTCGGGATGCTGCCGGAAATGCAGAAGTCATTTGAGGAGTTGATCAAAATTCCGCACGGCATGATCCTGGTGGTGGGGCCGACCGGTTCGGGCAAGTCGACCACCTTGTACAGCGTGGTGACGCAGCTCAACGACCGCAAGCGCAAGATCATCACCATCGAAGACCCGGTCGAATACCGTCTGCCCGGCTTGTCGCAGATGCAGGTCAATGCCAAAATCGACGTCACCTTCGCTGCCGGACTCAGGTCGATTGTGCGCCAGGACCCCGATATCATCTTAGTGGGCGAAATCCGCGACCGCGAAACCGCCGACATTGCGATCAACGCGGCGCTCACCGGACACCTGGTGTTGAGCACCTTGCACACCAACGACGCGGCGGGGGCGGTCAGCCGTTTGCAGGATATGGGGGTGGAAAGTTTCTTGCTGGCATCCGCGTTGTACGGCGTATTGTCGCAACGGCTGGTGCGAAAAATCTGCCCGCAGTGCCATGGCGCGGGCCAGCTCGCCGGCAACCGCTGCCGCAACTGCGGCGGCAGCGGCTACCGCGGCCGTACCGGGATTTTTGAATTGCTGCTGGTGGACGACGAAATCCGCAAGGCCATCGCCAGGCAACTGGACAACAGCGAAATCGCCAAACTGGCGATGAATAAGGGCATGGAGCCGTTGGTGGCGGACGGCATGAAAAAGGTCGCTTCCGGAATCACCACCGAGGCGGAGGTCAAACGTTCGGCAGCGGGGGGATGACATGGCATTATACCGATACAGGGCAACCCAGGCGTCCGGGCAGCGAACCGAAGTCACCATCGAGGGGGATTCTCCCGACGATGCGCTGGTGCGGCTCCGGGCGCGCGGCCTGACGCCGGTCAAATTCCTCGGCGAAGCCAATTTGTCGAGCGGTTTTTCTTTCCGGCGGCAAAAGGGCGGCTTCAACGTCTACAGTTTCACCGACCGGCTGGTGCCGTTGCTGGAGGCGCAGATTACGCTGGAGCGGGCGCTGGCGATCATGTCCGAATCCGGAGACGAGGACAAAAACCACGCGGTGATCGTGGCCTTGCGCAAGGGGCTGCATGAGGGCAAAAAGTTTTCCGAGCTGATCCGTTCCCATGGCGACCGCTTCCCGAAGATTTACGCTAACCTGGTGGAGACCGGCGAGGAAACCGGCTGCATGACCGAGGTGATGAGCGAACTGCAGCGTTTCATGACCGAGTCTAAGGAGCAGAAGGATTTTCTGATCACCAGCTCGATTTACCCGGCGACGATCCTGACCATCACCCTCGGGGTGATTGTACTGATGTTCGCGGTATTCATCCCGCGCTTCTCGCAGATTTTCCTCGATATGGGCAAGGCCCTGCCGCTGCCGACGCAGATCATGCTGACCGTCAGCCGGATTTTCAATACGGCGTGGCCGGTGTGGATCCTGCTGTTCTTCGGAATCTGCTGGCTGGTGATCCGCATCCGGCGCGGCGGCAAAGCGAAAATCTGGTGGGATCGGACGGCGCTACGGCTGCCGATTATCGGTGGATTGTTCCAGAGCATCGAGCTCTCGCGCTTCATCCGCACCTTGTCGATTCTGATTTCCAATCAGGTGCATCTTTTGAACTCGGTCACAATCGCCTCGCGGGTGTTGGAAAATACCCAATTGGCCGGCAGTTTTTCCAACGTTGCCGCCGATCTGCGCGAAGGCAAAAAACTGTCGGCGGCGCTGAAAAAGAGCCGTTTCATGCCCTCGGAGGCGCTGCAGGTGCTGAAGGTCGGCGAAGAATCCGGCAACGTCGGCTTTATGCTGCGCCGGGTCGCCGAGGGGATGGAAAAACAGACCAAGCAGCAGATCAAACGCCTGCTGGCGCTCTTCGAGCCGGCCGTAATCGTCATCCTGGCGGTCGTGGTGTTAGTGGTGGTGATTTCGATTTTTCTGGCCGTAATGGAAATGAACAATATATGAAAAAGGAGATTTTGCAAATGCCATACGATCATGTTTTTGACAGTCCCATGAGAACACGCAACACGATTTCATGGGAGAAATTGCACGAAAATCGATTGGACTATTCTGAATTTTCTGCCAGGGCAATTTCAATTAATGATTATTTTGGAGACGGAATAGGCGTAGTAACTAGTGTGGCAAATTTAAGGCAGCATAACATTTATGCAACTTATCCAGAACGGCTCCCGCCTCCACATGATGATCGTTTTGACTTCCCTGGTCTCTATATTTTTTTGAACCATGCAGGCGAGCCATTTTATGTTGGAATTTCAAGAACGGTAGTACAGCGGATTCAACAACATATCAAGGGCACTGCTCATAACACAGCCACAGTTGCTTATCAGATTTTTGCAGAAGAACAGAATCCTGACAATCGAGAAGAATTCGATAACCATGCTGACCGAGGTACTATAACTGGATTACTTATGCAACAAAAAGTTGCGATGTATAAAATTACTGGCGATGAACAAATGCATTTTGATGAGTTCCGCATTGCGCAAGAACTTAAAACCTACTACAACAGCTTTCGAACCCACTGATGGTGCGAATGGAATACCTTGAAAAACAAATCTTAATATGGGCTTCGGTTTTGATAGGCTTTTGCCTCCAGGCTGTGCAACTCGACCTTTTTTCCCAGCCGGGGTGCAATGAGTGCGCCAAGGTCAAGGCGCTGGTGCTGCCGCAGGTGGGAGAGCGCTTCGGGGAGGCGGTCGAAGTGCGCGAGTACGACATCGGCGTGTTGGAGAATTACGAGAAACTGGTACAATACCAGGAGGCGTTGCATGCCGACGCCGATGAACCGGTCAGCATGGTAATTGATGGTGCGGTTTTGCTCGCCGGTTACGATGAAATCGAGGCGAAGCTGATTCCAAGTATCGAGGCTGCATTGCATAACGAGTCCGAGGCGCCGCCGGTCGGCGAGGTCGATTGGCGGAAACGCGCCGATTCCTTCGCTGTCGGCGCTGTGGTGCTGGCCGGATTGTTGGACGGGGTCAATCCGTGCGTGTTTTCGACGCTGGTGTTTTTCGTCAGTCTGCTGGCGGTGGCGAAGGTTTCCGGGCGGCAGTTGCTGCTGGCGGGATGGATGTATTGCTGCGCCTGTTTTCTCTCCTACCTGGCGCTGGGGTTCGGATTGTTCCACATATTGAAGGTATTTGCCGGTTACGAGTGGCTGCGCCTCGCCTTGGAGTGGGGGATGATCGCGCTGCTGGCGGTGATGGCGTTTCTGTCGTTCCGGGACGCGTTCCGGTTTCACCGCACCGGCCGCCCCGACGCGGTGACGCTGCAGCTCCCCGGTTCGGTCAAGGCGAAAATCCACGCGGTGATGCGCCGGGGGCTGGCCTACCGCTATCTGCTGCCCGGCGCGTTTGTGATCGGCGTACTGGTGACGGCGCTGGAAAGCGTCTGTACCGGCCAGGTCTATGTGCCGACACTGGTGCTGATGACGCAGACGGTGGGTGTCGGGCGCGAATTCTGGTTGCTGCTGCTGTACAACGTCATGTTCATCCTGCCGCTGCTGGCGGTCTTCTGGCTGGCTTACCGGGGGACGAAAGTGTCGTGGTTTATTGAGGCGAGCATGCGCAACGTGGTGTTCGCCAAGTGCGCTATGGGCGTTTTTTTCGTACTGATGATGGGGTTAATCTTTTGGTTATAACAAAATGGAGGAGAGTATGAAGTTCTTCACACTGGTGGAAATGGTGATCGTGGTGGTGATCATCGCATTGCTGGCATCGATTGCGACGCCGCTGTACTTCCGGCATGTGGCGTCCAGCCGGATCGCGACCGCCAAAGCACAGATTGCTCTCTTTGAACAGGCGGTCAACGACTTCCGGCTGGACGTCGGCAAGCCGCCGACGCAGAGCCAGGGACTCAACGCGCTGGTCGAGAAAACCGGCGAAATCGAAGGTTGGAAGGGACCTTACATCAAGGGGATTCCGCTCGATCCATGGAACCGCGAATACGTCTACCGCTGCCCCGGAACCCGTGGCGAATTCGACATCATCAGCTACGGCGCCGACGGCCGCCCCGGCGGGCAGGACGAGGACGCCGATATCGGCAATTGGATCGAAAAAGGGACGCCGAAGAAGTAATCATGAATCGCGGAGCGTGTCCATTTTCGCTGGTTGAAATGATGGTGGTGATCGCCATCATTCTGGTACTGTGTACCCTCGCGGCCGGGCGGATCGGCGTGATGCCGACCGCCGCCGGGCTGGAGAAAACCGAGCGGGAATTGGAATTACTGTTCACCCAATGCGTCCATCTGGCCGGTGTCCGCAATGCGCCGGTCGAGGTGGTGTTCGCGCCGGAGACGCGGACCTTCGCCATCGCGCTTGAAACCGCCGGCGATGCCAACGCCGAATACCTCCTGGAACGCTTCAAAAGCGTGGCGCTTCCTTCCGGCATGGAGGTCGAATTCCTGCGCCGGAACACGGGGGAGGGGGATATTCCCATCCGCTACCGCTGTTTCCCCGACGCCACCGCCACCGGCCCGGAGCTGCTGCTGAAGTTCGATTCCCGGCGCGTCCGCTTGAAGCTCTCGCCGTTGACCGGCCAGTTGCTGCGCCAGGACAACCGGAGCCGGCCATGAGGAGCAAACGCTTCACCTTGATCGAAGTGCTGATCGCCCTGAGTGTGTTATGCCTGGGGATTCTCGCCGCCACGCAACTGCTCTCCTCGGCGCAGACCCGTTCGCTTCGCGCCCAAAAGGAGTGGCGCGAGCAGCACCTCCTGAGCCTGGCGGCCGACTTCTATATGTTGACCTCGCCGGACACACCATTGCCGGAGGCGGTGTTTCCCGACCGCGACTACCGCGTGACCGCCGAATATCTCCCCGGCGGCGCGGTGCTCCCGAACGGCGTCTCCGACCGCAACGGCGAGTGGCGTTTCGTCGTGCTCCGGCTGCAACTGTTCAATGCTGTTGGCGAACTGGTGCGCACTCTTGAAATCAATCAGATATTGGAGGCGCGGCAGCTATGAAACGGCGTTTTACCTTGATCGAAGTCGTGGTCGCCGTCGGCATTCTGATGGCGGTGATGGGGGTGGCGGCCTTCGCCTTTGCCGGGGTGCAGAATTCCTGGCGCACCGCCTCGCGGCTGGATCAGCACTTGAAACAGTGCCAATTGATCGACCGGGTATTGGATAACGCCGTCCGCAACGCGGTGCCGTTTCATTGGAAGGACCGCAATAACAAGGAGTCGATGCTGTTTGTTGGCGGTGAAAATGCACTGTACCTGACCTACTTGCACCGGATCGGCGAACGGGACACGGGCGGCATCCGTTTCCTGCGCCTCTATGTGGCGGAGGGCAAACTGATCGCCGAATACCGGCCGACGCCGATCCTGTCGGTCGCCGATGTTGGAGAAATAGAGGTGCTCGCCGAAAACGTCAAACGCATGACGTTCCAATATGCCGATTTGCGGGATGACCGGCTGGAATGGTATTCATCCTGGGATCCCGAGGAGATGAAAAATCTGCCGGTGGCGATCCTGCTGACCGTGGATTTCGCCGACGGCGCTTCGGAGGTCTGGTTGCGCCGGACCGCCGGCAACAGCCGCGCCGCCCAGCTCGGCAACCGATTGGCGGTGACACGATGAAGCGTCGCAAAAAAAGTGACGAAAGCGGTGTTGCGCTGGTGGCGGTGTTGGGGGTGCTGTCGCTGATTTTTCTCTTGACCGCCACCATCGTCGCCGTGTCGCAGACATTGCGCTACCGGACCGCGACGGTGACACGCCTTGGCGAATCGGTCTACCGCGCCGAGAGCGCCGCCAATCTGGCGATTTGGCTGTTGATGAACGACAAGGCGCACTATCCGGAGCGCAACCCCGCGCCGGGAGCGGCGTTGATTCAGGAGGAGCGCTTTCTCGCCAACGGGCGCGAACACCGCGTCGATGCCTCGCATCAGGAGTACGCCGTCCGGATTTACGATATGTACTCCGGGGTGGATGTGTCGGGTAGTAATGCTCAAAGGGCCTTCAGTTTCCTGGATGAAGCCCTGGCGCTCGATCCGGCGCGCCGGGAGTTGTTGACCATCTTCCGCAACCGGCTGATCGATTACATCGACTTCGACGACAATCTGCAGATCCACGGCATGGAGCGCATGGACTACGAAGCCGCCGGCTTGGCGCCGTTGCCGCGCAACGCGGCGCTGCAGTACCGCGAAGAACTGCTGTGGATTCCGGGGTCGGAGGAGTTCGTCAACCCGGATGCGGACGGCGTACTGCGTTACATCAATCCGATCCCGCCGCGGGGGATGGTGACCGCCGCGCCGCGGCCGAGCCTGTTCTCGGCGCCGCCGGAGCTGTTGCGCGACCTGGCCAACCTCCGCGACGACGAGTTGGATGCAACCCTGACCTGTCTGGCGCGGCTGGAAGAGGAAGACGTCACCCTGGAGGAGCTCTTTTCGTCGCGGCCCGACCTCCTGGAGAAGTTGAAAAGCAAATTCGCCGTTACCGAGTCCGGATTCTATACCCTGATCATCCGTCCCGCCCCCGGGAACACATTCGGAGGCCGAATCCTGGCAATCAGCCTGCGCGTCGACCAGGCCCCGCCGCAACGGGGGTTCAAATTCTGCCAATGGCAAATTTACTGATAGATTGATAAAATAATATTTATGAAATTCGTCATGTTTAGCAATTTATTAATTGATCCTGCTCAGTTAAGTTCAAGCATATTCTGATGTTGTTAAATAAAAATTGTTGTTCTATGCTATTTGATAGCTTAAAAATTGAGTTGATTTTTTTAATAAATTTATATACAATTTGTAAACAATTTGATGTAAATTTTTCATTATTTAAATTTTTCTTGTTAATTTTTTAATTAAGGCATTGACAAATCGCGCAAAATAACCTATACTATAATAGAAGAGGCATGATGAAGCCAATCCGTTGTATTGCGCTTTTGGGGAGTGGACGAGTTATAATATTAGGTTATTTACAACCATCGACAACAGTTGATTTAACGATATTCCGGTATTCAGTGGAGCAATTGGGAGCAGATGAATAACATATAAACTTGGAGAAGTTAATATGACACGATATGTACTGACCTGTATCGTTATTGTTGGTGTTGGCTTTTTTTCTTTGGCTGACGAAAACACTTTGCCGGATACATCTGCTCCTGCAATCACGATTTCCTCACTGCCGCAGAATATCCAGTTGATTGTCGGCATGACCGATGAAGATTACTACCAGCCCCGGGTGGACGCTATCCATTCGCTGGAATACGATTTGCCGGAAGAACAAATCAAGGCGCTGATGGACTTTCTTTTTACCAAGATTGAAAATCAGCGTTTGCCGGATCTTGAATTCAATGGGCTGAAGAACGAATTGACCTGGGCGTTGATCCGGCAACACCAGCAACCAGTCGATTTGGCTCAAAACCTGGTAAAAATGTACAAGGATCGTACCTATGATGTAACCTGGCGCGATTATTGCGTTCAATTCTGTGGTAAGAATTATCCCTATACCGCCTCAAAAGACGACAAGGAAATCATGATTGAGGCGCTGTTCAATGCAACCAAGGAACGGGATAACCGCATTGCCGGCACTGCGGCATATATGCTCTGCCAGTTAACGAAGACGCAGGGGACTCGGAAAGATAAAGTCGCCGATGCCGCTTATGAAGCGATCAGCGATCCCGTCTGCGATAACGTCAGTAAAGTATCCCTGCTTCAGGCCGGAGCCGAACTTGGCGACATCCGATTCCTGCCCGCCGCCCGCGATCTGGCCAAGAACGCCCGTGATATTCCGTTGCGCATGTCGGCCATCGCCGCTGTGGGTTTTTTGGGTGACGCCACCGATCTTGACTTCCTGGCCTCCCTGACGCAAATCAATGATATCCGTATCCAGAAACCGGCCTTGGCGGCAATTGAACGGATTCAATCGAAATAGGAACACGATATTTATGTGTTGATAAAGCATAAGGAGCCGGAAATGCGTATCCCCCGAATTTTCATTGTATTCGCTGTACTCGGCATAGTGGGAAGCTGGTTACTCCAGGCGGCCAACCTGCCGTGCCAGGATGGTTCTTGTACGATAAATTGCGGATGTGGTGAAAACCCGCCACCGCCGCCACCGCCTCCGCCATCACCGCCATCGCCGCCGCCGCCGTGGCCAAAGGCTCCGCCGCCGTCGCCGCCGGATGTGCCGCCGGAACCAGTAACGTATTCTATCGGTGAAGAGGTTGACAGTCTGTCCATTTCGATGCGGTTTGGCCGTGCGGCCAATGAGGACGTGAGCCTGGACGAACACTTCAGCATTTACAGCCAAAAGCCGTCCTCGGTGGTTTTCACGCCGCAGGGCTTGCAGTACCGCAACCGGCTGCTTGACCGGATCAAAATTGCGGTGTTCAAGGAAAACAACGCGTTGACGCATACCGACTTTACCGTTGCTGACCGGGGTGCGTCGATGAACGAGCTGCCGTCTCCATCGCTCAGCGGGGGCAGTTACAACAGTCAGTATGGCGACTATCTGGGGAGCGGCCAGGTCGCCGGCTCCGGGAGTTCGAATTCCAGCGGAACTCTGTGCGGCCGTTGCGGACGCTATCACTCGGATATGCCGGCCGACACGGCCGGGCAGATTAAACTGGCGACGGGAAATAACGAAACGCTGATTTTCAATTTTCCGCAGAGTTCCGGGAGTGCGAAACTCTCCGGGAATAAGTACTTCCAGAACTACCGCATGGAAATGGTGGACTCTTACGGTCGCCAGACTACGACGCCGATGGCGGCCCCGGTGGCTTCCGGAGGCTCGGCGCAACAAAGCATGGCGGCTCTTCCGGCCGCTCCGGCTGTCGATCCGACTCCCGCGATGGCCGCTTTGCCGCCTTTTTTGAAAGGCGTGACGCCGCAGATACCGCAGGAGGAGCAGGAGAAACCCGGTGCGGCGGCGTACTTCAATATGTACATCGGTAATGGTTACTATATATGCTATTCCGCCGACACCGGCGAAGTAATTGGCATGATGACGCCATCCGGCCGCACCATTACGCCGGATTGTGCGACAGTCGGTTTGGATCTGGTCTACGATGAATCGGCCAACGTGCGGCAGGTTTGGAGCAAAGCCGACGGACTTGCCGATGTGGTGGTCACCGAAATCGGCGTCAGCTATGAAATCCGCGTTTATCCGCCGAGCCAGGTCGGTTCGAAGGTCAATGGTCTTTATACGTTCAACGGTTCCCCCTATCAGACCTTGCGTATCGAGAACCCGAATCCGGGGCAAAACAGCCGGGTGAAAGTTGTCAAAACCATCAATGGTATCACCGAAGAATCTCAATTTGAATACAGCTCCACCCAGGATGCGTGGATGCTGATCTCTCCCGATGGCCTCGAAGTGGTTTCGCAAACCGCCACCTGGGACTATTCCAATACAGTCAATACGATCAATGAAGTGGTCAAAACAGCCTCTGGCCAGATTGCGGAAAAAAGCTCCAAAGTGATGCGCCGTTACTCCTTTGGCGAACGCCCGGTTTCGGTGACACTCGACCCGGATGGCGCCAATCTGCGTACCTTGTATACCTACTATACCAACAAGTCCGAACCTGGCAGTTACGGGCGGGTGGCTTCGGTCAGCCATCCCGACGGTTATTGGGAAGCCTACCAATACGACGCCGACAGCCGAATCATTTTGACTGTCTCTCCGTGGTTGAACTCCGCGTTCAATTCGGAAGCTTCAAAAGCGAAAGCCGTCTATAAAAACTTCACGCCGCTCGACCCGCGCGATGAAGTCCTCGCCGACGACATTCGTCCGCGCACCTTGGAAGAAAAAATCCTCGGTATTACCACCAGGAAAGAATTTCAGGCTTTCTACTTCGATGAGAATAACGCCTATGTGGAAATCCATGAAGTCGCCATCCGTCAGGACGCCCAATACGGCGACGCCGACAACCTGCGTACCGAAACGCGTTACTATCCGCGTGGGACCAGCGATTCGCCGAGCGCCGGGCGGGTGAAGTCGGTTCTCTATCCGAATAAGACGACGTCGACATGCACCTATGAATACGGCAATTGGAACGTGAATGCGACTCCGGCGAACAGTACTTTCACACCTTCGGCCAACGGAGCCGCAACGCGTATGACCGTGACTTACGGTACGGAAGAGCACCCGGAAGGCGTTGCCTTCAAAACCACGCGCGGTACGACGATTCATAATAACGTGGGTAAGGTTGCCTGCAAGGAAACCTATGTTTATACCGGAGAGGGCTATGAACGTTTCAACTGGACAGTAGCGCTTTACGACAACCTGCAGCGGACGGCCAGTGTGATGAAGTCCAACAATGAAATCACCGATTACACTTGGAATTGCTGCAACCTGGCGTCGAAGACGATGCCCGACGGCACACAATACACTTATGAATACGACGCCTTGAAGCGTCTGATCAAGGAAACCAAGGTTGGCTATGGAAATCAACCGGATCTGGTGACGACGTACACTTATGACGCCAAGAATCGTCTCTTGACCACCACGGTCACCGGCGGTGATTTGAGTATGACGTCAAGCATCGTTTACAACTTGGCAGGGTTGCCGGTACAAATGACCAACACCCTCGGAATTTCGACAACCTTAAGTTATCTGGTTGGCAGTAATACCGGAACCAACTTGAAAGGATTGACAATTACTGCTGACAATGGTAATCAGCAATCCATTGTGGAAGTGTTCTGCGATCAAAAAATTTCCTCAACCACAGGCAATGCGCAGGTAGCGCAATTCCAGAATTACGGAGTGACTTCGGAAGGTCATGCGTGGAGCAAGCTATCCACCGGTTCCGGTGACAGCGTACGTTGGCAGAAAAAGGAAACAGATATGGCTTCTCGGCTTGCATCCATTCAGAAATCCGGCTATCAGGGTGTCACATTGACCACGCAGTATCAGTATAATAATCTGGACCAGTTAATTCAAATCATCGAAACTGGGCGGCTGACTGTATTATTTGCCTATGATAACTTGAGCAATCAGATTATGCAGGGCATTGATTTGAATTCCGATGGGCAATTATTGCCGGCGGCGAATGATTTAATCCTTAAAAGCGAAGCAAAATTTATCAAGAATGGCAGCAACTGGTTTTGGTGCACCCAAAAGAGCACATATGGAACCACCGATGATAATACGGAAACCCTTCTGACTGTCATACAGGAAGTCTTATCCGGACTGGCCGCCGGAGAGCTGTCCAAAGTGATTGCGCTGGATCGTCACGGCAACGCTACTACGACCAGCAAAATCGTCAACCGCGCTCAGAAACAGGTCACGGAGGCCGTTACCTCTCCCGCCTCCAATGTTTCCGAACAAAAGATCATCACCAATGGCCTATTGGTTTCTGATCGCAGTTCCAGTAATATCACCCGAACTTTTGGCTATGACGGATTAGAGCGATTGACTTCAACTACCGATTCGCGTACCGGAACTTCAGCGATTGCATATCACAGTACTCCGGGCAAATTTGGACTGAAGGCGTCGGAAACAGATGCCGCAGGCAATACGACAACTTATGATTACGACGACTTCGGTCAATTAATCGAGGAGAAAAACGCGTTGGAGCAGTATACCCGGTATGCTTACAATACCCGCGGACAGATTACTAAGATCTGGGGAGCACAATACCCGGTCACGCTGGAGTACGATAACTTCGGTCAGCAAACCAGGTTGACCACTTATCGGAATACTACCGTCGACTTTTTCGGTGCAGAATTTCCAACTGTGATTGGCGATGTGACCACTTGGGTCTACGACAACGCTTCCGGATTGGTAACGCAGAAACTCGATGCGGAAAACCAGGCGACGACCTATATGTATACCGTGACCGGCAATCTGGCCGGCCGCACCTGGGCGCGTGGTATCTCCACCAACTACACCTATAACGAACTAGATAAACTGCTGACGGTCGATTATTCGGACGAGACCCCGGATGTCGGTTACACCTATACCCGCCTTGGCCAACTCGCCGGTGTAACCGATGCAACCGGGACCAGAACTTTTGATTATAACGATCAGTTTGATTTGACAATGGAAACAATCGATGGTATTTATAACAAGGCACTAGCGCGTACCTATACGACCAGCGGCATGAAGGGAAAAATTGCGGGAATGAGTATCGACGGGACCAGTTTATATGGCTACGACTACGACACCTACGGCCGGTTGAATAAAATCACTACCGCTGCCGGCGACTTCACCTATACCCGTCTGGCGAACAGCGACCTGGTCAGCCAGATGACGCGTCCGAACAATATGACGACGAACTGGAGCTACGAACCGCATCGTGACCTGGTTACACAAGTTGCCAACGGCTCCGTCAGCGTCTTTGACTATGTCAACAACGCCATCGGCAATCGTACCGGTATGAGTCGCAGCGGCAGCGCACTTGCGGCGCCGGATACGGTCAGCTACACCTACAACAATCGCAATGAGGTCGTGGGGGCGTTATCGGATGCATTAGATACCGATTACAGTTTCGCCTACAGCTATGACTCGATCGGTAACCGCCTGAGTGCTGACTTGGCTGGCGAGCAGTACACTTACACCAGCAATAACTTGAATCAATACACTCGGGTTAATGCTGAATCTCCGACCTACGATGCAGATGGCAACATGCTGACTCGCGATGGCTGGACGCAAGTGTGGAATGGGGAAAACCGAATGATTGCCACATTTAAAGGCAGTCAACGCTTGGAGTTCGACTACGATTACATGGGGCGGAGAATCTTCAAAAAGGTTTTCGACGGAGACGCGCTGACGACGCATACCCGTTTTGTTTATGATGGATATAAACTGATTCGGGAGCTTGATGCGCTGAATAACAACGCACTTTTGCGCAGTTATGTCTGGCAACCGGATGCTGTGGGATTGGATGTGCCATTGAGCGTTCTTGACGCAGTCGCGAATCAAACCTACTATTACAGTCTGGACGCGAATAAAAACATTGCCGATCTGACGGCATCAAACGTTACTGTCGTGGCGCATTACGAGTACACGCCGTTTGGCAGGCAAACAGCGGCAACCGGGAGTTATGCGGCCAATCCATTCCGTTTCAGCAGTGAATATTTTGATTCTGAGAACGAGCTGGTTTACTACAATTATCGAGAATATGACTTTAACTTGGGCCGTTGGGTAAGTCAAGATCCGATTGAAGAGGAGGGAGGAATAAATCTCTATCTGTTTTTGGAAAATAACATAACCCCATACGACCATTTGGGCCAACGGGTAATGCGGCCCATTGATCCATATATGGAGGATGTTGATGACATTACCAGCACAGAGGAAAATCGCTTTAACAGGCAGGATGAGAAAAACAAGCACAAGCGCTCCTGCTTTTTAGCAGGCACGATTGTCAAAACTCCCAATGGGGATTGGTTGATTGAAGACATTAAAGTCAACGATCAAGTCTACGCAATCTCCTCGGAAAACGCTGTAACCTCTCCAGATATATGTGTTGTGACAGGTATTCAATCTGCAGAAGTTGACGAATATTACACACTGACATTTGCACCGGAGGTAAATATAAGTGTCACAGCCGAACATCCGTTCTGGCTCGAAGACAAGGGGTGGGTTTCAGTGGCCAATATGGTTCCTGGAGATAAATGTATTACAATTTCAGGGAATCTTATAGAGTTGGTGTCTAAGACACTGGTCAAAAAAACCGTTCAAGTTTTCAATATGACTGTGGATGATCATCATACTTATTTTGTCGGCTCCTGCGGAATTTGGGTACACAATAAAGGTGATGGGGAAGACCTTATCGATTCAATCGCAAAGCGGTTCGATTTAACAAAAAAACAACGAGAAGCATTTTCAGAGGCAATCCATAATTACAAGGATAACTGTGGTCGCGGTGGGAATGATAATCTTTCCAAACGTGTTCTTGAAGAGCTTGCGCAAAACGCAAAGAATGGAATGAGATAATTTATTCAATGGAGGTCATGCCTCGCTGTTTGTCGTGTATTCGTAACCAGTTTTCGCGGTCGATTCGTGCAGCGAGTCATGCGAATTCGGCCGTAATATTCCGAGGCTTGCCTCGAAGATGAGACCATAGTCGCTGTTTGGTATTAATTTTACTGGTCTCTTCTGTTTCTAGTAAGAATTTATGGAAGAGTGATTTTTATGATAAGCTGTCAATATGCTCGGTATTAATTTCCCTCGGGATGACATGAGATGCTACTACAAAAACTTATAGGTGTAAAGTACTATGATGACAACTGGCGAATGTAAAATTTTTTTGATTCGACGCGTCTTTTCATAGCAGATCTGGGTTTCTGATCAGAAATTGGAGATGAATTATTAATGTTAACTGGTGATTTCGGAGTCTGGAAAAATGCATGACTATTGTGCACAATTCGAGGATCAATAATGGTCAATAATGTTGTAAAAGACTGCAAACAGATTCATGGTATCATTTAAACAATAAACGTTTGTTATTTTTAGAAACAAATCAAATGACGAAAAATGGCTTCAAGTTGAATTTCCCCAAAGGGCGGCGCTTTTCGTATCGCATTTGGGTTTCGGACGAAAAGCTCGCAGAAGACTTATTAGTTTTACTTGGAAATTATGGAGAGAGAAAAAACAACAAAGTAATAATCATCAGGATTTGTTATAAAAACAGCAATGCAGTCAGGAATATAATAAAAAAAATAATAAAAGAGCACCCTGAAATTTCATATGATCTTTATTTAGATTTCATTCCTAAGAGAGCTAAGGACAAATTTATTTTCCCTGATTACATTATAAAGTCTATCAAAGAATTGGGAGGAAAAGTACTTTTTGCATATACAGTATGGCGTGATAAGATGGTCTCATAGGGCGGCTATAAAGTGCTGATGTCCGGATTACAGTGACGCGTTGCAGGCAGGAATTGGGAACCATTATGTTTATATTAAGATACTACTTTTTATTTAACTCGCGCAATCCCGATGTATTGAATAATATTGCGGGCATGATAAAGGACAAAGAACGAATCGTTCGTCGACATGAAAGAGTTGCACTGCAAATCACCAACTCGAAGCTGTATATTCGTTGTATCAAAGATATCTTAAAAAAGTACCCGGAAATTTACCATGAATACATTTTCTATTATTATTCCAATGACTGGAGCCCGATCCGGCCGATTCCACAATACATAGTTGAACATATTCGTATCTTTGGCGGAGAAGTATGCATTAGGTTCAACTATATAAAACATAATGACTATTATGTACAATCCGAAGAACAGCAGAAGGAATAAAGGGGGCCGGTCTTTGTGACTGGCTCCAAAGGATCTGGTCTTAACTCACGGTTACGACCAATATGGCCGGTTGAACAAGATCACGACCGCCGCGGGCGATTTCAATTACGCCTATCTGGCCGACAGCGATCTGTTGAGCCAACTGACCCGTTTCAACGGCGTCACCACCTAACTCGTGCTGCTTTAGCTGCGCGTACCCTGATGAAAACTTAGTTGTTTTTTCATGCAATTCCGTCCCGCTCCCGGGAACTCATTCGGCGGCCGGACGCTGGCAATCAGCCTGCGCGTCGACCAGGCCCCGCCGCAACGGGGGTTCAAATTCTGCCAATGGCAATTTTACTGATAGGTTGATAAAAAAATATTCATCAAATCTGTCATGTTTAGCAATCTATTAATTACCCCTGCTCGATTACGTTCAAGCATCTTCTGATACTGTTAAAGAAAAATTGTTGTTTTATGCTATTTGATAGCTTAAAAATAGAATTGGTTTTTTTGAGTAAATTTTTATCTTGCTTGTAAATAATTTGATATAGATTTTTCCATGCCTGAATATTTCTTATTAATTTTCTAATTAAGGTATTGACAAATCTAATAAAATGACCTATACTATAATGGAGGAGACATGACGAAGCCAATCCGTGTACTGTGCCATTTGGGGAATGGATGAGTTATAATGTTAGATAAAATCATATTGATAGCAACGACTTCTGTTTCGATTGCTTTGAGTTCCTTTGAGGCGGTCGGGAGCAGTAGCTGTCGTACTTTCGATTCTTCCTTTTTGCCGTATGGCCGTATCGTTTCAAAAGAACTTTGCCGCGAAACCGCCGGTCCCGGCATTCCGGTCATTTCTTGTATTTCAGGTGTTCCACAAAGATTTTTTTGGGGGGATACCCGTGACGAAGACGAAGAACTCAGTCCCGAAGGACTTGCGACTCCGTTCGGGCAGAACTTGGTTGTGCCGTATTTCCGCAACGACGTTCCGGTCGTAATAAAGCCGGATGTTCCGGCGATGGCAGGCAATCAGTCGTATTACCGCAGAAATTTCATCTGTTACAATCACCATTTTAAATAGCAATAAGGCATTTAACCGGTTGGAGGGGGACAAATGAAAAGCACATTGGCGAAGTTTGCGTGGTCATTCCTATTGGCGGCGGGATTGCTTGTATGCGCCCAGGTTCAAGCGGAAACCGATACCGACAACGATGGCATCCCCGATAGCCGGGAACTGGAGCTTGGCTACAACCCCGCTGTACCCACCCGAATTATTTACGTCGATGCGACGCGTTCCGACGATTCCGGCGACGGCCTTACCGAAGCGACCGCCAAAAGAACCATCAAAGCCGGCGTCAACGCCGCCAAGGTCGCCAATTACGAAAACGTCGTGCTGGTCAAGCCCGGAACCTACACCGGCACCGACAACTCCGCGATTGAATTCGGCGCTTACAATATCAAATTGCGCAGTACCGGCGGCGCCGCGGTCACCCGGGTCGAAGTTCCCGTTTCCACCCGCTTCCTGACGGTTCAGAATACGCCGACCGCCGCCGATAGCTGGTGCGAAGGCTTCACCTTCACCACCAACAATCTGACTGCCTCCAGCGGACTGATTTACGTCGCCAATGCCGGAATCACCATTCGGAACAATAAATTCGTCGATGTGACCTACAACGGCAGCGCCGGGGCAATTTATGCCTCCGGCGCCACAAATGTCACGGTTGATAACTGCGATTTTTCCAATATCCGGCTTTCCTCCATGTACCCCATGGGCGGTGGCGCCGTCAACCTCGGCGGCGGCGTTTACACCTTCAACAATTGTAATTTCACCAACAATTACGGGTACAACGCCGGCGCGGTCTACCTGCAGGGGACCATGACCGCCACTCCGGTTCCGGCCAATGTCACCATGAACGCCTGCCGCTTCGTGGATAACACCGTCTCCTATTCCGGCGGCGCCATCTATGTGTCCTATGCCGGTAATCTTACTCTGAATAACTGCCTGGCTTACAACAACCGTTCGGCGCAGAGCGGCTCCTTTTTGTATTCCGGTACTTCGGCGGGCACTTCGGCGAACAATGTCGTACTGAACCATTGCACCGTCTTCAATAACTTCGCCGCGACCGGCAGCGACATCAATACCGGTAATACGTTCACGATGAAGAATTCCGTTTTTCAGGGGACATTCACCGGGACGCCGACCAGTGTCAATAACTCATGTACTTCCGTGGATTGTTCCACCTACGGATCCGGGAATATCACCGCCGATCCGTTGCTGACGCCGGTCGGCTGGCTGACGACCGGTTCTCCCTGCATCGATGCGGCTGGGAGCGATTCCGAGCTCGCCGTGGACCTGGCCGGACAGGCGCGGCCCCAGGGGGCGGCCTCCGACATGGGATGTTATGAGTTTCTCGATTCCGACGGCGACGGCATCCCGGATGTGATCGAGCTGGCGGCGGGGATGGATCCTTTTGACGCTTCCGACGCCAACGGCGACGCCGACAATGACGGCCTGAGCAATTTGCAGGAATTCCTGTACGGCACCGATCCCGGCAACGCCGATACCGACGGCGACGGCATCCCCGACAAGGTGGAGCTGGATTCCGGTTACAATCCGTTGAAGTATACCAAGGTGGTCTATGTCGACGCGGCCCGGCCGGACGATACCGGCGACGGACTGACGCTGGCGACGGCGAAAAAGAGCATCAAGGCGGCCGCGACCGTGTTGATCGGTTCCGGCTATGAAAACGTCATCATGGTCAAAGCCGGAACCTACTCCGGCGTCAACAACCGCGATCTGGACTTCAACGGCACCAATATCATGGTGCGCAGCATGGACGGCGCGGCGGCGACGGTGGTCGATCTGGAAAAGACCGGCCGCTTCCTGACGTTGCAGAAGGGCGAATCGCTGGATACGCTGATCGAGGGCTTTACCTTTGTCAACGGCACCTCCAGCGGCAACGGTACCGTGCTGTACATCACCGCTTCGCAGGCGACCGTCCGCAATTGCGTGTTCAAAAACAACAGCGCCGGCACCCTGACCGGCATGCCCGGCATGGGGGCTTACTATACGGCGGCGATATCCGCCTCCGGCAAGCCGATTGTGATCGAAAGCAGCGACTTCATCAACAACTGTTCGTTCGGCAGCTCCGGCGGCAACGCCGGGGCTCTGTATTTGCAGACCGGTGCGCATGCCACCGTCAAGAACAGTAACTTCATCGGCAACTACGGCTACACCGGCGGCGCCATTTATACCCAGGGCGCCAATCTGACCGTTGACGGTTCGCGTTTCACCGGCAACTGGTCGCAGTCCAACGGCGGCGCGATTTCGACCTCTTCCGGCTACGGCAGCTCCGGCACGATCTATCCGGTCGTGAAGATAACCAACAGTCTCTTGTTGAACAATAAAGCGAAGACCAATTATTCCGATCTGTACTTCTACACCGGCACCGTGGCCGAGCTGATGAATGTCACCATCTCCGGCGGCACCACCGTGGGCGGGAAAATCGCCGACTTCGAAGGCAACACCGTCATTCAGAACTCGATTCTGAACGGCGCGGTCACGATCCGGACCAGCGGCATCACTTTCGTCGCCAACAACAACTGCGTCCGCGAAGACTGGAGCAGCCGCGGCTCCAACAATCTCAACACCGACCCCGGGCTGACCGGCGGCGGTTATCTGTTGAGCGGTTCGCCCTGCATCGACGCCGGGCTGAATTCCGGGGCTCCGGCGAAGGACATCGACGGCGTGCTCCGCCCGGCGGGCGGCGCTGTCGACATCGGCTGTCAGGAATTCGTCGATTCCGACGGCGACGGCATCCCCGATAACATCGAAATCGCCGCCGGCCTGAATCCGGAAGACGCCTCCGACGCCGCTTTGGACAAGGACGGCGACGGCATTGCCAACCTGGCTGAATATCAACTGGGCAGCAACATCAATAACGCCGACACGGACGGCGACGGCATCTCCGATCAGGACGAGCGGAGCCTCGGCTATAACCCGTTGGTTTATACCAGAGTCATTTACGTCGACGGGGCCAACGGCAACGACGGCAACACCGGCCTCACTCCGGCGCAGGCGATGAAGACCATCCAGGCGGCGGTCACCGCCTCCAAGAACCCGGCCTATGAAAATGTCATCAAGGTTGCTGCGGGGACCTATTCGGGCACCGGCAACAACGCCATCGACTTCGGCGGCTTCGACATTAAATTGCAGTCCATCGACGGCGCGGCGGCGACCATCATCGACCTCGGCAAAACCGCGCGTTTCCTCGAATTGAAAGCCGGGGAATCCGCGGCCGCCAGTTGGCTTGAAGGCTTCACCATCAAGAACGGTTACGCCACCAACTATGGGTTGGCGATCTATCTCGCCAACGCCGGTCTGACGATCCGGGATTGCGTTTTCCAGGACAACACCTATGGGCAGCCGGGAGTCAGCGGCAGCGGGCCGTCCGCCATTGTTTACGCCACCGGCGCGCCGGTTCGCATCATCAATACCAGTTTCATCAACAACCACCTTTTCACATCCGGCACCAGCGCGGGTGCGCTTTATCTCGGCACCAACGCCCATTCCGAATTGACCGGCTGTAAGTTCACCGGCAACTACGGTTATGCCGGCGGGGCGATTTACGCCTCCGGCGTCACTTTGAACATCACGGATTCGCGTTTCGTGGCCAACTGGTCGCAGTCCAACGGCGGCGCGATTTCCACCTCGTCGACAACCACCGTTGTGAACATGACCAACTGTCTCTTGTTGAACAACAAAGCCAAGACCAACTATTCGGATCTGTACTTCTACAACGGCACCGTCGCCAATCTGAAGAATGTCACGATTTCCGGCGGCACCACCGCGGGCGGCAAAATCGCCGACTTCGAAGGCAATACCACCGTTCGGAATTCCATCCTCAACGGTTCCGTGGCCATCAAGACCAGCGGCATCACTTTTGCCGCCAACAACAACTGCGTCCGTGAAGATTGGAGCACGCGCGGCTCCGGCAACCTCAACACCGACCCGATGCTGACTGGCGGCGGTTATCTGTTGAGCGGTTCGCCGTGCATCGATGCCGGCATTGAAACCGGCGCTCCGGCGAAGGATATCGACGGCGTGCTTCGCTCGGCGGGCGGCGCCGTGGACATCGGCTGTCAGGAGTTTGTCGATTCCGACGGCGACGGCATCCCCGACAACATCGAGATCGCCGCCGGCCTGAATCCGAACAGCGCGGCCGACGCCATGCTGGATAAGGATGGCGACGGCATCGCCAACCTGACCGAATATCAATTGGGTACCAGCATCAATAACGCCGATACCGACGGCGACGGGATTTCCGACGCGGACGAGTTGGCGCTCGGGTATAACCCGCTGGTTTTCACCAGAACCATCTATGTCGACGGCGCCAACGGCAACGACAACAACACCGGCCTGAGCCTGTCGCAGGCGAAGAAGACCATCCAGGCGGCGGTTACCGCTTCCAAGCATCCGGTTTATGAAAGCGTCATCAAGGTGGCGGCGGGGACCTATTCGGGGACCGGCAACCATACCATCGACTTCGGCGGCTTCGACATGAAGCTGCAATCCATCGACGGCGCGGCGACGACCATTATCGATCTCGGCAAAACCGCCCGTTTCCTCGACCTGAAGACCGGGGAAACCTCTGCCGGCAGTTGGCTCGACGGTTTCACCGTCAAGAACGGTTACGCCGCCAGCTCCGGCATGGCGATCAATCTTTCCAGCGCCGGGCTGTCGATCCGCAACTGCGTGATCCGCGACAACGTCTACGGGCAGGCGGAAAACAGTACGCCGGTGTACGGCGGCCCCTCCGGCGCGGTCTATGCCTCCGGTATGCCGGTAAAGATCATCAACACCAGGTTCCTCAACAATCAGGTTTTCACCACCAGCATGGGCGGCATGGGCGGCGGCGCGGGCGCGTTGAACCTCGGCTCCGGCGCTCACCTGGAAATGGATAACTGCGAATTCACCGGCAACTATTCGTATTCGACCGGCGCGATTTACGTCGGCGGCGTTCAGGCGAACATCCGCAGCACCGTCTTTGCCGGGAACACCAGCAACAGCAACGGTTCGGCGATCTATTACGGATACTCCTACGGGCTGCCCGGCGGAACCACGCTCAATCCCGAGCTGAACCTGACCAACTGTCTGTTCCGCAACAACACTTCGACGGCGGATTACTCCGATATCTACGTGCCTTCCACCGCGACGACGAAAATCGTCAACTCGACCTTCTTCGGCGGGGCGGCGAAGAAGGGGATCATCAACCTCGAAGGCAACACCACGGTGACGAACTCCATCGTCGAGGGCGTGGTCACGGTCAAGTCGGGCATTCAGATGAACGCCTCGTACAACTGCACCACGAACAGCTGGAGCACTTATGGCGCGGGCAACATCACGGTCGATCCGATGCTGACCCCGGCCGGTTTCCTGATCGCCGGTTCGCCGTGCATCGACGCCGGGACCAACACCGGCGCTCCGGCCGTGGACATCCACGGCACCGCGCGGCCGCACAACAGCGTGACCGATATCGGCTGTATGGAATTCAAGGATTCCGACGGCGACGGCATCCCGGACTATTTCGAGCTCCAGGCGGGGTTGGATCCGAACGATCCGGCTGACGCGGCTCTGGACGCCGACAATAACGGCGTCAGCAACCTGGACGAGTACCTGAACGGCACCTCGATCAGCAGTAACGACTCCGACGGCGACGGGATCTCCGATCAGGACGAGCTGGCGCTCGGGTATGATCCGTTGGTTTATACGAAGATTATTTACGTCGATGCCGCCAATGGCGACAACGCCAATGACGGGTTGACGGCGGCGACGGCCAAGCTGACCTTGAAGGCGGCGATCAGTGCCTCCAAGAATCCGAGCACGGAAAACGTCGTTCAGGTCGCCGCCGGAACCTACACCGGCGCCGACAACAAGAACCTGGATTTTGGAGGTTACAACATCAAATTGATCGGCGCCGGCGCGGCGTTGACGGTGATCGATTTGCAGAATGACGGCCGTTTCCTGGACCTGAAGACCGGCGAAACCAAGGCGAGCCTCGTCGATGGATTCACCATCCGCAACGGCAATGTGACGACGCAGGGGATGGCCGTCAACGTGGTGAACGCCGGGTTGAGCATCCGGAACTGCGTGATTGAAAACAACACCGCGAGCGCGGCGACCGGCGGCTATCTGTATTCAAGCGCGGCCTTGTATGCCAGCGCCGGAAATGTGGCCGTGCAGAACACGCGGTTCATCAACAACCGCGGCATCGCCTCCGGCTCCTCCGGCGGCATGGGTATGGGCGGCGGCAACGCCGGCGCCATGTACTTGACCGGCAGCTCCAACGTTTCCATCGACGGCTGTGAATTCATCGCCAATAAGGGCTATAATGCCGGGGCGGTTTACCAGTATGGAGCGAACGTCACCGTCCGGGATTCGAAGTTCATCGGCAACATCGCCGATTCGCTGCGGATCGTCGGCTCCAACGGGACCACCACGCCGCAGGCGGCGGGGGTGTTCTACCTCTCCGGCAGCGGCGGCATGCCGGGAACCTCCGCGACCGGTTTGGTCATTGAAAACTCCCTCCTGCTGAACAACCGCGGCCTGACCGATTACTCCGACATCTACGTGAGCAGCGGTTGTACCCTGAAGATGGTCCACACGACCGTCACCGGCACCCCCGGCAAGCTCGGTTCGATGTACCTGGCTTCCAACGCCGAGTTCATCAACTCGATCATCACCGGCAACGTGGTCAAGAGCGCGACCACCATCGCGATCACGGCGCAGAATAACTGCGTCAACGCCGACTGGAGCGCCAACGGCTCCGGCAACATCAACGCCGTTCCGATGCTGACCGCCAACGGTCACCTGTTGAGCGGCTCGCCGTGCATCGACGCTGGATTCTCCGTGAGTATGGCTGCGGACCTGGACGGCAACGTCCGCCCGTTCGGCAGCGCGAGTGACATCGGCTGCTATGAATTCGCCGACTCCGACGGCGACGGCATGCCCGACTCCTGGGAAATCGCGCATGGCTTGAACCCGAATGACGCGTCGGACGCTGGGTTGGACTCGGCCAATGACGGCATCAGCAACCTGGATAAGTACCGTTACAGCCTCAAGCCGAACCAGACGGATTCGGACGGCGACGGTTTCACCGACGCGATGGAACTTGCCGCGGGCTGGGATCCGGCGACCTATACCCGGGTCGTGTACGTTTCGCCTTCCGGCAGCGACGGCAACGACGGACTGAGCGCCGCCAACGCCAAGTTGACCATTCAGGCGGCGCTGCTGGCCGCCCGCGACGCCAGGTATGAAAACGTCGTTCAACTTGCCGCCGGAACCTACAGCGGGGAGGGGAACAAGGCCCTGGCACTCGACGGCTGGGACGTCAAAGTGGTCGGCGCCGGTGCGGATCTGACCGTGATCGACCTCGGCGGCGACGCCCGCTTCCTCGAACTCAAGGCCGGTGAAACCCGGCGCGGCAGCCTGCTCGAAGGTATAACCGTGAAGAACGGTTTTGCCGAAAGCCAGGGGATGGCGTTGAATATTTCCGACGCCGGCATGACCATTCGCGACTGCGTTTTCCGCGATTGCGTCGTGGGTTCGCCGGAAACCGTTTCCGGCTCGCCGATGGGCGGCAGCTACCAGAGTTCGGTGATTTTCATCGACAAGAATTCCGATGTCGGGATTACCGGAACCGTCTTCACCAATAACCGGGTTTACGCGGGCGGGTATGGCGGCATGGGCAGCGGCAACTGCGGCGCGGTGTATGCCTCCGGCGGCTCCACGGTCGATTTGGCCAATGATCAATTCGTCGGCAACTTCGGCTACAGCGCCGGGGCATTGTACATCGCCGGCGGCGTGGTCAACGCCGAAAGCTGCCGTTTCATCAAGAACGAGAGCAACGGCAACGGCGCGGTGGCCAATCTGTCGTACAGCTACAGCATGCCCGGCTCCAGCACTGCGGTCAGCACGCTGAACATGACCAATTGCATCGCGTTGAGCAACCGCACCCAGACCGATTACGCCGACTTCTACGTCAATTCCGGCGCGATCCTCAAGCTGACCAATGTGACGCTCCATGGCGGCACCGGCAAGCTCGGCAGCATTTACAACGGCGGAGCTTCCACCTTCCTGAACAGCATCATCCGGGGCAAGACGGTCCAGGCGGCCAGCGGCGCGACCTTTGCGGCCGGTTACTGTTGTTCGCCGGATAACTGGAGCGCCTTCGGCTCCGGCAATATCTCCGTCGACCCGATGCTGACCCGGGCCGGCTACCTGCTGGCGGGTTCGCCGTGCATCGACGCCGGGACCAATGCCGGCGCTCCGGCGAAAGATATCGACGGCGTGGCGCGCCCGGCCGGAACCGCGGCCGACATGGGGGCGCAGGAGTTCGTCGACAGCGACAATGACGGCATCCCCGATAACTTCGAAATCGCCGCCGGCCTGAATCCGAACAGCGCTGCCGACGCCTCGCTGGACAAGGATAACGACGGGGTGAACAACCTTGACGAATACCGCAACGGCACCGATATCGCGAAAGCCGACTCCGACGGCGACGGCATCGATGACGGCGTGGAAATCGCCAATGGTTACAACCCGTTGCTGCCGACCCGGATCATCACGGTCGACGGCACGGCCGGCAATGACGCCGCCGACGGCCTGACCGCGGCGACCGCCAAGAAAACCATTGCCGCGGCGATTCTCGTCGCCAAGGACAGCGGCTACGAAAACGTCATCGTCGTCGCCCCGGGGACCTACTCCGGCGATGGCAACCAGGCGTTGACGTTTGGCGGCTACGACATCAAATTGCGCGGACGCGACGGCGCCGCAACCACTATCATTGATCTTGGCGGAACGGCTCGCTTCCTCGAATTGACCAAGAATGAATCGCTTGGCAGTTGGGTGGACGGTTTCACTTTCCGCAACGGCACCGCGACCAGCCAGGGCATGGTCATTTCGCTGACCAATGCCGGGTTGACGGTCAAGAACTGTATCTTTGAAGACAACGTGGCCGGTTCGCCGACCGCGCCGGACACCGGACCGGGGAACTACCTCTATCAGTGCGCGCCGATCTATGCCGGCGCGTCGCAACTGGTGGTGGAGAATTCCCGCTTCGACGGCAACCGGGTGTATACCAACAACAGTTACGGCGGCGGCATGGGCGGCTCCGGTAACGCGGGCGGATTGTATCTGGCCTCCGGAACCAAGGCCCGGATCGACGGCTGCGAATTCTTCGGCAACCTGGCCTACGATGTGGGGGCGATTTATGTGAGTGGCGCCACGGTCGACATCACCGGCAGCCGTTTCACCGAAAACGTCGCCAACTCCAAGCGCATCACCGGCAGCTACGGCACCACGACTCCGGCCGGCGCGGCCGTGCTGTATGTGGTCAGCGGTTATACGCCGATGAGTTCCGGCAATTCCCGGGTTAGCATGACCAACTGTCTCCTGCTCAACAACCGGGCGTTGACCGACTATTCGGATATCTATTTGAGCGCCAACAGCGCCCTCGAGCTGATGAACGTCACGGTTTCCGGTATGCCGGGCGCCATGGGCAGCGCCTATATTGCCGGCGCTGCCGATATTCAGAACAGCATCTTCTCCGGCAATGTGGTCTTGGCCGCCACCGGTGCCACGCTGACGGCGAACAACAACGCGGTCAGCGCCGATTGGAGCGCCTATGGTGACGGCAACCTTACCGTCGACCCGATGCTGACTCCTGCCGGTTACTTGATTGCAGGTTCGCCGTGCATCGACGCCGGTTTGAACACGAACGCGCCGGCCGCGGACATCCACGGTGTGGCGCGGCCGCACAACGGCGTGGTCGACATCGGTTGCCAGGAATTTGTCGATTCCGACGGCGACGGCATCCCGGACTACTTCGAGCTGCAGGCCGGGCTGAATCCGAACGATCCCTCCGACGCCGGGCAGGAATCCGGCAACAGCGGAATCTCGAACCTGGATAAGTACCTCAACGGGACCGCAATCGGCAGCGACGACAGCGACGGCGACGGAATTTCCGACGCCGATGAAATCGCGGCGGGTTTGAATCCGTTGCTGCGTACCCTGGTGGTCTACGTCGACGCCGCCAACGGCGACGACGGCAACAGCGGCCTGACGGCGGCTCTGCCGAAGAAGACCATCGCTTCGGCCGTCGCGCTGACGCAGAAGCCGGGTTGGGAGAGTGTTGTGTACGTGGCGCCGGGAACCTACACCGGCAGCGGCAACCGCAACATCGACTTCGGCGGCTGGAACGTCAAGCTGATCGCCCCGGAAGGCGCTGCTTCCACCATCATCGACTTGGAGTCGAGCGGCTCCTTCATCACCCTCAAGTCGGGTGAAAATCAGGATAGCTGGCTGGTCGGCTTCACCATCGGCAACGGCAATGTCGCCACCGGCGGCATGGCGGTTACCGTGAATGGAGCCGGTCTGATCATTCGTGATTGCGTGTTCCGCGACAATACCGCGCAACCCGCCGGCGTCAACACGTACATCTACGATTGCGCCACGGTTCACGTCACCAAGTCTCCGGTGAAAATCATCAATACCAAGTTCATCAACAACCGTATTTTGAATTCCACCAGTATGGGCGGGATGGGAATGGGCAGCGGCACTTCCGGTGCTTTGAGCTTGAATTCCGGTTCGCAGATCGAAATAGCCGGATGCGAATTCCGCGGCAATTCCGCTTACAGCTCTGGCGCCATGAGCGTCTCCGGAGCTCACGTGAATGTGACGGATTCCCGCTTTGTCGCCAACATGTCGACGGCGTCCGGGGCGGTCTGCAACGTCAGTTACGGTTATTACGGCATGGGCGGCAGCACAGACGGGGTCGTGACCTTCACCAACTGCATCATGCTGAACAACGCCTCGACCGGCGATTACGCCGACTTCCAGGTCGGCTACAACAGCCGGATCAACCTGCTGAACGTGACTTGCGCCGGCGGCCGCGCCAAGAAGGGCGTCGCCCAGGTGTACGGCACGCTGTCGCTGGTGAACACCATCCTGCCGGGTACGGTCACGGTGGAAAAGAACGCCGTGTTCGGCGCCGTCAACAGTTGTTCCAGCTCCGATTGGAGCGCCTACGGTTCCGGCAATATCGTCGCCGAGCCGCTGTTGACCGCCAACGGTTATCTGCAAAAGGGTTCGCCGTGCATCGACGCCGGGACCGATACCGGAGCCCCGGCCGTTGACATCGACGGCGTTCCGCGTCCGTCCGGCATGGCGACCGACATCGGTGCGCAGGAATTTGTCGACAGCGACGACGACGGCATCCCCGACAACGTGGAAATCGCCGCCGGTCTGAATCCGAACGATCCCTCCGACGCGCTGTCGGATAAGGATGGCGACGGTTTGTCCAACCTGGCCGAATACCTGATGGGAACCAATATCAACGGCGGCGACTCCGATGGCGATGGCATGAGCGACGCCGATGAAATCGCGCTGGGATACGATCCGGCGTTGTACACCCGCGTCATTTATGTGGATGCGGTCAACGGCAGCGACAGCGCTTCCGGCATGACGGCGGCGGCCGCCAAGCGGACGATCGGCGCGGCGATCACGGTCTCGCAGACCGGCGCGTATGAAAACGTCATTCGTCTGGCCCCCGGCGTCTATGCCGGCGAAGGCAACCGGAAGCTGTCGTTCAACGGCTATGACATGATCCTGGAGGGCGCCGATGCCGCCACCACGATCATCGACCTGGAAAACGCCGGGCGTTTCCTCGAACTGAAGTCCGGCGAAACGTTGAAGAGCCGTTTGACCAATCTGACCATCCGCAACGGTTATTCCGCCAGCTACGGCATGGCGGTTTCGCTGACCGATTCGCAGCTTCAGATCTGGAACTGCGTCTTCTCCGGCAACCGCTCCGGCGTTCCGGGCGGCGGCAAGGATGCGGACGGCAACTACGGCGGCAGCTCCAGCGCCGCCATCTACGCCGCGAACCGGCCGATCATCATCAAGAATACCAAGTTCCAGGACAATGCCTCTTTCAGTGGCAGTTCTTACGGCAGCGGCAACAATGCCGGCGCCATCTTCTTGAACGGTACACAGGGGACCAGTATCGAGAAGTGCGAATTTCTGAACAACACCGGTGATATCGGCGCCATCGGCATGTCACTGAGCAGTGTCGATATTCACGACAGCCGCTTTGTCGGCAACAACGCGTTCCGGCGCGGCGGAGCCATCGGAACTGTCTACGGGTATTATGGCGGCATAATGTATGGCAATATGGAGCGCAATGTGAAGCTGACCAACTGTCTCTTCTGGCGCAATCAGGCGGTGGATAATGACTCCGACATCAACTTGGAGAGCGAGTTCGATTGTGAAATGATCAACGTCACTATCTATGGCGGCAATGCAGTGAAGGGCGAAAGCTGCAACTTCACCGGCAATGTCACCATTCTGAACTCGATCATCGATGGTGTGATGGCCTACAATAAAAATAAGGGGCTGTCGGTTAATTACAGTTGCATTTCCTCCGCGGATATGACCGCAATCGGACAAGGGAATCTTTTCACGAATCCGGGTCTGGCGCAGGATGGGTATCTGTTGATGACCTCTCTCTGCATCGACGCCGGAACCATGGATGGAGCTCCGGCACGTGATATCGACGGCGTGGCGCGTCCCGCCGGTGACGGCGTGGAATTGGGCTGCAAGGAAATGATCGACTCCGACGGCGACGGGCTGCCGGACGGCTGGGAAATCCGCTACGGCTTGAATCCGAATGATCCGAGCGACGCCATGGAAGATGCCGATGGCGACGGCTTGAGCAACTATGAAGAATATTTGCTTGGCACCGATCCGACCAATGCGGACTCCGATGGCGATGGCATTTCCGACGCGGAAGAGCTGGCCAACGGCTATGATCCGGTGCGTTATACCAGGATGTTCTATGTCGATGACGCCCGTCCCAATGACGCGGGGAATGCGCTGACTCCGGCAACGGCGGCGAAAACGCTTTTCGGCGGTCTTGCCAAAGCCTTGTCGTACAGCGGCGAAGCGGTGATTTTCGTGGCGCCGGGACGTTATATCGGTCCGGAAAACGCCGGATTGGATTTCAAGGGCTTCGACGTCAAAATGAAATCCACCCACGGCGCACTGGCCACCTTCATCGACCTGCAACGGAACGGCCGTTTCCTGGAACTCAAGTCGGGCGAAGCGGCCGGAACCGCGATCCAGGGTTTCACCATCCGCAACGGCAACGCTTCGGGCGGAGCCGCGATCTCGGTGAGCAAGGCCAACCTGGCGATCCGCGATTGCATCATCGAGGATAACCTGATTTCCAATACCGCGGCGGTCTTCATCGACTTCGGCACGCTGGATGTGGTGAATACCATGTTCCGGGACAACGCGGATGCGCCGTGGCGCACCGGCGGAGCCTTGAATATCGGTGCTTCCGGTTATGCCCGGATCATGAATTCCACCTTTATTCAGGATCCGCAGATCACCAGCGCAATCATCACCAATTCCGGTACGCTCGAACTGACCAACGCGATTGTGGCCGGCGCAATATCCGGACAGCGGCCGACAGTGAATTATTCCTTCACGAAGGATAATTACACCTCCATCGGACAGGGGAATCTGACCGGCGACGCCGGCGTCACTCCCGCCGGATTCCTGAAGCCTGGCTCTCCCTGCATCGATGCCGGCACCGCGACCAATGCCCCGGCAAGCGACCTCTACGGCATTGCACGGCCGCAGGGGCTGAAGATCGACCTCGGTTGCGAAGAGTTCCTGGATGCCGACAACGACGGCATCAGTGACGCCTACGAGCGCTACTGCGGCAAGGATCTGGAGCCGGACGCGGACGATGACGCAGACGGAATCAGCAACCTGCAGGAATATCTCCTCGGGATCAATGCCATGAAGGCCGATTCCGATGGCGATGGCATGCCGGACGGCTGGGAAGTCCGTTATGGGCTGAATCCGCGTTACAACGACGCGCTGGAAGACCTCGACGGCGACAAGCTGCTCAATATCGAGGAGTACCTTGCCGGTACCGATCCGTCCAATGTGGACAGCGACGGCGACGGGAAGGATGACTATTGGGAAGTGAAGATGGCCTTCTCGAACCCGATTTTGGCCGACTTTGTCGAAGGTGAAGATGTGCTGCTGACGATAAACGGCAACAGCTTCTCCAACAGCATGGGCGGCTGGGAAGCCGAAGGCACGGTGGCGTTCCCGCGGGATCGTCGCGGCTGGCTCGAATATTCGGCCAACATTCCGGTCGGCGGCATCTTCCTGATTGAGTTGGAAGCCACGCAGCGCGGCAGCGGTTCGGCGGACTTCATCGTCGACTGCCATATCGACGGCGCTTTCAGCGCGACGCAGACCTTCAAGGCGACCGCCGGAACGGCTGCGACGGTACGGTATTTCATGCCGATGGTGAACCGCGGCATGCATACCATCCGCTTCAGTTGGAACAACGTCTACCGGAACGCGGTGCTGCAGATCAACAAAATCCGTATCATCAAGCTGCACGGCGTCGACACCGACGGCGACGGCATCGACGACTGGATGAATACCCGTGTCGACCACATGAGCACGGTAATTATTCCGGATGGCAGCCAGACTTCGCCGGTCTGCATCGAAGGTGGCAACGCGGCGTTCATCGAACACATCGCGCTGGCCGGTTACTACGTCGCGGACGGCGGCAATGCCGGCACACCGTCGACACACCGCATCGCGTATAACTCCTGGTATGCCGATTTGCCGCTCAATCCGGCCGGCGACAACACGATCTCCGTGGCTGTCACCTACCAGAACGGCGCCAAAACGGTCACCGGAAATGTTGCTTGGACGAAGACCGATATCATCGCGCAGGAGGCGATTGAAATCCGCCAGAACGATTCCCTGCGGCTCGGCGCCGATCTGCCGGAGGGTTTCTCCGGCAGCGCCTCCCTGACTGTGGAGGGCGAAAGCTACGACATTTCCAATGGCGAAGTCGTGATCCACAAGTTCGAAAATCCCGGCACCGTACCTGCGGTTGTTCAGTTGACTCCAGCGGTCGGCGCGGTGGAAGAGTACGTCCTGACTGTCGCCGTGGAGCGTGGCAACTTCAACGGCGATCCGGTGGCTTACGTCGGACGCAGCCGCACCTGGAGCAATCCGGAGCTGACGATGGATTCGCTGGTCGAATTCGACCGTGACATCCCGATCACCGAAACGACCTGGGGTCACTTCAACCGGACGTTCTCCATTTCCGGCAGCACCCGACTCAAGGGATACGGGACTTCGCGGTTGTTCGAAAACGGTCCGGTGCTGGATTACACCACCATCCGGATCATGACCGCCACTTCGCACGTGGCCGATGGTCACCACCAGCAATTGGCCGACTTCGGCGACGGCACCGGCCTGTACGGCGGGTACGTGATCGTGGAAGAGGTGGTGCCGGGGCTGCGGGTGCTGGTCACCCTGACCGGTTCGAATACGGTGTTTGAAGACGGAACGCGTAGCAAGTGGTTTGAGGCCAGCCAATTCGATTTGAATGGCGAGTTGCATTACAGCTTCCTGTCCGGTCGGAACTCCACCAATTGCCAGAGCGTTTCGCTCTACCACGGTGATACTCTGATCGCAACATTCTGATGAAATGCATAAATAATATATACGAAAAAGGAACGAAAAATGCGCAACTCCAAACTTCTCATCGTCTTCGCCTTGCTCGGTATCGTCGGCGGCTGGCTGCTTCAGGCAGCCAACCTGCCGTGCCAGGATGGTTCCTGTACTGATTTATGTGAGTGCTCGGGAAGTGGCGGCAGCGGTCCCGGCGGCCCTGGAGGTCCCGGCGGTCCAGGCGGCCCCGGAGGTCCCGGTGGACCCGGAGGCCCTGGAGGCCCTGGACCTGGACCCGGACCTGGCGGTCCGCCAGCCCCACCCACCCCTCGGCCCGTCACATATTCCATTCCCGTCACGGCAAACGTGGACAGCGTTTCCATTACAATGCGATTCGGCCGGCCGGCGAATGAAAATATCAGTGTAAACGGGCGGTTCAGCATTTACAGCCAGAAGCCGTCCTCGGTGATTTTCACTCCGCAGGGGTTACAGTATCGCAGCCTTTTGCTTGACCGGATCAAGATTGCGGTGTTCAAAGAGGACAACGCGCTTACCCATACCGATTTTACCGTTGCGGACAGGGGGGCGTCGATGAATACATTGCCGTCGCCGTCGCTCAGCGGCGGCAGTTACAACAGCCAGTACGGCGATTATCTTGGAAGCGGACAGGTTGCCGGTACGGGCAGCGCGAACTCCAGCGGAACCTTGTGCGGCCGTTGCGGCCGCTACCATTCGGATATCCCTGCCGACGCGGCGGGGCAAGTGAAGTTGGCCGCTGACAAAAATGAAAGCTACACGTTCAATTTTTTGCAGACGACGGGAAGCGCGAAACTTTCCGGTAGCAAATATTTCCAGAACTACCGCATGGAAATGGTGGACTCTTACGGTCGCCAGACCACGACGCCGATGGCGGCCCCGGTGGCTTCCGGAGGCTCGGCGCAACAAGGTATGGCGGCTCCTCTGGCCGCTCCCGCCGTTACTCCGGCGCCCGCAATGGCCGCTCTGCCGCCATTTCTGCGGGGTGTAACGCCGCAGATTCCGCAGGAGGAACAGGAGCAGCCCGGCGCCGCTGCGTACTTCAATATGTACATCGGCAACGGTTACTACATGTGTTACTCCGCGACGACCGGGGAGGTGATCGGCATGATGACACCTGCCGGCCGTACCATCACGCCGGACTGCGCGACAGTCGGTTTGGATCTGGTCTATGACGAATCGGCCAACGTGCGGCAGGTGTGGAGTAAGGCTGACGGCTTGGCGGACGTTGTCGTCACCGAAATCGGCGTCAGCTATGAAATCCGCGTTTACCCGCCGAGCCAGGTTGGTTCGAAGGTCAATGGACTTTATACATTCAACGGCTCCCCCTATCAGACCTTGCGCATCGAAAACCCGAATCCGGGACAGAACAGCCGTGTCAAGATGACAAAAACCGTCAACGGCATAACCGAAGTGACGATGTTTGAATACAGCTCCACCCAGGACGCCTGGATGATGAATGCTCCCGATGGACTGGAAGTGGTTTCACAAACCGCCACCTGGGACTACTCCAATACGGTCAATACAATCAGCGAAGTAATCAAAACCGCCTCCGGTGAAATTGCGGAAAAGAGTTCGAAGGTGATGCGCCGCTATACCTTCGGCGAACGTCCGGTTTCGGTGACACTTGACCCCGACGGCGCCAATCTGCGTACGTTATACACTTACTACACCAACAAGTCCGAACCGGGCAGTTACGGGCGACAGGCTTCGATCAGTTACCCCGACGGTTATTGGGAAACGTACCAATACGATGCCGACAGCCGGGTGATTCTGACCGTTTCCCCGTGGCTGAACGCCGCATTCAATTCGGAAGCCTCCAAGGCGAAAGCCGTTTACCAGAGCTTTGCGCCGCTTGATTCACGTGATAAGGTCGAAGCCGACGACACCCGTCCACGTACTCTGGAAGAAAAAATCCTCGGCATTACCACGAAAAAGGAATTTCAGGCTTTCTACTTCGACGAGAATAACGCCTATGTGGAAATCCACGAAGTGGCCATCCGTCAGGATGCCCAATACGGCGACGCCGACAACCTGCGTACCGAAACGCGCTATTATCCGCGCGGTACCAGCGATTCCCCGACCGCCGGCCGCTTGAAGTCGATTCTCTATCCGAACAAGACGATGGAAACCTACGCCTACGAATACGGCAATTGGAACGTGAACGCCAATCCGGCGAACAGCACCTTTACGCCATCCTCAAGTGGCAGTGCAACACGCATGACCGTGACTTACGGCACGGAAGAACACCCGGAAGGCGTCGCCTTTAAGTCCACGCGGAGTACGACGATCTACAACAACGTCGGCAATGTCGCATATATGGAAACCTACGTTTATACCGGTGAAGGCTATGAACGTTTCAATTGGACGGCGGCGCTTTTTGACAATCTGCAGCGAACAACCAGTGTGGTGAAATCCAACAATGAAATCACTGATTACACCTGGACTTGTTGCAATCTGGCGTCAAAGACGATGCCCGACGGCACACAGTATACCTACGAATATGACGCGCTGAAACGCAAGATCAAAGAAACCAAACTGGGATATGGCGACCAATCCGATCTCGTGACGACCTATACTTATGACGCTCAAGGGCGCACTTTGTCCACTACTGTTTCTGGCGGTGACCTCAGTATGACCTCAAGCAATGTTTTCAATTATGCCGGTCAACTTACACAAAGTACCGATTTTACCGGATTCGTAACGAATTATTCTTATCTTGCGGGTAATAATGTCGGTAATAACTTGAAGGGCAAATCCGTAACAACAATGCAAGGCGATATCTCTACGATTGTTGAATCGTATTGCGATAGAAATTTTACGTTTAACGGTGGAAATGCTCAGGTTGCCCGGCATTTCAGCTATACGGTTTCTCCGGCGGGAGATATCACGACGAAAACGTCAATTGGCTCTGCGGACAGCGTCCATTGGCAATCGCAAAAAATCGGTTTGGCATATCGACAAATTGCCAAAGAACGTTCAGGCTATCAAGGAGCAGTATTGACCACGGAATATTTCTATAATGCAAAAGATCAACTCTGCAAAGTTACAAACACCGACAAACCTGCAATTCTCTTAACATATGATACGCTCGGCAATAAAGTGGAACAAGGATTGGATATAGATGGTGACGGACAGTTGGTGACGCTTTCCAATGATCTGATTGTGAAAAACACTCATACATTGGTTCAGCAAAGCGGCAACTGGATACAACGGGAAATTGTCAGCACCTACGGAACGAGCGACAGCAATACCTTGACGCAAATACGAAAGATGGAAACGCAACTTTCCGGCTTTGCCTCCGGTGAAGTCAGCCGCATAATCGTCACGGATGTTTATGGCAATGCGATGGCGACTCACATCGACATCAATCGGGCGCAAAAGCGTGCCGTACAAAGCATCAACACCCCCGCATCCACCGTGGATGCGCAAAAAATCGTTCAAAATGGATTGTTGCTTTCCGAACGGACTTCAAGCAATTTGACAACAACTTTCGCGTATGACGGATTGGGGCGGTTGATTTCCGTCACTGAGCCAAGAACTGGAAGTACTGAAATTACGTATCACACAGTCGCGGGAAAAGTTGGTTTGAAAGCCTCGGAAATCGATACGGCGGGCAATGCGATGACATTTGATTATGATGAACTAGGACGGTTGCTGTGGGAGAAAAATGCACTGAATCAATACACCCGCTATGCGTATAATTCGCGAGGTCAGATTACGCAAGTTTGGGGCGATACACAATATCCAGTAACTTTTGAGTACGATCAATATGGTTGGCAAACCGCGATGACCACCTATCGCAATACAATGGCAGATTTTGCCGGGACAACATTTCCAGCGTTGACCGGCGACACAACGACGTGGAGCTATGACGATGCGTCCGGATTAGTGACGGCCAAGAGTGACGCCTTGAATCAGGCGACAACTTACACGTATACTGCGACCGCCAACCTGGCCAGCCGTACCTGGGCGCGCGGAATTACCACCAACTATACCTATAACGCACTAGGCAAATTGCTGTCCGTAGATTACTCCGATACCACACCGGATATTTCCTATACCTACACCCGTCTTGGACTTCCGGCCAGTGTGACGGATGCAGCCGGGACAAGAACCTTCGATTATAATGGGCAATTCGACTTGACAACAGAGACAGTCTATGGTATCTATAACAAAGAGTTGACGCGCACTTATACCACCGAGGGAATGAAGGGGAAAGTTGCAGGAATGAGCATCGACGGAACCAGTCTGTATGGTTACAGCTATGATGCCTACGGCCGGTTGAATCAGATCACCACCGCCAATGGCAACTTCAACTATGCTCGGCTTGCCAACAGTGATCTTGCCTTTCAAATGACGCGTCCGAACAGCGTAACCACGAGTCGGAGTTATGAACCGCACCGCAATCTGATTACGCAAGTCGCCAATGGCACTGTCAGTGTCTTTGATTATGTCAATAACGCGATCGGCAACCGCACCAGTATGGGGCGTTCGGGCAGCGCCTTTACTGCCATCGACACAGTCAATTACACCTACAACAACTGCAATGAAGTGGTTGGGGCATTGTCAAGTGCCGTATCAAGTTATAACTATGCCTACAATTACGATCCGATCGGTAACCGTTTGACGGCAGACATGGCTGGAGATCCAATTATTTACTCCAGCAATGCATTGAATCAGTATACTCAGGTCAACACTCAGTATCCGACTTACGATGTGGATGGCAACATGCTGATGCGTGACGGTTGGACGCAGGTGTGGAATGGCGAAAACCGGATGATTGCGACTTCCAAAGGTAACCAGCGGCTGGAGTTCGATTATGACTATATGGGGCGCCGAATCTTCAAGAAGGTTTACAGTGGGGAAACATTGGCGGCATACACCCGTTTCGTCTATGATGGGTATAAACTGGTGCAGGAACTGAACGCGCTGAACGACAACGCATTGCTGCGGCAATATGTATGGCACCCGGACTCTGTGTGGTTTGATGTCCCGTTGAGCATCTACGATGCGACAGCCAATCAAACCTACTATTACAATACAGATGCGAACAAAAACATCAGCGATTTGATCGCCCCTAATGGCACCATGGTCGCCCATTACGAATACAGTCCTTTCGGCAGTCAGGCAGTAGCAACCGGAAGTTATGCAGGAAATCCTTTCCGCTTCTCCAGCGAGTACTTCGACGAAGAAACTGGGTTGGTATATTATAACTATCGGTACTATGATGCAGAGTTAGGTGGATGGATCAATAAAGACCCCATTAAAGAACGAGGCGGATTGAATTTTTATGTCATATTGAATAATAATGCAGTAAATGCTTATGATTCTCTGGGGCTATTAAATAATTTTCAAGCGCTTCGATGGAGAATAACACAAGCTCCTTCAAAAGCAAAGTTGACATACTATTTGTGTATTTTGCGTAGATTAGGAGCAAACTCAGATCCTTTACTTAGTGATCCATATTTTATGCTTCAAAACATTATTGCAAATGGTGAGATTTTTTATGGAGTTCCAGAATTCGGACAGGCAGAAGCTGTAAGTATTGGTGGTCAACCAAGTATTTTTATTGACTCTGGACGTGCGCAAGATGAACGTGATTTATTGGGATTGTTAATGCACGAAGCAAAGCATCATAATAATTATGTCTTTGATTTGTTTGGTTTTGGTTCGACATATGACGTAGAAGATAAAACTTATAGCTTAATTGATGGCGCAAAAACTAATGCCACTGAGCATGGGTGCTGTGAAAACAAAAAATTCACCAGAAAAACAACAACTCTCTATCAAAGAATTGAAGCAGAATGCAAAGGTAATGATTTTAGTCCATGCAAAACAGGAACAATAATGGGGTCAGGTAAAAAACTCTCAGCGGATGAGGTGAAAAGCATGAAAGATGCGTGCGAGTGTGATTAGTGTTTTTTATTTAATATTTATATATAAATATAAACAATATACAATCTATATATATTAATGTTTAATTTTTTTAATAAAAAATATACAAATCGTAGTGTAAATTTAATAATTTGCATTTTATTTTTTGTATTATTGTTTGCTGGATCATTGATTACTAACTCCCAACTGCATTTTAACAGAACAAAGGAGGCAATATGTATATTGATTTTTTTTCAGTGTAGTTTTACCGTTTTGTTATTTACTATATGGTTAGTATTTCTGCCCTATAAAAAATGGTATTACAGATTAATATTAAGCATTATCGTATCTTTGCTGATGAATTTCGGTGTTATGGCGATTATTCAATAGCCAATCTCGTCCGGTTCAGAAATTCAACTGATAGCTTGACGGGCAAATTGACGGCATTGAATACTGAGTACGATTATGCGTACGCCGTCCGCGTCCGGTACAAAAACTCATCTGACGGATTGACGGGCGATTTGACGGCAGATTGATGATGAGTTCGAGCATGAAAATCATAAAAATGCATTGATTTTTGGGCAAAATGGCCAAGGTTGTTTGACAAATTTACATCTGAGAAGTGGCAAATTCGGAGTTGCAGGCGCGAAACCCCCTTCCGCTCAAGGCGAAATCTTGATCTTGGGGCAGAAGAAAACTATGCCGCGTCGCGGAAGTAGTAGCGCAGGAGTCCGGCGAGGCGCTCCCGACAATGGATCAGCCCGCAAGAGCAGCCGACTTCGTTGCCGGGGAATGGGATCGTATTTGCCAATCCCCAGTGATTGCTTTCTGCGTGATAATAATCCATGTAGCTTATAAGCAATGCAGTCAAACACATTGATTTCAATTGGATGAGCACATAGCTGCTATTCGAGCTGGCTTGCACACAATTCGCTAAGTTTACCTAGGCGTGTTTGGGGTGAGCGGCAAATTCTTATGCATTTCCATAATAAAGAGGTCCACGCCCCTGAAGGCCGCAAGATCAAAAATATTATCAGTCACTTTTGAGAATAATTCCAATGCCAGTTCAAATTCTTTGTCCGTCATATATGTTTCCTTGTTTTTGTGGTCTTATATATTACGATCCCATAAACGATCATTTTCTTAGCGGGAAACAGAAAAAAGAGCTTGACCACCACGGTCACCGGCGGCGAGTTGAGCATGACATCGAGCAATGAGTATAATTTTGCGGGACAAAAAACGCAAAGTACAGACTTTATCGGCTTAACAACAACATTTTCATATCTACCTGGCAACAATATCGGAAGTAATTTGAAAGGAGTGACGGTGACCGAAAGCCGGGGAGTTCAAAATGTCATCACGGAAAGGTATTGTGATAATCAAACTTCTTCGACAACCGGAAATGCCAAAGTTGCGCAATATTTGAATTATGGAATCAATGCCGATGGAGGACAATGGTTGAAGTATTCGATAGGTTCCGGAGACAGCGTTCGTTGGATACTTTGGCAGACAGATATGGCAGGACGTTCATTGTTTACTAAAAAATCCGGATTTCAGGGGACTGAAATAGGGGATCAGTCCTTTTATAATGATAAAAACCAGTTGATAAAAATAGCCACGACTGATAAACCCGCAACCCTGTTCATCTATGACGATTTGAGCAATCAAATAATGCAGGGACTCGATATTGACCAGGACGGTCAGTTATCACCTGCTTCTGATGATATGATCCTGCAGATGGAAAGTAAATATCTCAAAGCGGGCAATACTTGGGTGTGGCAAAATCAGAAGAACACCTACGGGACCAGTAACAGCGATATTGTGACGCTTTTAAATACGACACAAGACATCTTGACGCTTGGGACTGGTGAATTGAGCAAGCAGCTCGACATTGATATCAACGGCAACACCACTACTGTCGCTACTACTGTCAATCGGGCACAAAAGCTGGTGACCGTCTCCACGACTTCACCGGAATCCAGCGTGGCGGTACAGAACGTTTTGCAAAATGGCTTGTCGATTTCCGAACGTACCTCAAGCAATCTGACTTATACCTTTAACTACGACGGTTTACAGCGCCTGACCGGTATTACGGATCCGCGAATCGGAACAACTGCTGTTGCGTATCACACGACTCCAGGGAAGTTCGGATTGAAAGCTTCCGTCACCGATCCGGCCGGCAATATTATCACTTATGATTACAATGGTCTTGGCCAATTGATCGAAATAAAGAATGCCTTGGAACAGTATAGCAGGTATGCTTATAATACCCGTGGGCAGCTTACCAAAATCTGGGGAGCGCGTTACCCGATCACGTTGGAATACGATAACTTTGGTCAACAGACGAAGTTGACCACCTATCGAAATACGACCGCCGATTTCTTCGGTACCGGATTCCCAACCGTGACCGGTGATGTCACCACCTGGGTCTATGATAACGCTTCCGGGTTGGTGATGCAAAAACTTGATGCGGAGAACCTGGCGACGATTTATACCTATACCGCAACTGGCAACTTGGCCAGTCGCACCTGGGCGCGGGGTATCACCACCAACTACACCTACAACGAACTGGATAAACTGCTGACTATCGATTATTCGGATGAGACCCCTGATATCAGTTACACGTATACCCGGCTTCGCCAGCTCGCCGGCGTGACCGATGCGGCTGGGACCAGAACTTTCGCTTATAATGACCAATTCTCCTTGACAAATGAAACGATCAATGGTATCTATAACAAGGAGTTACACGCACGTATACGACCAGCGGTATGAAGGGAAAAGTTGCGGGGATGGGTATCGACGGAACCAGCTTATATGGGTACGACTACGACACCTACGGCCGGTTGAATAAAATCACCACCGCCGCCGGCGACTTCAACTATACCCGTCTGGCGAACAGCGACCTGGTGAATCAGATGACGCGCCCGAATAATGTGACAACAAGCTGGAGTTACGAACCGCATCGCGACCTGATCACGCAGGTTGCCAACGGAGCCGTCAGCGTTTTTGACTATGTCAACAACGCCATCGGCAACCGTACCAACATGAGCCGCAGCGGTAGCGCCTTTGCCGCGTCGGATACGATCAACTACACCTACAACAATCGTAATGAAGTCGTGGGCGCCCTGTCGGATGCGCTGGATACCGATTATAACTTCAGCTACGCTTACGATCCGATCGGCAACCGTTTGACTTCAACACAGGAAGGAGAACAATACGCCTACACTACCAACAATCTGAACCAATACACACAGATTAACGCAGAGGAGCCGACCTACGATGCCGACGGTAACATGCTGACCCGCGACGGCTGGACGCAGGTATGGAACGGCGCAAACCGCATGATAGTAACTTACAAAGACAATCAGCGACTTGAATTCGACTATGACTACATGGGCCGGCGAATCTTCAAAAAGGTCTACGACGGAGACACGCTAACAACGCATACCCGTTTCGTTTACGATGGGTATAAGCTGATCCAAGAGTTGGATGCGTTGAATGACAATGCGTTATTACGTCAATATGTCTGGCAACCGAATGCCGTGGGATTGGATGTGCCATTGAGCGTCTTCGATGCGGCAGCCAACCAGACCTACTATTACAATACGGATGCGAACAAAAACATTTCCGACCTGACCGCCACCGATGGTAGTGTTGCCGCTCATTACGAGTACACGCCGTTTGGCAGTCAAACAGCAGCGACGGAAAGTTATGTGGCTAATCCTTTCCGCTTCTCATCCGAATATCATGATCAAGAAACCAACCTGATCTATTATAATTTTCGTTTTTATACTCCAAGCTTAGGTTATTGGATTAATCAAGACCCTATTATGGAATTAGGTGAAGCAAATCTTTACGGCTTTGTGAGCAATAACTCTATAAAAAACTATGACTATTTAGGATTGGAGGGGGATACCACTCATGGTACGGTAAAATGCAAAGAAAACGATTCCTGTAGTACTTTGCTAGTCAAGCTTCAGCAATGGAAGGATCATTATAATGGACGACATGATGAGCTCATAAAGGATAAACTTAACTTAAAAACATGCAATCCAGATAAATACAATAATCATATTGATAAACTAGAAGAAGCTGGTAGAAATGTTGCGAAGTGTGCTCGTTTTTTGTCAGAAAAAATTGCAACTGGTTGTTGTGAGGATGACACTACGGTGCCTACTATTGACTTGGCTCCTGTTCCCGAAAGAATTCCCAAAGTTGACTTAAAAGATACGCTTGTATATGGAGGTGCTGCTGTTGGGATAGGGTATATAGCTTATCGTGTCCTGAGATTGTTACCTTCGTTTTTTCCTCCTTTGTGGCTGACAATTCCAGCGAATCTTTGCATCCCGTAAATATGCTTACGTTATCGTCAAATTTTCTTGCACAAGCTTAAGGGAAAAATCCGTGAAAACTATTAGAATAAAGCGGCCGAAAAAATTCAGTGATCCCTTTGGGGACTTTTCAGAAGGAGAGTTAGAGCGCATATTGGCGAAAGATGATGAAAAACTTGATGCTTTGGATTTTAAAAATATTTTTCAATCCTTTTTGCCAGCAGGAACATACGAGGAGTGTTTGTATTTTGTTCCTGTTTTTCTCGGTTATATTGAGGGCTTTCATAGAAATATCGATAAGTTTTACGATTATGAGCTTGAATTTGCGATTTCCGAAGCTATCGAAAATTTTCTGAGCTGGGTTAAGGACAGTCACGCAGATTTATGCAGAGAGTCCCAATATGATTGGATAATTATTCGCTTGTGTGACCTATTAAATAGTATTTTATCGGAATTTGTTTTAATCAAAATAGAAGGAGATCACATTGTTCCTTTGTTCGACTCCTGGGTTGAAGTATTTGTTGTTGGGGCATTGGATCAGCTTTCTATGACACCTTTAAAAGCTATATTGCAAAATAAGCTGCTTGCGTCCGAATCATACAGCAATTCGGCATGGCTATTGGATATTTGTTCCTATTCTCGAAGAGCAGATAACTTGGGAATTTGGAGTTGCACTTCTCTTTGGGAATATAAAGCGAAGCATGATGCGCTAGCGATTATATTTTCACACTTACGGAGTAATGATGAGCAATTATGTAAAATATTTTGGGAGCGATCTTTTTCCAGTATTATTTTGTCCGCTATAGCGTAACGAGTTAAAGATAAAAGGTGCCAGAAAAGAAGATGCCATCGAGTTAAAGGCACCAGTCTTTGTATTTGGCTGAAATATAGAAATTTATCGTACATATTATTATTTTCTGGCGGAGATACCGGTCTTTGCAAGATGATTGAGAAGTTATCTTGCATAAGACCGGCATTCGCCGGCAAACGCAATTAACCTGTGGAGAAATCAAAAATGTCGCGCAAACATACCAGCACTATGGCCATCCCGTCGCACTTTCACGGCGCCTGGGAAGCCGGCCGGGAATTGATCTGCGTTGAGCAAGAACTTTTGATTATAACGGCCAGTTCGATTTGACAACCGAAACAATCGATGGTATTTACAACAAAGTGTTGACTCGCACATATACGACCGGCGGCATGAAGGGGAAAATCGCGGGAGCCGCAAATAACATGCAAACACGACAGGCGAGTCATATAAAATAACTTAAAAAGTATTCTCTGTGGCACTTGTTTTTTTATGCTTTGAGGCTATATTGTAAGTAGAAATAAAAACAAGGAGTTATCAGCAATCCTTGTGTCGCTGGTTCGAGTCGGAAAAATCGACAATCTGGTGTCGCAAGTTGTGGCGTTGATAGTGAATGATTTACAACTTCAGAGAAAAGTTGTGAATTTTTTGATATGGGCTACCACTTTTTGATTCGTTGTGGAACTGATACAAGGTTCCGCTTTTTTTATGTCTACGCGCTTTGAGGCTGAAATCCAAAGCTGGAGGATTCGAAAAAATGAGGATCACCACAAAAAACATCGCATAGCCGGCGTTATGCGCCGGAAATTTACCCTGATCGAACGTTTCGCCAGTATACCGCAACCTTAAGCCACCCCAGAGAATACCGTCATGTCTACTTTGAAGCTCCACGCTCCGGCCTTTTCCATCCGATTCGATACCCATGAAACGCTCCGGGCAAGTTCCTGGACCAACCACCTCCGAAATTCCACGCTCGACTTCGACGGCGCCGCCGAAATCGGCGTGGAGCTCGACACCGCGCGGCGCCGGGTCTGGCTGGAAGGCTGGAACCAGCAATTCGGCGGCCGGGAGGCGGGCGACGCCGACCTGGACCCCGGCTTCCGGGCCGGCTATCATCGGCCGGAATACCCGGATATCGAGGAGGGTTGGCGCTGCTCGCCAAATATGGGCATGCTGCTGGACATGGTGCTTGAGGAGCCCGCCTACTGGCTGTGGGCCCGGAGCCGTTTCGTCCTGCCGGAGGAGCTGCGGGGCGAACCTGTAACTTTAGTGCTCGGCGGCTTCGGCCTGGGCGACGCCCGCCATACGCGGTTTTTCCTCAATGGGGAAATGATCGGCGAACGCCGTTTCTCCGGGCTGGCCGCCGAACCCTGGCGCTGCCGGATCGAGCCGGATTCCCCGGCGTATCGGGCTTTGCGCTGGGGCCAGGTCAATGTGCTGGCGCTGCAACTGGGCGATCTGGTCACCCGGACGCCGCACCTGGAAGAGTTCGATCCGGAGCACACCTACACCTTGAGCTTTCAAACCGTACTGGCTCCCGATTTTTTTCAACACCTCGAAATCGGGGCTGAGCCGGCACAATCTCTGACTTTCCGGGTCACCGGCAGTGAAAACACTGAAGCCGGACTCCGGGTCGCCCTGGCGGCGCGGGAAGCCGGCCTGACGGCGGAAATTCTCTACCAACTCTCCGACGACGGCCGGAGCCTGCGCAAAAAAACCACCTTGCGCAATGCCGGAAGCGTACCTTTGCGCCTGAACCGGGTGGAGCTTGGCGATTACACCTGCGAAAAGGGTTTTTCCGGCGGCGGCCGCGGCTTTCCGGCCTACCGGGAGGAAGGCTTTTTCATTTCCTTGCGCCACCCGGCAGGCCGAAGCTGCTGCTGCGGCAACCGCCTGCGGCTGCTGCAATTTCCCGGACGGGAGCTCGCTCCGGGCGAAAGCTTCGAAACCATGGAGGCGGTCTTGGGGGCCGCCGGAGACGAAGGCGCCACCGCCGCTTTCCGGGAGCACCTGATCCTGCAGATGCGCCGCACCCGGCGCGGACACCAGCGTTTTTACTCGATCGTCGAATTCTTCGGCTCCTGGCCAATCCCGGACACGCAGCAGCTGGATCTCGGCTTGAGCGAGGAAATCTGTCTCGCCCAGGCGCAACGCCTGAAGGAGCTCCAGCAGCAAACCGGGGCCCATTTCGATCTGGTTTCGGTCGATTACTGGCACGATCCGGCGGCCGATCTTTTGCGCTTCAGCCGCCGCTTTCCCGAAGGGTTCGGGCGCAGCCGGGAAGCCTTCCGGGAAGCCGGCATGGGCTACGGGCTGTGGATCGACAGCTCCTGTCTGCTCTCCCGCTGGAATATCGGGTTGAATCCCCTGCTGCGCGACTGCGCCACCGGGAATCCCGCTTATTTTCACTTCAAACAGGATCCCCTTTCCGGCGGCTGGAATCCCTTGTGCCGCGCCGCCGAACCCTTCCGGACCCTGATGAAAAATGCCTTCCTGCGGCACTTGACCGCCGAAGGCTGTTCCATGCTCAAATTCGACAACCTGGTTCCGGTCTGCCATCACCAGCACCACGGTCACTGGCCCGGCGTCTACTCGACCGAGGCCATCTACGACAGCGTCATCGATTTTCTGCGGACGCTCGATGAAGCGGCGCCGGAGGCGCTCTTCATGCTCTATTGGGGGTACGCTTCACCCTGGTGGCTGCTCTACGGCGACACCCTCTTCGAGTCGGGTCTGTCCATGGAAGCGGCTTCGCCTTCGCCCACGCCTTCGCTTTACGCCCGCGACGGGGTCAGCGTATCGCTGGATCAGAGCAACGAGTATTGCACCGACATTCCCCCCTGCGGCAAGGACACGCTGGGAGTCTGGCTTTCGCGCTGGCCCTGGAACAGTTCCATCGGCAAGGGGCGCTGGCAGGAAGCCGTCATTCTCGATCTTTGCCGCGGCAGCATGCTCTTTCAGCTCTGGCTCGGTCAGGATCCCCTGACTCCGGCCGAGGAGAATGATCTGGCCATGCTGTTGCGCCTGACCCGGGAGTGCGCCGCGAGTTTCGCCGTGTCGAAACGGCTGGGTTCGGCGCGCGGCAACGGCCGTTACGGCTACCGCTGCGGCGACGGCAAGCGCGTTTTCGTCGCCGTCAACAATTTCTCCTGGACTGATTGGAGCGTGGACATAGCCGCTTTTGCCGGAATTCCGGCGGGAACGATCTACCGCTATTATCCGGCTCCGGCGCGGCTGACCGGAAGCTGTGACGGGCTGCGTCCCTTCGCTGTGGCGCTCTACGAAATCGTTCCGGCAGGAGCCTTGCCGGCCCTGACTTTGGCTTACTCCAATCCTCCTGCCTTTTCCGGCTTCAGCGCCGTGACGACGGAGCTCGCTGTCGCCGCGGCGCCGGGCAATCCGCGCCGAATCACGGGTCTCGTTCCCGCCGGCGCCGGCGGCATGCTGGTCATCACCGCCAGCCAGGCGCGCCGGGGCGGGCAAGTCCGGCAGCCCAACTTCGGCAGCCATTTCCAGGTCGCGCTTGAAATCGGCGGCGAGGACGTCCCGGCCGAGCCGATCCTGGCTGCCAAGAGTTATCCTTCCGACTGGCAGGGTTGGCGCGCCATCGTACCGTCTCTGCCGCGGGAGGTCCGTTTCACTTTGTCTGTCGCCACAACCCTGCCCGAGGACGCGGAGCTGGAATTTTCCGCCCGTTTCCTGCCGGGTGCGAATTGATAACTTTTGAAAGTGTATCCATGAAACAGACGCCCCGATTTTCATCGCTCCGCATGAAATTCGCTGAAACCCGTCTGGTATAAACGGATTAACGGGCAATTTGACGTTGCTCTTGAGTGTGAAAACAATCAGGAGCGACGCCATCTTGTGTCACCGAAAAATATTCCGCTCACTCCTGTGAATGCTTCTGGAAATATTTTTTCATATAAGCCAGGAGAATAACACCCGAAATGGGAAAGATGGTCGCGATCAGCATGCCAACCTTGAATCCGACTTGCTCGGAAGATAACGATAAGGAGTTCCCCAATTCGTTGGCCCATTCGGTTGGAGAAATATGATCTACGATGACACCGATAGCTTGAGGGGCAACAGAAGCTCCGAGATCGCCGCCCGCCGCCATCAAGGCATAAGCGGAAACACCGACAGTCGGAATTTTTTCTTGCATCAAAATCAATGTCCCCGGCCACAACATAGAGGTGCAAACACCGAGCGCAATGCAGGAAATTAAGGATAAAGCGGCATTGGGCGAAAAAGCAACCGTCAAGTAACACACGATAGCTCCAACCATACTCAGCATCAAAACTCTTGCGATGTTTTTGCCGTATTTCGCGTAAGCGCTTCTGGTCAGGCCGAGCAATATGGCGAAAAGAGACATTCCGAAAATATCGCCCCATACCTTGGGCATGCTCAATACTTTTTCGGTATAGACGGAGATCCAGTTCGACATGGTGTTTTCCGCACAGGCTCCCAAAAAGATACAGGAAAAACACAGGAAAAGGCCTTTCGTTCTATATGCCGATTGGGCTGCTTTTACTTCGCTGTGCTCCATATTCATGTCGGGAAGCCGGGTGGTCATTAACAATACAGCGCTAATCACCGGCAATGCGGCCCAGAGAAAGGTCAAATACATCCAATATTGCTTTCCGACAAAATGCAGAAACAACGTACTGAAAAGAACCACACCGACAAAACCGTAAGCATAGAGAGAGTGAAGAGTGCTCATATCCTTCTCGGGAGTGTCGGAAGGTAATGCCGCAACCGTCGGACTGACCAATACTTCGCCAAGTCCAGCGGCAACCGAAAAGATAAGTGTACCAATAATAAGTCCCATATAGGCGTATTGAGGGAATAACATTGGAACTGCCGCATAGATGCACAACCCGATTGCGGTAATCAGCGGCATAAGACGAATTGTTCGATGTATATTGAAATATTTCGTAAAAAAGCTGAAAATCAAGTCTATTCCAAGTTGCGTGCAGAAGTTTACCAGGACAAGCGTTCCCAGAAGGGTATAAGATACGTCATACAGTTCCCTGAATGTTGCAAATAGAAGAGGAGGCAAGCTGAATACCGAGGACATCGCCAGATATGTAAAATAACAAGTGAGTTTTGTTCGTTGGCAATTTATTTTTTCCATCATCCGACCTTTGTATCAATTCATGTGTTGACAAACCAAACTATTTTATGTATATTATAGTACCAGAAAATGATTTCTCCAATGTTTTTTGTGTCTTTTATGGGTAATATAATCCCAAAACAAGGTATTATGATGCTAAGCCAACCATTTTCATTTGATCATACCGGGAGAGAACTCTTTGAATATCCGGATCCGTCGGTTCCGTTTGTTGTGTGGACGGGGGATTTTCATACGCTTCTTGATCGCACCATCGTATGCCACTGGCACAATGAATTTGAATACGGCATGCTGTTGCGCGGTGAATTGGATTATTATATCGACGGGCGGCATATCAGACTGCGACAGGGAGATGTCATTTTCATTAACGCCAATGCGTTGCACATGGCTACGCAGGTTGGGAATGATCATGCGGTCATGTTCACGGTCAGTTTTCTTCCATCTTTATTTACTGGCGGAAATGACGGCACGATATTTCGAAAATATTTTCAACCAATTCTACTGTCCTCCATCCGAGGATTTTCCATTGAACAAAAGACGCGCGAAAATAGTCATATCGCAGCGCTGTTGAAGGAAATATACCATTGGGATCATGAGCAAACCGACGATTATGAACTGTTATGTATAAGTCTGATCTGCCGGGTATGGAGTTTTACACTCGGTTATATCAGGGAACACAAACCTGAATTTATCCTGCTTCATAAAAACCATAGTAATGTAAAGGCAAAGAATGTTTTGACCTATATACATGAGCATTACGCCGAAGAAATCGGTATTGAAGATATTGCCCGACATACTTGTATCAGTCGAAGCGAATGTTTTCGGTGTTTTCAGCGATATACCAATAAAAGCCCCATTGAATATCTGACGGAATACCGATTGGCCCATGCGATGAATTTATTGCAGGAAACTGATAAATCGATGAAGCAGATTGCACTGGAATGCGGTTTCTCCAATTCGAATTATTTCGGGAAAATTTTCAAGAAAAAGTACGCAATAGCCCCCTCCCGCTTCAAATGCACCTCCGCAGCAGTTGTGGCAAAGAAAATCTAGAAAGATAGAGGCAATTTCAAAAGTTTGTCATTCGGAGCGAAACATCAAAAAGAGTCAGAAAAAACAAAATGAAACTCCCCGTCCCTTGGTGAAGTGCACCCCAAAAGTTGGACACAACTTTTGGGGTGCTTTTTATGGAAAAAACTGATCGGTTTCGTCGTCGCTACAGTGCAGAATTCAAGCTTGGTGTTATATTAGACATGCGCGA
>JAVBQJ010000100.1:0-19165 GCA_031549115.1 Victivallaceae bacterium
GTTGGGCGAAGCTGATACCGCCGGTATGGTGTGTTATGAAAATACCCCCGAAAAACTCGAAAGCGACGGGTGGCTGAAGCAGGCGGATCTGCTGGTGCTGAACATGATCGCCGGGACCAACGGCCAGCGGCTGCCGGGGGACGCGATGGAGCGGGAAGTCAAGGCGTATGTCGAACGCGGCGGCAATGTGCTGCTGCTGCACGGCGCCAGCGCCGCCTTCTGGCCGTGGGCGTGGTGGCGCGAGCTGGTCGGGTTGCGCTGGGTGCGCCCGGAGGACCCGGACGGGGTGAAGCCGTCGACGCATCCGACGGCGCCGTGCCGGCTGGAGCGCTGCAAGAGCCGTCACCCGTTGGCGGCGACCTTGCCGGAGTGGGAAGTGCCGGAGGATGAAATCTATATTGAATTGGAGTGCACCGCGCCGGTGATGCCGCTGCTGCGGGCGACGCTGCCGGAGGGGAGCTTCTGCCAGGCGTACGAAACGGTGACGCTTTACGGCGGCCAGTGGATCGGCTACCTGCCCGGACACAAGCCGGAGGTGACTACGCACCCGCAACTCGTGGAATCCATCCGGCAAATCATCGGTTATTTAAAAAAATAATAAAATAGAGCCGCGAAGCGGCGGTCTGCACTCCGTCATACGGAGGCGCGGTCCAGCGCGCGAATTGCGCTGGTCGCCCCAGGCGGCATAGCCGCTCGAAAGGGGCGAAACAGCAGGGAAGCGAGCCGGGAGGCGAGCGGAGCCACCCGAGGAAGCGATAGTGGAGATTTTCCGATGACGAAGTCGAGGAAAATCTCCATATAGAGCGTACGAGGAGCCGCACCAGCGGCTAACATTCACCCAAAAACAAAGCGAATTCCAACGATGAAAAAGACGATACTACTGACCGGGGGCACCCGGGGCATCGGCGCGGCAATCGCGCAATTGCTGCTGGATGCGAGCCACCGGGTAATCACCTGCGGCCGCACCGGCAATTACGACGGTCCGGCGGAATACATTCCCTGCGACATCGGCGATCCGGCCTCCCGGCAGGCTCTGGTCGAGTGCGCTGGCGATGTCGATGTGCTGATAAACAATGCCGGGATTGCGCCGGAAGCCCGGCTGGATCTGCTCGACACCACCGAAGCCAGTTTCGACCGGGTGATGAACGTCAACCTCAAAGGTCCGTTTTTTCTGACCCAGCTGGTGGCGCGCCGGATGGCGGCCGCGCCGCGTCCGGGCCAGATGATCGTCAATATCGGTTCGGTTTCCGCCACGGTCGCCAGCGTCAGCCGCGGCGAATATTGCCTGAGCAAGGCCGGAGTCGCAATGGCGACGCAGCTGTGGGCGGTACGGCTGGCCGAATACGGCATTCCGGTCTACGAAATCCGTCCCGGCGTAATCCGGACCGATATGACCCGCGAAGTCACCGCCAAATACGACCGGCTGATCGCCGGCGGACTGACGCTGCAGCGCCGCTGGGGAAGTCCCGAAGATGTCGCCAGGGCAGTCAAAATGCTGGTCGATGAGGCATTGCCGTATTCGACCGGCCAGGTCATCCAGGTGGACGGGGGCATGTGTGTCGAACGTCTTTAACACCGTCATCGTCGGCTCCGGCGCCGCCGGACTTGCCGCGGCCTGCCGGTTGTTCGACGCCGGCGTCACCGCGATCGCGGTGGTGACCGAAGGACTGCGCCACGGCACCTCGATCAATACCGGCAGCGACAAACAAACCTACTACAAGCTCGGCCTCGGCGGCGTCACGCCGGATTCTCCGGCGGCGCTGGCGCAAACGCTGTTCGACGGCGGCTCCATGGACGGCGATATCGCCTGGGTCGAGGCGGCCAATTCGACGCGGGCGTTTCTGAAATTGGTCGAACTGGGAATCCCGTTTCCGCAGGATGCCTCCGGCGCCTTTCCGGGATACAAAACCGACCACGATCCGGCGGCGCGCGCCACCAGCTGCGGCCCGTATACGTCGCGCGAAATCTGCGAAGCCTGGATTCGCGAACTCCGGTTGCGCCGCATTCCGGTGTACGAAAACTGCCGTGCCGCCGCGATTGCCACCGTAAACGGCCGTGCCGCCGGCGTATTGGCCTGGGACCACGGCGAACTGCACGAATTCCGTGCCGAAAATGTGATTTACGCGGTCGGCGGCCCCGGCGCGCTCTACCGCAACAGCGTTTATCCGGCGCTGCAATATGGCGGTATCGCCCCGGCGCTGTACGCCGGAGCGGCGGCCAAGAACCTGCCCGAATCGCAATTCGGTCTGGCCTCGGTGCGCTTCCGATGGAATGTCTCCGGCTCCTACATGCAAGTGCTGCCGCGGTTGATCTCCCGCGCCGCCGACGGGATTTCCGATGAACGCGAACTGACCGCTCCGGAACTTTTTCTGAAAGGTTACCAGTGGCCGTTCGATGTCCGCAAAGCCTCCGACGGCTCCTCCCGGATCGATTTAATGGTCTACGAGGAAACCGAAGACAAAAACCGGCGCGTCTATCTCGACTTCACCCGCAACCCTTCCGGCTTCGACTGGACAACCCTGCCGCCGGAGGCGCGGGAGTATCTCGAGCGTTCCGGCGCCACCGCCGCGACACCGGTCGAACGTCTGGCGCAGCTCAATCCGGCGGCAATCCGGCTGTACGAAGAGCACGGCATCCATCTGGTCGCCGAACCGTTGGAAATCGCGGTCTGCTTTCAGCACAACAACGGCGGCCTGGCCGGGAACATCTGGTACGAATCGCCGACACTGCCGCATTTTTTCGCCATCGGCGAAGCCAACGGTTCGCACGGCGTCTACCGCCCCGGCGGCGCGGCGTTGAACGCCGGACAGGTCGGCGCCCTGCGTGCTGGCCAATTCATCGCCGCCCGTTACCGGGAAGGGACATTGACCGGCGCCGACTTCGACGCCGCTTTCGCCCCCTGCCGGGCACGCTGGGAAGAGTTTCTCCGCGGCCCCGGATTCGACTGGCGGCGGGAGTTGAGCGAATTGCAGCGGCGCATGAGTTTTGCCGGTGCCCATCTGCGTGACGGGAGCCGCCTTGCGGACGCGGTTCCGGAGGCATGGGCGCAGTCCGTCCGGCTCGAAGCCGCCGGGGGCGCCTCCCGCGAGGAAGTCACCGTCTGGGATCTGGCGGTCACGCACGCCGCCTATCTGGACGCGCAGCTCTTTTACGTGCGTTCCGGTGTCGGATCGCGCGGTTCGGCGCTGGTGCCGGAACAACCGGAAAACCCGGTTTACCGGACGCAGATACTCGAAAGCCGTTTGCATGAACACCATTGGCGTCCGGTGCGGCCATTGCCGCGGCGGGAGGCCTGGTTTGAAACCGCATGGCGGGATTACACCGCCGGAAAGATTTATGATCATGTCGAATTATAAGAAAATCGTCGAATTGAAAAACCCGGCCGAATTCCGGAGCTTCATCCGGGAGGCCGGTTGGGATATTCCCTGCGGCGCCGAAACCGTCGCAGCCTTTGCCCGGCCGTTGCCTTACTGCGGCCGTACGCTGGCGAACCGGTGGGCGATTCTGCCGATGGAGGGGTGGGATTGCCTGCCGGACGGGACGCCGTCGGATCTGACCGCGCGCCGGTGGCTGCGCTTCGCCGGCAGCGGCGCCACTCTGATTTACGGTACCGAGGCTGCCGCGGTGATGCCGGAAGGGCGCAGCAATACCCGGCAATTGTGGATCGCGCCGCACACGGCCGATGCGATTGCCCGACTGGTTGAAGCGATGCGCGCGCGCGCCGACGGCCTGTACATCGGTTTGCAGTTGACGCATTCGGGGCGTTATTCGCACCCGAACGACGACCATATGCTCGAATCCCGGACCGCCTACCGCCATCCGCTGCTGGACCGGAAGTTCCACAACGACGCTTCCAACGTGGTCGACGACGGCGAAATCCGCCGGATTATCGACCGCTTCATCCAGGCGGCCAAACTGGCGCAACGGGCCGGATTCGACTTCGTCGACATCAAACATGCGCATGGTTATCTCGCGCATGAACTGTTGAGCGCGGTCGACCGTCCCGGCGACTTCGGCGGCAGCTTTGAAAACCGCACCCGTTTCTTCCGCGAAGTCGCCGCAGGCATTCAGGCCGAAGCACCGGGGCTGGAAATCTCGCTGCGGCTGAGCTTCGCCGATTTCGTGCCGTTCGAAAAGGGCCCCGACGGCGCCGGCCGCCCGATGGACTGGTCCGGCCGCTACCCGTATGCCTTCGGCGGCGACGGTACCGGCTTCGGCTGGAATTTCGACGAACCGGTCCGGTTCCTCGAAATGGCGCGGAACTATGGCGTCGGCATGGTCTGCGGCACCATCGGCAGCCCCTACTACAATCCGCATATCCAGCGTCCGGCCTATTACCCGGTCACCGGCGGCTACCTCCCCCCTGAGCATCCGTTGCGCAACGTCGCCCGTCACATCGAAGCCGCCGCCGCGATCAAGCAGCGCTGCCCATGGCTGACGGTGATCGGTTCGGGGTATACGTGTTTGCAGGAGTACCTCCCGCTCGTCGGCGCCAGCGTGCTCGAAGCGGGCCTCGCGGACTTCATCGGCATCGGCCGCATGGTCCTGTCCTACCCCGAAATCTGCGCCGACACCCTCGCCGGAACTCCGCTCGACCGCCGCCGCATCTGCCGGACCCTCGGCGACTGTACCTCCGCACCGCGCAACGGCCTGATTTCCGGTTGCTACCCGCTCGACGACTTCTACAAACGCAAACCCGAAGCCATACAGCTGCGGGAGTTGAAAAAACAGTAACCGGCGCTCCCGGAAAAATCGATCCCCTCCCCCCCCGTCACTCGTCCGAAAGCAGAATCATCTTTGCCGGGTCGAATTCGGCATAGGTGACAAAGCTGGGGCGGCCGATTTTGGAGCGGTCGGCGAGAATCAGGACGCGATCGGCGTTGCGGATCACGGTCTGGGCGATGCGGGCGGTGTCGGCGTCGGTGGCGGTCAGGGCGCCGGATTCGGCGATGCCGTCGGTACCGAGGATGGCGGTGGTGAAGTGATAATTTTCCAATTGCCCGAGGACACCGGGACCGGCGAGGTCGAAACGTTCCGGACGGATCTGGCCGCCGGTCAGGAGCACCGGACAGAACTGCGCCAACGTTTCGGTGTAAGCCAGCGAAGTGGTGATCGTCACCAGGTCGGTGATTTCGCGCTGCCGCAAACGCTGCGCCAACGCGTTGCCGCAGGCGCGGGTGGTGGTGCCGGAGTCGAGGAAAATGCGTTCGCCGCTGCCGACAAGGGCGGCGGCACGGCGCCCGATCGACTCTTTTTCGCGCACCCGCAATTGCTGTTCGCGGCCGAACGAGTACGGATTTTCCGGCGCCGGGAAGGCGCGGACGCCGCCATGAAAGCGCAGCAAACGCCGCTCCGCCTCGAGTTCGGCGAACAACCGCCGGACCGTGGCTTCGGAGACGCCGAGCCCGGTCACCGCCTGTTCGACCGTCAGGACATCCCCGGCGGCAAGCAGCTCCAGAATTTTTTCCTTGTTGTGCAAACGTTTCTTCGTCATACCGTATAGCATACCACACTTTCGCCGGAAAACAATCGGAAGAAACGTTTTTTTCTGCATTTTTGATCGATTCAATCAATTTTGTGATTATTTCAATCACATAGAACTTGACAAACGGGCAAGTTACGCTATACTAAATAATAAACTCTGGAGATTACGCTATGCTGAAAAATCTGAAACTGTCGTTGTCGGATCTGTTGGGAGAGGCGTATACCGACGCCGTGAGCGCGGCGCAGACGGCGCTGACCGGACGGCCGCAAGAGGAGTTCGCGGCGCTGGCGCACCAACGGATTGAATTTTACCCGGATTGGTTCGCGCGGCGCGCCGACGAACTGGCGCTGCGCTCGGGCGAGGTGGTGGCGATACCGTTCGCCAATACCAACGACGGCGCGCCGACGGATTCGTTCCGGGCGGCGCAACATGCCGCGATGGCGCCGGTGGCGGCGTTCGGCTGCACCCGCCTCGGCGAAGACGGGCGGGCGTACTTCATCGGCAAGAGCGAACACTACCACGCATCGCTCGGCCACCAATTCCCCGGCTACGAGCTGCTGCAGCTGGCGCACAGAATGGGGATTCCGAACGCGACCCACAACAACACCCGCGGCTTCATCACCCGGACGGCGGAGCGGGAAATCGTCCGGCTCGCAAACCGGCTCGACCTCGGCGACGCTGCCGGGCTGGAGGCGGTACTGCGTTCGGAGGATCCGCAGGTTTTGAACCGGGTCATCAATCTGGAGACTGGCAGTCTCGCGGTCGAGAGTGCGTTGAAAATGATGCTGCACCGCTTTTACCGGCTGCAGGAGCCGGCGCCGGCGCCGCGCTATGCCGGACGGCAGCCGGTTTTCCTGGTGCTGGCCGACCATGCCGGCGGCAAGCAGGCAAATTACCACGGGACGACGATCCTGACCCAGTGCCTGCGCGGGATGTGGCCGGAGTTCGCCGCCGGAATGGAGGAGCGCGGATTGTTCCGGATCGAGGCGATACGGATCAACGACATCGGCGACTTCGAACGCAAACTGGAACGCTGGGACCGGGGCGAAACCAAGGTCGCCGGTTTCTTTCATGAATTGGTATTGATGAATTACGGCGGCATCCGTTTGACCGAAGCATTCGTCCAGCGCGCCCACGCGGCGTGCCGCGCCCACGATGTGCCGGTGATGGTCGATGAAATCCAATCGTGCATGTGGGGGAAAGAACAATTCCTGTATCTCGATTACGGCATCACCCCCGACTTCGTTTCGCTCGGCAAGGGCTTCCCCGGCGGGCAATACCCGGCGTCGCGGATACTGACCAACCGCCGGATGGACAGCCTGAATCAGTTCGGCGCGCTGGTCACCAATGGACAGGAGGAGCTGGCCGCCCTCGCCTATCTGGTCACGATGCGCTTCGCCGAAGCCAACCGCGACGCGATCGCGGCGCATGGAGCATATTACCGGCGGCACGCCGAAGCGCTGCTGGCAGAATTTCCGGCGCGGTTGACGGCAATCGAGGGTGACGGACTGATGACCACCTTCGTCTTTCACCGGGGCGAAGACGCGCTGGAGTTTTCGCGGCAGATGAATGCGTCGGGGATCGACGTCAGCGCCCAGAGCTACAAGGCCGACTGCCCGCCGGTGGCGTTGACCAAGCTGCCGCTGATCACCACGCCGGTCATGATCGACGAAATCACCGGACGGATGCGCAACATCCTCCGTCAGCTGGGGAAATAACATGCGTACCATCGGAATCGACGCCGGCACCACCCGTTTCAAGGGGGTGTTATGTGAAAATGGCAAAATCCTGCGCCGCGCCGAAGTCGCGGTCGCCTACAGCCTCAACGCCGAACGGGTGGAAATCGACCCGGAGGAGCACTGGCGGCAATTCGCCGGATTGCTCCGCGAGTTGAGCGAAAACACCGCCGTCGACGCCGTCGCGGTGGCGGCCGCCTCCGGCAACAGTCTTTTGCTCGATTTCGCGGGGCAGCCGCTGACGCCGATCATCAGCTGGCTGGACCAGCGCGGCGAACACGAAGAGCTGCCGGCGTTGGCCGGATTGGAAGCCGAAACCATGCGCCGGATCACCGGCTGGCCGTGCATCCGGATTTTCCCGCCCGCCCATCTGGCGTGGTGGCACAAACATACGCCGGAGCTGCTGCGGCAAGCACAGGTTTCGCAGAGCCATTCGTTTCTATTGTACCGGCTGACCGGATGGCAGGCGCTGGACGATTCCAGCGCGACGCCGCTCCTGCTGGTCGATCAAACGACGCGGAATTACGATCCGGGCCTATTGGCGCGCTTCGGGTTGCGGCGCAGTCAGTTGCCGGAGTTGCTGCGCAGCGGCGACCTGATCGGCACGGTTACGCCGGAAGCGGCGCAGGCGACCGGGTTGACGACCGCGACCCGGGTGGCGGCGGGGAGCTTCGACCACCCCGCCGGGGCGCGAAGCTGCGGAATCGTCAACGAAGGGCAGTTGTTGCTGTCGTGCGGCACCTCGTGGGTCGGTTTTTTCCCGTGCGCGTCGCGCGAACGGATTTTGGAGGCGAAGCTGTTGTGCGATCCGTTTACCTCCGCCGACAACGGGTTATGGGGGGCGATTTTTTCGATTCCGGGGATCGGGCGGATCATCGACCGGTATGTGACCGAATACGTGGCGCAAGGGAGCGATCAACCGCACCGGCGCTTCGATGAATTGGCGGCTTCGGTGCCGGACGCGGGGGGCGTACGGATCGATCTCACCGGACCCTATCGGAAGCCGGAGGCGCCGGAAGCGCGGGTGGCGCGGGCCTTGATGGAGGAAGCGGCGCGGCTGTTGGCGCTGGAAATGCGGCGCTTGACACAGTATGGTATGGCGTTCCGGGAAGCGGTGATGATCGGGGGCCCGACGAAGAGCCCGGTATGGCCGGGAATCGTGGCGGAACATACCGGCCTGAAGCTGACGACCGCCGACAGTTACGCCGGAGCAGAGGGCGCTGCAATGTTGGCAAAAAAATAAAAAAATTGAATTCAAAAAAATAAAAATAGAGCTGCGAAGCAGCGGTTCTGCACTCCGTCATACGGAGGCGCGGTCCAGCGGGCGAATTCCGCTGGTCGATCCCAGAAGGGATCGAAATCCAGGGAAGGATCGCCGGGAGGCGATCCGGAGCCGCCCGAGGTAGCGATGGTGCAGGGAGAGCGAAGCGATTCCCGGAACATAGAGCGGACGAGGCCGCCGCACCGGCGGCGAACATTCAACCAATTAGGAGCATACCAAATGCCACATGATATCGATTACACCCCGGCGGAGCGCCGGATCTGGGAGCGGGAGTTCGCGGACTTCGTGCCGGAACAGGTCTTCGACGCCCACATTCACATCATGCGCCGCGATTCTTTCCATGGCGACGTCCCGGCGGACGACTTCCGGCAGAAGTTCGGCGGCGAATTCCGCTGGGAACAGTGGCGGGCGTACAGCCGCGCCTGCTTCCCGGAGCGCCGCGTCGGCTGCAACGCCTTCGGCTTTCCGGACCGGAAGACCGACCGCGATCGGGCGGACGCGTATATCGGCAGCGGCGCGGACGGCGTGGAAAACTTCGGTATGGCGTTGACCGATCCGGTGGAGTCCGCCGCCGTGCTGGCACGGCGCGTCCAATGCAACCGCCTGATCGGCTACAAACCGTATTGGAATATGGTCACCGGCAAGCCGGCTTCGGAGGTGACGATCGCCGATATGCTGCCCGACGCGCAATTGGAGGAGGCGGGCAAACACCGCTGGATCGTGACCTTGCACATTCCGCGCCCCGGCCGGCTCGCGGACCCGGTCAACCAGCGCGACATGGTCGCGGTCTGCCGCCGGCACCCCGAAGTCACCTTCCTATTCGCCCACATCGGCCGGGCCTACTTCCGCAGCAACGTCGAGGGTTTCCTCGACGGCATCGCCGCGTGCCCGAACGCGTGGCTCGACACCGCGATGGTCAATCACGAGGGGGTGCTGGCGTATGCGTTCCGGCACTTTCCGCGCGAACGGATGGTGTTCGGCTCCGACGCGCCGATCGCGTTTCTGCGCGGCAAATCGATCGAGGTCAACGAACAATACGCCTATCTGATGGCCGAACCGTACGCGATCGGGACGTCGGTTTCGGCAATCGGAAGCCCATTGACCTTCACCACCTTCTATTACGAACAATTGCGCGGGATCCGGGCGGCGGCGCGGGACGCCGGATTGACGCCGCGCGAGGTGGAAAACTTTTTTGCCGCCAATGCCGTTGCCTTGTTTCGTTCCGTCTATCAACATAACTATGGAGTGCAGCCATGAAGCCCTGGAAAATCGGATTGCTCGGTTTGTATTTGCAACTTTACGACGATCTGTTGCCGGAATGCCGCCCCGCGATGGATGAATTTTACCGGCAAATTCAGGAGGAATACCGGAAGCGCGGCGTCACCGTCGTGGCTTCGCCTCTGGTCCGCACCAAGCCGGAATGCGCCGCGGCCGTCGCCGCGTTTGAAGACGCCGGCGTGGATGCCGTCGTTTCGCTGCATCTGGCCTATTCGCCGTCGCTCGAATCCGCCGATGTGCTCGCGCAAAGCCGCCTGCCGCTGGTGATGCTCGACACCACCCCGGATTATACCTTCGGTTATGACGAGGTCGGCAAACTGATGAACAATCACGGCATCCACGGCGTTCAGGACCTGGGCAATCTGCTGCTGCGCCGGGACAAAGCCTTTCTGATCTGCGCCGGCCACTGGCGCGAAAGCGACGTGATCGACCGCAGCATCCGGGCGATCCGGGCGGCGGCGATGACGACACGCCTCACCACCGCGCGCGTCGGCAGTGTCGGCGGCGAATTCGCCGGTATGGGGGATTTCGTGGTGCCGCCGGGGACCTTCGGCATGACCGTGGTCGAATACACCGCAGGTCCGGAAGCCACCCCGGAAGAGCTGGCGGCGGAAAAAGCCGACAATGCCAAACGCTTTGCCGCCGGAACCATGAGCGAAGCCGCCTGCGAACGAACGCTGCGGGCCTGTTTGCGTTTGCGCAAATGGATCGAAAAAGAACAACTCGACGCCTTCACCATCTGTTTTCCCGGCATCACCACCGCCTCGGGGTGGGAAACGGTGCCGTTTCTGGAAGCCTCCAAAGCGATGACGCGCGGCATCGGCTACGCCGGTGAAGGCGACGTCCTGACCGCCGCGGTCAACGCCGCGCTGCATCGCGGCTTCGATGCGGTGTCGTTTTCGGAGATGTTCTGCCCGGACTGGGGCGCCAATCGGATTTTCCTGAGCCACATGGGCGAAATCAACGCCGACCTGACGGCGGCGCCGCCGTTGCTGTACGAATCCGACTACCGTTTCAGCGCCACGGCGGCGCCGGTGGTGGTATCCGGCTGCTTCCGGGCGGGAACGGCGGCCATGGTGAATCTGGCGCCGCAACGCGACGGCTTCCGCCTGATCGTCGCCCCCGGAACCGCCAATGCGCCGGAGCGCCCGTCCCAGACCGGCAACCAGGGGTGGTTCTGCCCGGCTCAGCCGGTAGCCGAATTTCTGGAAAACTACACCAGAGCGGGCGGAACCCATCACCTGGCACTGGTATACGACGCCGATCCCCAAATATTGGCGGACTTCGCCCACCTGATGCACTGGGAATATACGCTTCTGAAGTGAACTGTAGTGGGTGTGGTGATTTATAACGGTGGATGCGGGGCCGCATTGCGCCCCGGCTGACGCGGGGGCCTGCCCCCATTCCCCCGGATCGCTCGGCCGCTCGGCTTCACGCTTTTGCCGCCAATTGGCGGCAAAAGCTCTCTTCGGTTACGAAAACGCTGCCGCGTTTTCGCGACCGACCCCCTCAGCGCGCTGAAGCGCGCCGTTCGCCGGGGGTGGCTCCGTGCCGCGCTCCTTGGCGCAAGCTTCGCTGCGCCAATTCCTAGCGGCACGGTCGCGCCTGACCGGCGCTCCGACCTGTGCGCGCTCACGAGTGAATAGTGTCGCAATGGGCGCGCGACAACGGTATATAGCCGTCGGTGGCGTGCTCGTCGCCGGCTATATGGTGCGCCAATCAACCGTGTCCGTTGTCGTCCGTTGAAGTCCGTTGCCGTCCGTTGTCACGCACACACCGGTCTCAGCCGGTCAGTCCAGCTCCAACGTTTCCTTTGCCGCCGGTTTCTTCAGGATCACGTCGTAAAGAATCGACCAGCGCGGCTGCGGCGGTTCGACGTTGATGCCGCGAATCCAGTAATCGTATTCGCGCGCGATGACGCCGTTGCCGTGCTGCAGCTTCAGCCAAAAATTCAGGTAGTCGAGGAAGCGGACGTCGCCATTGGGCACGGCATAGGCGATCAGGTCCTTGAACTGCTTCCGGGGGATGAACACATCATACTCGGGGTGTTTGATGGCCTGGGCAGAACCGTTTTCCGCCGCCAGCAGCAGTGCGTCGGCCTGGACCTCTCCGGAAAAGAAGTCGTCGTAGCTATTCAGCAGAATTCTCCTGCTGGGGAGATTGAGTTTGGTCAGCCGGTCATAATTGGCGCCGGCCATGGCGGCAATGGAGAAATTCGGACTCAGCATCTGCTCCGGATGCTCCTGCAGCTGCGACTTGAGGAAGTCCGGCACCAGCAACGCCATCGAAAGCTCCATATAGTGATCGGTCAATCCGACCTTCCCCAGCCGTTCGGCGCTGATCGAAATTTCGGACATCACAATATCGACGAGATTTCCATTCAACACCTCCTCCAGACGGTCGTACTCGATCGGATAGAATTCGATTTCCCGGCAGCCGAGATCCGTACCGAGCTTCCCGGCCATCGCAATATCGAATCCGACCAGTTCGCCGCGGTCGTTGAAAAAGGCGAACGGAAGCACATTGCTGTTGAATCCGACCCGCAGCACGCCGGTTTCCCGGATCCGGTCCAGCCTGCTGCCCGTGTTCGCTCCGGCCGCCGCCTCCGGCAGCCGGTCGAACACCCGGAGCGGCAGGTCGCAATCGATTTTCATCGCGTTCAACACGATGCGCTGATCCTTCGGCGGCGGCAGACAGCGGCTCAAGCCCCAGTGCAACCCGGGCAGCACCACCGCAATCACCGCCGCAATCACCGCCAGCCGTACCCAGATCCGCCGCCAGTTCCACACCGTGCAACGGGTCATCCACGCGGTGAACAGCGCCGAAAACGCCAGTACCGCGCAGGCCTCCACCGTGTGTTTGACGTTGTCGGTGATCACGCTGGAAAGCAGAAAAACTTCGAACAGATCCGACGGCAGCCGGAACATGCCCAGCAGGAACGGAATCGCCACCTTGGCGCTCCCGAACATGGTCAGCAGGCCGGCCCCATACAACTCCAAATAACCGGTCAGTCCGAAGCTGACATTGGAAAACCAACCGGAAAAGAGAATGAAAAACAGATCCATCAACTGCCCCGCGCACGGCACGATGAAGGTGATCGGGACGATGATCTTGGCGATCGATTCGGCCTCGGAGGTCAGCTTCGAATGCTTCTGAAACAGGTTGCGGATATTCTCCACCAGCAGCGGCAGCACGATGAACAAACTGCCGGTCAACAGCACCGTCAACATCGCCGCGCGGCTTTCCTTCATCACCTCGCGGTAGCCGAATGGCGTGAACGCCGTCAACGCCAGCGGCAGAATCAGGAAAAAGAACAGCGCCGCCATCACCAGATAGACACTCAGATACACCTCAATCCGGCCGATGTCCTCGAGCCGCATCGTCCCGGCGGCCTTGGCCACCAGTGCGAAAATCCCGATCGGCGACAGCTTCACCAGCATCATATTCAACTTCGACAGCACCTCCGAGGCGGTATCGAGCAGGTTCAACAGCACCTGCTTGCGCTCGACCCGCATCAGCACCACACCGCACAGAATACTGAAAATCGTCACCGCCGGCACCGTATTGTTGGCCAGCGCGTGAAACGGATTGGAGGGAATGAACAATTGAATGTAATTGACCGCGGGGCCGCGATCCAGCAAGTTCGGGCTGAAAAACGACGACGACTGCCACGCCGGGAAAGTCAGCGGCATCGCCGACATCAGCAGAAATACGACCCCCCACAATATCAGAATCATCAACGCGCCGCGCCGCGCCAGCAGCTTCGCCTCCTCCGGTTCCAGACAGCCGAAGCTCTGGATCAGCGACACGAAAATATACGGCAACACGCTGATCTGCATGATGGCGATGAAAGCCTGTCCGACAATTCCCAGATTTCCGCACCATTCCCCGAAAAACAGACCGGCGGCCACGCCGAACACCACCGCCAACATGATCAACGAACTCAATGATATTTTCTTCGCCATAATTCTTCTTTATTATATCCCGGTTAGTTTTGTCGACACGAAATATACATGCGGATTGGAGGATTGCAAATCGTAAACCCGCATGTATATTGTACAAACAACCGAATGGAGAGCCAAACAAGATGATTTTTGACAGCCATGTCCATTTGCCCAGCCCGGAGTGGAAGCACAACGCCGAATTCAGTTCGTTCGCCCGGGTCGAACCCGCGCTGGAATATCTGCGTGCCGCCGGTACCGGAAGGGCATTGTTCAACACCTGGCAGGGAGTCTTCTGCAACAGCGCTGCCGAGCTCGACGCCGGCAACACCGAAGCGCTCGCCCTGACGCAAAAATATCCCGATTTTCTATTGCCGGGAGCCGTGATGCACCCGCTGTTCCCGGAGGAATCGCGCCGGTGGCTGGCCCGTTTCCGCGACGCCGGCTACCGCTGGGTCGGCGAGTTGGTCGGTTACCGCTGCGAAATCCCGTTCGACGACCCGCGCTGGCTCGAACTTTTCGCCGACTGTGAACGCCACAAGCATATCGTGCAATTGCACGGGGGGCCGGAGGTGTTGACGGTGGCGCGCCGTTTCCCGGCGCTGACGGTGGTAATGTCGCATGTTCCGGCCGATCCGGCGGAGGCGGCGGCGCTGCCGAATCTGTGGCTGGATATCTCCGGCTCCGCCGGAGGGCTGTGCATCGGCGCTTTGGAGCGCGCCTGCGCGGCGTTCGGACCAGGGCGGCTGCTGTACGGTACCGACTTCACCGGCTACGAACCGCGCGCATTCATCGCGCGGGTCGAAGTGGTGATCCCGGAAACCGAACGCTCAGACGTGTTCGCGCACAACCTGTTGCGGTTGCTCGAATCGTGACCGGCGCCAATACCGGAGCAATTGTTCGCTCCACAGCCAGTTGGTGACGGCGTCGCCGCTCAAAAGACGGACCTTGTAACGCTGCTCCGGCACCAAACGTTCCGGCTCGTCGTAATAGGTGCAGTCCATGAAATTCAGCTTGCCGAGCACGGTTTCGGCGCGGGTGACGACTTCGTCTTCCAGCTCGGGGCAGTGCCGCAGCGCCATCAGCCCGGCGCGAATCACCATCGTGCTCCACGCCGACTTGGCGCCGTGATTTTCGCTCCCGTCGCCCTGATACCCCGGTGTGCGTTTGAGCTCGCCGGTGTCGAAGTCGAAGAGCGTCATCGAGTAATACCGCCCATCCGGCGTGATCGAATCTTTGACCTCGTCCCACATGATCCGGATGCCGTCACGCCAGCGCGGCGCCAATGGATGCTCCGGGTCGTGGCGCAGCAGAATATCGAACTGCATCGTGTCCATGGTCATCCGGTCGGCGCCGTTGACGGTCAGCCAGCCATGATTGGCGATTTCAAAGGCGGTCGGCTTGCCGTGTGCGCGAAGCTGCCGCAACTGGCAATGCTCCGGCAAGACGGTATACTCGATCAACCGGTCGTATTCCCGGCGGAAGCGTTCATCGCCGGAAAAGCGCCACGCCAATTGCAGCAGCGCCGGGAAACGCACCAGCGGCCATTGCCACGAAGCATCGTGGTAACGGAAATAATGATAGCGGTAATCGCGCTTCACCCAGAAATCGACCAGCGCCGGCAGCATTTCTTCGATCTTTTTCCGTCCCGCGTCATCGGCGTACGGATAAAAGGTTTCCAGCGCCAGACACGCATACAGCACCTGGTCGGTGCTGGTTTCCCCGGAAAAGCGGCCGCCGTAGATTTTCGGAAGAAATCCCCGGTCGAGGCGCATGCCCATCCGGTACACGGTATAAAGCGCGTCGAGCGAGCGCCCGGCATGCGCCAGCGCGGCGGGATCGCGCTCCAGCACATAACGCAACGTTTCGGCAATCATGTAACTTCCGGTGCACATGCCGAAGTTTTCGTGCCGGTAGATATCCGTCAGGCTGAAACCGTCGACTTCGCAGCCGCTGATCTCCCCAGCTCCGGCAAAAAAGGCGTCATCTGCGGGGCGCAGGGTCGCCGTGTCCAGAAAACTGAAAATCAAGTCGGTTTCCGGATCGCGGAAGCAGCGTTCACATTGTAATTGCATCGTCATATTCATTCCCTCAAAAATATCTCATGGGACCAGAAGCATCCGGTCCAGCAGAATCCGCTGAAAACTTTTATTTCCCGAAGTCCGGATCCCCATCTCGCCGGCCTGCAAATCCATCCGGCCGACGGCAACACGCTGGAATCCGGGCCGGTTCCCCGGTACCGTGACTCCGGCGCTGGCAAGAGTCGTTCCCGTGGCCGGATCCACCGTTTCCACGGTCAACTCCACCGGCTCGGCGCCGTCGCAATGCAGATCGAGAAACACCTGATAGCGCCCCTTCTTCCAGCCCGCCAGCTGCGCCAGCGGCAGACGTGCCGTCACTTTGCCGCTTTCGCTGAACATCCGGAGCGTGCTGCCGTCCGCCGCGTCCGGGTCGCGCAGCCGGGTAGCCGTGTCCGGATCCGGAATCCACGCCGCGTCCTCCGCCACCAGCGCCTGCGCCGGAGCCGGAATACCGCCCGCGGGCAGCGCCGGCTCCGCCACCAGAAGCACCCGGTCGCAATACAGCTTGCCCGAAGCGGCGACATTGCCCAGGAATACGGTCAAACCATTCCGCAATTCATACACGCCAAGGTCGACGCCCCGGAAATCGCCGCCGCGCAGGTTTCCGGCCGGAACGAAACGCGCCACCAGTTCTTCGCGGTTGATGTTGTCGTAGATGCCGCACCACCCGACCCGCTCCGCGTCGGGCGTGTCGCCGTCGTAACGCAGCAAGGCCACCACCCGCCAGCAGCCCGGCAGATCCGGCGGCAGCGTCACCTTGCCGCTCCACTGCGAAACCGGATCGATTTCCAGCATCAGCCCATTGGAAGCCTCCGCGCTTTCCACTACCCGGACGCCCGAAGCCGCATACAGCAGGAACGCCGATTCCTGCAAATCCAGCCATGCCCGGTTGCCGACGCCGGCCGGAGGCGCCGGTATCTTCCGGTTTTCCACCTGGCGCAGCTCATCGACGAAGGTGTGCAGATATTCACTCTCTCCGGCGTTGTTGGTACCGGTCAGGCGGGTCAGCGCCTCCAGTTGCCGCAGATAATCCGGGCGTGCCGGAAAATCGAACGGTTCCCGGCGCAATTGCGCGATCTGCCGGAACGTATCGTAGTGGCACAAAATCGCCCAATCCAGCGGAATCCGCGCCCACAGCACCCGCCGCGCCAATTCCGGGTTGCCCGAAATCGACGCCAGCCCTTCGCGGAAGAGCCGGTCGGCCGCCATCGCCGTGGTGTAATCCAGCCAGTCGGCGGTGCGGTTGCCCGCGGATCCGCACGGCAGGATGTCGCCAGCGCGCAGCATGGCCGTTTCCAGCAGCCGCCGGTAAGCGTCGATCTTCGGTCCGACATGCAGATAATAGCCGTTCAGGAACTCCTGCGTCAGCGCCTCCGCATCGGCGTCGGGCTTCCACAACAGCTTGGCCGCCAGCCAGCAGCGCAATGCCTGCAACTCACCGACATGCGAATAGCTGTCCCCCTGATCGAACACGCTCTTGACCCGGTTCCCGGCAAACAGCGCCATATTCGGCCCATAGGTCGACAGATTCGGATGCGGCATCAGGAAGTTGTTGAAGTTGGCGCTGTAATTCCATATCGCCAGCCGCGGCGCAATCCGCGCCCACTGCTCGAGATCGGCGAAAAATTTGCGGTTTTCCGGGGCAAAGGGATCGTCCAGCGGGCGCAGGAAATCGCAGTAGTACGAGCACAGCCGGATTTGCACATTGTCGCGCGGGACGATTCCCTCCGGCGGCGTCTGGGTGTACAAATACGCAAAGGTGTCCACGATCATCTCCGGCGCCACCGGCTTGACCGCGTCGGCCACGTCATTGACGAACGCCAGCAGCGTTCCGGCCGGAGAACCGTATTTCGCGTCCGATTCCAGACACATTCCGCATTGGCAGCCGCGCTTCGAATCCATCTGCGACACCGACAGGATTTCCCCCGGATTGGCGGCGATGCGCTGCAACACCCGGCGGATGAATTCCTGCTTCATCTCCGGATTGGTCAGACACAACTGGTCATTCGGATAAGCGCACTGGCGCGTACCGTCAAAGAGCCCGTACCACTCCGGATGCTGCGAAAAATACGTCGACGGCGGCAGAATCGCATACATGGTATGCCCATACCCATCCATGGCGCCGACATATTGCCGCGAACCGCCGAGCTCCTCGCCGGATTGCGCATACCAACTGTACATGCCGTTCAACTTCAAACGGGCACGCCACTCCGGGTGATCGCACAACAGGCGTACATAGGCTTCGCGATAGTCGAACACCGGCGTATAATCCAGCGCCAACGCCTCGAAGCTCACCGGCGCCATCCGGGGCACATCCTCGGCATCCGGCGTCCACCAGCGCACGCCAAGCACATCCTCGAGATAGGTATAGACCGCATACAGACTTCCGCGCGGGCGGGCGCCGGTCAGGATCAGGTCATCACCCACGCTTTTGACGATAATCCGGTCGGTCGCCATTTCTTCCGGCGTCAGGCCGCCGAGTGAGGCTTCCACCGCAGGGCTCCAGCCGATATGAATGGCAGGGGCGGAGCCGGGCTCTTCGACCAGGCGATGCCGCACCCCGGAAATCCGGTACAAATAGCGCTGCAACTCGATCGCCGCGGTGTTTTCCGCCTCGATCGCATCCGGACGCAGCACGATCACGTGCTCCGGAGTCAGCGTCTGCGCAGCGGCGGCAAAGCCGCAGCCACACAGCAATAAAATCCTGAAAAACCGCCGGAATATCATCGTCATCACCCTTTACCAGGTCACTTGGCGTTCTTCGCCGTTGACGTCCGCATATATTTTCTTGTCCGAACCGGTAATGTTCAACGCCTTGACCTGATCGCGCGCTTCCTCCGGCGAGATCGCCTGGACGTGCCCGTCGATAAAGCCGGTATTGGCCTGGCCGTTATGACGGGCGCCGAGAATGCCGTATCCATTGACATGCGCCCAGGCATGCAGGATGCTGCGCTGCAGCGTCCGGCCACTGGCCACCCGGTCGACATAGAAGGACGAATCCGCCAGAAGTATGTTTCCCGCCGCGTTTTTCACCGCGAATGAGTTGACCACATACATATAACCGTTGGGGTTTTTCGACGGGTTTTCCGGGGTGGCCAGAACATTGTCCTCCAGCAAACGCCAGTCGAATACGGCGCCATAGCAATAGGAGGCTTCATCCCCGGCCAGCGGCGCCTGCGCCGACGGACAAGTGCCGACCTGGGCCGAAGCCCCCAACGCGCCGCCGTTGCTGGTATCGAAAGGCAGATAGCGCAAATCCGAATACGCATTCACCGACGTCCACTTTCCGTGGCCGTAGAACATCGGGTACGGAATGAATGACGAGTTGTCGGTGTCGTACACCGCGGTCAGGAGCCCGCCGT
>JAVBQJ010000155.1:0-11287 GCA_031549115.1 Victivallaceae bacterium
ACAATTTTGCGGAAGAGTGACTTCGAGCAGCGGATCGCCGCGGCGCAGGAGCTGGTGCGTCAGGCCGGATTGGATGCGGTATTGGTGTTTTCAACCGAGTCGGAACCGGCGGGAGTGCGTTATTTTTCGGATTACTGGCCGAGCTTCGAGACCGCCGGCGTGTTGATTCCGGCGCGGGGCGAGGCGGCGCTGGTGATCGGCCCCGAAAGCCTGACCTACGCGTCCAGCCGCTCCAAACTGGCGAAGGTCATTCAGGTGATGGACTTCCGCGAGTCCAGCCAACCGGACTACCCGGGGAGCAAACATCCGGGCTGGGACGAGATTTTTCAGCGTTTCGGCATCCGCAAACTCGGCATTGCCGGATGGCACATGTTCCCGTACACGATCATGCTGAACGTCATCGCCGCGCTCGGTTCGGTCGACGCGGTGACGCCGGCGGATGAACTGGTGCGGAAGCTGGTGATACGCAAGTCGGCCGCCGAAATGGCGTGTCTGCGCCGCGCCGCGAAGATTTCCGAAATCGGCTTCAAGGCGGTGCTGGAGGCGATCCGGCCCGGCATGACCGAGGCGGAATTGTGCGGCATTGCGACGCAGGCGATGCTCGGCGCCGGCGCCGAAGCCACCGGTTATCCGATGTGGTGCTGCAGCGGACCGAATTCCAACCAGGCGATCAGCCGTCCGACGCTGCGGCCGGTGCAAACCGGCGAAATCATTCACTTCAGCATCGGCGCCAAGGTCGAAGGCTACAGCGCCAGCATCGGCCGGCCGGTGGTGTTGGGCAAGTGCCCGGCGCCGGTACGCGAATTTCTCCAGGTGGGACTCGATGCCGCTAATTTGACTTTCGAAGTGATGCGGGCGGGGCGGAATGCCGGCGAGGTGGCGCGGGAAATCCACGACTTCGTCCGCGCCCGCGGCTATGGCGACGCGATTCTCTACGGCCCGGCGCACGGCTGCGGCCAGATGGAGTGCGAATATCCGTTCCTGGAAAGCTCGTCGACCTATGTGTTGGAGCCGGGGATGACCTTCATGCAGGATATGTTTCTGCAGCGCGGCGGGATGGGCTTTCGCTGGGAGGACGGGTTGATCGTCCGGGAGGAGGGGGCGGCGGAACAGCTTTCCGACTACGGCCGGCAATTGAATATTCTCGAGGTCTGATATGATCATCGACATGCATGGACATCTGGGCAGCATCAATCTGGCGCCGTTCTGGCAGGCGGACGCGCCGACGCTGGAGCGTTACGCCGTGGAGGCCGGGGTGGATTGTCTGTGCGTCTCCTCATCGCGGGCGTTGATGTACGACGTCGCCGAGGGCAACCGGGAGCTGGACGCGGCATTGCGGCGGACGACGCGTCTCTTTGGTTACGTGGTGGCGTCGCCGAATCTTCAGCCGGGGATGGAGGATCTGGCGTTGGCGGAGGACAATCCGAAGTTCCGCGGCGTCAAACTGCATCCGGATTATCACGGCTACCGGCTCGACGCGCCATCGAACCGGCGCTTCGCCGACCGTGTCGCCGCGCGGACGAAGCTGTTGCTGTTTCATGTTTCATGCATGCCGGGGACGGGATTTTCTCCGGCGGCGACGGTGGCGGCGATTGCGCGGGAGCATCCGGAGGTGAATGTGATCCTCGCCCATATGGGCGGAGTGTTCCAGAACGGCAATTATCCGTATTATCCGAATCTGGACACGATCGAGGAGATTGCGGCGGCGGGAATGCCGGACAATCTGTACTTCGACACCGCGCATTACCTGATGTATGTGTACTCCGGTGTGATGGCGCGGATGGTGGAATTGGCGGGAGCGCGGCACATCGTCTTCGGAACCGATGTGCCGCTGCAGGGGCCGATGCAGATGCGCTTCGCCCGTGAAACCGTCGAGGCGCTGGCGATTGCGCCGGAGGAAAAGGAATTGATCCTCTCCGGCAACGCCCGGCGCCTGCTGCGGCTCGATTGAATCAGAACCGGATTTTCAGCGAGTAGGTTTTGCAGCCGTAGTCGCCGTCTTCCCGGCACCAGCACCAGGCGAGATAATCGTCGCCGCCGAGGTGGATGATGTTGGGTTGGCCGAACTTCAGGTTGGCGAATTGCCGTTGGATCGAGCCGTCGGCATTTTTCAGCGTCTCCTGCCGCCACAACGGCCGGCAGTCGAGCACCCGGAAGCCGTTGCCGCCGATGTCGGCGAGGCGCAGGAACAAACCGATGTCGTCGCCGGAACGGTGGGCGTGAATGCTCAGAATCCGGTTGCTTCCGAGGTAAATCAGGCTGGATGCCTGCCCCATCACGCCGGTCGCCACCGGCGGATTCCAGGTGATGCCGCCATCGTCCGAGGTCACCAGATAGTTGTTCAAGTGTTGCTCTTGGCGCAAATCGAAAGCCCACAGCATCAATGCCAGATGGCCCGGTTCGGTTTCCACGAGGCGCGTCTCCCACGCGGTGACGCCAGGCATGTCGAAGTAGGTGCCGCCCTTTTGCCAGCTTTTGCCGCCGTCGGTGCTGCGAAAACAATACCCCTGCTGCGCCTCCGGATTGACCGAAAACACCGGAGCGGCGAACACCAGGGCGCCGTCGGCCATCTGTACCGCGGGCCCGGAGATTTCCATCCCGGCGAGACCGGAGTCGATGACCTCGGGGCGCGACCAGGTGGCGCCGGCGTCGGTGCTGCGGATCAGCACGTTTTTCGATAACGGGAACTCATGGGAGTCGGCGATATAGTCGGACAGGCTCTTTTCCGGATCGTCGCGGAAGAAACCGTAGCCGACTGAAATCAGCGACCCGTCCGCCAGCAGCGTCGGTTTGTAGCAATCGGAGAAATCCGGCGTCAGCTGCCGCTCCGGCGTTTTGAACAGCGGTCCTTCGAATTCCCAGCTTTTGCCGTTGTCGCGGCTGCGCGCCTGGTACGGGCGGCAGTTGGCGGCTTCGAAGGCTTCGCCGATGACGAAATGCGCCAGCAATTCCCCATCGGGCAATCGGACGACGCCGGGGAACATGGCCTGGCGGCTGCGCGCGGCCGGATTGGGGTTGCGGTAAATGTACGATTCCTGTACGACTTCCATGCTCTGAAACATCTTTTCCTCTTTCTTCTTTTCAATAGGCCACGTGCGGCGGATAGTGATCCATATCGACGCCGTCGAGACTCTTCAATAAATGCGTCTGCATTTCCGGGGTATGAAGATTGTACCACTCCTGCGCCCGGCTGCCGTCGCGGTCGGTCAGCTGCCGGATGTTGTTCCAGCTGCGCCAACTGGCGGTGCCGTCCCACAGAAATACACCGGCCGCTCCCCGCGCCATCGCATTCCGGTAGTAGCCGACGAAGGCGTCGTCGAAGGTTGCGTCGCTCATTTTCGGCAGGAAGCCGCACGCGGTTTCGGCGCATGCCTGCCGGAAATAATCCAGATCGATGTTGGCGAGGCGCTCTTCGTGGCTGCGCACTTGCAGCGAGCCATCCACCAGAAACAAATCCGCCAGTCCGGCGCGGGCGAGGGCGGCCGGATTCAGACCGTGTTCGCGGTTCACCGCTTCGGTGGCGGGCACGGTCAGCGACAGCTCCAACCGGCGGCCGCGGGCGGCGCCGGTTTGGTCCAGCAGAGCGCGGACCCGGCGCAGCCAGCCGGTCATCAGCTTTTCCCGGAACGGCAGGACGCGCGGATCGTCGGCGCGCACCGGCCGGGCGCCGTATTCGCGCTCAAACGGCGCCATGAACGCCTCCTCGAACAGCATCGCCGGCAATGCCCGGATCCAGATCAGGTTCAAACCGTCGATGTCGTATTGCAGCGCCTCGCGGTAGAAGGCCAGAAAATGCTCCTGTACCGGCGGCGCCGCATAACTGAGCCGGGCGACGGTGCCGCCGTCGAGATGGCGACAGCGCAGTTCCGGGTGATCAATGTAAAAGCGCGAAACCATCGCCGGCCACCCCGGCATATACATGCAGCCGGTCCGGAACGAAACATGGAATTCCATCCCGAGCTTGTGGACGAAATCGGCGAGTCTGCCGACCAGGTCCGGGTATTGGCGGCGCAGATCGCCGAGGCGGATCACGCAGTCGCGGTCGTATTCGCGGTTGTAATATTCGGTTTCGGAATACTCCGGCACGGTGGCGACCGCGCTGGCGACCTGGGCGACATCGCCGTGGCCGACGCAGAAGAAAATCTTTTTGACCGGGCTGTCGGCGAACGGCATGAAGGTTTCGTAAAGCTCCTCGAGCGACCGGTACGGCGCATAGCCGTCGTTGGTGGTGACCATGGTGCGCAAGGGCGCCGGCTGTTCTGCGGCGATGCACTCCAGCCGGACCCACGCCAGCCCGGATTCCATTCCGGGGGCGTTGGCGACCACCAGCGTGTCGTGATCGAGATCGGCGCTTTTCCAGTAGTTTTCGCTCATCTCCCACCACCAGTTGACGCCCCAGCCGATAATCCGGCCGAAAGCCGGATCGCGTTCGAGCTTCGCCCGGATCCCCATGGTCACCTGCTGCGAGCCGGGGACGCTGGCGGCGAGGCCGAGGTGGATCCGGTAGCGCCCCTTGACCGGCAGTGGAATACGCAGCTCCGGCAGTATCCGGGTGGCGGGAGCGTAAACCATCGTCCCCTGGATGCCGTCCATGGTTTCATATTCCAGAGGCACCCAGCCGTGCGTTGCCGCTTGCGCCGTTCCGGCGATATCGCTGAGAATCACATTGCAATCCGACATGTTGAAAAAAACTCCCGGGTTATTGTTGTACGAGAACAATTCGTTCGATGCACACGGTGGACGCCTCTTCCGGAGAACCTGCGGGGTAGCCGGGGCCGGTGAATTTGACACTGGCCCACAGATCGTATTCGGTTTCGCCGCCGGAAAGGGTCGCCACCGCGTCCAGCGGAAATTGCACGGTCCAGTCGCTCAGAAAATAAACATAGGCTCCCATCTGCGGCCGGACCCGGGCGACCCGATACCAGTGGTAGCCGGGGCCGGTGACTTCGGCGGCGGCAATGCTCCTGCCGCCGACGGTAGTCAGCTTCGACGGCACATACATCGCGCATTGCAGCGGCAATTCGTTGCCGCGCGTCACTTCGAGGACATAACCGGCTTCGGAATCCGGGTCGATCACCGGCCGGATTTCGGCTTGGCTCCAGATTTTGGCGTCGCTGAAGTCCAACGCGATGTACTTCTGACCGGCGAAGAATTCCGGTTCCCGCTTCGGCGCATATTCGAGTTTGCTGAAGCGGTCGTAGAAGTTGAGCGCGTTGACCCGGTAGCGCTCTTTTTTGTCCGGGTCCACACCGGCTTCGATGTCCGCGAGCCAGGTATCCCGCGCCCGTGTCGCGATTTGGTCGCGATCCAACGGAAACTCCTCCGGCAGGCCGCCACGCCCGACGAATTCGTCGATCAGCCGCTGGCGGTTGACGGCGCAAGCCAGATCCAGATTCAGCCGCGCCCGGCGCACCCGGTGCTGCAGTACCGGATCGTTTGCCACTGCCGCCTCCGCCTGGTCGAACAGCGCCTGCGCCGCCACGGCGGTATCGAGGTCGACGTGATAAAACTGGTTGATGTTGGCGAACCAGTCGATGTAGGTTCCGTGCCGCTCCACCGAATCGCGCAGAAGCTCGCGGTAGTGATGGATGAACGGCGCGGCGGCGCCGTAATAACCGGTATAAAAATCCTCCAGCAGGGCATCGAAATCCGCATCCGGGTTTTCCATCAGTTTGGCTTCCAGCCAGACGTTCAGGGTGTGCATATCGGCGCTTTCGAAGCCTTCGTGCTCGAAAAACAGGAACTCGACGCCGGTGTCTTGGTAGGTGCGCATGTTGTCCGCCAGCGTGTACTCATGCGGGAACGGCCCCATCGGAATGCTGTAGGTGATGCTGTAGTCCCAGATGGCCAGGTGGTTGGAGAGTTCCGCCCATTTTTTCAAGAGCTCGACGAAATGGCGGTTTTCCGGCGCCTGGAACGAACGCGCCTGGTTGGTGCCGGTGTCGCACAGTTGGATGATCAGATTTTCCCGGGGACGCAGGGTGCGCGGCGCCGGTTCGGTATGGTAATACGCCAGCGTATGCAACAGCTTGTCCGGGTATTTCTCCGTCAGGCGGGCGGCGACGAAGTTCAGGCACTCCAACAGGGGACCGGCTTCGGAGCCTTCGCGCCGCACCACGGCGGCGCAGCGCTCGCATTCGCACGGGTTGCGGCAGTCGTTGGCGGAAATATCGTAGACGATCGGCGGCACGATACCGTCGGCGGCCGCCTGTTCGGTATCTTGGCGGATGAATTCGAGCAGCCGCTCCGCCATCGCCTGCTGCAATTCCGGGTTGGTCAGGCATAACTGCGAATTGGCGCCGGGGATGCGTTGGCCGTTCCGAAGCGCATAATAATCCGGGTGTTCGGCGAAGTATTCCGCCTCGGGGAAGTAATGGTCGAAGGTATGGACGAAATAGGGGCTGCCGAAGCGGAACGCACCGCCGAATTCCGGGCGGATGGTCTGGTCGCCGTCACGGTTGAGGCGGCTGCGGGCGGCGAAACGGCCGCCGTCCGGGATGTAATTGTTGTGGCTCCGGTAGATATCGCGTTTGCGGAAAAACGGCTTGCCGGAGGCATTCAGCTCCGGCAATTGCAATGACTCATGCCGCGGTACCGATTCCTCCAACTGGTTCCACCAGCGGACGCCGACGATGTCCTCGAGGAAGTGGTAGATCGCGTACAAGGTACCGCGCTGGCCGCCGCCGGCGAGCACGACATCGGAGCCGGAGCTGCGGATCACCCACGCCTCCTCCGGCATGGCGGTGACGTCGACACCCGATTGCCGGGCGGCGGCGGAGTCGCCGAGATGGAAGACCGCTTCCCCGCCTGCGGCGGTCCGGACGCCGTCCGGCGCGGCGAGTTCGAGGTAATGCCGCAGCTCTGCCGCGGCGTTCCGTTCCGCCGCGGTCGGTTGCTCCGGAAGCACGATTTCCCAGGCGCCGGCAAACCGGCCAAGGCTCAGCAGCAGTAAAAGTACGGTAAACTTACGCATTTGTTTCCTTACTCATCCTGAAGGAGCGTCATGGTGCCGTTTTCGTCGTAAACATGAATCCACCTGCCGACCAGGTTGCCGGCATTGTAGGCATCCAATCCCCAATCGCTGTTGTTGAACGTATCGCGCAACGCATCGCCGTTGAGCGCGGCGACATGACCGTCCAGGAAACCGACATTGGCGCGCTTGTTGTGCACTATGCCGAATGTCCCGGCGCTGCTGCGCCAATCCAGCCAGGCGTTGCTTTGCCCGGTGGAGCCGACACAGTCGGCGATCATGTAGTACGTCGTCGGTTTGGTCACCCGGGGGATGGAGAGGTAGGTGCAATTGCCCTGCTGCGTTGTCGCCTGCCGGTCCTGGCCCTGCGACGCGTAATAATCGTAAAACATGCTCGGCTCGGCGTTGCGGCGGATGATCGGACAATACACCAATGCGCTGTCCTTCGAGGTCGGCAGATACCCCAGGCACAGCATGCTTTGGGCCCAGTCCGCGACCCCGCTGCCCCACATCGAATCGCCGTAAATCTGTACCCAGCGGTAATCGGTGCCGTAATTGCTGCTGGCCAGCCGCAGCGACACCCAGTCCTGATGGTCCACACTGTAGAGGATGAATCCCTGTACGATCTGCTTCTGGTTGCTGACACACTTGATGCCTTGCGCCGCCGCCCGCGCCTTCGACAGCGCCGGAAGCAGCATGCTGGCCAGAATCGCGATGATCGCAATCACGACCAGTAGCTCGATAAGAGTGAATTTCTCTTTCATTTTCCCGTCCTTTTGGCTGTGGTGTCCATTGATTCTTTGCTCTGGTATCATTATAGTATAAAACAAACAAAATGTCAAGTGGAAAACAGGAAAAAATCATATTATATGATAAAATTATTGACAAACCTCCATTCCGGGGCTATGGTATGGCCGGAAGGAAGATGCCTATGAACATGAATACTGACAATGCGGAGCGGTTGCCGCTGGACGCGCTGCGGCGTTTTCTGGCGGAGCGTGCTGCGGGCGGGAAGCCTTATGTGACCGAGCGGGAGCTGGGGGAATTCTTTCGGGTCAGCCGGTCGATGCTGCGGGAGACGCTGCAGACATTGGACGCCTATGGGATGATCGAGAAGCGTCAGAAGCTCGGCGTCCGGCTGCGTCCGGTGTCCGATGAGGAGTGGCAAGAGGCGCTCGACGTCCGGAGCCGGCTGGAAGCGTACGCGATCGGCATCGCGGTGACGAAAATTACGCCGGCGGATATCGCCGGGCTGCGCCGGCTCGATGCGTCGCTTGAAGCGGCGTTGGCGGCGGACAGGCGGGATGAGGCGGTTTTTTATGAAAACCGGCTGCATTCGGCGATCGTCCGGATTTCCGGCTGCCGGATGGTGCTGCGGATGCTGGAGCATACGCGGTTGTTGGAGCATACGCTGTGGGCGGCGGACGGCCACGGCCACCCGGACGAACCGGCGCCGGTTTCCCACCGGATGATCATCGATGCGCTGGAAGCACGCGACCCCAAGTGCGCCGAATTGATCGCCGCTCATATCGAGTGGGGAAAATAGGCGGTGGTCGTGTCAGTGCAATTGTTCGGAAAAAAATAAAAAAATAGAGCCGCGAAGCGGTGGTCTGCACTCCGTCATACGGGTGGCACGTGCCACTGCCTGTGGGGCGTCCCTCGCTGGGGACGCCCGGAGGAAACATGACTTGTCCTCCATAACCTTGGCGAAGGAGGAAGTGTACGAGGTATCGCACCGGCGGTATGATATCAGGGCAGCAGACCCAGCGGTGCCAGTGCGGCCCGGAATTGCTCCAGCTCCGCTTCGGTGAGCGTATGATACGGCGGGCGGCGGCTGCGGCAGCCGAAGCCGTACATCTCCATGATCGCGTGAATCCCGGCGTCGAACGATCCCGGCAGGCTCACCAGCAGGTCGAAAAACGGCGTGTCGATTTCGGTGACGATCCGCGCGGCTTCTTTCTCGTTGCCGCCGGTGACGGCGCGCCAGAAGTCCCAGGTGATTTCGGGGCGGAACATTCCGATCGTCGACAGGAAGCCGGTGGCGCCATAGGGCTTGATATTGAGGAAATTCTGCTTTTGCCCGCCCGCGAACACCGCGCAGCGTTCGCCGTAGGCGGCGGTCATTTCCCGCGCCGATGGGGTACAGAAGTCATCCTTGATCGCCAGCACCCGGCCAGGGGCCCGGCGGAATACCTGTTCCAGATGCAGCGAAGCATCCCGCGTCTGCGGCAGCGGCGAATAGATCAGCATCAGCGGACTCTTTTCCGCCACCCGCAGATAATAGCCGGTCAGCTCCTCCGGCGTGACGCCGTTTGCCCACACCGGCGGCAGCGGCAACACCAGTTCGGCGCCGCAGCCATGCGCATATTCGGCGAACGCGACCGCGTCGCGGGTGGAATAGTTGAAACAGCATACACACACCGGCACGCGCTTCGCGGTGTGTTCGACGCAGAAGCGGCACATCTCCGTGACCTCATGGTCGCGCATACAGACATAGTGCGAATTGCCCGGCGTCAGAAAAATCATCCCGAATCCGGCCGTGACCTGAAAGTCGATCATCTGCGCCACCGCCGGGTAATCGATCTTCCCGTCCGGCCGGAACGGAGTTGCGATCGAACACACCGGCCCGGTCAACGCCCGGCGAACCTGCTCCTGTAATTCCCGCATCGAAAGCCTCCTGATTTTGAAGTTACTCTATTATAGCGCAGATCGGAGAAAAAAGCAACAATAAAATCATATAATATGATTAAAAATTGAGGTTTATGAAAATTCGCAACCGGAGCAGCCTGGAGGCATTGTCTATTTCGTGTTTGAAGTCAGCGGCGGCGGCGGTAGAGGAACGCGGTCTCTTCCGACGACGTTCCCAACAGCAGGATTTCCCGGGTCGCGGGACGATAGTAAACTTCGCCCGATCCGGTCGGCGTTCCGGCTTCGAGCGCGAACGGCTGCCATCCGGCGGACTGGAGCGTCGTACCCCAGGCGCTCAATTGTGTCCGGGCGCTTCCGGCGGCGGCGGTGAATTCACCGTAGACGGCGTCGCGTTCGGGGTATTCGATGACACGCTGCGGCCGGGTCGCGGGGAGGGGGGGCAGGCTTTCGGGCCAGACCGGTGCGGGCAATTCCCCCTCCGGGCGTTCGAGTCCGTATACCACCAGCGGCAACGCGTCGGCGACACTGGAGATCAGCAGCGTCTGGCGGCGCCCGGGGGCGGGGTTCCAGTGAATCAATACGCTGTCGTCATTCCAGGCGACCGAGGCGTCATCGGGCAACTGCTGCAGAAACAGCCCCAGTTCGGGCCAGTTGATCCGGGTGATGCCCCCGGAAAGGCGCATCGGAACGCCGTTGACCCGGATGGGCTCCTCCCACATCAGTTCCCAGCCCAGGCGCTGCTGCCACTCCGGCCGCGCCCGCCCGAAGCTCCAGAAGACTTCGGCCGCCGCCGGAAATGCGAACCACGCCATCGCCGCGAGCAATAAAAATTTACGCATCGAGTTTCCAGACCTTGGCCGCCTGCCGGTAATAAAAACGCGGAAAGCAGCGGGTGAATTGTACGAACCACCAGTACCACCCCGGATAAATCACCCGGTGGCGGCGCTTGCGTGCCGCGCGCCAGACCTTGCGCGCCAGGCCGTCGGCGCTGGAGCTCCCGGAGCCCGGCGTTTCCGGCACATCGCGCAGCGCGACCGCGCGGAGCGAAAATCCGGTCGAAATCCGCCCCGGACAGACCGTCACCACATGGATGCCGTAACGCGTCACTTCGGCGTCGAGGGTTTCGGAAAAGGCGACCAAACCGAATTTGGCCACACTGTAAGCCCCCATTCCCGGCACCGCAGCCAGGCCGGCGACACTGGCGACGTTGATGACGCAGCCGCGCGACCGGCGCAACAACCCTAGCGCCAATCGGGTCAGCGTCACCGGAGTGAACAAATTCAGTTCCATCAACCGCCGCCAATCCGCTTCGGGCAATTCCTCCCACGCGGCATAGGCACCGATGCCGGCGTTGTTGATCAGGACGTCGAGTCGGGAATGACGCGAGGTGAATACGCCGAATGCGCGTTCGGCCTCGCCGGGCCGGGTCAGGTCGGCTTCGATAAAGTCGTCCGCGGCCTCCGGCGCCGGAGCCCGGCGGGAAATCGCCGCCACCCGTTAACCGCGTTGCTTCCATTGCCGCGCCAGCGCTTCTCCGAGGCCCGAAGAGGCGCCGGTAATCAACACGACAGGGGAATCGGTGTTTCCCGTCATATTCAGGCCTCGTGCGTGGTGATCAGGATCAGGGTCTGGTCGTCATGCTGCTCGACGGCGAACTCTTCTACCGCG
>JAVBQJ010000097.1:0-3581 GCA_031549115.1 Victivallaceae bacterium
GGCCAGTATTTCCGAGCCGTTTCCTCGTACCCAAGTCCATGCTCGCGCATGTCTAATATAACACCAAGCTTGAATTCTGCACTGTAGCGACGACGAAACCGATCAGTTTTTTCCATAAAAAGCACCCCAAAAGTTGTGTCCAACTTTTGGGGTGCACTTCAAAACGGAGGCTTTTTTTATTCCAGCAATTGTTTTACAGCGCTTTGCCGAAGGCTTCGGCTTCGGCCATCAATGTGGCGTTGCTGCGCAGCACTTCGACGGATTCCGTGCCGCCGCCGGCGAAATACACGGCGGGTTCGGGGCGGCCGAGGTAACCGGTCAGGTGTTTTACGGAGTCGACGAAGGTGTTGGCGCCGGACTCTTCGCGCGTGTCGCCGGCAGTGACGGCGACGGCGAAGGTGATTTTGGCGAGCGTGGTTGCCAGGACGCCGTTGTCGTATTTGACCTGCGAGTAGAAGCGGTCGATGAACGCCTTCATCTGGGAGGCGGCGCCGAAGAAATAGACCGGAGCCGCCAATACCACGGTATCGTAATTGTGCATCGCCTCCAGCACCGGGGTGATTTCATCCTTGAACGCGCAACGGTAAACGGTGGAGCGTTGGCAGGCAAAGCAGCTGACGCACCCCTGGCCGAAACCGCGCAGCTTCGCCAGTTCAATCAGGGCGACTTCATGGCCGGCCGCTTTGGCGCCTTCGGCGATTTTCCCGGCGATCAGGGCGGTATTGCCGTTTTTGCGTGGGGAACCGGACACAATCATAATCTTCTTCGACATGCACAACCTCCTTGTTTTCAAGTTCCGTATTCAATATAAACCCGGAGCCGGCGAAATACAACCCGGAAACAATAGGAGGAAAGGGATTTTTCCGCTTTGAAAATCGGCGGTTCCGGTGGTATAGTATAAGTTGTATATTCGGGGCCATATAACGAAAACAGGCGGAGACATCATGAATTGCGATGTGAGAAAAGCGGCGATTGCCGCGATTGCGGACTACACGACGGAACGATGCGACTTTGTTGCCGGCGAAGAGTCGATCGAGCAAATCTACGGCGCCAATGTCCTCCAACTGGCCACACTCAAAGAGCTGTTGCCGAAAAACGCCTACGACAAACTGGTCAAAACCATCCGTAACTCCGAACCGCTCGATCCGTCGATTGCCGATGATGTTGCCACCGCGATGAAGCAGTGGGCGATGAGCCACGGCGCCAGCCATTACACCCATTGGTTTCAACCGCTGACCGGATCGACCGCGGAAAAACACGATTCGTTCATCGAACCCGACGGCAACGGCGGTGTGCTGATGAAGTTTTCCGGCAAAAATCTGATTGTCGGCGAACCCGACGCTTCGAGTTTTCCCTCCGGCGGCCTGCGTTCGACCTTCGAAGCGCGCGGCTATACGGCGTGGGATCCGACCAGCCCGGCTTTCATCAAGCGCGGCATCAACGGCGCCACCCTGTGCATCCCGACCGCCTTCTGTGCCTATACCGGCCAGGCGCTGGACAAAAAAACGCCGCTGCTGCGTTCGATTCAGTCGGTCAGCCGCCAGCTCAAACGGCTGGTGCGCTGCTTCAATCTGCCCGATGAGAAGGTCGAAGTCACGCTGGGTGCCGAACAGGAATACTTCCTGATCGATAAACATCTGTATCTGTGCCGGCCCGACCTGATTCAGACCGGGCGGACGCTGTTCGGCGCGCCGCCACCGAAGCATCAGCAGCTCGACGACCACTACTTCGCCAGCGTCAAGCCGCGGGTGCTCGCCTTTATGACCGAGGTGGATCAGGAGTTGTGGCGTTACGGCATTCCGGCCAAGACCCGGCATAACGAGGCTGCTCCGGCCCAGTTCGAGATCGCGCCGGTATACGAGGAACTCAATCTCGCCGTCGACCACAACATGCTGACGATGGAGATTCTCCGGCAGGTGGCCGAGCGGCATAATTTCGTCTGCCTGATGCACGAAAAACCCTTTGCGGGCGTCAACGGTTCGGGCAAACACAACAACTGGTCGATTTCGGTCGGCAGTTTCAATTTGCTCAAGCCGGGGCACAATGCGCAGGAGAATGCGCTGTTCCTGACCACGTTGTGCGCGATTCTCCAGGCGGTCGACCGCCACGGCGACCTGTTGCGCGCGGTCACCGCCGGACTCGGCAACGACCATCGGCTGGGGGCGGCGGAAGCGCCGCCGGCGATCCTGTCGATCTATCTGGGCGATCAACTGACCCGGATCATCGAAGAGCTCGAACACGGCGGCGCCAATGTCAACGAAGCCAAAGAACGCATGCAGATCGGTGTCGATGTGCTGCCGCTGCTGCCGCGCGATACCACCGACCGGAACCGGACCAGTCCGTTTGCCTATACCGGCGGCAAATTCGAATTCCGCGCGCCGGGGGCGAGCACTTCCTGCGCCAGTCCCAATATTGTGCTCAACACCATCGTCGCCGAAGCCTTCGACGAAATCGCGACGGCGCTGGAAGCGGTCGGTCCGGAAGAGTTTCAGCCGACGCTGCAGGAGGTGTTGAAAGGCATCATCAAGCGGCACAAACGGATCATTTTCAACGGGGACAACTACACCGAGGAGTGGGTCGAAGAGGCCCGCCGCCGCGGTCTGCCCAACGCGCGCAATACCCCGTCCGCTCTCCGCGCCCTGATCCAGCCCGAAAACATCGAGCTGTTCGAGCGCTACAAGGTGCTGAGCCGTTCGGAGCTGCTGTCGCGTTACGAGGTGTTCATGGATGAATACCGGATGCGTCTCAAAATCGAAGGCAAGCTCTCCGTCAGCCTCGCCCGCACGGTGATCTTCCCGGTGATCCACACCCAGATGACCATGCTGGCCAACGAGATCAATGCCCTGAAAACCGCCGGTATCTCCGAAGCGGTCGGCGCCGAAGCCCGTTTGAGTCTCGAACACATCGGCACCTTGTTTCATACCGCCGGCACCGCCTGCCGCGCTCTCGAAACCGCCATCGCCGACTCCGCGCCCGATCGCACGGTCGCCGCGATGAACGATTTGCGCCACGCGGTCGACCTGCTCGAAAACCAGGTCTCCGACGATCTCTGGCCGTTACCCAAATACCGCGAGATGTTGTTCATTTATTGACATCGTGGAGGTCCGTGTGCGCATGACAACGGACTGATACGGACTGATACGGACGGCAACGGACAGGCTGTAGGCATGCCATATAGCCGTCTGTGGCGCGCCTCCGCCAGCCGGTGTGCCGTGGATGTGGACTCAACATGATTCGACCGTGGTCGCGCACCCATCGTATTATCACCTACTTGTGAGTGCGCACGGGCCGGAGCGCCGGTCAGGCGCGACCGTGCCGCTAGGAATTGGCGCAGCGCAGCTCGCACCAAGGAGCGCGGCACGAAGCCGCCCCCGGCGACCGGCGCTGGCATTGCCGGCGCTGAGGGGGTCGCGCCCGAACAACCGGCAGGGAGTGAGTAGCGCACAGAGTTTGTGCCGCCCGGTGGCGGCAAAAACGTGAAGCCGAGCGGCTAAGCGATCCGGGGGAATGGGGGCGGGCCCCCGCGGTTGCCGGGGCGCAATGCGGCCCCGCAACCACCATCAAAAATCACCACACCCGCT
>JAVBQJ010000163.1:0-20346 GCA_031549115.1 Victivallaceae bacterium
TGCGGGCCGGCGTGACCGGCCGCGACGGGGAGGTCTGGACCGATGACTCCATCGACTTCTTGTTTCTGCCCGATGCCGCGACGATCATCCACTTCATCGGGAACGCCAACGGCGCGATCTGGGACATGAAGGACGGCAATCGCGACTGGAACGGCAAATGGGATTATCAAACTTCGCGTTCGGAGCACGCGTGGCACGGCACCTTGCGCATTCCGTTGACCGAGCTGTTCCCGGACGGGAAAATGCCGGAAAGCTGGGGCTTCAATTCGTTCCGCACCGTATTTGCGGATACGCCGCGCTACTCCAGCTGGTCGGCGGCCAATACCTATGGCGACACCGGATCGTTGGGGAAATTTTACCGGACCGGCGCAATGCCGCAGACCCGGAAGTTCGTCGCGGGGGACGGGCTGGAAGTAGAGTTGGCGGTGGATTACCCGGCGCTCGGGCTCAAGCCCGACCAGGTGCGCTGGTACAGGCCGAAGATCGATTACTTCCAGACCGGAGAAGAATTGAAACCCGATACGCCGTTGACTATTCGGGCCGGCGAGGGTATATTGTTGATAATCGACGAAGCAACGAAATAGATTTCGAGTTTTTGGAAGCAATAGAGAGAGAGAAATGAGCAGAAAGTTTTACTACTTCAATTCGACGCACTGGGATCGGGAATGGTATCAGGGACAGCAGGAATTCCGCAAATATCTGGTCGATGTCACCGAACGCCTGGTGGAGAATTTCGAAACTGTCCCCCATTACGACAAGTTCACCTTCGACGGCCAGACCATCGTATTGGAGGATCTCGCTGAAATCCGCCCGGATCTGGCCAATCGGCTCCGGGAATTCATCGCCGCGGGCAAACTCAATGTCGGCCCCTGGTATGTGATGCCGGATGAGTTTCTGGTTTCGGGCGAAAGCATCATCCGCAACCTGCAGATCGGCGCCAAGGTGGCCGAGGAATACGGCGCCAAGGTCTGGCCGGTCGGCTACATCTGCGATATTTTCGGCCACACCGCTCAGATTCCGCAGATCATGACCGGATTCGGATTGGAGGGCGCGGTCCTCTGGCGCGGCATCGACGGCAATGCGGGGCCGTACTGTTACTGGCACTCCCCGGACGGCACCGCGATAAAGCTGATTCACCTGCCGCCCTATTGCGGATATGGGGTTTTCTCGATGACGGTGCTGAATATCCTCGACCTGGAAATCGAAGAGGAGGTGTTCAAAAAACGCTTCACCGAATATGTCGACACCCACGGGAAATTCTGGGACGGCGTGCCGATGCTGCTGACCGACGCGCTGGATCACTCCTACCCGACGTCGCGGCTGGAACAGATTTTTCAGTGGATCCGGGAGCTTTACCCGGACTGCGAAATCATTCACGACGACCACCGCCAATTGCTGGCGAATGAATTCCACGGCCCGGACAAACACGGCAACGTCCACGGCGAATTGATCTTCCCGGCGGATTACGACTTCAATTTCGGCTGGCAGATCAGCGGCACGCTGAGTTCGCGTTATGACCTAAAATCCGGCAACGACCGGCTCCAGAATCAATTGGAGCTGGGGCTGGAACCGATGGCGGCGGCGAGTACGCTGAACGGCTGCAAACGGGTCAACTATCTGGTGGATTTCGCGTGGAAGTCATTGATCAAAAATCATCCGCACGATTCGATCTGCGGTTGCTCCATCGCTAGCGTGCACCGGATGATGAAGTGCCGTTACGAGGACATCGCGCAGATCAACCGCACCGCGGAGGAGGAGCTCTCGATCCGGGACCGCGAACGTCTGACCGGCATCCCGTTTTTCCGCGAAGTCCGTTCGGTAATGGCCGACGACAGCGCCGAAAAGGAGGTCAGCGCCTCCGGCAACTACATCTGGAGTTTCTACAATCCGCTGCCGTTCGCGGTCAAAAAGATGCGTACGGCGAAACTCTGCTTCCCGGCGGCGCTGCCCTATCCGAAAAAGCGCACCGAGCCCTTCGGTTACGAATATATGAATTCGTTCCGGTTGCGCGACGAGAACGGGGTGGAAATTCCTTATGCCATTCGCAGCATCAAGCGCAACCAGACCCGCGCCTTCTATCGCCAGGACGCGCGTAAGTACGACGAATACGAAGTGGTCTTCGCTACCGAACTGGCGCCCTCCCGGTGGACCCGGATCAAGGTGGAAGCTTCGGAGCGCAGCGTGCGTTACTACGATACATTGATTTCCGGGCAGGGGACGGCGGAAAATGCCAAAATCCGTCTGGAGGTCCGGCCGGACGGCCGCTTCGACCTCACCGACAAGCGCAGCGGCAGGAGCTACCGGGGCCTGAACGATTACAGCTTCGACCGCGAGATCGGCGACGGCTGGAATCATGTCAAACCCTCCGGCAACCGCCGGCTGATGGCCACGTCGAATGCGCAGACGGTGGTGACCTGCGATATGCCGGAGTACGCCGAATTCGAAATCACCCGGAGTTACGAGCTGCCGGCCGCGCTGGTCAACAGCGCCACCAATACGGAGCTGCATTGCGGCGTCAGCGAAAGCCGGGAAATGCGGACGCTCCGGATCGTCACCCGGGTCGGCATCGATAGCTTCAGCGACACATTGTCGATCCAGACCACCGTGAGCAACAACATCCGTGATTACCGGCTGCAGCTGCTGTTGCCGACCGGAATCGGCGGCGGCTATTTCGCCGACCAGCACTTCTACTGCAACCATCGCCCGGACGGGCGGACCTGGGGCAACGCCGGCCAGGATTATCTGGAAATGGAGGCGCCGGAAAAGAACTTCGCCCATGTGATCGGCAAGCGCGACGGCAGGGGCGGGATCGTCTTTTCCAGCGCCGGCGGGCTGCATGAGGCGGGGAGCATCGACAACCCGGAATACCCGTTGGTGGTGACGCTGCTGCGCGCCTTCAGCCGCACCATTCAGACCAACGGCGAAGACGACGGCCAGTTGCAGCAGGATCTGGATTACCGCTATGAGCTGCGCTGCTTCACGCCTGCGGCGACCACGGCGGAACTGTTGAATGACAACGCGGCACTGCGCAGCGTCACGCCGGCCTACCTGGTCAAAACCGAGGGCTGCGTGCTTCCGGAAGACAAACCGGTCTTGCGGTTGGAAGGCGAAGCCGTGTTTTCCGCGTTCAAGGTGGCCGTGGATGGCCGCGGCGTCATTGTCCGCTGCTTCAACCCGGATGTTGACCCCGTCCGGGCCAAACTGCTCCTGAACGGCCGCTTCGATGTGTATGCATGTTCGCTGAATGAAGCGGATGAATGCCTGGTGGCGGAAAACGTCACGGAAGCGACCGTGGCATTGGCGCCGTACAAGATCGGCAGCTGGCGCCTGGTGAAGCGCTGATTGCGGACCGGGAACCGCATGGATGAATGCGGTTCCCGGTAAAGTTTCAGGATTGCGGCATCATGCCGTTGCGTTCGAAGTCGAGCAGATATTTGGCCTCCGCGTCGAGCGCGGCTTCCGACGCGTCCGCAACCAGGTCGCGCCAGACCTTGATGTCGCGCCCCACTTCGCCGCCCATCGTGGGAAAGGGTTCGGAGATGATCCGCCCCCGATAACCGATGTCCCGGAGCGCACCGAAGATTTCCGGCCAATCGAGGTGACCGCGTCCCGGTGCGGAACGGTTGTTTTCGCCGGTGTGGAAGCTGGTCAGTTTGTCGCCGGCGAGGCGGATGGCGTCGCCGATGGAAACCTCCTCGATATTCATATGGTAGGTATCCAGCAGTACACCGATGTTGGGGCTGTCGACGGCGGCGATGTAGTCGAGCGCCTCCTGTGCGGTGTTGATCACACACGATTCGAAGCGGTTGACCGCCTCGACGCAATAGGTTACGCCGCACTCTTCGGCCGTTTTGACGATTTCGCGCATACTTTTCAGGCTGCGCTCCACGATGGGAGTTTTGTCGTCGACGATGTAGCCGGGCGATCCCCAGCCGGCGTAGCCGACCCCGGAGAGCAGCGTCCCCTCCATGGCGCCGATCCGGCGGATGATCTCCTGTAGGTAACGGACGCCGTTGCGGCGGACGGTTTCGTCCGCGGACGCGACGTCGTAGGCCGGATCCAGGCCGAGGCTATAGGTCAGTTCGATCCCGCAGTCGTCGGCGAGCGATTTCAGCGACAGCATGTGCGTGGTACTCATTTCCAGCAGCGGCTGGGCCTGGAACTCCAGGATGTCGAAGCCGATGGCGGCGGCCTTGCGAATGTATTTGGCGTGATCGGCCGCCCAGTTTTTCTCCCAGAAATTCATGAAAATTCCGAATTTGTTCATCGTGCATTATCCTTCCCGTAAGGTTTTGCGTATCTCTTCCAATGTCGGCTGTGCCGGATCGAATTCGAGGTGGTCGATGAAGCGTGCCGCTTCATACAAAGCCCCCGACCAGCGGCCGTAGGCGCCGGCAACGTGGTGAATGTAAGGTCCGTAAATCAACTTTTCTTCCCACAACGGCCAATCGGGGACCTCCATATATACGTAGGTTCCCTGGTTGGCGGGGCCGGCGACGGTTTGGCCTTCGCCGCAGAAAAGTGAATAGCGGCCGTTGACGCCGTCGAAACGCGCGATCGTCAGGCTGCCGGGCTTCAGTGTCCAATTGCATACCCCTTCGGTATGACTGGGGAGGACGAAGTGTTTGCCGATGATGCGTTTGCCTTCGGCCAGCGCCGCCGGAAACGGGCCGCAATGCCAAAGCAACTCGGCGTTGTCGTTTTCGGGGTGACGGATGGTCAGATCGGCGCAGAAGGTCGGTGCGGTGAAATGCAGGCAACCCTGCAACAACAAACCGGTGAGGGCGCCATGTATGTCGCCTTCGCAGGAAATCGGCAGACCGGCGTCGGTCAACTGCGCATGAACGAAGCAGGAACAGAGGCCGAGCTGATTCTGCAATTCATCCCAGCACTGCATGGCGACGGCGTCGAGATCTTCTGCCGCCGCCCATTGCTGCAGCGCGAATTGGAACGCCGCCAACCGGAGCGGCAAATCTTCGGCGCAGCCGGAAAAATCGGCGGTTTGAAGCATATCTTCGGCGATGGCGCGTACGGCGTCGCCGGGAGCGGCGATCTGACGGCGCGCTTCCGCTGTCAGTTTTTCCAGATCGGTGGGGATGATCTGGGTACCGAATTTCTCCAGCAGTTCGCCTTCGTTGACGATCACCGAACAGAAGTCGCGCGGTCGCGTTGCCACCTGGCCGATACGGGCATGGCGGAAGTGGCGGACGCCGTCGGCGGCGCGCAGGAAGTTCAGGAAGCCTTTGGCGAAAACCGGCGAATCGACGCGCGAATTGACGATGTAAGTGAATTTCACGCCGAAGCGCTGCAAAACCTTGGAGGAAGCAAAGAGGCCGCATTGGGAATCCCGGAGCCGTTCCCCGTTCGGCAGCGGCGCTTCGTCGCGGGGGCCCCAGAGCAGCAGCGGCTTGGCGATGTCACGGGCGACCCCGGCGACGGCGTCTTCGGTCCCGAAGTTGCAGTGCGGAGCGAAAATGGCGTCGACCTCCCGGCCTTGAAAATAGGCGATCGTCTGCTTCACTTCCGCCGCCGAGGTGAGCAGCCCATCCTCGTTCAGCCACTCCAGGTCGAAGATTTCAATGTCCGGCGCCAGCTCGCGGATCTTCCGCAATATCAACCCCTTGTAGTGCACCGCGTCCTCCCGCGAAAAGAAGCGCCGCCGGGTCGGCAGATAGCCCAACTTCAGTTTGTCTTTCATGCTTGTCTCCCTGTTTCAATCTTTCGGCAATAATTGTTGCCACGTGTCAATTATAGCATTGATATTGTCACGTGTCAATTATTGATGCAGAAAAAACGGGAAAAAAGATTTTTGACGGAATCAGGTGGTTTCGCGCAGGATGATTTCCGGCGGGAACATATACTTCTTCTGCTCCGGGGTGCGGCCGTGGAGCAGTTCGCCGAGAATGCGGATGCAGGCGGGCGCAAACAACTCCTTGCGCTGGCGCAGTGTCGACAGACTCGGTGTGATGAATTCGCTGAAACGCAAATTATCGTGCCCGGAAATCAACACATCGGCGCCGGGACGCAGTCCGGCCTCGGAAAAGGCGCGCATGGCGCCCAGCGCCACCGCGTCGGTGACGCAGAGCAGCGCGTCCGGGATGGCGCCGGAAGCGATCAACTGGCGGATATTTTCATACCCGAAGCGCTCGTTGTCCTGCTGTTCGCGACTGGAGGAGCAGTCGATCAGGCGCGGCGCCAGTCCGTGTTGGCGCATGGCGTCGAGGTAGCCCGCCTCGCGCAATACCGCGGTGATATTGGCGTCACGGTAGAAGCTGCCGAGATACGCCGGATGTCGTCCTTTGCCGATCAATAATTCGGTCATCTCCCGGGTGCCGGTCCGGTTGTCGTTGATGACATGATAGCTGTCTTCATCGAGCTGGCGGTCGAAATAAACCACCGGAACGTTTTTCGCCGCCAGCCGGTGAATCGCCAGATTGGGCGATGTCACTACCGGCACGATGATCAGGGCGGAGACCTTGAAAGCCAGGAAATTTTTGATCACCTCCGCCTCCAGCGCGCCGTCGTTGTAGCTGGAACGGTACACCAGCTGGTAGCCGCGCTCCAGCGCGTTGTAATCGAGAATCTCGATGAACTCGCTGTAGAAGTCGTCGGTGAGATAAGGCACCACCACGCCGATCAGATTGGTTCGCCCTTTGACCAGCCCGACAGCGTTGGTGTTCGGCACATAGCCGTATTTTTCGCAGACCGCCAACACCCGCTTCCGGGTCGCCTCTTTCACGGTGCCATCGCCGTTCAATACCTTCGAAACGGTATAACGGGAAATCCCGGCGGACCGGGCAATCTCGGCCATGGTGATCATTCGCACTCCTTCGCAGCCAATCTGTCACGTGTCAATATGTTTTTTAATATAACCGGTTCCGTCTGTTTTTCAAATGAAAATCCGCCGGTGAAAAATATTTTTCATCTTTTTACACTTTAGATATTGACACGTGACAAGTTTTGATGTATAATTGTTTATAGACACAACTGGAAAGGAGGCGCCGATGCGCGTCTGCGAGATTGAATTGGCGGCGGCCCGGCCGCATGATTGCGGTTTACCCGAGCTGCATACACCGGCGGTTTACGGCGTTTCGCCGGGGAAGCCGTTATTGTACCGGATACCGGCCACCGGCGCGCCGCCGTTGCGTTTTCACTGCGATCCATTGCCGGAGGAGATGACGCTGGATGAAACTTCCGGCATTCTCTCGGGAACGGTGGCGCGGCCCGGAAATTATCCGCTGCGCCTGGCGGTGGAAAACGCTTCCGGCTGCGCTGAAAAGGATTTCACCCTGTGCGTCGGCGCCGGTATGCTGTTGCAAACGCCGATGATGAGCTTCTGCAGCTGGAACGCTTTTGCCGAAGAAATCGACGCGGAAAAGATCCGTCGCAGTGCCGAATTGTTGGTTTCCCGCGGCCTGGCGGCGCGGGGTTACAGCTATGTCAACATCGATTCCGGCTGGCAGGGGCGGCGGGATGCGGAATCCGGCGTATTGCGCCCCAACGACCGTTTCGGGGACTTCAAGCCGCTCTGTGACGCGATTCACGCGCTCGGGCTGAAAGCGGGGATCTATTCCACCCCGATGCTGTTCGCGTATGGAACGGTACCGGAGCTGGATCTGCTGTTCCCCGGTGAAACCTCAGGCTACCTGGATTGCGCTTATGCCGATACGACGTGCCCGATTCCAAGCTTCGGCATCGGCCAAACGCGCTGGGAGGCGGCCGACGTCGCCCAGTATGTGAAGTGGGGATTCGACTACCTGAAATACGATTGGAACCCGGTCGACGAAGCCAATCTCAAGGCGATGTACGATTGCCTGGCGGCGGCGCCGCGCGACTTCGTCCTCAATGTGACCGGCAGCTGCCGGTTGGCTGACACGGCGGTGTGGCGCCGTTATGCGACGATCTGGCGCAACGGCATCGATCTGCTGGATGAGTGGGGACGGCTGAATGCGATTGCCTTCGGTCAGGATGACTATGCGGCGGCGACCGCGCCGGGCTTCTGGTACGACCTCGATATGCTGGCGGTCGGACGGATGCGCCGTCACTGCGGCAAACCGCACGATTGCCTGCTGACGCCGGAGGAGCAGATTCTGCAGCTGTCGATGTGGGCGCTCTTCCCTTCGCCGCTGCAGATCGGTTGCGATCTGGCGGCGCTCGACGATTTCACGCTGGCGCTGTTGACCAACGAAGAGGTGCTGGCGGTCAATCAGGATCTATTCCAGTCGCCGACGGTGCCTCTGGAGGTGCGGCGCGAACGCGGCTTGGATGGCCGGGAGCTCCGCCATACCCGGATTTACGGGCGGAAGCTGGCGGACGGCTCGGAGGCCGTCGGCTGCTTCAATCCGGGCGATTCGGCTATGGAAGTGGACTTTCCCGTCGGCGGGACATTGCGGGTACGCGACCTGTGGGCGCGCAGGGACATCTCCGCAACCGAGCGGCTGCAGCTGTCGTTGCCGCCGCACGGCGCCCGGTTGTTCCGGATCTGGCGTTAAAAAACGTTTTCAACAATTCGATTTCAATTTATGCAGTCGCAAAAACAAAAGAAAGTGAGAGAAAGATGAAACACCGTAACGGAAACTTCACCCTTATTGAGCTCCTGGTTGTGATCGCGATCATTGCCATTCTGGCCAGCATGCTGTTGCCGGCGTTGAGCAAGGCGCGCGCGGCGGCGCAGAAAGCCAAATGCGTTTCCAACCTGAAGCAGATCGGCCTGTTCTGGAATATGTACGCAATGGACAACAACCGGACGGTGCCGCATTTCTGCGGTGCCGCGTCGGGAATGAATTCCGACGGTTCGGCACGCGCCGCCACCTGGCTGCATATTCTCCGGAACTATCAGGGGGTCATGGATGGCAATCTGGACAAGGAAGACAAGCTCTATCTTTGTCCGTCGTTTTCTGCCCCTTCCTGGGTTACCGGTCAGGACTGGTCCAGCTACGTGCAGAATATTTTCATGAATGCCACTGGAACACAGGGCGGCCCCTGGGGACTCGACTCGCTCAAGCACTCCGCCAGTACCCAGCAGATCATGGCCGACGGCGATCTCGATCTCAATCGTTGGATCTACTTTTATCCGTGCGCCACCACCGAGTCGTCGGTAATCGTCCATGATGTCAACTGGTACGAAATCGGAGTGCGGCACAGTGCCAGGGCGAATATTCTTTACCTGGATGGGCATGTCGATGCGCGGACGACGTACCAGCTCAACGATGAGTTCAGCGAAGGATGCATCTGGTAAACGCTGGAGAGTATCGTTCATCATACAAGTTTCAGGAGCTATCATGAGGTTGATTTTTTTCATGCTGTTTGTCGTTCTGTCGGTACCGGCAGCTTCGGTATTGACGCCGGACGGAACGGCGCAACCGTGGCCGGAGCGGGCGGTGATCGTCATTCCCGCCCGGCCGGGCGAGACCGAACAATTCGCCGCGCAGCTGCTGCAGGATACGCTGAAAGCCGTTTCCTCCCGCAGCTACCCGGTAGTCGGCGAGGATTATATCCCGGAAGGGACGTCCCGGATCAGCGTCGGCGCCACCCGGTTGCTGCGGGAGGCCGGATTTCCGGCGTGCGATCTCGGGGAAGCCGGATATGCGATCGGGGAACAAGACGGTGACTGGTTCCTTTACGGCGGCCGCCGTTCCGGTCCGGTGACCGCCGTGCTGGCGCTGTTGACCGAGGACCTCGGCTGCCGCTGGTACGCGCCGGGCGAAGCGCCGGTGATTCCGCAAACGACCGAAATCGCGGTGGTGCCGCGTTCGTATGTGCCGCCGTTGATGGTGCGCGACCCCTTTTTCCATCTGCCGCTGCATGCGTCGGAATGGTCGGGCTTGAATCGGACCAATCCGTATTTCCTCGGCGACATTCCGACCGGCTTCGGAGGACGCTTCCGCTATTCTGCGCCGTATTTCGTCCATACCTTGAGCCGGTTGTTTCCGGTCGCCGAATTCGGGAGTACGCACCCGGAATACTTTTCTCTGGTCGACGGCAAGCGGGTGATATCCGACCACGCGCAACGCTGCCTCGGCAATCCGGAGATGGTGGATATCGCGGTGGAAAAACTGCATCAGGCGATGCTGGCCGAACCGGATGCCGCGGTATTCAGCGTGTCGCAGAATGACTTCATGGACGGCTGGTGCGAGTGTACCGCATGCGACGCGCTGTACCGCAGTGAAGGCAGCCGTTCCGGGCCGATGCTGCACTTCGTCAACCAGGTGGCGCGGAAGATCCGGGAAATCCATCCGGATAAATACCTCTCCACGCTGGCCTACCACCGCACCTTTCAGCCTCCCGCCACCATCCGGCCGGAGGAAAATGTGATCATCGTATTGTGTACCGATTCGCACGCGCTGTTGGACGGACAGTGGAGCCCGGGCTTTCTGACCGTCGGGGAAACGCCGAAATTTTATCCGGCATTGGCCCGCTGGGCGGAGCTGGGGGCGAAAATCCAGATTTGGGATTATTTGCTCGACTACGATCATTATCCGGTGCCGCAACCCAACTTGCAAGTGCTGGAGGAAAATATCGATGCGTTCATGCGTCATGGCGTGATCGGCATCATGGCGCAGGCTTCGTATACCTCGCCAGGCGCGTCGCTGGAAGCTTTGAAATCATGGGTGCTGGCACAGAAGCTGTGGAATCCGGATTGGGATTGCGAAGCGCTGGCGGCGGAGTTCGTCGCCGGGTATTACGGTGTTTGCGCGCCGCACATGCTCGCCTATCTGGAGCTGCTCGAGAAGTACCGCGAAATCGTCAAAGCTTCCGCGCTTCCCGCGCAGAAGCTGGTGCTGCCCCGGGCATTCGTCGACGAAGCGCTGCCGCTGTTGGAACAGGCGGAGCAAGACGCCGGTGACGATGCCGCGCTGCGCCGGAAAATCCGGCAGGAGCTCTTCTGCGTTCGCTATCTCGCCGGTTATCTGGGGATGACGCCGGAGACGACGCTGGAGAAATATCTGACCAATCTCGACTGGCTGCGGAGTGTCAAAGAGGAGCTTGGCATCATCGGCTGCAGCGAGGCCGGGTACGATATCTTTCCGGATTGGGAATTGGCGGCCCGGCAGGCGGCCTTGCCGCTCTATTCGGCCGGGACGCTGCGGTTGCCGCAGACCACGGTTCCGGTTCCCGATCCGCCGACCGTATTGCCGGACCCGGAGGCTTCCGCCGGTATTGCGACGCGCCAGCCCGGCCGCAACGCGGAGTGGGCGGTACGCTGCAATTTGAAAAATTACCGGGAGGAGATCGTGCCGGAACGCCGGTATCTGCTCCGGTTGCGTTACCGGGCGGTTCCGGAAAACATTGCTGCCGGTACGTTGGCGAAAGAATTGTTCACCGTGGGGTGCTGGTGGGGACAGCCGGATCCGGAAGCGGTCTGCGTCCGGGTCAAAGGAGTTCCCGACGCGAAGCGCTACCGGACGGAAATTGTTGCACTGGTGAGCTTTCACGCGTTGCATGATCCGAGCTGGCTCTTTTTCTCCCCGCGCGCGGAGGCGCAGCTCGAGGGTGTCTACTACGATACGGTGGAATTGATCCCGGTGGAGGAGTATCGTGAAACCGTTCCCGCCGGTCTGCCGGAATGGCGATTCGGACTTTGAGTTATGGAAAGAATGAATCTATATGAGTGAAACGCAAGCTTCGGTCCGGGTGGCGGACGGGCAGTTCCGGATCGACGGGGAAGCCGTCCAGTTGATTTCGGGGGTGGTGCATTATTTCCGGATTCCGCGCGGCTGCTGGCGCGACCGGCTGGAAAAGGCGGTCGATTGCGGGTTGAACGCGGTCGAAAGTTATCTGTGTTGGAATTTGCACGAACCGGAACGGGGCCGCTTCGATTTTTCCGGGATGCTCGACTTCGAGGCATTCGTCCGGTTGGCGCAGGAACTCGGGCTGTATGTGATTCTGCGCCCCGGACCGTATATTTGTTCGGAGTGGGACAATGGCGGTATTCCGGTATGGCTGCTGACCGAGCCCGGTTTGCGGGTGCGGCGTTCCAATCCGGCGTGGCAGCGGGCGGTGGCGGTGTATATGGCGGAGATATTGCCCCGGATCCACCGGCTGGAATACGCGCAGGGCGGACCGGTGATCGCGTTGCAGCTCGAAAACGAGTACGGTTCTTACGCACAGGATCATGCCTATATGACCTGGCTGCGCGATCTGTTCCAACGTTACTGCGACTCGGTGCTGTTCACGATGGACGGCGCCGAAGCGCCGATGGTTTCCGGTGGTTCCACCCCCGGTGTGTGGCGGACGTTGAGCTTCGGCGCCCGCGGTGTCGAAAACTTCCGGCGTTTCCCGGCCGGTGACGGCCCGGATTGCTGTATGGAGTTCTGGCACGGCTGGTTCGATCACTGGGGAGAGCTTCACCATACCCGTGACCCCGAGGACGCCGCCCGGGAGCTGGATGCCATGTTGGCAATGGGGGCGTCGGTCAATCTGTATTCGTTTGCCGGAGGCACCAACTTCGGCTTTCACAACGGCGCCAACGGGCTTCCCGGGGAAGCCTATGCGTCGACGACGACCGGCTATGACTTCGATGCCCCGGTTTCGGAATCCGGCGATCTGACCGTGAAATACTTCCGTTACCGCGAGGTGATTCGCAAGTACCGGCCGCAGGCTCCGGCGCTCGCTGTCGGCAATCCGAAAAAAATCGCGTACCCGGCGGTGCGCTTTTCCGGCAGTGCACCATTGTTGGAACAATTGGACCGGCTCGGCTCTGTATTCCACGCCATCGATCCGGAGCCGATGGAGTATTTCCATCAGGCGTTCGGCTTCATTCATTACCGTACCCGGCTGGAGGGGCCGGCGACGGCGGCGCTGAACTTTTATGAGCTTCACGATCGGGCGCAGGTGTTCCTGGACGGCGGCTATCTGGCCACCCTGGATCGTAACCGGCAGCCCGCCCGGATCGAAACGGTGGCGATTCCCGCCGACGGAGCTGTCCTCGAGGTGCTGGTGGAAAACCAGGGCCGGATCAATTACGGCCCGCTTCTGGCCCGCGACTTCAAGGGGTTGACCGGCGGCGTGGCGTTGAACAACCAGTTGCAGACCAATTGGGAGATCCGGCCGCTGCCGCTGGACGATCTGACCGGGCTCGTTTTCGGCGATTTCGGCTTCCGGCCGGAGTACCCGGCGTTTCACCGGGCGGAATTCGAAATTGCCGAAGCGGCGGACAGCTTCATTCGCTTTCCCGGAGAAAAGGGCGTCATCTGGGTCAATGGTTTCAATCTCGGGCGGTATTGGTCGATCGGGCCGGGGAAAAATCTTTTCCTGCCCGCTGAATATCTGCAAGTGGGGCACAATACGGTTGTCGTTCTGGAATTGCACCGGCTGCATTCCGGTATCCTGCAATTTTCCGGCCTGCCGGAACGGGAGTGATTGTCCTTGACTTTTCGACTCCGGGCATTTATATTGTCCGGGGAAGAAAAGGCGGGGGTGAAAGATATGAAATCCGGAATGTTTCATGTGGATCAATTGGCGGTCGGCGGTTTCGATCATAATTTTTCCTATTTGATCACGACGCCGGCCGGGGAGGCGGCATTGGTGGATCCCACGGGAGACGCCGAAGTGATTCGCCGGGCGGTCGAAGCCGCCGGCGTCCGGAACCCGAAATACATTCTGCTGACCCATTCGCACCCCGATCATTACGGGGCGCTGGATGCGGTACGAAGCTTCTTCGCGGCTCCGGTATACGCGCATCCCGGCGCGGCGGTCGCCGGAACGCGGACGCAGACGCTGTTCGACGGACAGTGTTTGCCGCTCGGTGAGGGGGAGGTCGAAGTGATCTTCACGCCGGGGCACTCCCTGGACAGCGTCTGCTACCGATTGTCGGACGACAGCGGCATTTTCACCGGGGATACGCTTTTCGTCGGCTGTTGCGGCTATTGCGACCCGGAACCGATGTTTCGTTCGATGCAGCGGCTGCGGCGCCTGGCCGACGGCAATGTGATTTATTCCGGACACGATTACGGGCTGACGCCGACCGCGACAATCGGCGAGGAAAAATACCGCAACCCCTTTTTGAGCGCCGTCGATCTGAACCAATTCAAGGAGAGATTGACACGGTTATAACCTTTCCGAAAACGTCTTCAACAAAGGAGTGTCCCAGATGGCAAAATGTCAATGTCCCTTGTGCAAAGAATGTTTTGAGGCGGAAAGCGAATGGTTGGGCCGGTCCGTGACGTGTCCATGGTGCGAACAGACCATCACGATACAGCCGGCCCTGCAGAAAATCCCGCGCGTAGCGGATTACCCGATGCCGAATGCGATGTACGATCAAGTACCGGACCGGGAACCGAAAAAACAGAAAAGCGTGGCGTCATTGGTTTTGGGGTTATGCGGGATCGTGGCGTGGATTATTCCGCTGTTCGGGCTGCCGGTGACCATCACCGGATTGGTGTTAGGAATTCGAAAACGGTACGCGCCCGGAATTGTATTGAATGCGATTTTTTTGTTGTTTTCCGTCGTCAATTCGATTCTCGGAGTGATTTTGGCGCTTCAGGGAAAGATGTTCCAATAAACTTCACCCCGCCGCGCGAAAATTGCGGGGCGGGATGAAATATTTTTCCCCGTCACTTATCCGGGCGCTGCGAATCGAGAGTGCCGAAACGACCGCTCCGGTAATCTTCAAATGCCTGCCGGATCTCTTCGTCGGTATTCATGACGAAGGGGCCGTAGCCCGCGATCGGTTCCCGGATGGGTTCTCCGGAAAGCAGCAGAATCCGGGCGGAATCTCCGGCGGTTTTTACCGTGGCGGCATTGCCGTTGTGGTCGAACCGCACCAGATTGCCGGCCTGGGCGCGCTGCGCGTCGTGGAATTCCACGCTGCCATGCAAAATCAGCATGAGCAAGGTGCGGGAAGGGGGCGAAGCGAAGGAAAACACCGCGTTGCCGTTGAGCGCGACATCCCACAAGTCGATCTCCGTGAAGGTGGAAGCCGCGCCTGCTTGCGTACCGTACTTTCCGGCGATCACCCGGACGGAACCGGATTGATCCGGCAGCTCGACGACCGGAATCCGTTCTTTGGTCAACGGCTGGTAGGCCGCCGGGACATTTTTCGACGCGGCCGGCAGATTGACCCAAAGCTGGACCATTTCAAAGTTGCCGCCCTTCCGGCTGTATTCCGGAGAATGGAATTCCTCATGGACAATTCCGCCTCCGGCGGTCATCCACTGGACATCGTCCTCGCGAATCGTACCGCCGCCGCCGGAGGAATCCCGGTGCGAAACCTCTCCGTGATAAGCGATGGTCACCGTTTCGAATCCCCGGTGCGGATGTGCGCCCACACCGCGCGGTGCGCCATGATTGGCGGCGAACGAATGCGGTGCGGCATAATCGAGCAATAAAAACGGATCCCAGTTGTCGTATTGGTCGTCGTAATGCAGCAGCGATTGGACCAAAAAACCATTTCCGACCCAGTGGGCGGGAGCGGACGGGTAAATTTCGGCAACGCCTTTTTCGGTAATTTTTTCTTTCATGATTTTTCTCCTCACAGTTCCGGTAATGCCGGGTGGAAGCTCCTCAACTTCCGCCTCATATAGATGCGGCGACTAATTACCGTGCAAATGATTGCTTGCCGCAAGGATTCCTGATGGCGTTTTCACACCAGATGGCTACTGGACGTAACCATCTGGTGTGAAAACGCGATCAGGGGCATTGCGGCTGCAACCGCTTCGCGGCATGACATCAGCGAATTCCGCGCCGCTTTGCGAGGCAGTCACCATGCTCGCATGGCTCCGGCCTCACAAAGCAACGCGGCTTTTCGCTGATGTCTATGTCATTTGCACGGTAATTAGTCGCCGCATCTATAGTTAGAAATACTGCGGATATGGTAAAATTCAAGTCCAATTTATGAAAAAAGTTATTTTAATGTTTCAAGATTTCTTCTTTCGGCATTTACGGTGTATATTATTGATGCGGCGACGAAACTGACCATCGGGAAAAACGGTGATGGAATCATTTACGAAATGCATCGATTTCGCTTCCAACTATTGCCCGTGCAAGCTGGCGGAAATGGATCATTGCCTGGTTTGCAGCCAATGCGCAAAAACAGAATTCTGCAATTGCTCCGGAGTCGCCGGTTTCTGTGTCCTCCAGGAACTGCGGAACAATGGAAACCGGGCGAAGGAGCCGCGGAAAACCTACCGTTGCCGCGTCGGCAAGGTGATTCCGTTCGGTGATCGGGTCCGGTTGGTTCTGCTGGCGGTACCGGACGAACTCGCCCCGGAATTTTCCAGGCCGGGCAGTTTCGCGTTTCTGCGAACGGCAGAAAACGCATTTTTCGAGGTGCCGCTGTCGGTTCTTTTTTCCGAGATTCGAACCGTCAGTTTCGCCATTATTCTGAAGGGGATCAAGACCTCCATGTTCCGCGACCTGAAGGCCGGGGATGAGGTGTTCCTGCGTGCTCCCTATTGGAACGGTACCCTCGGCCAGAAAAGTCTCGCGGCGCGGCACGGCGGCAAGGCGTTGGTATTGGTACGGGGAATCGGATTCCTGCCGTCGGTGGCGGTAATCGATCAGTTGCGGAGGCAGAAAAATGAACTCGCGATTTATATGGATTCGGCGAATTTTCCGACGGAACTGCTCGAGGCTTTCCGAAACCTTTTTGAAATAAATACCTCCCCCTGCAAGCTTTCCGGAGCCGATGGTTTAACGGACGAGGCCCGGGAAATCATCCGCCGTGCCCTGGCGGACGGTACGGAATTCATCCACGTCGGCGGCTCGGATTTCCTGATTGGCGAGGTGGTCCGTTTCCTGAAGGAACTGCAACGCGACGACGTGGCTCTCTCCTGCTGCAACAATGCCAGGATGTGCTGTGGCGAAGGCATCTGCGGCGCCTGTACGCGAGACGATGCACGGGAGGTCCGCCATTTATGCAAAGAACAATTTGATCCATATGCTTTCGGCGGGAGGAACTGATGGCGAAAATCATTATCATCGGCGGCGGCTGGGCCGGCGTTGCCGCCGCCGCGACGGCGAAAAACAATGGCGCGGATGTCACGATCGTCGAAAAAACCGACCTGCTGCTCGGCTCCGGCAATGTCGGCGGTATTTTTCGCAACAACGGCAGGTTCACGGCGGCGGAGGAATTCATCGCCCTCGGCGGCGGCGGGCTCTTTGCCGTGCTTGACACTTGCGCACTGCATCGAAATATCTCTTTTCCCGGACATGCCCACGCCTCGCTCTACGCCGTCAACCGGATTGAAGCCCAGGTCCGGCGCTATCTGCTCGCGCTTGGCGTGAAGCTGAAAATGGAGCACGGCGTTTCCGGCGTCGATTTCAAAGATGACCGCCTCCATGCAGTGTTATTGAACTCCGGCGAACGCCTCGAGGGCGACGTTTTTGTGGAGACGACCGGTTCGTCCGGGCCGATGGGAAACTGCCTGCGTTACGGCAACGGCTGCGTCATGTGCATACAGCGCTGTCCGGCCTACGGACCGCGGTTCAGCGTCAGCATGAATTGCGGCGTGCCGGATCTGCATGGAGAGCGTGCCGACGATACCCCGGGCGTATTTTCCGGCTCCTGCAAGTTGGCCCGGGAAAGCCTTTCCGAGGAAATTCAGGCACAATTGCAACGCGACGGCGTCGTGATCCGGAAGCTCCCTTTGGAGGAGGTAAACTACGAGAAGCTGAAGTCAAAAGCCTGCAAACAGTACGCGCTCAAGGAGTTTTCCGAAAACGTGATCCTGCTCGATACCGGAGACGCCAAGCTGATGACCAGTTATTATCCGCTGGCAGAACTCCGTCGCGTCCCCGGCTTGGAGAGTGCCCGGTTCATCGATCCATACGCCGGTGGTAAAGGCAACTCCATCCGCTATCTCTCGATTGCGCCGCGCTCGAATGAGATGCAGGTGGACGGCATCGAAAATCTCTTCTGCGGCGGCGAAAAAAGCGGTCCTTTCATCGGCCATACCGAGGCGATCTGTACCGGCGCCCTGGCCGGGCACAATGCCCTCCGGCATGCGCTCGGTCTCCCGTTGGTAAGGTTGCCCGACACACTTGTCATAGGAGATTTGATCGCGTTTGCCAATCGGAGTTTCAAAGACGAAGACGATAAGCTGGCTCGTTTCACCTTTTCCGGCGGCGTCTTCTTTGAACGGATGAAAGAACGCGGCCTTTATTCTATCGACCCGGCAGAAATCCATGCTCGTGTGGAAGCCGCGGGATTGGCAGGGCTGTTCAGCAGGAGCTTATCGGACCATGGAACCCGGTAACTGGATCTGTTGGATTGTGCTGCCGTTGGCCGGCTTTGTCGGCATGGTTTCGGGCGGTTACTGGGGGATCGGCTGCAGTTGGCTGATCGTCCCGACCACATTGCTGCTTGGCGCCACGCCCATGGAGGCGGCCGGAATCGCCCTGTTGCAGATGGTGCCATCCATTCTGCCGGTGGCAGTCCGGGATGCTCCGATACTCGGCTGGAGTTCCGGAAGCTTCGGACGCAATCTTGTAATTCCGCTGGCACTCGCCAGTCTGTTGTTTTCTTTTTTGGGACGGCCGGTCAATGTGTTTCTCTATGATCATTTCGGGGCAACGGCGTTTCAGTGTTTTTTTGCGGCGGTGATGATTTATCTCGGTCTGAAAATATTTTTCAGCCGCCCGGTTGCGTACGGCGCCAGCTTGCCTGTCTTCGGTTCGAAAAACTTACCGTCCGCGTATGGCTTCGGAGCATTGGTCGGATTGCTCAGTTCACTGCTGGGCATCGGCGGCGGCATGTTTTTCCGTCCGCTGCTGGCGGGATATTACCAAGTGCCCGAAAAAGAAACCGCCAATGCGGTACGGTTGCTGCTGCTGCTTACAGCCTTCGGCGGGGGAGTCGCCTATGTGTTCACCACCGAAGGCATCCACTGGCAGATACCGTGTTTCGCCGGCCTGGTCACGCTGGGGGGAATGGCCGGATTTCCACTCGGGGTCAGAATTCACCGGGTCGTGCTTGACAACGGATATGCCCGGCACATTCACAAAAGCTTCGCGATAATCGCTTTTATCGTCGTCATCAACCTGATTTTTACCGTGGCCGGGCAAATTGCATTCTGCCGTTATCTGATGATGGCGTTGGCTGTTTTGCTGCTTGTTTATCTGGTTTGCTTTGCCCGTTATACCGCCAGGCATCCGCACGCAAATGATTACACTTGCGGAGTTTAACCGGATGCAGGAGAGGTTGGGGAGGGGATCGATCTCATAGGGCATGATGCCCTGTGAGATCGAATATAGTATAAGCCGCTGCAAGAAATGCGGGTTTCCACCCGCATAGTTTTGCAAGAGGAGTGGATTTGGATTGAAATCATGGCATATTACATTTATGGGTTATACAACGAAAAAATCTTTACTGGAAGCCATTCAAAACGGGGATGAGGTTTCATGGTTCGAATTCTATGAAACCTACCGCCCGTTGATGATCTTGCGCGGAGGTGATTACCGGCTTTCTCCGGAGGAGGTGGAAGAGCTTTGCCAAGAGGTATTGCTGGATGTGTTCAAGACTGGACGGCGTTTCCGTTATGATCCGTCCAGGGGACGTTTCAGGGACTATCTTCGAACGGTAATCTCCCATAACGCCGTTGACTTGATCCGTAAGCGAACCCCGTGCGAAGCTCCCACAAGCGCGATTGTCGAATATTCCGATACGGTGCTTGACGAGCATTGGCGCGAGGAGTGGCGGAATCATATTTTGAATCAGGCATTGGTGATTTTGCGCACCCGAATCGAACTTGTCACCTATCAGGCATTTGACCTTTATGCGCTGAAAGGTGAGCAGCCTGGGGATGTCGCAAAGTTTCTGAACATTTCAATCAGCATGGTTTATGTCGCCAAGAACCGGGCAATGACTAAATTGCGCAAGATCGTCAAAGAATTGCGGGAGGATTGACCCATGAGGCACTATCCGTTGCATGAGCTTGACCGTTACCGCTCCGGCAAAATGTCGTTTGCCGGTCGCTGTCTTTGTCGTTTGCATCTCGTGTTCTGTAGGCGCTGCCGGGGACGGCTGACCCGCTTGGCTGAAGACGAAATGTTGCTGGAAGATGTCAGGAAATCCGTCCGGAACATGTCTGTTGCCGACAATGAAGCGACCTACCGGAAACTTTGCGAATCCTTTCACGAAGTTCCGGGGACATCGCGATGATGATCCCCGACTATGACCTCCTCCAGTCTTGTGGTCGCGGCGCTTACGGCGAAGTCTGGCTCGCTCGAAGCCGTTCCGGGCAGATGGTCGCGCTTAACCTTAATATTGCATGAAGCTTTCGAATCTTCGGAAAATGTTCCGAAGATTCGAAATTTTTCATTTTTGGATCATAAATTCCTCTGTTTTTCGCAATTTGAGCATACCCCCCCTTACCCCCATTGTTATTCTGCAAGCCGGGGACAGCT
>JAVBQJ010000077.1:0-46668 GCA_031549115.1 Victivallaceae bacterium
CAGTGTCGCCGCCAAAGTCGAACGCCAGGGAAAATCCACCCTTCCGGCCACACAACTGTTGGCGCTGATCAGCACATTCAGCGACCCCGAAGTCGTCAGCGACGCCGATGACCGTCACCATGCGGACTTGATCTGCGGCACCAGCAACTTCAAGCTGCTCGGAATTACCCCGGCAGACTTCCCGTTGCCGGTCGAATTTTCCGCAGTGCGCCAGTTGAAATTCAAAGGCGCCGACCTGAAGCGGATGATCGGACAGATCGTCTACGCGGTCAGCCTGGACGACAGCCGCAAAGTGCTCCACGGCGTGTTGACGTCGCTCAAGGATCATTTGGTGTCGATGGTGGCGACCGACGGCAAGCGGTTGGCACTGGTCGAACGGGCGCCGGAGGAGTTTTCCGGTACCGACGGCGATGCCATCATCCCGCTGCGGGCGGCGAGCGAAATCCGCCGTCTGGTCGAAAACGACGATCTGATCGCGTTGGAAATCGGCGAAAAGCAGGCCGGGTTCCGCACTGCGGATACGCATCTGACCACCAAGTTGATCGAGGGGAACTACCCGAACTACCGTCAGGTGATCCCGGCGGCGTTTTCAAAGGTGCTCGAAGTCCCGACCATTCCGTTCCTGCAGAAGATCGAACTGGTTTCGCAGGTGTTGTCGGACAGCTCCAGCTATGTGACGCTGACCTTCGACCAGAATTTGCTGCAGATTCAGGCGGCTTCCAGCGAAGTCGGCGAAGGGCGCGCCCAGTTGAATATCGATTACACGGCCGAAAAGGTCGATGCGTCGTTCAATCCGAATTTCCTGTCCGAGCCGTTGCGTTGCAGCGATGCGGAAGCGGTCAAGGTCAAATTCAACGACGGCTTCAGTCCGGTGGCACTCGAGGGCGGCGAGGGATTCCTCTACGTCATCATGCCGATGCGCAATCGTTGATGTGAGCGCATCATGACGTTGCGCATAGCAGTCAGCATGGGCGATCCCGCCGGGATCGGCCCGGAATTGGCGGTACGCGCGGCGGCCGACGGCAAATGGCGCGACCAAGCGCAGTTGGTGATCTATGGCGACCCGGAAATCATCCGGGAAACCGCCCACCGATTCACTCCCGGTTTTGAACCTGAGATCCAGGCGACCGGGAGTTTGTCTTTTTCCGCGGTGCCGCAGGGAGTGGCGGACGCGGCGTGCGGCCGTGCCGCGTACGACGCGGTGGTGGCGGCGACCCGCGACGCGCTGGCCGGGCGAGTGGCGGCGCTGGTCACGGCGCCGATGAACAAATACGCGGTGAACCTGGCCGGAATTCCCTTCACCGGACATACGGAATTGATCGCGGAAATGTGCGGCGTCGAGGATTTCGCGATGATGCAGTCTTCGGGCAATTTGCGGGTGGCGTTTGTGACCACGCATATCGCGCTGAAAGCGGTGCCGGAGCAGGCGACCTTCGAACGGATCGTCCGGGTCGGCGAGCTGCTCCATGAAGCGGTCCGGGCCGAAGGAGTCGCCGAACCGCGGCTGGCGGCGGCGGCGATCAACCCGCATGCGGGCGAAAACGGCTGCATGGGCGAAGAGGACGAACGGGTGGTGAAGCCGGCCTTGCTGGAATTGCGGCGCTGGGGCGCTGCGATCGACGGGCCGTTTCCGCCGGATACTTTGTTTATCGCGCGAACGCTGGCGCGTTACGACGGGATTCTGTCGATGTATCACGATCAGGGACACATCCCGTTCAAGATGCTGGCATTCGATTCGGGGGTGAATTCGACTCTGGGATTGCCGGTGATCCGGACGAGCCCGGATCATGGAACCGCATTCGAAATCGCCTGGCGGGGACGCGCCGACCGCGGCAGCTTCGACGCCGCCGTAACGCTCGCGATCGCCCGGGCAAATAAAAATAAAAAAATCAAATAGAGCCGCGATCCAGCGCGCGAATAGCGCTGGGCGCCCCAGGCGGCGCAGCCGCCTCGAAAGGGGCGAAATCCTAAGTAAGGATCGCCGGGAGGCGATCCGGAGCCACCCAAGATAGCGATGGTGTAGATTCGACCGGAAGCGTGAGCGACGGTCGAATCTACACATAGAGCGGACTCTGGCGCCACACCAGTGGCGAACAGGCACCGCCTCATACGGATATAACGAAGGAGTCAGTAATAACATGAGCGAATGTTCAGGCAGCTGCGGCAGTTGCGCTTCGGGCGGAAACTGCCAGGACAAAATGCAACAGCGGATGGCGGGAATCGGCCGGAAAATTCTGGTGATGTCGGGCAAAGGCGGGGTCGGAAAGAGTACCGTGGCGGCGGCATTGGCAGTGGCACTGGCGCGAACGGGACGCAAGGTCGGACTGCTGGACGTGGATTTTCACGGGCCGACGCAGCCGACGTTGTTCGGCGTGGGGTACCGCCGTATGGAGGACGGCGCCAATGGCTTGCTGCCGCTGGAAGCGGCGGGGGTGAAACTGGTTTCGATCGGTTTGCTGCTGGAGAGCGACGACCAGGCGGTGATCTGGCGCGGGCCGGCGAAGATGGGGGTACTGAAGGAGCTGCTTGAAGAGACCGATTGGGGGACACTCGACGATTTGGTCCTGGATTTCCCGCCGGGAACGGGGGACGAGGTGCTTTCGGCGTGTCAGTTGATACCGGGGGCGAAGGAGGCGATCGTGGTGACGACGCCGCAAGAGGTTTCGCTGGCGGATTGCCGGAAGTGCCTGGACTTTTGTGCCAAGGTGGATGTGCCGGTGGCGGGAATCGTGGAAAACATGTCGGGATTCGTGTGTCCGGATTGCGGCAAACGGCATGAATTGTTTTCGGCTGGCGGCGGAGCGAAGCTGGCGGAGAAGTTCGGCTTGAAGCTGCTGGCGCAGATCCCGCTGGAACCGGGCTTCATGGCGGACTGCGACCACGGCGACATCGCCGGCGCCCTGAAACGCTCGAAACCCGTAGACGCCGCCATGACCGAAATTATAGAGAAAATAAAGTAAATGGAACCGCGAAACGGCGGTTTTGCAGGAAATGCATGACATAAACGATGGAAAGCACCCCTGCTCGTAATTTTGCTTGCCAGGGAGCGCGTACGGGAACGCCGCGTAAGCGGCGCCGGCGCCCTGGCGCCGCGGCCCCTGCGGCCGTGGAGCAGACGCGAGCGAATGACCGGCAGGGAATGAGCGAACCGGTCTAAGGACTTGCCGCCCTGATGGCGGCAAGTCCGCGCTAAGCCGAGTGGCGCTTGAACGATCGGGGTTGGGAGGGGCCGAGCCCCCGCGATTGCCGGGGCGCGACTCCCGAAGGAGCGCGGCCCCGAATCAACTAGCACAATCGACACACTCGCCGCACCGGCGGCGAAACATAAGCGATAGATACAACTACCGGCGAATAACCGCCGGACACACAACACAGGACGGAATGACGAAATGCTGAAGATCGGGGAATGGAACCAACTGCGGGTGACACGGCTGGTGGAGTTCGGCGCTTACCTGAGCGACGGGGAGCAGGATGTGCTGCTGCCGCGCAAGTATGTGCCGGAGGGGGCCAAACCGAATGACCAGCTGGAGGTATTCGTCTGCCACGACTCCAATGACCGGATTGTGGCGACGACACAACAGCCGTTGGCGAAGGTCGGCGATATCGCCTGCCTGACGGTGAAAGACGCCAACCAATACGGTGCGTTTCTGGACTGGGGCCTGGAAAAAGACCTGATGGTGCCGTTCGGCCATCAGGAAGAGCGGATGCTGGCCGGACGCAAATACGTGGTCAAGGTGCTGTTCGATCCGGTTTCCGGGCGGATCATCGCCTCGAACCGCTTCCGCAAGCTGGCCAAAGGCGATCCGGCGAAGCTGAAGGTGGCGCAGGAAGTCGCCATCGTCATTCTGAAGCCGCACCGGCTGGGCTTCCAGTGCCTGATCAACGGCGAATGCCTGGGAATGCTCTACCGCAACGAAATCTATCAGACGATCACGATGGGCATGAAGTTGACCGCATTCGTCGACGCGATCCGCCCGGACGGCCGGATCGACGTGGTGCTGCGGGAACCCGGCTTCAACGGCGTGCTGCGGGAAAAAGAGGGCATCGTGGAAATTCTGAAAAACTCCGGCGGCTCCGTCCCGGTCAACTCGGAGAGTTCACCCGAAAAGATCAAAGCCGCGTTCAATATGAGCAAAAAGACCTTCAAACGCGCGATCGGCAATCTATACAAAGAGCGCCGGATCACCATTGATGACAATGGCATCCGGCTGGTTTGAGCGCCAGACCGCGCAATGGCAAACTCAGGACGCGACCGGCTTGCGGCAGTCGGCGCACAGCCCGCGGATGACCCGGTGGGAAACCAGCGGTTCGAAGTCGTGCTCCTCGGCCAGGCGGTATTCATGCTCATCCTGCCCCGGCAGCATCGCCGCCGCCATGGCGCGGCCGCAGCACGTGCATACCAGCAAAATGGCGTGATTGCCGCGCCGGTAACAGGGACGCCCCGACGGATTGCGGTATTCGGTCAGAATGCCCGAATCCACCAGCAAGGTCAGGTTCCGGTAAAGCGTGCTCAACGCGTGAACGTTTTTGTACGCCCGGATGAAGTCCAGAAGTTCCTGCAGTGAGAAACACTCCGGCAACGTATAGACCGCTTCGATCAATCGGTCCCGCTCAATGGAATAACGCCGATTGGTCCGTTTGAGGTAACAGTGCAACTCGGCAATGGCTTCCGACATTTCCATGATTTAATCCTCCTTTTGCTTCCCGCCGCCGGAAACCCGGCGGCATCCACGTTTGACTTTCTACCGATTCAACAGGTGAAAGCATGCCGTACGACTACCGTCTTTCAGTTTTTCCAATTCCGGCACTTCCACCTTACAACGTTCTGTCGCATACCGGCAGCGGGGATGAAAATGACATCCCGCCGGCGGGTGCACCGGGGAAGGCACATCCCCGGCCAGAACAATCCGGTGCCGCCCGGAATCCGGGTCTAGCACCGGCACCGCCGATAACAACGCTTCGGTATACGGATGATGCGGATGCGCACATACCGTATGCGCCTCCCCGATTTCCACAATACGCCCCAAATACATCACCATGATACGGCGGCTGACATGCTCCACCACGCCGAGGTCGTGCGCGATGAACAGAAACGCCGTTCCCGTCCGCCGTTGAATATCCTCCAATAGATTGATGATCTGGGCCTGAACGCTGACATCCAGCGCCGACACCGGTTCATCCGCCACAATCAACCGCGGTTCGGCCGCCAGCGCCCGGGCTATGCCGATACGCTGCCGCTGCCCTCCCGAAAACTGATGCGGATAGCGCATCATGCATCCGGCCTCCAAACCGACCAACTCCAACAGCTCCGCAATCCGCCCCTGCCGCTGCCGCCGGTCCAGCGGCGTGTGTATTTTCAACACCTCGCCGATGGCCGCCGCCACCGTCAACCGCGGATTCAACGATCCGTACGGATCCTGAAAGATCATCTGAAAATCCTTCCGGGCCCGCCGCAACGCGTTGCCCCGCAGGGTCGACAAATCCCGCCCGTTCAGCCGGATCGCCCCGGCACACGGCCGCTCCAGACGCACCAGGGCGCGTCCGAGCGTACTCTTGCCGCAGCCGCTCTCGCCGACGAGGCCCAGCGTTTCGCCCGCTTCCAAATCGAACGAAACCCCGTTTACCGCTTTCAGCTCGTCCGGCTTGCGGAACCAACTGCCCCGCATCCGGTAGTGAACCCGCAGATCATTGACCTCGAGGAGCGCCATTTTCACGCCTCCAGACAGCGCCTGGCGAACGGCGGCAGCGTGAACGCCGCCCGATGCATCGCCGCACTGTAATAACGCCATTGCCCAACCAACTCCGGCGCCGCCTCCCGAACCGGAAGCGCCACGTCACCGTCGCCTGCCACACAAGCCCCGATCGTTCCGGTCGGGTAGCTCGGCACATAAAACATCGCATAATTCGATACCGGAAATACCGCACGGGTGATATCGTGCAGATGCCGCACCACCTGCGGAAACAGAAACACCGATTCCGACTGGCTCGAAACAATGCCGCCCGGACGCAGCGCCCGGCGGACATCGCGGTAAAACGGCGCGCCGAACAACGGCTCCGCCAGGCCGCCCGGATCGGTCGAATCGACCACGATCACATCGTAGGCTTCCTTATGGTCGCGGATGAATTCACTGCCGTCGCCGATGGTGAGCACCACCCGCGAATCGTCATTGGCCTGTGCCACCGACGGCAGCCATTCCCGGGAGCAGGCGACCACATCGGCGTCGATTTCACACCAGTCGATCCGCTCGATTTCCGGGTGGCGCGCGATCTCGCGGACGGCGCCGCCGTCGCCGCCGCCCACGACCAGTACCCGGCGCGGCGCCGGGTGCGCCATGAGGGCCGGATTGACCAGCATTTCATGGTAGATGAATTCGTCGGATTCGAGCAGCTGGATCACGCCGTCGAGCACGAGCAAACGGCCGTTGCGGGCGGTTTCGAAGATCTGAAGCCGCTGAAGCGGCGTCTGCCGGTCGACCAGGCAGGAGGTCACTTCAAAATCCTGCCCGATGCCGTTGCCGCGTTCGGAAAACCATTCCGTCATTGTCCCCCCCCTCCCATCAGTAGCGCAGATTGACCTGCATTTTGTAATGTCCGCCGCCGAAATGGGCCAATGCCGCTTCCGCCAGCGGGCGGGGTTCAAAAAACGCATAGCCGAAAACATCCAGATATACCGTCCGCCCCGCAGGCGAACGGCGTATTGTCACCGATTCCTGCGGCAAATTCACCGCCGCCAGCCAATCTCCGAGCGCTTCCAGCCGGCAGCAGTCATGCAGATCGATCTGCACCGACATCGCCACCGCGTTCGACTCCTCATAGCGGGTCCGCCAATTCGGCGTGGTCTCCGCCAGGCGGCTGCGGAACTCCTGCGCCGACGCGGTTTCCACCTCCTGCGAATTCACCAGCCCGCGGCTGAACGCGCGCGAAACCACCGCCGCGCCCGACTTCATCCCCTGCTGCAGCTCCAGGATCGCCACATCGAAGTCCACCCGGTCCGAACAGGTGAATATATCCACCGCCGCATAACCGTACTCCGGCCAGGCATGGACGGCGAAGTGCGACTCCGCGATGATCACGACTCCGCTCGATCCCTGCGGCTCGAACGAGTGAAAATATGCCTCCAGTACGGTGGCCCCGGCCTTTTGGGCCGAGGCGACGAAGATATTCCGCAATCGGCCGCAGTCGGCCAGAATCTGGGCGGAGCAATGGTAAAACTCGACATTGAGCTGCCGCCCGAGCGCAAATTCCGGAGTCTTCATCACATTCTTTCGTCGCCCAGCTTGTAGGTACAGTTTGCATTCAAATAAGTCATAAAATTCAGTCCGTTCAACTGCTGCTTCAGCCGCAGAAGTTCGTTTTCCGTCGATGCCTTGACATCGGCGAACTTGGCCGGATCCGCCTGGGTCCGCTTGGCCACATAGACGATCACGGCGCCATCCATCGTATCTTCCGGCGGCGCCATTTCGCCGGCGGCCAGATTGGTTGCCAACCGGCCGACCGCCATCATTTCCGGATTGAACGCGGAATCCAGTTCGCGCCGGGTCGACGCCGGCAAATCGGTGAAACCGCCCGCACTCACCGCCGCGGGCAATGCCTCCGGCGCCAGCGCGGCCAGATCGGTGTAACCCGCCAGAGCCTGGGCCCGGGCGGCTTCGACGGCCTTTGCCTGCCGGTAGGCGTTATAGACGTCACGGGCCACTTCGGTATACTCCGCCTGCCGTTCCGGGATGTAGGATTCCCGCAACCCGACATAAACCTTGTCCTGCCCGTTGATCACACCGGTCATCGGCACGCTGTCGGAAACTTTGGTGAGCGCTTTCAAAATCGCCGGATCCTGAACGTCGCCGGCCTTGGTCGCGTCCATGCGGAAATCGCCGGTCGCAACCAGTTTCACCTTGTGATCGGCGGCAACCCGGTCAAACGCGGCTTTCTTATCCGCGGCAGCCTGAATGCCGTTGCCGGCGGCGCGGGCAAAGCTTCCGGCCGCGGCATTGGCCAGATTGCGGGCTTTCGCCTGAATCAGCATCTTTTTGGCGTCGGCTTTCACGGCGGCGAACTCCGGCAGTTCCATTTGGTTATCCTTGCCGGCCTTGCGGAAAGCGTTCGGGTTGGCGTCGTAAAATTTCCGGACTTCCTCGTCGGTGACGTCCTGGCCGGCTTGCGCGACCAGTGCCGGATCGTTCAGATCGAAGACCGCCACCTCACCGGCAAATTGCGCCGGAATCATGAATTTGTCGCGCGCACTTTCGAAATACTCCTGCAATTCGGTTTCGCCGGGAATGATCGAAGCGAGGAAGTCCTGGCTGTTGAAGCGCTTGACCTTGACGTCGAAAACTTCGTTGTTGAAGTTGTAGAACTCCTCCACCTCCCCGGGGTTGACGGTGACCGATTCGAAAAGCGACATCTGAAGTTTCTCCACCAGAATCTGACGGCGCAGCGCCTCTTCGAAGTCGGCGGCTTTGATCTGCATCGCCGCCAACGCCTTGCGGTAAAGCTCCTTGTCGAATTTGTCGGTTTCCGGATTGAGGAAATACGGCAGCATGCGCAGGGTCTGCGCCAGCTCGGTGTCGCTGACCCGCAGGCCGCGGTCCTTGGCGACCTGCTGCATCGCCAGGCTGGCAAAGGCATTCTGCATGGCCATCGTGTCATTCTGCGCCCGGTTGTTGAGCAGCGCGTTGTAACGAATCTGTTCGATCAGCTTGGTCCGGCTGATACCGTGGCCGAATACCGTGCCGACGGAGCTGGAACCGGTAAAACCTTCCAGGAACGATGCTTCGCCCGGGCTGAGGAAACCGACAAAGGTAATGATGATGATTACCGTAAACACCCCGAAAATCACCCGGTGGTGTTTCGCGAAAACCGCGTTCATTCTGGAAATTGCCATTCTTCTTTTCTCCGTATTGCTCGTATTTAGCTAACTAATACACCCATTTCAAACATTTCGCAAATCGCAGCGTCATGGTTCTGCGATTTTTACCTTGACTTTTGACGGAAAAACCCGCTTTACCGCGCTTTCAACGTCGTCGGGCATCCGGCACTCGACCGCAAGCTGGTACTCACCCGCTTCCCGGATCCCGGAAATATCGACGTAGGGACACAGTTGCACATCGCGCATCAGCGTCACCTGACTCGGCGGCCCGTTCACCGTCACCTCCACGCCTTCCTCATTCAGAATCTGAACCCGGCGCGGCGTCAGCCGGCTGTCGTCCATCACCATGACCGGCAGCTTTTTAAAGGTGCGCGAGGTGTATTTCAACAGGACTTCAATATGCGCCTCCACTTTTGCCACGCTCATTTCCACATCCGGCGGTGCCAGCAGCGTCGCCGCCACCGAAAACTGATCGGTCGCCTGCCAGTCCAGCGGAATCGGCACGGTTTTCACCTCTTTGATCGTGCGCACCACCGATTCGGGCCCGGAAACGGCGACCGACTCGGGGACGAATTGCACCTGGACGGAATATTCCGCGTGGCGCCCCTCCGGATCGCTCCACTCGGCCGCCACCGGCACCCGGCGCGTCACCATCGGTTCCAGGTGGGGCAATTGGATATCCGACGGTTCGATCCGCTCCACCTTCAACCCGGACGGCAGCTTGACGTCGCGGGGCTGCAGGCGCAGGATATACGGAGAGCCCGGCGTGTAGTCGTCCATACTGACGGCGGCGCGGATCCGGATATCCGACGCGGAAAGTTCGTTGAGCTTGGCGGTGGAGCCGGTGATGACCACCGTGACCGACGGGACGATGTAATCGGCATTGTGCAGCATGCCCGGCAGATCGATCTCCACCGGGATTTTGGAAAAACGCGCCTCGGCGCCCAGTTGGTCCTGCACGTAATAATACAGCAACGCGGCCAGAAATACCGCCACGGCCTTGCGGGTGAAATTCCGGCGCAGAAACGCGGGCAGAAAACTCCGGTGCAGCGACCGCTTTTCCGGCATGTTGGACTCATGGTTCATCATCGCTTCTCTCCGGTTCCATCGGTGCCGTTGCCGTCAACCGCCGGCGCTTCCACCAATATGGTGACCGGCTCCTCCGGAAGTTCGGCGGCTTTGCCGAATAACAACTCATGCAAGTGGCTTTCCAGATTGTCGGCCGACAAGCCCCGGACGATCGCGCCGCGGCAGGCCAGGCTGATCATGCCGGTCTCTTCGGAAACCACGATCACCACCGCGTCGGTTTCTTCGGTGATTCCGAGCGCCGCCCGGTGGCGCGTTCCCATCGTTCGCGACAGCTTCTGCCGCGACAGCGGCAGAATCGCCCGGACGGCGACAATCCGGTCGTTCCGGACAATCATCGCGCCGTCATGCAGCGGCGCGTTGGGGAAAAAAATCGATTCGATCAGCAGCGCATTCAACCGGACATCGAGTTTGACCGAGTCGTCGATCAGCGCCTGCATGCCGATGCGCCGCTCCATCACAATGATCGCGCCGACCTGTTTGCGGGACATCTCCAGCACCGCGGTCACCAGTTCGACGACCGTTTCGCGGCGGCGGCTCCGGCGCCAGTTGGTCATGCTGCCGAGCTGCGCGAACGCCCGCCGCAATTCGGGCTGGAAGATCACGATCACCGCCATCCCCAGCAAGCCCCAGAAGCCCGACAACAGCCACGCGATCACCTCGAATTTCAACGCTTTGGAGATGATATTGAGCACCAGCAGCGCCACGATCATCCCGGCCAGCACATTGGCGCCGCGGGTTCCTCGCAAATAGTACAGGGTTTTGTAAATCAGGAACGCCAGGATCGCAATTTCGATCACCGGCAGCACGTGGATTGAAATCCCGCGTAGATGTTCCATCAGCATTGCCATATCCATAGTGCCGTCTATTGCCTCCCGGCTGCCCGGCGGAATTCCGCCACATCGTGCGTGCGCACGGCGCGCGCGCCGCGCCGCGCCAGATTCACCGCCACCCGGGTCCCCGCCTCCACCCGCGCCATCGGGTCGGAGCCGCCGAGGAAACGCTTCCGCGATACGCCGACATAGACCGGATAGGGCTGCGTGAGAAAGCGTTCGAAGCCGTCCGCCATCTCCCAATTTTGCTCCGCCGTCTTGGCGAAGCCGAAGCCCGGATCGACCCAGATGTTTTCGGGAGCGACACCGGCGGCACGGGCGGCCCGGGTCTGGCATTCCCAGAATTCCAGCACGGCGGCGATGACGCCGGCACTGCCGTAATCGGTATGGTCGGCGTCGAGCATGTGCTCCGGCGTGCCGCGCGAATGCGTCAACACCAGCACGGCGCGGTGTTCGGCGGCCACCGCCGCCAGCTCCGGATCGTAAACCAGGCCGGAAACGTCGTTGACGACGGCGGCGCCGGCAGCCAGAGCCGCCCCGGCCACCGCGGCCTTCCGGGTGTCGACGCACAGCGTCATCGCCGGGAGCGCGGCATGCAGCGCGGCAATCGCCGGCACCACCCGGCGGATCTCCTCCGCTTCGTGGATGCAGGCACTGCCCGGACGGGTGGACTCGCCGCCCAGATCCAGCCAGTCGGCTCCGGCGGCGGCCAATGCCAGGGCGTGTTTCACGGGGTCATAGCAGCCGCCGTCGCTGAAGCTGTCCGGTGTCGCGTTGACAATGCCGACAATCCGGCAATTATTCGAGCCCGTCGGTTTCATTTCCGGTTTCGCCGCCTTCCGGGACTTCATTTTCGAGTTCGCCGGTTTCCGCGGCGCCGGTGACTTCCACGGCTTCCACCGTGACATCGGCGTCCTCCGCGGAGGCATCGGAATTGTCGTCCCCGGTTATCACTTCGATCAGCCGGGCCACGCCGGTGATGCGGTCGCCCTCGCGCAGATTCATGATCCGGACGCCGTAACTGGCGCGTCCGACCGTACGGATTTCATCCGCCGGCAACCGGACCAGGAGGCCGCGCTCGGTGGTGCACAGAATTTCATCGCCGGGGACGATCTGAACCGCACTGATGACGGTTTCGCCCTCGCGCAACTTGATGTTGACGACGCCGGTGGCGCCGCGGTGGGTTTTCCGGTAATTGGCGACCCGGCTGCGCTTGCCCATGCCGCCCGAGGTGACGACCAGAATTTCCGGACCGTCATGAAGCTGAATGGCTTCCTCTTCGCCTTCGCCGGCTTCCGGCGCGGTTTCGTCGTCTTCGCCGGCTTCGCTGTCATCGGCGTGCTCCACCACCACCATACTGACCAGGAAGTCGTTGCCGATCTTGAAGCGCATCCCGGTGACGCCGCGGGCGCCGCGGCCCATCGGCCGGATTTCTTCGTCGCACTGTTCGAAGCGGCAGGCCATGCCGAAAGAGCTGGCGAGGATGATTTCGTTGCCGTTCGAGCACAGCGCGGCGCCGATCAGGTCGTCGTCGTCCTCGATCACCAGGGCGCGGATGCCGGCCTTGCGCAGATTCTTGAACGCGGTCAATTCGGTCTTCTTGATGTAACCGCGCTTCGACGCCATCACGATGAAGCGGCCGGGATCGTCGAAGTCGGCCGGGGTCACGGTCAACATCGCCTGGATCTTTTCGCCCGGCTCGGTCTTGATCATATTGACGATCGCCTTGCCCTTGCCGGTACGGGCGCCTTCCGGGATTTCATAGACATTCAGATTGTACATGAAACCCTTGTCGGTGAAGAAGAAAATCACGTCATGGCTGTCCGCGTTGAACACATGCTCGACGTAGTCCTCGTCCTTCGTCTCCATCCCGATGATGCCGACGCCGCCGCGGTGCTGGGTCCGGTAGGTATCCGCCGGCACCCGCTTGATGTAACCGGTGTTCGAGACCGTGATCACACAGCTGTGGCGCGGAATCAGGTCGGCGATGTTCAAATCGCCGTCATCGGTGGTGATTTCGGAACGGCGGTCGGCGCCGTATTTGTCGCGCACTTCGATCAGCTCGTCGCGAATGACGCCGAGGCGCAGCTCGCGGCTGGCGAGCAGCGAGCGGTAATAATCGATCTTGATATTGAGTTCGGCCAGTTCGTTTTCGATCTCTTCGCGGGCCAGTCCGGTCAACTGATGCAGACGCATTTCGAGAATGGCGTTGACCTGTTCGGTGGAGAAGCCGAAACGGGCAATCAGACTGGACGCGGCGTCCTGACGGGTCCGCGATTCGCGGATGATGCGCACCACTTCGTCGAGGTTGTCGAGCGCGATCAGGAAGCCGTTGAGGATATGGGCGCGCGCTTCGGCCTTCTTCAGATCGAACATGGTCCGGCGCGTGATCACTTCGAGCCGGTGGTCGATATAGGCCTGCAGCACCTGGGACAGATTCATCACCCGCGGGCGGTTATGGTCGACCACCAGCATGATGCAGCCGTAGGAGCTCTCCATCGGCGTATGGGCATAAAGCTGATTGAGCACGACCGAACCCATCGCGCCGCGCTTGATGTCGACGACGATCCGTATACCGGTGCCGCCGACGCGCTTGCTGCTTTCGTCGCGCAAGCCGGAAATCCCGGTGATGCGCTTGTCATTGACCAGGTCCGCGATCTTTTTGACCATCTGTTCCTTGTTGACCATATAAGGAATTTCGGTGACGATGATCTGCTCGCGGCCGTCTTTTTCGATGATTTCAGCCTTGGCCCGGGCGCGCACACTGCCGCGTCCGGTCAGGTAAAACTGGCGGATGCCGGCGCGGCCGCGGATGATCGATCCGGTCGGAAAATCCGGCCCCGGCACTTCGCGCATCAGCTCGTCGACCGTGGCCTGCGGATTGTCCATCAACACGATGGTGGCATTGATGACTTCGCGCAGGTTGTGCGGCGGAATGCTGGTCGCCATCCCGACGCCGATACCGGTGGTACCGTTGACCAGAAGCTGCGGGAAGCGCGCCGGAAGCACGCTGGGCTCGAGTTCGGTTTCGTCGAAGTTCGGCGTCATGTCGACGGTATCTTTTTCCAGGTCGGCCAGCAACTCTTCGGAGAGGCGCTCCAGGCGGCACTCGGTATAGCGGTAGGCCGCGGCGGAGTCGCCGTCGATGCTGCCCCAGTTGCCCTGGCCGTCGATCAGCGGCACGCTCATCGAAAAGTCCTGGGTCAACCGCACCATGGCGTCATACACCGAACTGTCGCCGTGCGGATGGTATTTACCGATCACTTCGCCGACGACCTTGGCGGATTTGACATAAGCATGGGATTTGGTATAGCCGGCGCGCTTCATGGCATACAGAATCCGGCGGTTCACCGGCTTCAGGCCGTCCCGGACATCGGGAATGGCGCGGCCGACGTTGACGCTGAGAGAATACTGCAAATACGCAGTGTGCATGATTCCCTCGACGCTGATCGGGAAATCGCGGTTTTCCAATTCATTCATAACAGTGATCCCTTGGTTGCACAAATAGATTAGAATAATATACACGCAACCGCAACTTTAACAAGTTTTTGCCGGAAAAAAAGCCAAATTAATTGCAAATATTGCCGAACAGCCGACGGCAAGGCATCGGGAAAATAATTCTTCCGGGAAAAATGCGTCTCTCAGGAATCAAAGTTGCATTGTCAAGGGATCATTCATCTCAGCGTTCCGGCTCCAGCCAGTAGACACGACCGTCGGTTTTCAACGTCAATTCCGGGTACTCCCAACTGCGGAAAACGGCAATGTCATACTTTTTCAGCAACGCGGCAGGCTGGGCGCTGCGTTCGTCACAAGACAGCCATTCGGGCATCGGCGCGAAAGCGATGGCGGCATGAGTGGCGGCGAGAAAACGGTCGCCGCAGCTGTAGGGACCGGCATGGTGGCCGGCTTTCAGGCAGTCCACGCGCAAGTCGGAATGCCGCTCCAACAGCAACGCCTCCTCCTCCCCGAGCAGGTCTCCCGTGAACAACATCGAGAAGTTCCGGTAGGCCACCTTCAGGATCAGCGAATTGTTGTTGACAAAGGCGGCGATCGGCTCTCCGGCGCGGGCGGCCAGGAGAACGGTGGCGGTGACGCCGCCGCCGAGGTCGATCTCTTCATCCTGGACCGCCTCGCGCACCGGAATGCCGCGCGCCGCGGCAAGTTCCCGCACCGCGTTCATCCCGTCGAGCACACCGGGGGCATCGGCGGCGGGAGTGTATTTCCGGATATCCTCATCGGGGGGAACCGACCAGATGATTTCGCCGACCGCTACGGTATGACGGAGCAGCCATACCAATCCGCCCAGGTGATCTTCGTCCGGGTGGGAGATGATGACCGTATCGATGGCGTCGATGCCGCGCCGCTCCAGCGGCGCCAGCAATTGCGTAGCAGCGTACTGCTCCCAGCCGCAATCGATCAGGACCGTTCGCCCGCCGGGCGTCCGCAAGAGGAAGATATCTCCCGGGTGCGGCCCGGCGTCGAGCATGGTGACGGTGAATTCCGCCGCCGGAGCCGGCGCGGGCGACATGCCGAGGAACTCGGCCGCGCCGGGCCGGCAGCACAGCATCAGCACGACACAGGAGAGGATCGCAATACGGAACATGATGTTTCCCTCCCCCGCCATGGTAATTACTGCCCGGTCATCCAGAATTGGGCGCGGTCCCAGTCCAGTCCTTCGGCCGGATAGCCGGAGAACTTATCCAGCAGCGCCCATACCGCCGGGCCGGAAAGCATTTCGACATGGCCGTCGGAAAAGGCGACGTTGCCGCGTCCGCTGTGGCGCCAGTCAAAAAGGCCGTTGATCTGCTCCGGCGCCAACCGGTCGAGATTGGTTTTGGTCATCGTATGCGTCACCAGATAGGCGAAGTTCCAGACGTCGAAGAACACCGGGGCGGTATTGTTCAACGCAGTGGTTTTCATCACCGTTTTCGGCAGGTTGTAATGCCAGCCGCCGGCGTTGTGCCCGAGCTTGTTGCTGTAGCCGATGGCGTGCGGGAAGATGTATTCCTTCCCCGGCGAAACGATATGGATGTTGACGTTGGTCACATCCATGATGTCCACCGGAAATGTCGGGCATTTGTACACATCGTAGCTCGCCACATACGGCCAGATCTGGCTGTACCAGCTGTCGACATTCTCCTTGTCCCAGAAGCCGTACAACGGCCTGTCGTCGTTGTCCCCGGCGTACATCATCCACCCCAATCCGAATTGTTTGTGGTTGCCGGTGCATTTGATTCCCTGTGCCGCGGCGCGTGCCTTCGACAGCGCCGGCAGCAGCATGCTGGCGAGAATGGCGATGATCGCGATCACAACCAGCAATTCAATGAGTGTGAAATGTTTTTTCATGGTTCGGGTTCCTTTCTTAACTTGGTTTTGGTTGAATTCGTTATCGTATGTTCGCCGCTGATGCGGCGTTCCATCGTTTGTGGTTCGCCGCCGGTGCGGCGCCTCGTCCGCTCTATGTGTAGATCGAATTGTCGCTCACGCTTCCAATCCAATCTCCACCATCGCTACCTCGGGCGGAAGCGCTCGCCTCCCGGCTCGCTTGCTTTACTTTCGCCTCTTTCGAGCGCCTGCGGCGCCATCGACTCGCTACGCTCACATTCGTGAGCTCGCTCTTCCCCCTCGGGGACAAGCCCCTCGTTTTCGCTTCGCATCGACCAGCAGAATTCACCTGCTGGACCGGTGCCTCCGTAGGACGGGGTGCAGACCGCCGCTTCGCTCGCTCCGTCCTTCGGACTTGCTCTTCCCCCTCGCGCTTTGCGCGCGGTTTCGGCTTCGCCATCGGCTCTATTTTTTTATTTTTTTTAAGATTTTTTCTTTTTTTATTTTTCCAGCAGGACGGGGATGCCGTTGCACTCGACGCGGCTGGTGCTGGACTCCGGCGCGATCACGGTCACTTTCACCGCCTCCGGGTGCCGGACGACAAGGCGGAAATCGTTTCCATCCCTCTCCCAGGCGACCTCAATCGCACCGTGCGGCGTCGGCACCGCCCCGGCGGCATGACGCAATCCGCACGTCACCGGCGCAATCCGGCATTCGGCGAAGCCCGGCGCCTCCGGCTCCACGCCGAGAATCCGTTTGCCGAACTGAATCGCCGGCGTCCCGCCCCAGCTGTGCGAGTAATCGCCGCACTCCCAGCTCTCTTTCAACGACTCCGGATGCTCCGCCACCAGCTCGTTCCAGAGCGCCAGCACCCCGGCGCCGCGCCGTTCGTACGCCCCGGTCACCGCCAGCGCGTCGAACAGATAATCGCAGAAATAAGGCTGAATCCGGTGTGCCGCCGCCGCGTCGCACAACCCGTCGATGATCTGCCGCGCCGTATTCTCCGGCGCCAGTCCGGCGCGGATAGCCAGAATTCCGGTCTGCGGCGCCCCCGTCGGCGCCTCCGGCCCGTTGCGATAGCAACGGCGTCCGCGGTCAAAGCAGAGGGTGTGAAAATTCCGGCGTATCCGGCTCCACGCCTCGCGCCGCTGCTGCTCCTGCCGGGGATCGTTCCGCCATTTGGCCAGTGCGGCGGCGGCTTCCAGCGCCATGGCATAAAAAGCCGTCAGCGCCGCCGCGCCGTTGACCGCGTCCGGATGGTGAAAGTTGCAGCCGTCGATGACGCACCAGTCGACGAACATATAGTTGTCCGCCCGGGTCAGCATCCCGGTGTCATCCTGGCAAGCCTCCAGCAGCCGCAGCACCAGATCGACCGCGGGGAGAATTTCCGGCTCGTCCAGAATGCCGAGGTCGCCGGAATACAGGATATACTCGCGCAGCATCACCGGATACAGCGCGTTGAAACCGGCATGGAACAGCAGCCGCTGCTTCTGCCGCAGCAGCAGCGCGATCCGGATCAGGTCGAGGCGCATCAGCCGGGATTCGCCGAAGAGATAATAGCTCTGCAGCGCCTGAATCCGGTAGTCGCCGAGGCAGCCGAGCCCCTCCTTGTGCACCGGCGAATCCCAGTGCAGCCGCTGCATGCACAGCCGCAGGGTGTTTTCACAGCACTTCCGCACCGCCAGATAGTCCGGGTTGTCACTATGGAACGGCGCCGCCTCGCCGAGCGGAAAACCCTGCCGGAACACGCTCAACTTATGCAGCCGCACATCCCCATATCCGGCATAGCCGAAGGTGGCGAAATGGACCGTGACCTCCAGCCACAAAACCGCCTGTACGCCGCGAAAACGGAAACGGACGCGGCCGCCGTTGGAACAGTATTCTTCACTGGCATGCGTGTTTCCGGCCACCTCCTGATAGCGGCAGACCAGCCGGGCGCCGGGCGCGCTTTCCATTTCAAACTCCACGCAGCCGGCGACTTCCGTGGGGAAACGCACGAGAAAGGTCGCCGGAGTCCCGGAACGAATGAGCAAGGGCGCTTCGCGGCGCAGAAATTCCTCCCGCTGTTCCAGCCGGGCATCGTCGTTCACTTCCCGGATTTCCACCGGGAACAGTTCGGAGCTTGCCGCCGGCGGCAATGGGTAGGGGCGCAGCCGCCAGCGCCGGGCGGTCTCCGGCGTCAGGCATTCGGCGGCGAACCATGGAAACGGCTCCACCGCCGGAAAGTATCTGCCGTCGCCGCACCAGCCGGAGTCGAAACGGCAGCGCCAGCTGTCGTCAGTAACCAGCAGCGGCTTCCCGGCGGCATCGAGCAGCGCCAGCCGGAAACCGCCGTGACCGCAGGAATAATCGCATTGGGAATCGCCCTGCAGCATCACCTCGGCGGTAATCCGGTTCGTCCCGCTCCGGAACGGCGCGGCCACCGTGCGGATTTCATAAAAAAACCAGTCGGGCGCCTCGGTATTGCCGTAATCGCCCCCGACTTCGGGCGGACCGTCGCAGAAGATTTCATCGTTGACAAAGAGGCGGTATTTGCAATCGCCGGTCACCAACAGGCGGCAGCCCCGGAAATCCTCCGGCAACTCGAAACAGCGGACGAAAACGGCGCCGCCGCAGGCGAAGCCGTGCCGGTCGGCATAAAACGACACCGGAGAGAGCTGCTGCTGCGGGAACTGCTGCTCCGGCAGCCAGATCCAACGGCTTGTCTCCGGAAATTCCGGGAGAGAAGAAGTGGGAAGATTCATTGTCATTGTCTTCATGGTTATTGATTTTCCTGATTCCGGATGATGACCTCATACGGAGACATGATACTATCGTCCGCGGACAGCCGCCGGGGCGTATCCGACAAATTGACGTAAACGGTCAAACTCCGGCCGGAAAGGCGCCAGCAACCGCCTTCGATGTCACTGTCGCCGGTTTCCAGCCGGGTGAAATCGCCGCCGCGCAGAAACGGGATGGCCGGAGCGATTTCGGCGGGCAGCCGCCGCATGCACTCGTACAATTCCGGGTAGTCGTCCAGCAGGAACGCGCCGTCGGCATAGGTGTAATACTGGATGCCGCGGACATTGTTCAGCAACGCCTGCCAGGTCATATTGCGGATCTGTTGCGGCGTCGGCAGCCCCGGATAACCGTGACCGCGGTCTTCCGGGCGCGGGTAGCCGAATGCCTGGACGGTGGCGATCGGAACGAACATGTATTTTTCCGCCATTGCCGTCAACAGCTTCATTTTGTCGAAGACCAGCCGCAAGGGATCGTGCGGAACCGGGTAGCCGGTGGTCGCCATCAGGTCGGCCACGCCGGAATACGCGACGATGGTCGAAGCCGTTTCCATCGACGAAAAGATCACGCTGCGCGGATCCGCCCGGTAAATCGCCTCCGCCCGGCGCAGCACATCGTCCCGGCTGTAGCCCCAGTGTTCCGGTTCGTCGAGCTCGTGCATCCAACTTGCCACCGCCGGCCATTGATCGCGCTTCGCCGCGATTTCCTCCATCGCTTTGACGTCGCAGAAAATCGCGACGCCGCGCCGCGCCGCTTCCGCCATGAAGGCATCGTCGGCACTTTCTCCGATGGTCGACATCAATATCAGGTTGTAGCCGTTGTCGGCGGCAAACGCGAGGCACTTCATCCGGTTTTCGGCGGTGACGCCGGTCGCCCGCGACACATGATACAGGGCGATCGGGAAAAAATCCTCGCCGCCGCGCGAAAGCCAGCCGTCGGCGTCGATGGTCAAATACATCTCCGGCGCGGTGACGGTGAATGTCTGCGTTTCGGTTTCTTCGCCGTCCAGTACCAGCGACACCCGGTGTGTTCCCGGAGCAATGCCGGATAGATCGCCACGCAGCACCCCGTCTTCCGCCACCGTCGCGAAGTAGAGCGTGTCGTCCACGCGGATTCCCGCATCGGCGCAACTCCGGTTGCCCGTATTGGCAAGCGGAATCCGGACCCGCGCCAGCTGGCCGGGCTGCAGCCGGGCGGGCAAATGCCAGCGCACCCGGCGATCGGGGGCGGCGTGGAAGCGGCGATAGGCCGGAAATTCGGCGTGTTCCCTCTCGATCACGGTTGTCGCTCCGGCTTCCGGCGGCACGACATCGAAGCGGTACGAAGCGTAGCCTTCGGCGTCGAACGCCAATGGCGCCTGCGCCAATTCCAGGCCCGCGGCATCGAGAAGACGCGCCGTCAATCCGGGAACCGCCGCGGCATCGGCGTGGACCGTACCCTGCCAGCGCAGGCCCGCGTCATCGAAAACGACCTCGTTGGCGGTCAATTCCAGCCCTTCGCGCTCCCAGGAGCGTTGAAAAACGAGATTGCGGACCAGATCACGGATGAATTCTTTGCCGACGATGGAGTAAAGACCGTAATAGTTGGACACCAGAACAGACCCCTTGCCGTAACGGCGTTCGAGCAGCATCGGCCGCCCGTGCTTGCATTCGATCACCGGCTCCCAGCCGGCGGGAACCCGGTCGAAATGCTGCCAGCTGCGCAGCTTGGGCAAATACCCGGTCAACGACGCGGGCTCTCCCCACCGGACCTCGCCGCCGGCGGCAATCCCGCCGTCGCTGTAGCTTTCGCCGGAAACCTGGCACGCCTCCCAGACGAACGGCTCCGGCCGCTCCAGAAACGGCGCCGTCACCCGGTCCGAAGTCTGCGGGTAATTGGCGTCGAACACCAGCACCGTGCCGCCGCCGGCGACGTACTTCTGCCACGCATCCCGAAAGTCATTGAAATCCCGATCAGCCTCGTAGTTGGCGCAGGAGGTGAAAACGACGATGTCATACTGCGGCAGCTTCCGGTTCAGCTGCTCCAATTCCCGTATGTGGTATTTGTCAATCGCGCCGAATCCATCCAAAAGATCGGTTTCATTGGCCATCGAACCGGGATCGTCGGCCATGAGCACTGCCGCCCGGGGCAGCGGCGCCGCACAGCACCACCCCGCCAGCACAACCGCAACCAGTTCAATTGTAAATCGCTTCCGCATCCGGGAATCCTTTCCTGTTGTTTTCTGTTAATAATTATAGCGTATCCGGAAGGAAATAACAATGGTGTTATAGTTCCAACTTATGTGTTTTTCTTACTTTCTTATCAAAAAACGGGAGTCCCGGCTTGACGCCGGCGGCTCCGGAGGTTATCTTGATGCGAAAGGGAGGGCGTCAGAATGAGTTCCATGGAATTCGATTTCAGCCGGCGGGTGGTGACGAGCATCGTCATTCACGGCATCCACGGCAACCGGGAACGGATCGTGCCGCATCTTTTTGCCGATGTGAAGTATTACCTGATTTTCAACCAGGAGCCGGTGCGGCTGGAGGTGGATGGCCGCAGCAGTGAACTTCCCGCCTACTGCTGCACCTTGTGGGATAACACGCACGAGGTGTATTATCACAGCTTGCACCGCCCGACGTGGCGCGGCTCCTGGATTTTCGCCCGGGAAGAGATTATCGCCGGAGAGATCGCCGTCTGCGGCATCGAAGTGAATACCCCCTATCGTTTTTTGTACGAAGACACCGCGTTGCGCTATTTCCGCAATATTTACGAGGAGTGCACCGCCTACCGCGAGAGCGACGACGACATCATCAAAACCTGGCTGCGGGGGCTTTCTCTCGAATTGCGGCGCGTTCAAAACAGCGGCAACGCCGGGCAACCGCGGATTCCGCCGCCGCTTTCGGAAGCGCGCGCCTTTATCGAAGCCAATCTGGCCGACCCCGGGCTGTCGCTGGTCCGGATCGCCGCAGAAATCCATCTGGCGCCGAACTACTTCAGCCGCCACTTCCGGACGCACTTCGGCGTTTCCCCGATTCATTATCTGATCGCCCGGCGCCTCGATCTGGCGGCGCGCTATCTGCGCCATACCGATCTCGGCGTCGGCGAAATCGCCCGCAAGGTCGGCTATACCGATCCGTTTCACTTTTCCAAGCTGTTCCACCGGCACCTGGGGCTGTCGCCGCTGCAATTCCGCCGGGAGGGGAACCGGATTGCCGTAAAGTAACACTTTTTTCTCGGTTCATGGCTTGCATTTTCCACAAATAGGAATTATTCTTATTCACGGCATGATAACAACGCGTGCCGGAATTATGAAATAAGGAGAAATGAAAATGGCTGTCGACAAAAACTCGAAGACCGCGAAGAATCTGGCGTACGCTTTTGCCGGAGAATCCCAGGCCCGCAACAAATACACCTTCTTCGCCAGCGCGGCGCGGAAGGAAGGCTACGAGCAGATCGCGGCGCTCTTTGAAACCACCGCCGGCAACGAAAAGGAGCACGCGAAACTCTGGTTCAAGGCGCTCGGCGGCATCGGCAACACCATGCAGAATCTCGCGGCGGCGGCAGCCGGCGAGCACGAAGAGTGGACCGAAATGTACAAAAACTTCTCCGAGGAAGCGCGCGCCGAGGGCTATACCGAGCTTGCCGACCAGCTTGCCCGCGTCGCCACCGTCGAGAAGCGCCATGAGGAGCGTTACCGCAAGCTTCTGGCCAACATCGAAAGCAGCGCCGTCTGGAGCCGCCCCGAATCCCGCCGCTGGGAATGCCGCAACTGCGGTTACGTCCACGTCGGCGATTCCGCTCCCGACGTCTGCCCGACCTGCCTGCATCCGCAAGCCTATTTTGAAATCGAAGCCCAGAACTACTGAGATACTGAGCGGGAGAATGCGGGGGCTCCTCGCCCCCGCGCCCCCCGGCAGGGTCACAGGACCCTGCACCTCTGCTGCGGATATGGCTACGCCACATCCTCCGCGACCTTTTGGAAATTCTTCCGGGAGCGTGGGTTGCCGTATCAAACCGGCCAGACCACCACAAAAGCCGCCCCAACTGCCGGCCACAGCTGGCGGGCGCCTCCGGGGGAAACTCGTCGTTTCCCCCAGCTACCCCCTTCAGGACCCACGCCTGTTATCGGCCCTGCCGCCCCCAGTATGCAATGCCAAGTGACTGCGAGACTCAACATGATCCACACGTCTAACGCCAACCGCTAATCCCTGCAATTAAGTCTGCCCCCGCAAAACCCCATTCTCCCAAGCGGGGTTCCCGGTTTTTTCCGCATCAACTCCGGAAGATTCCGCAGAAGCCGGATAAAACCTCGTTTTTTTTATCGGGTTAAGGTTTGCAATTTCCCAAAACGGTTGTCTATTATAGAAAAATTGTTTTTACGGGGAATTCATCAATAATGTTTATGCAGCGTATCAGCCGGTTTTTTTCGACCGATATCGGAATCGACCTCGGAACGGCGAATTGCCTGGTGTTCGTGCGGGACAAAGGCATCGTGCTGTCGGAACCTTCCGTCGTCGCGATCAAGGAGAACACCAAGGAAGTGCTCGCCGTCGGTGAAGAGGCCAAACGGATGCTCGGCCGTACCCCCGGCAACATCCGCGCCATCCGGCCGATGAAGGACGGGGTGATCGCCGACTTCGAGATCACCGAGGAAATGCTGCGTTACTTCATTCAGAAAGCGGTCCGCTCCGTGCCGTGGCGTCAGCGCCAGCTCCATCCCCGGGTGCTGGTGGCCGTCCCCTCCGGCATCACCGAGGTGGAAAACCGCGCGGTCAAGGATTCGGCCAAACGCGCCGGCGCCGGAGAAGTGGTATTGGTCGAAGAGCCGATGGCGGCGGCGGTGGGGGTGAATCTCCCGGTCGCGGATCCCGCCGGCAGCATGATCGTCGATATCGGCGGCGGCACCACCGAAGTGGCGATCGTTTCGCTGTCCGGCATTGTCAGCGCCCAGAGCGTCCGGGTCGGCGGCGACGAATTGGATACCGCGATTTGCCAGCATATGAAAAAGGTCTACAACCTGATGGTCGGCGAACGCACCTCGGAAGAGATCAAAATTCAGCTCGGCAGTGCCTATCCGGTCAAGGACGACCGGGAAAAGGAAGTCAAGGGGCGCGATTTGTTTTCGGGTTTGCCGAAAACGGTGAAAATTACCGCCGGAGAGATCCGGATGGCATTGCAGGAACCGATCACCTCGATTGTGGTGGCGGTGCGTACGACGTTGGAACGTTGCCCTCCCGAACTGGCGGCCGACCTGATCGACCGCGGTATCATGCTGGCAGGGGGCGGAGCGTTGCTGGACGGACTCGACCGGCTGTTGATGGAAGAAACCGGGTTGCCGGTTTTCATCGCCGAAGATCCGTTGCTGGCGGTTGCCAACGGCACCGGCATCATGCTTCAGGAAATGGACCACATGGCCACCTCCTGATTTTTTTGTTTCGGCGTAATCGGACCTGTCCCGGAGCAAGCAGCTTGCCCCGGAGGCCGGGCACGGACAGCGAATCAAAAAAGGAGACAGAATGCAGCATTATCTGGAGTTGACCGTCGGCGCGATTCTGGTCAACAACTTCGTGCTTTCACGCTTTCTGGGGATTTGTCCGTTTCTGGGAGTTTCCAAGCGGCTCGACACTGCGCTCGGGATGGCCGGAGCGGTGGTTTTCGTGATGACCATCGCCAGCTTTTGCACCGCCGCCATCACCCGTTTCCTGCTTCACGTCGAATGGGGCGGCGTCACATACAATCTCGACTTCCTTCAGATCATCCTGTTTATCCTGTCGATCGCCGGTTTGGTGCAGCTGGTGGAAATCGCCATGCAGAAATTGACTCCGGCGCTGTACCGGGCGCTCGGCATCTATTTGCCGTTGATCACCACCAATTGCGCGGTGCTCGGCGTCGCGCAAATCAACTTCAACGTCGGCCGTGGCATTTTCGACAGCACTTTCTACGGCTTCGTCTCCGGTGTCGGCTACGCGATGGCGTTGCTGCTGTTTGCCGGATTGCGGGAACGGCTCGACCTGTCACAGGTGCCGAAGCCGTTTCAGGGGGCTTCAATCGCGTTGATCACCGCCGGGATTCTCGCGATGGGATTTATCGGCTTTTCGGGAGTGTGCTGACGCTATGGCATGGCAGATCATTCTGATGGCGGCGGCGGTCATGGCCGGATGCGGCGTGATTTTAGGGGTGTTGATCGCTTTGGCGGTGCGGTTTTTCCGGATCGACGCCGATCCGCGGATCGAAGCGGTGGCCGATCTGCTGCCGGGAGCGAATTGCGGCGGCTGCGGCCAGGCCGGCTGCCTCGACTTCGCCAAGGGGCTGGTGGCGGGGACGCTGACGCCGAACCAGTGTCCGGTCTCCTCGCAGGAGATCCGTTCCGCGGTGGCCCGCGTCCTCGGCGTCGAAGTCGGCGAAGTGACGCCGCAGGTGGCGGTGGTATTGTGCGGCGGTTCCGTCGGCCACGTCAAAACCGCGACGCGCTATAACGGCGTGACCGACTGCGTGTCGGCCTCGCTGGTCGGCGGCGGCCCCAAAAGCTGTACTTACGGGTGTCTCGGGTTTTCCAGCTGCGCCCGTTCATGTCCGTTTCACGCGATCGAGATGATCGATCGTCTGGCGGTGGTGCATCCGGAGCTGTGCGTCGGCTGCGGCCAATGTGTCAAAACCTGTCCGCGCGGCCTGATCAAACTGGTTCCCGCCGCCGCGAAGGTGAATATTTACTGCAGTTCGAAAGCGAAGGCTCCGGTAAAGCGGGCCGCCTGCGCCATTCCCTGCATCGGCTGCCGCAAGTGTGTGAAAGCGGCGCCCGAGGGCATGTTCCAAATGGACGGCACGGTGGTGTCGGTCAATTATGACAATGCGGCATTGCCGGGTCCCGAAATCGTGGCCGCCGCCGGTTGTCCGACCGGGTGCTTGCAGTGCCGCTCCGACCACGAAGGTGTCACACGCGGCACCGGGAGGCAAGAATGAAAGAATATTTCCGTTTCGCCGGCGGTATCCATCCGGTTTACGACGGCAAGGAATTGAGCGCGGGCAAACCCATTCAGGTCGCGCCGCTGCTGGATCGTTACGTGATCGTGCTGGCGCAGAATGCCGGTGCGCCGCCGGAGGCGGTGGTCGGTCCCGGCGACAGCGTCAAGCGCGGCCAATTGATTGCGCGGGCGTCCGGTCCGGTTTCGGCCAATTTGCATGCGCCGACCTCGGGAAAAATCGATAGCCGAATTCCGGTGCCCGGTCCGACCGGCGTGCTGACCGACGCACTGGTATTGATCCCGGACGGCGAAGACGCCTGGGCCGAATTGCCGCCGCCTCTGGATTGGCGCAACGCGGCGCCGGCGGAGCTGAAGCAGCGGATTATCGACTGCGGCATTGTCGGCATGGGCGGCGCCGCGTTTCCAACCGCGGTGAAGTTGTCGCCTCCGGCCGGGAAGACGGTCGATCACGTGATTTTGAACGGCGCCGAATGCGAACCGTATCTGACTGCCGACCATGCGCTGATGCTCGAACGGCATCTGGAAATTCTCACCGGCGCGGCGATGCTCGGCCGGGCCGCCGGTGTGGCAAAAGTGACGATCGCGGTCGAAGCCAACAAACCCGACGCGATTGCCCGGTTGCGCGAACACGCCGACGAGTTCGGCGTGACAATTCTGGAGTTGCCGGTGACATACCCGCAGGGATCGGAAAAGCAATTGATTTTCGCCGTGACCGGGCGTAAGGTTCCGGCGGGCGGCCTGCCGATGGACGCGGGGTGCGTGGTACAGAATGTCGCGACCGCGCTGGCGGTGCGCGACGCCGTCGGCCGCGGCAAACCCTTGATCGAGCGTGTCGCCACGGTGACCGGCGACGTGGTGGCGAATCCGGGCAACTGGTGGTTCCGGCTGGGAACGCCGCTTTTGAAAGCCGTGGAGCTGGCCGGCGGCATCACCGAAGAGCCGGCCAAACTGATTCTCGGCGGGCCGATGATGGGATTTGCGCAACGGACCTTCGAAGGCTCAGTGATGAAGAACACCTCCGGCATCCTGCTGTTGAGCCGGGAAGCGGTCCGGTTGTACGATTCGAGTCCGTGCGTGCGCTGCGGCCGTTGCCTGCGGGCCTGTCCGATGCGTCTGGCCCCCGGTCCATTGTCGATGCAGATCGAAAGTGAACACTACGACCTGGCGCAGGCCAATCACGTGATGGACTGCCTGGAGTGCGGCGCCTGTGCGTATGTGTGCCCGGCCAACCGCCCTCTGGTTCAGCACATGCGCCGGGCCAAAAACGAAATCCGCAACACCGGGAAAAAAGGTAAATAAGTGAGTGAATTGACGGAAAAACAGGGCGCGGCGGTGCGTTTGCCGACAGGGAAGGAGCTGTTGCTGAGCACATCGCCGCATATTCATTCGGGGCGCGGCATACGCGCGATCATGATCAAGGTGATGATCGCGCTGCTTCCGGCGGCGGCGGCGGGCGTCTGGTGGTTCGGCTGGGATGCGTTGCGGGTGCTGGTGCTGTCGATGGTTTTCGCGGTGGCGGCGGAGGCGCTGTGGTGCTGGTGGGCGAAAAAACCGCTGGGGACGGTCGGCGACTGCAGCGCGGCGCTGTCCGGGTTGCTGCTGGGAATGAACCTGCCGTCGGGAGCGAGCTGGTGGTTGTGCATCCTGGGGGCATTGATTGCGATCTGGCTGGGCAAACAGATTTACGGCGGGCTGGGGCACAATTTATTCAACCCGGTGCTGGTGGCGCGGGTGGCGCTGTTGATCGCGTTGCCGGCGGCGATGACGACATGGCCGGCGCCGCGTGAAGTATCGTGGGCGCCGGAGAGCTTCCACAGAGTCGACGCCACGACGACGGCAACACCATTGGGAGAAACCAAGGAGTTGGCGAAAACCGGACAGGCGGACGGATTCGGCAGCTGGAACCGGCTCTCGGTATATATTCAGTATGCGCTCGGCAACAAGGGCGGCTGCATCGGGGAAACCAGTTCGGTGGCGTTGATTCTCGGCGGGGTTTTGCTGTTGTGTTGGGGAATTATCAAGTGGCAGATTCCGGTGCTGTATATTCTGACGGTGATGGTGATCACCGGCCTGACCAATTGGGGAGCGCCGGATCTGACGCCGCAGGCTATGTTTCATCTGCTGACCGGCGGCCTCTTGCTGGGGGCGATTTTCATGGCCACCGACACGGTGACTTCGCCGGTTACGGCGGGGGGGCAGCTCTGCTTCGGGATCGGCTGCGGGATCATCACCGCGGTAATCCGGATCTGGGGCAATTACCCGGAGGGGGTCAGCTTTTCGATCCTGCTGATGAATGCGGCGACGCCGTTGTTTGACCGGCTTTGCGTACTGCGGCCGTTCGGCTATGTCCGCCGGCGGAAAAGGAGCGGACAATGAAAGTGCCGATGACGGAGCGGGCGGATTTCCTGACGTTGGCACTGATGCTGGCGCTGGTCGGCATCGTTGCCGCGGTATTGCTGGGGTGGGTTTCGGTGGTGACGGCCGAGGCGATCACCGCGGCCGAGGGGCGGAGCCGGAACCAGGCGCTGGCGCAGGTGTTGCCGGAAGGGTTTGCGAACGCGCCCGCGGAACAGCCGGTGGAGCTGATGGCTTCGGACGGTTCGGGGCAGAAGGTGACTTTTTACGGGGCATTGGATCGGGACGGCAGATTGATCGGGGTGGCGGGAGAGACGAGTTCGGCCAACGGCTACGCCGGTGGTGTCGCTGTGCTGGCGGGTTTGACGCCGGCCGGGGCGGTGCGGACGGTGGCGGAGGGGCGTTCGGGGGTATTGGTGACGAAGCACCAGGAGACGCCGGGGTTGGGCAGTGTGGTCGCCGACCGCAAGGAGATGAAAACGTTGGCGACATTGTTCACGCCGTCGGAGGGGACGCCGGGGAATCCGATTCTGGATCAGTTTGCGGGCCGCGGGGCGAATGGCGCGGCGTGGGAAATACAAAAGGACGGCGGTGAATTCCTGTACAAAACCGGAGCGACGATCACCAGCCGGGCGGTAACGGAAGCGGTGCAGCGAATCGTGACCACCTACGCCGTCAACCAGTCGCAACTCGAAACCGAATTTAAAAAATAAAAAGACGAAAAAGACGAAAAAGACAATAAAATAGAACCGCGAAGCGGGCGTAACGAGATGGTGTAGATCGGATTGGAAGCGTGAGCGACAATCCGATCTACACATAGAGCGCACGAGGCACCGCACCGGCGGCGAACAATAGACGACAGAACGCCGCACCGGCGGCGAAAAAAAGCGAAAGAAGCATACATGAGTTACTGGCAGGATTTTTCCAAAGGGTTATGGAAAGAAAACCCGGTGCTGGTGCTGTTGCTGGGCACCTGCCCGACCTTGGCGGTGACGTCGAATGCGGTCAACGGCCTGGGCATGGGATTGGCGACAACCTTCGTGCTGATCGGCAGCAACGTGGTGATTTCGCTGGTCAAAGACTGGGTGCCGAAAAAAATCCGGATTCCGGTTTACATCGTGGTGATCGCGACCTTCGTAACCATCGTGGAGCGGTTGATGCGGGCTTATGCGCCGGACGCGGTGTATACGGCGCTCGGGATTTTCATCCCGCTGATCGTGGTGAACTGCATCGTGCTGGGGCGCGCGGAGGCGTTCGCATCGAAAAACAACCCGGTGCGTTCGCTGCTGGACGGCCTGGGCATGGGCCTCGGCTTCATGCTGGTGCTGACGGTGCTGGGGGGAATCCGCGAATTTCTGTGTTCGGGGTCGCTGTTTGAAGTCAAACTGATTCCGGCGTGGACGACGGACTTCATGCTGGCGACGGCGGCGCCGGGGGCATTCATCATCGTCGGATTGCTGCTGGGGCTGATGAACCATTTGAATTACCGCCGGGCCCTGAAGCAGGGCAAACTCTATGTGCCGCCCTCCGGCATGGACTGCCGCCACTGTAATTTGTGCAACCTCGGCGGCGACTCCGATTCCGAGTAGACCCCGATCTTCAAACGCCAACGTCAGCCTCGTCCGCTCCGTATCTCGTTACGCCCGCTTCGCGGACTTACTCTTCGCCCGAGAGGGACGAGCCCTCTCGTGTTCGGCTTCGCCCTCGATTCCCCGGGCGGCTCCGGATCGCCTCCCGGCGATCCTTCCCTATTGTTTCGCCCGTACCGGTATACAAAGAGAGCGGTAATATTGCATAGCCAATACTACCGCCCCTTTGCGATTACGCCAGCTGCGTCACACTCAACGCGTATTCCGTGCGATACTTCTTCTCATTGGAAATCTCCACCGCAACCTTGTAGTTGCCGGCAAGCAGTTCCTCCGTCGTCGTCAACGCGCTGTCGAGGCGAATCTTCTTGCCCGCGTCATCGTACAAGGTAACCTTGATTTCCTTGCCGACCCGCACCTGCGAATCCGTCGGGACCAGATCCAGGTCCACGATCGAACTCTTCGCCAGGTTGAAGCTGAAGTAATCCACCGGATCGCCGTAGCCGACCCAATCCGTCACCGTCGCCTTCGTCGCGGTTTCCCACGTCAGCGCCTTGGTTCCCGCCGGATTGTTCTCGGTCGGGAAAACGGCGTCCGAAGCCGACAGGGTGTAATACGAATTCTTCTTGCCCTTGCCGTTGTCGCCGGATTGCACCGAGACATAGAAGCTGTTGGTCGTCATCAGATAATCGCTCAAAGTGTAAGAATCGTTCTTGGCACTCACGGTGAACGATTTGAGCTTCTTCTGATTGGCGTCGTACAGCGTCACTTTCAAATCCGCCGTCATACCGGTGAATTCCAGCTCCACCAGACCCGCGCCGGTCGCGTTGAATTTGAAGTAGTCGATCGCGTCGCCGTAACCGACCCACGGCTTGTTGCCGTTTTTGTCCTGGGTGACTGTGAAAGCGGTGCCGGTCGGATCCAGCGTCACCACCTGCGCCGTGCTGAACGAATCGTCGTTGCTCCAGGCCGGGAAATAGCTGTCTTTCACGGTGATGGTGAACTCCGAATTCTTCTTACCCTTGCCGCTGTCGCCGGACTGCACCGCGACATAGAAACTGCCTGCCATCAGATAGTCGCTCAAAGTGTAAGAGCCGTTCTTGGCGCTCACCGTGAACGACTTGAGCTTCTTCTGATCGGCATTGTACAGCGTCACCTTCAGATCCGCCTTGGCTCCGGAAACCGTCAGGGTCAACTCGCCGGCTCCCGTCGCGTTGAACTTGAAGTAATCGACCGCGTCGCCGTAACCGACCCACGGCTTGTTGCCGTTCTTGTCCGTATTCACGGTGGCCGCGCCCTTGGCGTCCAATGTCACCACCTGCGCTGTGCTGAACGAATCGTCGTTGCTCCAGGCCGGGAAGTAATTGTCGTTCACGGTGATGGTGAACTCCGAATTCTTCTTGCCCTTGCCGCTGTCGCCGGACTGCACCGCAACGTAGAAGCTGCCTTTCACCAGATAGTCGCTCAAAGTGTAAGAGCCATTCTTGGCGCTCACCGTGAACGATTTGAGCTTCTTCTGGTTGACATCGTACAACGTCACCTTCAGGTCCGCCTTGGCTCCGGAAACCGTCAAGGTCAATTCGCCGGCACCCGTCGCGTTGAACTTGAAGTAATCGACCGCGTCGCCGTAACCGACCCACGGCTTGTTGCCGTTCTTGTCCGTGGTCACGGTGGCCGCGCCGCTGGCGCTCAGCGTCACCGCCTGCGCCGTACTGAACGAATCGTCGTTGCTCCAGGCCGGGAAGTAATTGTCGTTCACGGTGATGGTGAACTCCGAATTCTTCTTGCCCTTGCCGTTGTCGCCGGACTGCACCGCAACGTAGAAGCTGCCCTTCACCAGATAGTCGCTCAAAGTGTAAGCGCCGTTCTTGGCGCTCACCGTGAACGACTTGAGCTTCTTCTGGTTGATATCGTACAACGTCACCTTCAGGTCCGCCTTGGCTCCGGAAACCGTCAAGGTCAACTCGCCGGCTCCCGCCGCGGTGAACTTGAAGTAGTCGACCGCGTCGCCGTAACCGACCCACGGCTTGTTGCCGTTCTTGTCCGCGGTCACGGTGGCCGCGCCGCTGGCGCTCAGCGTCACCGCCTGCGCCGTACTGAACGAATCGTCATTGCTCCAGGCCGGGAAGTAGTCGATGTCGCTGTTGATGGTAAACTCGGCAACATTGGTATCCTTGGAAGAGGTGATGCCGACATAAAAGTCGCCGCTCACCGACTTGTCCCACAGCAACGTATAGCTCTTCTCGCCTTCCTTGAGCTTGTATTGCGCCACCCGCTTGCCGCTGGCGGCGTAAACCGAGATCGTAATCCCGCTCGCCTTGGCATCCACGGTGCTGACATCCGACAGCGTCAGCGTCACCTCGCCGGCTCCGGTCGGCGTGAAGCGGAAGAAATCCGCCGTGTCCGAACGGCCGACCGAGTTGCTGAACGATTCGTCCCAGCCGAGTTTCTTGGCGGTGCTCATCGTATGCCCCGGATCATTCGCGGTATTGATGGTGAAGTTGACGTTGTCCGGGCTCCACGAGCTCGAGTTTCCGGCGGCGTCCACCGCACGGACCTGATACTTGTAAGTGCCGTCGGCCCAATTGTTGAACCAGTAGCTGGTATCCAGGGTGTACAGCGTCTGCTCGTTCACGTAGGAACCGGTTTTGGCGTCCCAGCGCGCATAGCGGAGCTCGTACATGATATCGTCCTTGACCACCTTTTCCATATTGTCCGTGGCCTTGGTCCAGGAGATACAGACGTCCTTGGCCAGAACCTGGGCGGTCACGGATTTGGTATCGAATACCGGCGCCACCGAGTCCATGACGAACTTCGCCGCCGCGCTCCAGGCGCCCGCGTTACCGGCCCAGTCGACCGCCTGGACACTCCAGGTGTATTCGCCGTTGGTCAGATTCTTGTACACGTACTCGAGATCGGTAACCCCGGTAATCGTCTCTTTCGTGCCGCCCTTCAGCGTCAGGCTGATATTGTAGCTGCGGACACCGAACAGATCCGAAGAGGCGTCCCAGCTGAGCACCATATTGTTTTTCTGGCGCTCCACCATCACGCTCTCGACGGTGGTCGGTTTTTCCGTATCGGTAAACGGCAGGTTGGTCTCCGGGTCCACCAGCTTGCCGCCCGGACCGTAAGTCCAGACATTGCTGGCGTTGCCGACGGCATCCACCGCTTGCACGCGCCAGTAGAACTGCTTCATCCCGGCCAGACAGCCCACGCCGTACTCCGCGGAATTGTCCAATACCAGCTTCTGCGTATCGGTGATAAAGGTATAAACCCGGTTGTTGGCGCCGAAAATATCCGAATCGGAAATCTGCACCATATACTTGATCGGGCTCAGGCTGTCCGAAAACTCACCCGGGAAATTGAATTCCACCGACAGACTTTCCAAAACTTTCGTGGTGGTGGTGGTTCCGGTGCCGGTTCCCGTTCCGGTGCCAGTGCCAGTGCCAGTGCCAGTGCCAGTGCCAGTACCAGTTCCGGTTTCGACTTCTTTCCACACCGCCGTGACGATCGGTGACGGCAACGCGCTGAACGTTCCGGCCGGCGGCGTAAAATCCACCGTAAAGGTGCTCTCTTCCGACGTCGCGGTATTGCCGACCTTGTCCACCGCCTCGATCCACCAGGTGTATTGGCCCGCGGCCAACTTCCCGAAACGGCCGTCTTCGATTGGCACCTTGTTGCTGTTGAGGATGTATTCGGTCTGCTCCGGATCGTCGATTTCGATCGAGTATTCGGTGGCGCCTTCGGCGTTGGCCAATTTGAATTTGAGCACATAGCCGTCCATCCCGGCCTGCATCGAACCGTCATCGGGTTCATCCGCTTCATTCCAGGTAAAGGTGACGTTGCACTGGCTCAGCCCCTGTACACTGATGGACTCCGCTTTCAGATTGGCGGAGCCGCCGACGAATATCGGCGTGGTGGTATCGCCGTACCACTTGCTGCTGAAAATCTCCGATTCGTTGCCGGCGAAGTCCTTGGCCATCAGCGTCCATTCGTAGTCGCCGTTGGCCAGGATCCCTGTCCAGCTTTCGGTCCCCACCGCGATCCGGACCTGGGTCCAATCGCTGTCGTTGACCAGCCGGTAACGCAACACATAGCTGCCGACGCCGGACTTGCTGTCCACGTCGACCGCCGCGTCCCATTTGACCGTAATGCTCAGGAACTCCTCCGCCGGTTTCCCAACCCGGAAGGTGGTGGTCGAACGCACCGATTCAATGTCGAATTCCGGTCCCTGTACGTCGCCGACGTAGACCCGGAACAGGTCCCCCGCGGCCCAGGCGCCGGCCTTGCCGTCCATATCCACCGCGCGCAAACGCCAGTGGACGAACGCCATATTGTCCAAACCGGAAATCAACAACTGATTGGTGGTCACCGTCTTGCGGACGGCATTGCTCCAATTGGTCGGCACTTTATCGGTCAGTGTTTGAACATATTCGATTTCGTAATACTGCAGCCCGGCGGTACACTCCGCCGCCGCCCAGTTCAACGTGATTACCGCCGAAGTGGCCCCGGTCGATTCCTGGTTGGAGAAGTCGGCACCGGTCACCTGATCCACCACGGTGGCACCCTTCCCGGTCGTGAAGGTCTGGTTGCTCCAATCGGAAACCTTGTAGCCCTGGCCGATATTCGCCCGGAGCCGCCACTCGACCTTGGAACCGTTATCGATATTCGTCAGCTTGAAGGAATTGATATCGCCGTCCAACATCACGACAATGGTTTTTCCGCCGTCGATCCGGTATTCCAGTTCATAGCCCTGCGCGGCTTTGACATCCTCCCAGCTCATAAGCAGTGTGCGCTTGCTGGTGTCCTTCTTTTTGTCGCTCTTTTCGCCTTCGTAATACACCGTCGTTTTGAGCGTCGGCGCTGCCAGGATATTCCCTGACGGCACCGGGTTGAGCTGGTTGACCACGCAGATGACCTGATTATTCTGCAGTTTGGTCGTCACGGAGAAGTAATCATTGGTGACGGAGCCGCCGACCTTCACCTTGCCGGAGAAGCCCTGATAATTAAAGGTAACTTCGCGTTCGCTCCACTTGTCGCCCAGCCCTTCGTCGAACTGGAACAGGACATAGTTCTTCCCGACCTTGGAGTCATTCAAATTGATGGTCAGGTTGGCAATACTTTCCAGGGTGGCGCCGCCATTGCCCACGGTGTGCACGATCGCGCCGCCATTGACCGTACCCGACATCGCCTTCTCGTTGAGGACGAATTCGATGTTGAGCTTACCCAGCGTCGCCATCAGGCTTCCGGTCACCCGGGCATTGCTGTCGATGCTGATGGTGTTCTGTCCGTTGTACAGATCGATATCGCCGACAATCACCGCCCCGGCGGCAAGCTGCACATAATCGTTGGTATTGTAGCGGGTGACGGTGTTGCCGGAATTGATGCGACCGGCAAAAATGGCATAGCCCAACCCGCTGTAGCCATAATAGTCGGTAGTCGCCACAATGGAGCCGGACACGCGCAAATTCAACCCATAGCGGAATCCCATCATGCCGATGCTCTCATACCCGCCGGTAACGGTGATATCCCCGGTAAAGTCGAAGATGCCGTCGTCATCGTTGGTCAGCGTGTCTTCCACAAACAAAGCGACACTGCGGCGCCAGTCCCCGCCCAGGAGGTCGGTCGTCATCGTAATCGACCCGGTAAAGGCCCGGGCATTCAACTCGTTGACTTCGATGCCGCTGTCGATCACTTCAACCGCATAGCCGCTCAAATTGGACGAGGTCACCGTGATATTGGTGCCGATACGGCCGTCACGGACAAGGAATTTATCTGCCTTGATGCCATAGGTATCGACCGCTCCGGCATCGGTCGCCCATGCCGGTCCCCGCGTATTGAGCTGGGACACCTCAATGGCGCCGTCGAAATTATTCGTGCTCGACAGGGTACCGGACAACTGAATTCCGTACACCATGATCTGGTCGTTGCTATCCCACGCATATTTGTAGGCGCCGCTGTACAGCATCTGGTTGTTATCCGCCACCGTCGTAATCGTGCCGGTAAATTTGCCGGAGACACTCAACGAAGCACCCCAGATACCGGCGGCGGTCAACTGGTTGTCGGTGATGGTGGATACGCTGTCTTCGCCGCCGGCCGAATCCGCCAGGAACGTATTATTCTGCATTTCAGCCCAAATGGATCCGGTAAAGGATTTCCAGCTGATATCCTGAGCGCGGATACCGTAGGCGCCGATCCGGTTGCCGCTGATGGTGGCATTTTTCCCGTCCGCTTCCGGGCGCAGCCCGTTTCCATTCGCCGCCAAATAGATATTGTTGGCGCCGGCATACAACAGGCCGCCCCAGCTCCCATTCGCGAGAGTGACGTTCCCGGTCGTCCAAATCGCCGTGGCCTCAATGGTGTTGTTGTTCGCCGTCGCCGCCTCCCAGCCATACGCCTTTAGACTGCTGAGAGCATAAATTTCCCCGGTGAAGTTATTCGATCCGACAAAGTTGGCGTTCTTAAAACCGGCAGTCGTCACCGTGTTGCCATCCGAAGTATTCTTGTAAGCCGGACTGTCGCCGCCGAGATAGGTGATACCCCGCAAAACGGAATTGATGCTCTGCGCCACAATCGTCGCGGCCATATCGCCTGCCACCGTCAAGGTCGCGGTCGACTCCACCCCGAAAGCGCTGACATTCTGTACGGTGGAGTACATCGCTTCATTGATGCCGCTGTAGCTCGACGGCAAATACGCATCGTTGACAATCGAAATCAAAATACCGGTATCCTCGGGAGCGTTCGCACCGAAATCGCCGCCGGTCTGAGCGGAAAAGTTGACAACACCGTCAAACTCATTGAATTGAATGATGGCAGCTTTGTTCTGAACCGTTTCTCCCTCGTAGCGGATGTTGCCCCAGTCGTCATTCTCCCGGTAATTACCGCCGATCGTGACCATGACCGGGGCGTTGTCCGGACCGAGGCCGGTAATATTGATCACATTGTAACGAGGCTCACGCTGTCCGCTGCCGATATAATACGGTCCTTCCCAGTTGAGCATCCGACCGCCGTCTTCCAGATAGGAAGTGCCTGCCAACAACACAATGTTGTTGTTTCCATAAATCCAGGTCCGTAATCCGACTACATAATCATTCATGATCCACGCCTCGCGTCTTTAACGTTTCCGTTGCTCTATAAATATTAATTTTTTCATCATTTTTCATGCGGCGTCACAATCCGGGCACAAGCCCTCCACTAAGAATGTAGCACCGCAAATTCCTTTGTCAACTTGAGAAACAAGATTTTTTCGGCCCTTTTTTCCTCCCGGCACAGCAGTCCGGCAGGCGGGAGAAAAGATAATCGGCGCCCGGACGGGTGCCAGGAGAGACGGAAGATGTCAGTTCGCGCTTTCCTGCAGGACAAAGGAGCTTTCGCCCAGCAGTGCCGTCACATCCATATCCAACTTGGGATGATCCTCCGACAGCGTGGGAGGAAGCCGGAGCAATGAGCCGAGGCTGTAAAACTCCGACGGCGCCTTCAAGGTCCCGGAGAGCTTCACCGCGCCGCCGGCGATGTCCAGCGGTGTGACCAGCCGGGAATCGAGCTCGATTTCCAGTCCGGACAGTGCCAGCTTATCCCCCTGCGCGATCCACAGCGCCCGGCAATTTTCCGCCCCTTTCCGGTTCGGCCGGATCAAACGCAAATCGGAAAATTCGATGTTCCGGCAATTGCTCAGCGCCAGCGCCGTCTCCTGCGAGTCCAAAATCGAAACGCCGCTCCACGCCATGCCGTCGACATTGTCCAGATTCAGGTGAGCCCGGTCCAGTGTCGCCCCGGCGACCTCGGATGCGGCTCCGTCGTTCGCGGCGGCTTCCGAGAGCATCCAGTACCCGGTACGGATCCGCAGATCGCGCACCGACAATGCGCGGAAGTCCTTCATCCGGATACGGCCGGCATTGGCCCGCAGCCGGGAAATCTTCAGCCCGTCCACGCCGGTGACCGCCAGATTGTCATTGCCGCTTCCGGAAAGACGGCAATTGTCCAGCGTCACGTCGAAATTGCGGAATTCCGGCACGTCGGGCGTCCGGCATACCAGCGCCACGCCGACCGAACAATTCTGAATCTCGAGATCGTTGAGCCGTATCTGCCGCGGCGCCGCCCAGGCAACCGGCAGGTCGTTGCCGCTCTCGACGCTGACGCCGATCTGTTTTTCCTTGATGGTGACGAATTCGGTCACCAGATCCTCGACGCCGCCCAGCCGGATCCCGGCGCCGTCGCCGCCGGAGATCTCCGCCTGGGTGATGACCACGCCGCGATTGCTCCAGCTCCGGCCCTCCGGCAGCGGCAGCGCCGGAGCCAGACAAAGCGCATCTCCGCGGGAACGCTGCACCATCAGCTTGAACAGATGAATGTTTTCTCCCCCATCCATCACCACCCCTTCGCCCCGGCCGTCCACAAACAGTACGCTGCGCAGCTTCACATTGGTCACGCCGCCGAAAAACGCCCCCCTCCCCGGCACATTCGCCGCCCGGCAATCGGACAGCGACACCCCGGAAATCGTTCCGGTGCCGTTGGTGGCGTCGATATAAAAGGCGTCGCCGGGTCCCCGGACATCGGGCGGCTCTTTCCACTCGATATTGACGCCGTCGAAGAACACATCTTCGGCCGGAGCCAACACCTGAATCGCATGCCCGGCGGCGGCGCCCAGATTTTTGCGGTTATCCATCACCAGTACCGCACCGGAAGCGAAACGGATCCCGGCGCGCCGGAAGCCGGTCAAATCGATGGCGGCATCCACCGCCTTGCCGATACGGTAATACCCGGGCGGAAAAAGCAACTCCGCATCGTTGTGCTTGCGCAATTCCTCCAGACCTTTCTGAATTGCCGCATAATCATCCGCCGCTCCATTGCCGGCGGCGCCGAAATCATAAATATTCAGAGAAATCGCTCCACGGAGCAGCAAAGGAACACACAGCATCAGCAGCACCAATGCAACCGGCTTTCTCACAAGACCCCCTATTGTCGTTGCCACTACAAAATGCCGAACGCCTCTCCCCATTAAGAAAGCGCCGACGGAAAACTCCATTTTCCAATTATAGCAATTTTTTCGGTGTTTGTCAATAGACTTCCCGGGAGAAACGGCAATTAATCGAACATTTACGCGCCGGGAAATCATTTTTCCGGCGCCGCATCAATATGGCGGGACCGGAGTTCGCGCGCCGCCGGCGCCCTCCTCCGACGGCAGTCTGCCATAACCGACCCGGTAGAGCTCGGCGAAGTAGCTGGCGTCCTGAAAACCGCAGCTCCAGGCGATTTCGGCGATTTTGTGGCGCCCTCCCCGAAGCATCCGGCGGGCGTATTCGAGACGGATGCGGTTGATGTATTCGGTGAGGCGCATACCGGTTTCGCGGCGGAACAGCATGGACAGGTAGTTCGGCGAGCAGCCGATGGCGGCGGCGGTGGCGCGGACGTCGGGAATGCGCCCCGGGAACTGACTGCGGATGTAATGTTCCGCCATCTGGATTTTCGGATGACGGTCGACGGCAAACGGCAGCGGCGGCGGCGGGACCGCCAGCGCGGCCGTGAGCTTCAGCAGCAAACCGATCACCAGGTGACGCTGCGCCTCCCGCCCCTCGTCGCTGCGCAATTCGATGGCGGCGCCGAGGCTGTCGGCGAGACTCTGGAAGCCGGAGATGGCCTCCAGACGCCGCCCGAAGCTGGATTCCGGCGCGTGTTTGCCGCTATGCGGGTTGGGGACGGCGAGGTGGAATTCGGGGGTGTCGTCGGCGGCCATCAGCACCAGATTGGTGAAATTGCGTCCGCAATGGACGAACGGGAATTCCCCGTGCGGCACCCCCGGCGGCACCAGCAGCAGCTGCCCCGGCAATAAATCGAGCTTCTGGTGGGGAAATTCGAAGCGGCAGCCGCCTTGCAACTGAAAAAACAGCTCCGGGAACAAATGGAAGTGCCGGTCGCGCGACCTCTCCCACGCCCCCTTGGCGCGGGCGGTGAAAATCGGTGTTTCTCCATGCTTCAAATCTTCGATGAAGTGCCGCAAAGCCCGGATCGCAAATGCGGAAAAGTCGAAAAATTCCCGGTTAAGATGTTCCAACTCCGGATATGCGTGTATTTTCATCGTCGTCGCCCGCGTTATGCCCCGTATCGTAGTTTTACCATACTAATAATACAAAATCCGGGATATTGCCAATGGCGGAATCGGAAAAACGGCATTATTTTCTTTATGAAACCGGAAAGGAGTGTTTTCAATGGGTAAGATTCGAGTAACGATTTGGAATGAATTCCGCCATGAACAGCATCTGGAAGCGGTGCGCAAACTGTATCCCGAGGGGATGCACAAGGCGATCGCCGACGGCATCGCCGCGGAAGACCTGGAAATCCGGCTGGCCGCGCTGGACGAACCGCAGAACGGTTTGCCGCCGGAGGTGCTGGACAACACCGACGTGCTGATGTGGTGGGGGCATTGCGCGCACGGGGAAGTCGCCGACGAAGTGGTGGCACGGGTGCATCAGCGCGTGCTCGAAGGCATGGGCCTGATCGTATTGCATTCGGGGCATAAGTCGAAAATTTTCATGGCGGTCACCGGCACCTCCTGCTCTCTGAAGTGGCGCGAAGTCGCGGAGCGCGAACGGGTCTGGACCGTCGAGCCGTCGCACCCGATCGCCGCCGGCATCGGCGAATCGTTTGTGGTGCCGAACAGCGAAATGTACGGCGAGCGTTTCGATATCCCGCAGGGCGGCGAAATCATTTTCATGTCCTGGTACGAGGGCGGCGAAGTCTTCCGCTCCGGCGTGACCTTCCAGCGCGGTTACGGCCGGATATTCTATTTCTCCCCCGGCCATGAAACCTATCCGATCTATTACAATCCCGCGGTGGTAAAGGTGCTGGGCAACGCGGTCCGGTGGGCGAAGCCGACCTATTGGGGGAAAATGGATTGCCCCAACGCCAAGCCGTTGGAGACCATCGAACCGAAGGAGGTCGATTTCGGCTCCCTGTCCGGAGGTCCCCGATGAAAAAACTGCGCTGTGCCGTGATCGGCCTCGGCATGGGCCACGGACATGTGCTCGGCTACCGGGAGCACCCCGATTGCGAAGTGGTCGCGGTGGCCGACACCGACCAGGCCAAATTGGACAAGTACGTCGCCGAGCACAAAATTCCGCAAGGCTTCACCGACGTCGACGCGATGCTGAAGACGGCCAAACCCGACCTGGTCAGCATCGCCGTGCCGAATAAGTTCCACAAGCCGCTGACGCTGGCCGCCCTCGCCGCCGGATGCCACGTCCTGTGCGAGAAGCCGATGGCGATGAATGCCGCCGAAGCGCTCGAAATGGAGGCGGCGGCCGAAAAAGCCGGACGCCGGCTGGCGGTCAACTTCTCGTCGCGCTTTTCACCCCAGGCGTTCGCGATGAAAAAACTGGTCGACGACGGCCTGCTCGGTGAAGTGTACTTCGCCCGCTCGGTATGGCAGCGGCGCCGGGGCATGCCCGGCTTCGGCGGCTGGTTCGGCACCAAAGCGCTCGCCGGCGGCGGCCCTTTGATCGACCTCGGCGTCCACCGGCTGGACCTGGCGTTGTGGCTGATGGGCTACCCCGAACCCGAATGGGTGATCGGCAGCGCCTACAACAAAATCGCCGGCCCGATCGCGAAACGCGAGAAAAAAAGCTTCGACGTCGAAGACTTCGCCTGCGGCATGATTAAATTCAAAAACGGCGCCACCCTCGAACTCGAAGCCAGCTGGGCCGGCAACATCAAGCCCAACGAAATGATGTCGACCCGCCTGCTCGGCACCAAAGGCGGACTGTATCAGTTCAACCCCAACGGCGATTACGAGTTCCAGCTCGAAGCCTACGTCGAACGCAACGGCTGCCAGTACGATATGACGCTGCACCCGCCCGTCCCGGCGAGCCGCTCGTCGTACTACGGATTCGCCGACGCGATCCAACACAACACCCCCTTCGAGGTGACCCCGCACCAGGGCGTCCTGGTGATGAAACTCCTCGACGCCATCTACGAATCCGCCGCCACCGGAAATCCGGTTAAAGTGGGATAGTTGATGCCCTCGGGGAAAAGGGAAGGCCCCCCTTTTGAGGAAAGGGGCTGTCTTCCCTTCTCCCCGAACCCCTCATCCCATCCACCTCAAACCTTTTTGTGTATGATTTATGCTTTTGCACAGCAAAAACATAAATCGGAGCTTATGAAGCCAGAGTCACCTCAACCCATGCTCAGCATGAACGCGGCCAGGAACCCGAGGACGGTCACCAATCCGGCGTAGTTATGGGTTTCGCTGAACGCCTCCGGGATCATGGTATCGACAATCATCGCCAGAATCGCTCCGGCGGCGGTCGCGGTGGTGGTGGCAATCACGCCGCCGGAACAATTGCCGAAAAAAACGTAACCCGCCAGCGAGGCAACTCCGGAAACCACCGCGATCGCGGTCCAGATTCCGAAGATATAACGTTTGCTGTAACCGGCCTTTTTCATTCCGGCGGAACTGGACAGCCCCTCGGGAATGTTCGATAGAAAGATAGCCGTGACCGCCACCATGCCGACACTGCCGCCGTTGAGCATCGACACCCCGATGACGATGGATTCCGGAATTCCGTCCATCAAGGCGCCGAGCGCGATCGCGGTACCGCTGCCCGAATCGTCGTCCGCGGCCGGCATGCGGTGTTCGGCGTGGAATCCCGACCGCTTGCGGTGTTTGGCGCCGAACCGGTTCAATATCTGGGATGCCGCGGTATAGACGACCGCACCGCCCAGAAAACCGGCGGCGGTGGCGGCGAAACCGCCGGTTTTATACGCCTCCTCCATCAACTCGAAGGCCAGCGTGGAAATCAATACGCCGCTGCCGAACGCCATGATGATGGCGATGACCCGTTGCGAAACACGGCTGAAGTAACCGCCCAAAGCCCCCAAAAGCAACGCCGATCCGGCGAAAAGTCCCCAGAAACCGGCCATAACCCAGATCGGTATTTGCATACTTTCCCTTTCTTTACGTGAATTCAGTGAAATATACCGCACTCCGAAGTGATTTTCAAATCGAAGAGGCTGGTTATCGTCCTTTTGAACACGGCTGGGTCATGTCGAGAAAACTCCGATTCCGGAGAATTTTTCCGGTTTTCACTTTGCGTTTTGACGTTCCGGCAATTATGGTATCCCAAACCTACTTAACGCGGAGGATCTATGGCAGTCCCTCAAAGAAGCAAAGCGGATTTGTGGTTCAAGTGCAGCGGCGGAACTGTCGTGCTGTTTTTTGTCTGGAGCTTCCTGATGAGTATCATCGGGCTGGCAACAGTGCATCAGAGCTTCTATCGCTGGCTCGTTTCCATTGCCTGTCTGACTGTGGTGTTGTACTGGATACTCGATGCGCTGGGGGCGGCCCGATGCCGCCGCTGGTGCGGCTGGGCGCTTCTGGGATTGTTCATCGTTTTTGGCGGAGCAGTGGGGTATCACAAATATCTCGCGCAAATTCCGGAGCTCAGTGACCGCGGGGTGAATCTGTATGAGTATCAACCTTTTCAAGCAGAAAATAAGCTGGCGCGATTGAAGCATGGAGCTTCGTTCCGGATCTCCGGCGAGGTGGCAAAGCTGGACGGCGCCACCGGTCTGTATCCATTGTACGCCGCTTTCGTGGAGGCGGTCTATCCTCCGGGCAATAACTATTCCCCCCGTTCCGGCCCGGTTCAATGCAGCTCCACCAATGAAGCTTACGACAAACTGATTGCCGGCGAGGTCGACGTGATCTTCTGTCTGGAACCTTCGGCGGAACAAAGCCGGAGGGCGGAGGAGGCCGGAGTGAATCTGGAATTGACGCCGATCGGCAAAGAGGCGTTCGTATTTTTCGTCAACGCCGAAAATCCGCTGGAAACGCTCACCAGTGCCCAGATTCGCGGCATTTACAGCGGCAGAATCGTCAATTATGCCGAAGTCGGCGGCGAAAATACTTCGATCCGGGCATTTCAACGGCGCATCGGCAGCGGCAGCCAGACTTGGCTGCTGCACATCATGGCCGGGGAAACGCCGATGGACCCGCCGCAGGCGGACCGCCTGCGCGGCATGGGCGGCATCATCCGCGAGGTGGCCGATTACAAAAATTTCCGCAATGCCCTGGGCTTTTCGTTCCTGTATTACACCACGTCCATGGTCGGAAACCGTCAGATCAAGCTGTTGGCCGTCGACGGCGTAAAACCGAGCCGGCAGACCATCGCGGACGGCACGTATCCATTCATCGCCGCGTTGTACGCGATTACGGCGCGGCCGCGCTCGCAGACCACCGCCGACCTGATCGACTGGATTCTGGCGCCGGAAGGGCAGGCGCTGGTGGAAGCCACCGGATACATTCCAGTGACCCCGGCTTTATAAGATTCATCACTCCCCGCCGGCGGCATAAGGATCGATCGCGGTCACGCCGGAACGCATGATGCCGCGCCGCCAGCCGGGGCGGTACATCAACGGCAATTTCAACATCTTCCCATACCAGTTCCAATAAAGTCCGCGGCAGGCGCGCCGGTATTCCGCCACCCCCGGCGCGGAATGCGCGCGAAATACTTCAGCCAGAATACCGGCGCTGGCAAAGGCATAGCTGAACCCCTCCGCCGAACTCGGACTGATCCATCCGGCGGCTTCGCCGACCGCGAATACATTGCTCTCCCCCAGCCAGAAGCTGCCCCGGTGCCGCGGCCGCAGGACGAAAGCCCCTTCGCGGCGAATGGCGGCGCCGAAGCGCATGCCGTAATCCCGCAGCTGCCATTTCAAGAGCTCGAAACGCCGGAGCGCCTCCAATCCCGGATTCAGGGCCAGCCCGATCAGGAGCCCGTCGCGTTTGGGTATGGTCCAGCCGTAAAAATCGGTCAACCCCGGTTGGAACAGCGCGCTGAAGAACGGCGATTCCTCCTCCGGCGCCACCAGCTCCTGAATGGCAATATAGTAATCGTTGTCGCGGTCCAGCAGTAAATTCGGCTGATATTGGCGCCGGATGGCCGAAGCGGCGCCGTCGGCGGCCACCAAATAGCGGCAGCGGACGGATTCCACCCGCTCGTGATGGCGGTACTGGACCACGCCGTCGCGAAAGTCCAGGAACCGGGCCTGAAAACGGCAGTCGGCAATGCCCTGCGCCAGGCCCGCCAGCCACCGGTCGAATGCCTCCCGGTCGAGATTCAGGTAAAACCGCTGATAGCAGCGCTCCAGCCCGCAGCCAAGATCGATGGAGCGCACCGCAAACAGTTGCGGCCCCCCGATCACCGACTCGGGCAAGCTCAACCGGAAACGCGCCAGCTCCTTCTGCGCGTCCGGCGCCAGCAACCCGCCGCAGCATTTGCCGGACATCCCCGCCTGCCACGGCGCTTCGAGATTGCGCCGGTCCAACAGCAGCACCCGGTGATCGCGCCCGGTCAACCGCGCCAGGGTCGCCCCGGCCGGACCGGCGCCGACGATGACAATATCGTACTCCTGCAATTGATTCACTCCTGCCTGTTACTGAAAAAAGCCTGACATCCCGCGTCAATTATTGAAAACAAGCCAGGTAAGATACCCGGCGAAAAGCAGCAGGAGCACGCCCCCCTCTTTCCGGCTGATCCGGAACCCGCTCCACATGAACGGCACCAGCAGCAAGGTGGCAAACAGCATCATGCTCCAATCCATCCACTGGATTCCAACCGTATGCACCGGCCGGATCAACGGCGCCAATCCCATGATGCCGAGAATATTGAATATATTCGATCCCACCACGTTGCCGATGGCGATATCCTGCTGTTTGCGCACTGCCGCCACCACCGAGGTAGCCAATTCCGGCAGGCTGGTCCCCACTGCCACCACCGTGAGGCTGATGAATGCATCGCTCAGGCCGGCCGCCTGCCCGATCTTAACCGCGCCTTCCACCAGGAATTTTCCGCCGCCGACCAGAGCGGCCAGGCCGACGATCACCAATACGACGGCGATCGGCCAGCCGCGACCCCTCCCGCCGGAATCCATCTGCCGGCGGTATTCTTCGTTCAGCTCCGGATTCCGCCGCGCTTCCCGGCGCGAAGCAATCACATTCCACGCCGTATAAACGACCAGCCCGGCGAACATCACCAATCCGGCCGGCCGGCTGAAACCGCCGAACAGCACCCCCCAGACGGCAAAGACGGCGCTGACTCCGACCAGAATCGGAACATCGAAACGCAGCAACTGTATTTTTACGCGCAGCGGCGTGATCAGCGCCGCAGTACCGAGAATCAACAGAATATTACAGATATTCGAACCGACGACATTGCCGACGCAGATATCGCCATTGCCTTCGAATGCCGCAGTGACACTGACTACCAACTCCGGCGAACTGGTCGCAAAGGCCACCAGCGTCAGGCCGATAATCAACGGCGACACCTGCAGCCGCCGGGCGATGGCGACACCGCCCCGGACCAGCCATTCCGCGCCGAAATAAAGTAAAATCAGCCCGCCCGCCAGCTCGAAAATACAGCTTGTCATGAATTCCTTTCTTCCTTTTATTACCGTTATTACATAATACCACCGTAATCCTCTCTTGTCAAACCGGAATGATTTTGGTGATTTTATGCTTCTGTTTGGTGATTATGTGGAGGAAAATTATCCGGAATGCACTATCGTATAGGACATACGGTCAAAAATCATCAGGAGGGATAAATCATGATTCATGCTGAAAATCTGCAAACCGAATATCTGTCGAGCCCTTTGGGGCTGGATGAAAAGCAGCCGCGCTTCCGCTGGCGTACCGCCGGAAGCGCCCCGCAGAGCGCGTATCAGCTCGAAGTGACCGATGCCGTCGGCAAAATCGTTCAGGATTCCGGCAAGGTAATGGACGGCGGCGCCCTGCAGGTCGTTTATTCCGGCAGCCCGTTGCTGCCGAAAAGCTCCTATCAATGGCGGGTGCGACTGTGGGACGCCGCGGACACTCCGGGCGACTG
>JAVBQJ010000029.1:0-3584 GCA_031549115.1 Victivallaceae bacterium
CCATACTCCCACTATAACACTCCCGCCCCCTCCGTCGCCGCGCTCCCCCCCCCCCCCCCCCCCCCCCCCCCCCCCCCCGACACTAGCGAAGTTGATGGAGCGTCACCGGGCCGATCAGGCCGGAGGCGAGGGCGGCGAGGCGTTCGCGGTTGCCCGGCGCGGCGGCGACCCGGAGTTCGAGCCGGTGCGCACCCGCATTTTGACGGCCCAGCGCGATACGGTAGGGCGTCCAGGCACAGACTCCGATCTTCCGCCCGTCCCAGTGAACCTCGGCGAGGTCGCAGACCCGCCCCAGGTCGAGTTCGTAATTCCCGTCCGCGGCAAGTGTGACCTCCCGGCGGTACACGGCGCATCCGGCGTAGGCGGGGAAGCCGAGTTCGAGCCAGGGCAGCAATTGCGGCAGCTCCAGGGTGCGGTCGCAGCCCCGCAGAAACGGCAGCGAGTGCACCGCCTGACGGAATTCCGCCTGGAATGCCCCGAACAAACGCGGCATCTGCCGGAGCTCGCCGTTGCGGCAGCGGATTTCAATTTGGTTTTCCGCCGGCATGGCGCCGTTGGTGCGAATGAGGCCGGCGATTCCGGCGATACGGTCATGGGCGTCGTAAATCCGGCAATCCTCCCAGTCGGTGACCGGCACGCCGTTGACCCGGAGTTCCCAGTTGCCGGAGAGTGCTTCGCGGTCGAGGAACAGCCGGACGTCATGCACCGCTCCGGCGTAGAGAAAACGGCTCCGGTAGATCGATTCCGTTGGAACTTCCGGCCACGGCGAGGGTTGCCGGTGCATCAGGTCGAGGCGGGCCGGATGATAATACAAGTGGGCCGGATCGGCATTGCCCAATGCGGCTTCCCAGATCGGAAGCGGCAGTTGGTTGGCTTCGAAGCTCATGCGCCATTCCCGGCTGCAATCGAGGCCGGCAGCCACTTCCGATGTTGGGGCGGCCGGGAGTGTGCCGTCCCACAGACGCGACGCGCGCGGCGGCAATTCCAGTTCGCTGCCGTCGACACAGCCCGCGAACGGCGCTTCGGCCCGGTTCAACGCGAAATAACGGATCGTGCCGTTGTCGAGCTTCCGGCGCAGCAGCAGCAGATTGGCCGTATCGGTGCTGCTGACCTCCGGCCCCGGCAGCGAGGCGATGAGTTCGGGCGTCAGCGCCGGATACGATTCACCCACCGGGCGCCATGGCGATTGCGGCGTCGAAGGCGACGTTCCCAGCACCGTCGGCGCGTTGCCGAGGATGATGACCCGGACGCCCTGTTGCCGCAGCGCCGCGAGCGTATCGAGTGTGGTGTCGGTGATATATCCGGCATTGGCGACGATCAATACCTGCCACGCCTCCGGCAGCGCGACCGAGCCGTCGGCGTTCCGGCATTCATTGAGAGTGGTTTCGTCGATGAAGTCGAAGTCCTTCTGACGCGACAGCAGTTGCTCGGAGAATTGGTGCGTCTCGAGCTCCAACGGGTGCTGGTATTCGTAGTTGGCGGCATTGAGTTCGCAGTAAATGCCGGCGGAGGGGTACAGTACGCCGATGGCGCACAGGTGTTCGCCTGCGGTCAGCATGTCGGCGGTTTCGCGCAGATAACCGGTCAATTCCGACATCCACGGCCATTCGGGATGCTGGTCGAACAAGGGCGGCGGCACCTCGTCCTTGCGCGGGCCCGCGAACGAATAGCTCAATCCGTGCAAATTGAAGAAAGTGATCCCCATCACCATATGATAATCCAGGTGAAACTTCAGGTCGGCGAGCGAGGTTTCATCCCCCAGCACCCCAAGTGCATCGGTTCCGGCCTGCTCCTTGCCGAAGATATGGGCGGCCGAAGACACCACCTTGAGCCCGGTGTGGTACGCACACGCGTCCGGCCACGCGACCAGTGCGCCCAGGGGATCGGCGCAGGGAATATCGAGCTCGCGGTAGGCGCGCAGCTCCTCCGGCCACACGCCCGCGCAGTAGTAAAGGTATTCGGTCCGGGTCAGGTGCCCGACGCTGCGGATGCCGTGCTGCCGGCACCAGTCACCGACCTGGCCGAGGTAGTGCGTGGTCTGCAACCGGCTCTGGGTCCGGCGGAACGCGTGGCGGACCCAGGGGGTGGCGGCGTCGATGTCCAGCGCCAGGTGCGGCAACAGCGGCAGCAGCGCACAACCGTGATCGTGTTCGAATTCGCGGGCGAAGGCTCCGGTCCACGGGAAAAAGGACGACGGCGCCGGTTCGTCGAGAAATACCGAATAGACCTGATCCCATAACCCGGCGGAAAGACGTCCGGCATAGGCGTCATGGGTGTATTCGAGGAAGCGGCGGGTGGTTTCCGGATTCAGGATGTCGGTGTTGTGGACCCCGTCGCTGTATTGGAGCTGGACGGCGAGCACGAGGTAATCGCCGGGGAAGTCGGGGCGGTATTGCAGCGCCATGCACTTGCCGTCCATGCTGGTGCGCCAGTGCGGCGCCCGGATTTTTCCGGCTTTGGAATAGGCTTCATCCTGAACGAATGACGGAATCCAGTGTTGCCGGACCGTGCCGCAGTCGGCGGTGACGTCGCGGATTTCGCCGGTCGGCTTGCCCGTCGCGTCAAGCGGCAGCACATAGCAGCCGAGCAGCGCCAGTCCATGCCAGCGAAACAGCCCGTCAGCGTCACGCTCGTCGGCGCGACGAAGCGAAAACACCAGGGATTGTCCGCGCAATTCGGGGTGCTCCCAGACGATCCGGTCCCCGGCGACACAGGAGGGAAAATAGTCCTCGTCCCAGATCGAAAAGCGCATGTCATGCTCGCGGCAGCCGCGAACGACGGTGTCGATCGAGCGCCACCACGCATTCGACAGATACGGCGTGATCATGCCGGCACGGGAATGGGCATAAATATTTTCATAACCGGCGGCGGCGATTTCACCGATCTGGTACTCCAGCTCGGCCGGTTCGAGATCGTGATTGAGGAAATATTGTCCGGAAACATGGATTTTTTTCATGGCACTCAAGATTTGATTGTTTGGATTTCTCTAAACATATCGTAGTTCATGGCTTTTTGCAAATCCGGGATGCTCAATTTTACCGGTTTTCCGGAATGTGGAGGGCTCCTCGCCCTCCACACCACCCCGGCAGGGTCACAGGATCCTGCACCTCTGCTGCGGATATGGCTGTGCCATATCCTCCGCGATCTTTTGAACGGGGGGAGCGTTGGTTGCCGCATCGGACCGGCCAGACCACCACAAAAGCCGCCGCCACTGCCGGCCACGGTTGGCGGGCGCCTCCGGGGGAAACTCGTCGTTTCCCCCAGCTACCCCCTTCAGGACCCACGCCTGTCATCAGGCCAACCGCTCCGGATATGCAATGCCAAGTGATTGCGAGACTCGACATGATTCACACGCCTAACGCCAATCATCCACTTGTGAGCGCGTACGGGTTGGAGCGCCGGTCAGGCGCGACCGTGTCGCTAGGAATTGGCGCAGCGAAGCTCGCGCCAAGGAGCGCGACACGGAGCCTCCCCCGGCGAACGGTGCTGGCGTTGCCAGCACTGAGGGGGTCGGTGACCACAAAGCACCCGCGCGGTAGTGGGCGACGGGAGGATGTTGACGCCCAAGGAGGCGAAAAAGAGGA
>JAVBQJ010000118.1:0-37733 GCA_031549115.1 Victivallaceae bacterium
CACCCCACCACTTTCAAAACTTTTTGTGTCACGATTTACGGATTTGCCATGGCAAATCCGTAAATCGGAGCTTCAAGGATTGGGCTGTACACCTGACAGCCATCCGGGAATCATTGCTCCCTCTCATTTTTTGCCCAACGAGGCAAAAAATTATAACAAAAAGGTTTGAGGGGGATGGGATGAGGGGTTTGGGGAGAAGGGAAGGCAGCCCCTTTCCTCAAAAGGGGGGCCTTTCCTTCTCCCCAAGAACTCAACCTTTGCCTTCACACCTTTTTTTTATTTTTTCGATTGTGCGGACGACGTCGAAGGCTTGTTCGGCGGTGACCGGGAAGGGGCGGCCTTCGCGGATGCTCCGGTACAAGCGCATGTAGATGTCGTCGATCCGGGCGCCGTTGGCGGGGGCGACCGGAATGGTTTTTTCGATCCAGCGCAGGCCCTCGAGGGTGCCGTAGCCGCCATCCCATGGGGGGGTACCGGCGGAGGCGGTTCCGGAGGGCATATCCTGCGCGGGGTCGAGATATTTGAGTTTGATTTCGCGTTCGTCTTCGCTCACCAGCGAACCGCGGCTGCCGTAGACGGAATAGACCGGCCCGGGGATGAGGACGCCGCCGGAAATTTCGATATCGATCACGCGGCCATTGGCGCCGCGCAGCAGCACCTTGACATGGTCTTCGGCGTCGCCTTTGGCGGCGATGCGCTTAAGGTCGCTCCAGATGTCGGCGACGGGGGCTCCCATCAATTGCAACGCGTGGTCGACCAGATGCGGGCCCCAGTTGTTGAGCTGGCCGCCGCCGCAGTCGGTCCGGGTCTGCCAATCGTCGCGCAGCTGGAAATTATGGCGGCAGAGCTTGATCTGGTACACTTCGCCGAGCGCGCCGGAATCGATGATTTCGCGGACATGGTTGAAGCAGGCTTCGAAGCGGCGGTTGTGGCGGAAAAACAACCGCCCCTCGTAACCGGCGAGACGCTCGACTTCGTCACTGGAAAGCGCGATCGGTTTTTCCAGGAAGACGATCTTCCCGGCCTCGAGTGCGCGCAACGTATACGCGACATGCTCCTGCGAACGGACGGCGATCGCCACCACTTCGACCGTGCCGTCGGCGAGAAACGCATCGCCGTCGCCATAGGTATGGCTGCCGGGGTAGCGCCGGGCGAACGCCTCCAGGCGCTCCGGGTCCGGATCGCAGGCGGCAACGACCTGAAAGAATTCCGGCAGCGCGTCGAGTTCGGCGCAATGCATCCCCCAGCCGGCGCGGCCGACACCCCAGATGCCGATTCGTATCGGTGTAATTTCGTTCATGGCTGGACCTGCTCCCGTATGAAGTTCATCGACTGACGCAATTCGGCCGCCGGGTCGGTTTCGTGCCGGTCCTGTTCGACGTGAATCCACCCGGAATAACCGACTTCCCGGAGCGCGGCGAATACCGCCGCCAGATCGAAGCCGGCATTCCCCGTCCCCAGCGCGCAGAAGTCGAGCCGCTCTTCCCAGCGTTCCAGGCCGACTTCCGGACGCAGCAATTTGATATCCTTGACATGGATCGCGGCGAGACGCTCCGGATAACGCCGGATGATTTCGGCCGGATCGCCGCCGGCGCCGAACAGGTGGCCGACATCGAGCACGAGATCGCACGCGGGGCAACCCGCCAGAAACGCTTCGACCTCATCCTGATTCTGGATGCGCTGGCCGAGATGATTGTGCAGCGCGGAGCGCAGCCCCCACTCCCGGGCGATCCGGCCGAATTCATTGGCGCGCCTTTGCCACACCTCCATGGCGACATCGCGGGAACAGTCGCCGTTGGTCAACCATACATAATCCTTGCCCAGCGCCGCCGTCCATTCCAACCCGGCGGCAACCGATGGCCCGCGGCAGGTGGCGAAATCCATCCCGCAGCGCCGGTAGCACGCGGCTTTGTGCAGCGCATCCGCCTCCGAAACCGCCTCCAGCCGCTCGGTGCCCTGGTAGCCCAGCGCCCGCAACATCTGCAGCCGGTCGGCGATATCGTACAGGCCGCCGTCCCAGACATTCAAACCATAATCCGCAACGCCGATTCTGATCATGAGTCTTCTCACTCTCCCTTATTGGTTTCCCGTTGAATAGTATAACGCATACTGCCGTTCTGCGCCATAGATGAAATCAGCAAAAATATGGACGAAACGATCACGCCGCCCGGACTCACCGGCATCGGAACGCGTCGAGGATGGAGGATCCCGGAGCCCCGCCCGGATGGAAGCGGGCAAAGGCTTCCGCGTACTCGACCCGGCATTTGGCGCCGCGGAAGCGGGCATTCAAGGTTTTGTCCGCGACGAGCACGTCATCCGCATTCTGGCTGACATGACAGCGGATGGCGGCGATTTTCCGGTCGAAAACACCGGTGACATCGACGAAGTGTTCGGGCACGAAGCTTCTGGATTGGTACGTTTCCTCGCCGAACAGGATCTCCGGCTGGATACCGGCCATGAGGATGGCGCGGAACGCCAGCGCCGTGCAGACGACATGATCGGTATGAATGTCCACCGGCCAATGGGTGAAAAGCGCTTTCGGCTTCAGGCGGCGCAGCAGCGCCGCGGTCTCGCGACAACGCACCTGCCCGGCGCAGAGTTCGCCGTCGATTTCGCCCAGAAAATGGGGCGTGGCGCCCAGCAGCCGCGCGGCGTTTTCCGCCTCCAGCCGGCGAATCGCGGCGGCCTCGTCGAAGCCGAGCCCGGCGATGCCCCGCTCGCCCATGGTGGCGTTCAGGATATGGACATCGTAAATTCCCCGCATCCGCAACGCCAGTCCGGCGGCACTCAGCTCATCGTCCGGGTGCGCACCCATGATGACTACGCATTCCATCGCCTCACCCCCTCCAGGTTGCATGCGACGCGATGAACGGCTTCATCGCCTCATAGTCGAAAATCGCCCCCGAACCGTGGAGCGCCGAATCGAAGTACATGACGCCGTCTTTGACGGCGTTTCCGGTCAACGCCGACCCCACCGGCATGCCGTGATCGAGGAATCCCCCGAGTTCGCCGCACGGTTGTCCCGGCAGCAGCGCGGCACTGAGCTGCCAGTAGACGGCGCTGCCGATGCCGGTGTAGCCGGTGCCGCCGATGAAAACCGGAATGCCGAATTCCCCGGCCATGCCGATGTGCTTCCGGACCAGCGTCAGGCTTCCGGGCTGATCCGGATGAATGTTGACGGCGTCGGCGGCGCCGCAGCGGAGCGCCTGTTCCAGGATGCCGGTCTCCCGTGCCAGCTCATCCACCATGATCTTGGCCCGCCCTCCCCGGCAACGGCGCCGGAGTTCGGCGTATTCCTCCGCGCCTCCGGCCATCGGGTCCTCAAACAGATCCAGCCCGGCGTCGCCGAATACGCCGACCGCCCGGACCGCATCGGTCAATCCGGTGTAGCCGCCATTGGCGTCGGCCTGAAGCATCACCAGATCGGGGGCGCTTTCGCGAATGGCCTGAATGCGTCCGAAGTCTTCGTCGAACGCGCCGGAAAGTTTGGTTTTCAGGTAACGGAAGCCGCGTTGCCGCCAAGCTCGCGCCTGCTCCCCGGCCTCCTTCGGCGAAGCGGGGAATATGCATGGCATCAGGGAAAGTTCCCGCACCGATTCCGCGCCCAGCAGCGCCGCCAGCGATTGCCGGGAAGCACGGGCGACGAGATCGTGAAGCGCCATCGATACACTCTCATACGCGATGCGTTCCAACGGCTCCGAAAAAGTTTCCGGCAAAAGCCGGTCCAGCAATCCGGCGTCCGCATCGATCAGACGGCTCAAATATCCGGGAAAACCGGCGGGCACCGGCACCATCGCCTCGCCCAACCCCTCGTATGCTCCGGCGCGGAGCCGAACGATCAGAAAGTCGAACGCCGTCAGGGTTCCGTAACTGAAAAGAACCTTGACCGGCATCCGGCCGGCATACAATGTGACACTGTCGATTTGCATATCCTGCGTTTCCTTGCGTATGATTCAACCGCCGGTGCGGTGCCTCGTCCGCTCCATGTGGAGATCGGATTGTCGCTCACGCTTCCAATCCGATCTCCACCGTCGCTTCCTCGGGCGGCTTCCGCTCGCCAGTTGGCTCGCTTACTGTACGGTTCGCCCCTTTCGAGGCGGCTATGCCGCCTGGGGCGACCAGCAGGATCCGCCTGCTGGACCGGCGTCTCCGTCTGACGGAGGGCAGACCGCCGCTTCGCGGCTCTATTTGATTTTTTTCTTTTTTTCTTCAATACTCGGCGAGGTAGTCTTTTTCGGGGGGGATGTCGAATTCGCGCAGCATGTCGTTGACGCTCGTATTCGGCGCCCGGCACGAGATCAATGCCGCGCTCTCCAGGTCGATCGTCTCGATTTCCACATCCCCGCCATAACGGAGCTTCAACTCCGGAAAAAGCTCCATTTTGTCCGTCGTCACCACCTCGAAATCCATGTCGATCACGCTCTGCCAGACCTCCCCATGACACCACGGTTCCACCCGCGTCTGCCCCAGCGGCGTCACCAGCGCGGAATACGGCGCCGAAACGGCGGAGAGGAAATACACCCGGAACAGCCGCGCCCACGCCCGCATCAGCGCCAACCCCTGAAACATGGTCGGAAAAACGATCAACCGGGCGCCGAGCTCGACATTGCGTTCGATGACCTGCCGGAAATTGATGTCGAAACAGACGGCACAGCCGATTTTACCCCACGGCGTATCGAAAATCTCGAACTTCTCCGGTCCCGGCCGAATCCCCCGCTCCAATTCCAGCTGCGTCGGATGGCATTTGCGGTAAATCCCCTGCAACGCGCCGTCGGCGTCGAACCACAGCATGGCGTTGTAACAGTGCCGCTTTTCCCGGAGCAGCAGCGGCGCCAGCAGCGCGATCCGGTATTTCTCCGCCATGGCGGCATAGAATTCCACCGTCGCGCCGTTTTCCGGCTCGGCCGAATCCGCCGCATTGAAATCCGACCAGAAGCAGGCTTCGGGCAGACAGACCAGCTGCCCCTCCATGGCGGCGGCCTCGGCCAATTGCCGTTCCAGGCGCCGGAACGCCGCCTCCCGGCCGCCGGTCGATGTCGCCGCGACGGAAACGATATGCAATTGTTTGCGGTTCATAACGTTCCTTTCCTTATTGCGGCTGTGCTTCGAGTTCAAAAAGTTCGATATCGTCGAAGAGCACCGTCTCATGTATGTCGTGCCGGAACGTCCCGGCGTGAATGCGGGCTTTGGTCACCCCCGGAGGCGGAACGATCAGCCCCTCGATAAGCGCCCAGCCGTCGGCATCCGGCGTCCCCGGCTCCAGCCGGTGGTTGGTGTGGCCGTCCCAGACCAGTTCGAGGTAGCATTCGGACAGATTGCCCGTGACCTTGGCGCGTCCGCGCAAAAGATACGCCCGCTCGGGATCGATCTCGACCGCCTGGATGTAGCAGAAGCGGTAGACATTGGTTGCCCCGGCGGCGGTCGTGCCGTGATAGCCGAGCCCCGGCGCCGGTGCGCAGGAGGTGAAGCCGCCGGGATTCAGATACCACAGACTCCACCCCTGGAAACCGCTCTTTTCCCAATCGGGCTTGCCTTGGTCGAAAATACCGTCCGACGGAATTTCGAAGCCGGAATTCACCACCAGATTTTTCCGTCCCGCCGGATCGGCAAGCGCCCGCATGTAATCGTCGATGAAGCGGCGCCCGACATTCAGGTAATGGCAGTTCCGGAACGCTTCCGCCACCCGCTCCAGCCATATTGCGGCATTGGGATCGATTTCATGCGTCTGCGCCCGGTCGAGCGCCGCTGCGCATTTCTCATAAAGCCCCAGCCGCAGAATGGCTTCGTAGGTCGGATAAGCCGAAGTGTGATATTGGGCCGTGATCGGGGCGGCGTTCCAGGCTTTTTCGACCAGGGCGAAGTATTCTTCGAGATCCCCGGCGGCGGCGCCGAAGACCCGCGTCAGGAATTCCCGCCGCAACTCCCGGACATCGGCGTACGGATCCCACCGGAGCTGCGAAATGACCCAATTGTAGATGCCGTTGTTGTCCCAGCTGCCGGCGGAAACGGTCGGCCTGGAATCTGTGACGGGGCCGTCCATATAGATTTCGGCGTGCGCCCGGCGGACCCCGTGTTCGTACGCGTAACGCATTTCGATGGCGGCGGGCAGATCGACCGCCCGCGGAAAAGCGTGGGAGAGGCCATAGTAATCGTAAAGCTGGATCGGCCGTTTCTTCGCCAGCCAGTCGCGGAAGTTATCCCATTCGATCCGATTCTCCGGAGAATTTATCGGGAAGCGGTTGTTTTTGTAGATCGGGCAGAACAGGATATCAATGTTGTCCTCAAGCTCGACGGCGGGCGCGTATTCGGTGAAGAAGTAGGCGAAGCAGAGGAGCCGTTTATCCGGGTATTTTTCGCGGACGGCCGCGGCGACCCGGTTGAAGAACAGCGCGCAGCGGGTGGAGTGAAAATCCGGCGCCTCCGAAGTCAGCTTCTCTCCGGAAGGCAAGGTGATCGGCGCCAGGCATTCGGGGCAATAGCAGAGGTTGTTGTTGTCCTCGATGCCGAGCATGTAGACCGCCTCGGCGGGGTGTGCGACAATGTCCGCTTCGAGGTTTTCGATGAAAGTGCGGGTCATCTCCGGATTGGAAAAGCACAACTGGGCAAAGTCGGGCTCCACTGACGGCTGCAATCGGCGCCCGAAGGTATAGGGGAAGAATTCGGGGTGCGATTCGTAATACTTCGCCTCCGTGATGTAGCGTCCGACCAGATTGTGCCCGAACGGAAATGGCGGAGGAAGCAGCGACCACTTGTCCAGATATTCCCGGTCCAGCACGGTGAAATACGGATACCAGTTGCTGCCGTTGCGGCACGCCCAGGCCAGCGCCTGTTCGGCATTGGGGCGGGCATCGTCGGAAAACTGCCAGCCGCGCAGCGTGTATTTGGGTAAATCGATGTAATCCAACCGTTCGAACACCAGCATCGGCTGCCGCGAAAAGAATGTCCCGATCGCTTCGTCGGGCCGCGCCCAGATGATATCGGTGTTGTTATAGAGCCAGCGGTAGACCCCCCGCAGCACCCCGCCGGGCGTGGCGGCGAACAGCCGGACGGTATTCCCGTCGCGCCGCACCGCGTAACCGTCCGTAGCTTGCAACGCCGCCGTGTCCTCCGGGTAAAGCTTCCGCGTTTCGTCGTCGCAGGACAGGACGATCTGAAGCTTGCCGGGGTCGACCGCGTTCACGACGGGAAGCTCCGCGCCGGATATCGCGCGAATCCACAGCTGCAATTCCGCGGCGGCGGTTTCAAGTCCGTGGCCGTCGCGAATGACGATTTCGGCCTGCGCTTGACCGTCTTTGGCGACCGTGACCTGCGCCTGAAGTCGGGCTGTCACCGCAAGCAGCAGAAAAAGGAAAACGATCCGTGGTACTTTCATATTCATATCATCTTTCTTTCACGCATAGAGCCAGTTTATGGATTCCACGCGGATTTTGTAGCCGCACGGCAGCCCGGCCAACTCCGCGTCGTTGACGTTGTAGGCGAAGACCACCTTGCCCGAGCTGGTGAACGACACCGACGGGTATTCGTTGTGAACATAGCCCGGCCAATGCGGATAGCGCTTGATCACCTCCTCCGGATAGCGGTCGAGCGTTCCCGAGGAGAATGCCCGGCAGCGGTTGGCGATGGCGTCTTTTTCGCTGCCGCCGTCGGCGCCGGACAGGTTGTCGGGCGCCGCGACCCGGCCGGCGTCGTCGAGCGATTCGAGATTTTTGAAGTTCTCCCAGGTTTTGCCGTCGTCTTTGCTGACGGCGCACGATATGCGCATGCGGCCGAGGTGGTCGTCGATTTCCCGGCCGGACACCTGATTCCAGACGCAGACCAGATCGCCGGTTGTCGGGATCGTGCGGAGAATGGCGGGCGAATTGCTGGACGCGAGACCCGACGGTTGCGCTTCGGACCAGGTCAATCCGCGGTCGGTCGAGAAGCTCTGGAAGAGTTGCCCGAGCCGGGTGCGCCCGAAGCAGAGCAACCGCCCGTCGCGCAATTCGGCCACGGTCGGCTCCTCGAAGTGGCTGTAGCCGTAAATCGTCCCGTTGTGATCGCGCAACGGCACGCAGATGCTTTCCAGGCTGCGCTGCCAGCTGCCGCCGTTGTCATCGCTGAAAATAAAGAACGACATGCACAGATCGCCCGGATTCATATAAACCGGCAGGAGGATCCGTCCGTCCCGGAGCGTCAGCGGCGTCGCGTTGCGCCCGCCCAGGAATTTGTCGACGCTTTGCCCGTGGGGACGGACCGGACGCCCCGGCGACCAGCTGCGGCCGCCGTCGACGCTGGTTGCCATCATCAATTCGCTGGGTATGCCGAAATTGACATTGACATACGTCATGGCCAGGAGTCCGGGAAGCAGGCTGATGCCCTGGACCATCGGTCTTTGCCGGAAAAAACCGAGGCGTCCGGAGTTGCAGCCCGCCTCGTTGGCGCGCAGCAGAAACGGCGCCGACCAGCTTTCGCCGTCATCCTCGGAACGTTTCGCCATGATGTCGCCGGCGCCCCAGTCCTCCCCGTCCATGTAAAAGTGGGTATAGGCGAAAAGCAGCTTGCCGGGCTCCGTTTCCACCACGTCGCCTTCGCTGTTGCGCAAATTGCGGGCCCCGGTTTCATAAGTAGGGCATACGATCTGTTCCATAATCGGTCTTCCTGTTTTCAACGGGTTCTGTCAAATATTTTCTTAAATAATATAGCTCTCGTATTTTTCCGGCATCGGGCGATTTTCCCGATGCAATGGCCTGCGTGATGCCTCGTCCGCTCTGTGTGGAGATTGGATTGTCGCTCACGCTTCCAATCCAATCTCCACCATCGCTACCTCAGGCGGCTCCGGATCGCCTCCCGGCTCGCTTCCCTGGATTTCGATCCCTTTTGGGATCGACCAGCGTTTTCGCCGCTGGACCGCTCGTTACGCCCGCTTCGCGGACTGACTCTTCGCCCGAGAGGGACGAGCCCTCTCGTGTTCGGCTTCGCCCTCGACTCCGTATGACGGAGTGCAAACCGCCGCTTCGCGGCTCTATTTTAAATGTTTAAGAATTTTTTAATTTTATATGTTTTTCAGCATCAGGGGACCTTGAATCCGGTGGGCTCGTCCCAGACGTTTTCGCAGTAGGTCGCGGTGGAGAACTCGATGCGCATGTCTTTGGAAGCGTGTCCGTCCAGGTAGCCGGAGTTGCGGTACATCCCATGCGCCCCCAGGACGCCGCCCGCCGACGCGTACGCCACATCCCCCAGCCACCAAAAGCAGTTCTGCAGACCGGTCGTTGAAGCCCCTTCCGGAATATCATTGGCAATCCAGCCGGTTTTCAACACCATCCCCCAATTGTCGGCGATCTGTACCGTCGAACTCGGCCGCTTCGCCTGCGATTGCTTCCCCAACAGCGTCCCCGCCGTCAACGTCCCGGTGCGGCGCAAGTAAGCATTGTAACCGTAACCGACATTCATCCCCTGCCAGCTCCATGCGCCCAGGTAACCCGGCTGCGCCGGGCAATTCAGCAGTTTATAGGTGACCAGCTCGCCCCAGCCCGGATTGTTCTTGCTCACCGCCTTGGTGGAGCCCTGTACCAGACCGTCGAAGTGCATGCGTTCGTGCCAGGGGACCAGCCCCTTGCCCGCCATCGCTTCTTCCAGCGCGAACACATGATCGTCGCTGTCGCCCGCATACATGGTGAAAATCAAACCGAGTTGCTTCAATTGACTCAGGCAGCTGGAGGACAAGGCGCTTTCTCTCGCCTTGGCCAGCGCCGGTAACAGCATGCTGGCGAGAATGGCGATGATCGCGATCACAACCAGGAGCTCTATGAGGGTAAAATTCTTTGCCGTCTTACGCATTTGTGTCTTCTTCATTTTCGACCTTTCTGTAGCTTATCCAATACCACACGGAAAATCGGGAAAAAGTGTTTTTGATGTCCGTACCTCCTTAATTCACCCCGCCGGTTTCTTTCCCGGCCAGGCTGCGTAGAATTTCATGGACAAAAAGCAAAGCGCGCGGCAAGTGATAAGCCGCTTTCCATTCGGAGCCCTTGGCGGGATCCTTGATTCCGCCGTCCCGGTAAAGCGCGGAATTCCACTCGCCGCACGCGGGGTCGTAAAAATGCTTCCAGGCGTATTCATGCAGCGCCAGGAAGCGCTGAAGCCAGCGCGGATCGCCGGTTTCGGCATGGCAGCGGATCAATGTATGCAGCGCTTCCGAGTGAACCCACCACACCTTGTCATCCCAGCCGGCCGAGGTGGCGCGATGCCAGCCGGTCTGCGCGGGAGTGCCGCCCCGGGCGTCGATAAAGCTGTACAAGCCGCCGAAAACCGGGTCGAGCCCCTTTTCGTACATCCATTCCGTCACCTCGACCGCGCGGGGGATGAGCTCTTCGGCGTGAATCATGCGGGCGGCCTTCATGCAAAACCACATCGATTCGAGCGCGTGCCCCGGATTCAACACCCGGCACTCCGGGGCGTCGGCGATGCTCCCGTCGCGGTTCAGGACTTCAAAGAGCGCTTTCTCCGGCGAACGCGCCAGGGTAAAAAGAATCCGTTCGAGGCACTGCCGGAGCGGTCCGGCGACCCGGTCGACGCCGACGCGGGGCGCCGCGACGGTGAATGTGTCCAGCGCGGTCATCGCGGGACCGTGCTGGATCATGCCCGCCAGCCAGCGCCCGTGATGAAGGTCTTTGCACTCCGGATCGTCGAAGTTGCGCTCCAGTGTTGCCAGCGTTTCGGCAATCACCGGATCGTATTCGCGCGAATCTGTGGCAACGGCGTATTCGCACAGACCCGCCAGCATGAACATATCCGAATAGATCGAAACCGTACCGCGGAGCACCTTCCCGCGACGGTCGAGCGCATAATGCCAGCGCCCGTTTCCCGCGTAGGCGTATCGCACCAGGAAGCGGCACGCATCGGCAAGCCCGGCCAAGTACCCGGGATCGCGGCCGAGCCGGTTGAACATCGCCGCGAACATCCACAGGTTGCGCCCCTGCATCCACACGTATTTATCGGTCGATGTCAGATTGCCGCCGCCGTCGAAGCAGGTGAAGAAGCCGCCGAACTCCGGATCGAAGCTCCGGCTTCGCCAGAACGGCATCACCTCCTCCGTCAGCTTCCGGCGATAGAATTCGGAAAACTTTAAGACATGGACCGATTCGATCATATTTCAGGACCCTTAGAAATTTTATTTTTTCTCTGCATGTCTTATATTATAGCGTATTTTATAATTTTATACCATAGATGAAACCAGCAAAAATATAGACAAAACGATCACAAAACCAATCCGGACCGGCCCACAGCCGGATTCGGAAAGAACTTATCACGCTTTCCAACCGCCGTCAAGAGGATGTGCCGGAGCGCTGGTCGGCCAGTATGCGCATGACAAAGGACACGGCCATATGGAGTGCCATACCGCCCGCGACATCGTCTGCTCATGATCGCGCACGAAGAGAGTTTTTGCCGCCAATTGACGGCAAATACGTGAAGCCGAGCGTCGATCCGGGTTGGAGGGGCCGCTCCCGCGTCAGTCGGGGCGCAATGCGGCCCCGCATAGACTATCATAATTCTCCATACTCCGCCGCACCAGCGGCGAACAATCGATCAACAGTGCGTGTCTCACCGTGCGGCAACGGTTAAATATTGTGGGGAAACGGGGGTTGCGGCTTGAAAAAAGCGATTTTGGCATTATCTTCTTTTGAAATACGGAGAAGATGGTATTCAATACGTATGGGAGGTTTTTATGCGCGCAGCGGGAATTTTGGTTGCTGCATTGGCGGTGGTGCTGTTCGGGGCGGTCGGATGCAAACAGAAGAAAACCGGACCGGCGCAGGCACCGGCGCCGGTGGTTTATGTCGCCGAGGCGGAGCAGCGTGACATTCGCACCCGGGCCAGCGTGATCGGCGAGGTGCAGGCGGTGGATCATGTGGAGCTTATGGCCCGTGTCCGCGGTTTTCTGATCGAACGCAATTTCGATGAGGGAACGATGGTAAAGAAGGGCGAGGTCCTGTTTCGGATCGAGCCGGACGAATATTCCGCCAATGTCGACGGCGCCAAAGCCGATCTGGCGAAAGCCGAAGCCGACCTGATGAAAAACGACCTCGATTATGACCGCTACAAGGAGCTGTGGGAGAAGAACGCGGCGTCCAAGCGGGATTATGACAATGCCGTGGCGGCAAAGAAAAATTCGGAGGGCGATGTCGCCGCCGCCAAAGCGCAGTTGAAAACCGCGGAGCTGGATTTGAGCTATACCACCATCACGGCGCCGTTCGACGGGATGATCGGTTATTCCACTTACAGCGTCGGCTCGCTGGTCGGCCCCGACAGCGCCACACTGGCCACGGTGGTCAGCCTCAATCCGATTTACGTGAACTTCAACGTCAACGAGTTGGATCTGCTGTCGATGTTGAGCCTCGACAAATCCCAAATTCCGAATCTGGTGGTGAATTTCCGCTTCCAGAACCAGCAGGAGTTCTCCGAGACGGGCAAACTGGATGCGATGAACAACGAGATCAGCGCTTCGACCGGAACGATGAAGCTGCGCGCCGTCTTCCCGAATCCGAAGCTGCTGCTGCGTCCCGGCATGTACGGACGGGTCACGGTTTCGACCGAAAAGGGAATTTCGGCGGTCGTGGTGCCGCTGGTGGCGTTGTCCAGCGACATCGAGGGCGATTATCTGTATGCGGTGAATAACGACGGCAAGGTGGAGCGCCGAAATGTCAAACTCGGCCAGGACGAAGGCGCCTATGTGGTGGTGACATCCGGTGTCGCCGCCGGGGAACGCGTCATCACCTCCGGCATTCAGAAATCCCGGGTCGGCCAGATCGTCAAACCGGAACCCGATCCGAGCTTCACCGCTGCCGCGGCGACTCCGGCTCCTGCCGCTCCGGCAACCCCGGCAACCCCGGTAACCCCGGCAACCCCGGCAACCCCGGCAACCCCGGCAACCCCGGCAACCCCGGCAACCCCGGCAACCCCGGCCCCGGCCGCTCCTGCCGCCACTCCGGCTCCGGCACCTGCGGCACCCCAGGCGGAGAGTGCGGCATGATCAGCAAATTTTTCATCGACCGCCCGCGCTTTGCGCTGGTGATTTCGACCGTGATCATGCTGGCGGGGCTGGTGGCGATTTTTTCGCTGCCGGTGACCCAGTACCCGGATATCACGCCGTCGCAAATCAGCGTTTCCACCACCTATCCGGGGGCGGACGCTCTGACGACGCAGAACTCGGTGATCGAACCGCTGGAATCCCAGATCAACGGGGTCAAGCGGATGCTGTACATGTCCAGCATCGCCAGCGATGCCGGTTCGGCCGACATCACGGTGACCTTCGGCATCGGCACCGACGGCGATTTGAATACCGTCAACGTGCAGAACCGGGTCAACCTGGGGACCGCGCAGCTGCCGGCGGAGGTGAAGCAGAATACGGTTTCGGTCAAGGAAAAATCCAGCAACATGCTGTTGATCATCACCTTGTTTTCACCGAACGGCACCCATGACGCGATTTTCCTGTCCAACTATCTGTCCTTGTATGTCAAGGATGAAATCAGCCGCATCTCCGGCGTCAGCGACATTCAGATGCTCGGCGACATGACCTTCGGCATGCGTCTGTGGCTGGATCCGGAAAAACTCGCCGCCCGCGGCCTCACCGTCGGCGACGTCCAGAATGCGTTGACCGAGCAGAACGTCCCGGTGGCCGCCGGGTCGCTCGGCGCGATGCCGGCGCCGGACAACCAAATTTCCCGGATGGCGGTCCAGACCCGGGGCTATCTGCTGTCGCCGGAGGAGTTTGCCGATATCGTGCTCAAAGCGCTGCCCGACGGGCAGATCGTCAAGGTCGGCGACGTCGCCACCGTCGAACGCGGCTCGGCCACCTACGACATGGTCGGACAGCTCGACGGCAAACCGTCGGCGCTGCTGGCGATCTACCAGTTGAACGACGCCAACGGCATTCAGATCGCCGAACAATGCCGGGCGAAGATGGATGATCTCAAAAAGAGCTTCCCGTCGGACCTCGATTACGGCATCCAGTACGATACGACCGCATTTGTGGAGGCGTCGATTTCCGAAGTGGTGGTGACATTGTTCGAAGCGCTGGTGCTGGTGGTGCTGGTGACCTATATTTTCCTGCAGAACTGGCGCGATACCCTGGTGCCGGTGGTGGCGATTCCGGTGTCGCTGGTGGGGACCTTCGCGGTGCTGCTGGTGATCGGCTACACCATCAACCTGATCACTCTGTTCGGGTTGATTCTGGCTATCGGGGTGGTGGTCGACGACGCCATCGTGGTGGTCGAGAACGTCAACCGGCTGATGACGCAGAACCGCATGTCGCCGCGCGACGCGGCGATCCAGTCGATGGAGGAGGTCACCGGACCGGTGATCGCGACCACCGCGGTGCTGCTGGCGATGTTCGTGCCGGTCTGCTTCCTGTCCGGGATTACCGGCGAAATCTACCGCCAGTTCGGCATCACCGTTTCGGTGGCGGTGGCGATTTCGAGCATCAACGCGCTGACCTTGAGTCCGGCGCTGGCGGCGACGATGTTCCGGCTGGATGAATCCGGACACCGGAAGTTCTTCCTGTTCCGCTGGTTCGACGCCGGTTTCGACTGGATCACCCGGATGTACGGGCACACGGTGCGCTTCTGCCTCAAGCGGGTGGCGATCATGCTGCTGTTTTACGGCGGACTGGTGTTCCTGTGCGGCTGGCTGTACAACCGGCTGCCGGCGGGCTTCATTCCGAATGAAGACCAGGGGATTTTCTTCGTCAACGTTCAGCTGCCCGACGGCGCCGCGTTGCCGCGCACCCAGAAAACCGTCAATCTCGCCACCGAGAAGCTGTTGGCAATGCCCGGCGTCCAGAACGTGATTGCGGCGGCGGGCTACAATATCCTTTCCGGGGTGTCCTCGTCGAATAACGCCATGCTGATCGTCGTGCTCAAGCCATGGGATCAGCGCACGACGCCGGAGTTGAGCCAGACTGCCATTCTGATGCGGGCGGCGCATGAGCTCGCCCAGATTCCCGACGGCTTGCTGCAGCCGTTCCCGGTGTCGCCGATTCCGGGGCTCGGGACCTCGGGCGGCTTCAGCTTTGTGCTGGAGGACACCAACGGCACCAACGCCGACCGGATGCAGAAGACGCTCAACCAGGTGCTTGGCGAAGCCAACGACGCCACGAAACATCCGATGCTGTCGAATGTTTTCACCACCTTCCGTTCGGCGGTGCCGCAGATTTATCTGAATATCGACCGGGAAAAGGTGATGAAACTCGGCGTTTCGATGCTGGATGTGAATCAGGCGCTGCAGGGCTTGCTGGGGTATGTCTACGTCAACGATTATCCGCAGTTCGGCAAGCTGTTCCGGGTCGAGGTGCAGGCCACCGACTTCTACCGGCTCGACCAGGACGCGTTCACGTCGATTTTCGTGCGCAACAAGAAAGGGGAAATGGTGCCGTTGAACACCCTGATGACGATATCCAAGACCTTTGCGCCGCAGTATCTGACGCGTTACAACCGCTACTCTTCGGCGACGCTCAACGGCGACGCCGCCGCGGGGTACAGCAGCGGCCAGGCGATGGCGGCGATGGAAGAGATCGGCAGCGGCCTGCCCGACGGCTTCAAGTTCGACTGGACCGATATTTCCTATCAGGAAAAATTGGCGGCGGGGCAATTGCCGGTGATTATCACGCTGGCGCTGTTGTTCATCTATCTGTTTTTGGTGGCGCAGTACGAAAGCTGGGTGATTCCGCTGGCGGTAATCGCTTCGGTGCCGGTGGCGTTTTTCGGCGCGCTGCTGTTTCTGTGGCTGGGAGGGGTGGAAAACAACCTGTACACCCAGGTCGGCTTCATTCTGCTGTTCGGGATCGCCTGCAAAACCGCGATTCTGATCGTCGAATTCGCCAAGGTGAAACACGACGAGGACGGCATGAGTTGTTACGACGCGGCGGTCGAAGCGGCCAATCTGCGCTTCCGCGCCGTGCTGATGACGGCGATTTCGTTTGTGTTGGGGACGATGCCGCTGGTGATCGCGATCGGCCCCGGAGCGGTCAGCCGGCGTTCGCTGGGGACGGCGGTATTCGGCGGCATGACGGTGGCGGCGATTCTGGGGACGATCATGATTCCGGCATTCTATCTGGTCTTTCAACGATTGATCGACTGGGTCAAAAAGCCGGAACGGAAACCGGCCAAGAAGGCGGTGAAATCGTGACGCAGTGGGAATTGCATGCCATTCTCGATCTGGCGCTTGAAGCCGGACGCATCGGTTTGCGTCATTACGGCAAAACCGCTTCGGAGTTGAAGTCAGACGGTTCGGTGGTAACAGTGGCGGACCGTGCGATCGAGCAATATCTGGGGCAATTTTTCGATTGTCCCGGCGAGGGCAGTTATTTGCTCGGCGAGGAGACGCTGGATTCGCGCGACGAAGCCTATATCGAGGCGGCGTTGGCAGCAGAGGCCTGCTGGGTGGTCGATCCGATCGACGGCACGGCGCCTTATACGGCTGAATTTCCGGCGTGGGGCATTTCGATCGGATTGGTGCGGGCGGGTGAATTTGCCGAGGGTGTGATTTACCTGCCGGCGCAGGGGTATGTGATCGTGACGGCCGGCGATACGGTTTACCATTGCGAGCAAGTGACGCCGGAAATGACGGCGGGCGAGGTGAAATTGACGGAGGTGCCGCGTCATTTCCCGCATCTGGGCGGGGCGGGGCACGTCGGCATCACCCAACGGTACGCCAAAAACGCCCGGCTGGATTTTTCGAATGCGGTGTTCACCTGGTGCAGTTGCGTGACGCCGTTTTACTATATCGCCACCGGGCGGCTGCTGGCTTACTTCGTGGATGCGAAGGCTTGGGATGTCGCCGGCGGTTTTCCGATTTTGCGGCGGCTGGGCCTTTTGATGTGGGGGATGCGCGACCGGCGGGAGTTGGCGCCGCGCCTGAGCCGGGAGTTTTTCCATTTGGACAAAGACGATCCGTGCCGCTGGTGCCAGAATCAGGTCGTGCTGGTGGCGCCGGACGAAGCGGTGGCACACTACTTCGAAACCCGCGTAACGGAAATAAAAAAATAAATTCTTAAAAAATAAATAAAATAGAGCCGCGAAGCGGCGGTTCTGCACTCCGTCATACGGAGGCGCGGTCCAGCGGCGAAAACGCTGGTCGCCCCAGGCGGCGCAGCCGCCTCGAAAGGGGCGAAATCCAAGTAAGGATCGCCGGAAGGCGATCCGGATCCGCCCGAGGCAGCGATGGTGGAGATGGGATTGGAAGCGTGAGCGACAATCCAATCTACACATAGAGCGGACGAGGCCGCCGCATCGACGGCGAACAATAAGCCGCCGCTCAAGCCGGGAAAATCGCTTTCGCGATTTGGCTCTGGGGGGTGGCGGCATTGGAACTTTAGCGGCAGATGATGGACAATAACCGAATCGCATTCCGTGGTGCGGTGTTTGCCACGCCCGACCAAGTGTCGGGCTTACTGGGGCTCTGCCCCAGCCCCCGATACCGGAGGAAAGTAACAAGTATTACGAAATGAGTTCAGATATGGAAACGGGAAAAAATCCGATGCAATCCGGTGTGGGAGCAGAAAAGGCATGAAAAAAGCATTACGCAGCCGGAAACCGGTCGTCAGTTTCGTCAGCCTGGGGTGTCCGAAAAACCTGGTGGATACCGAGGTCATGGCCGGGGCGGTGTTGACCGCCGGTTACGATCTGAGCTTCGACAGTGAAGACGCGGATATCCTGATTATCAATACCTGCGCTTTTATTCCCCCGGCGCGGGAGGAAACCGATGCGGCGATCCGGGCGGGGATGAAGTGGAAAAGACGCCGTCCGGGGCGTAAACTGGTGGTGGCGGGCTGCCTGTTGCAATGGGACAAGGAGCGGGATTTCCTGCGGCAATACCGCGGTGTCGATTTGTGGAGCGGCGTCGACGGCGCTCCGCGGGTGGCGGAATATTTGCAGGCGGCAGCGCCGGCTCCGGAGATACCGGTCCGGAATGTGAATCCGGAACCGTGTTATTTGTACGACGAACATACGCCGCGCCTGCAGATGACGGCGCCGCATTTGGCCTATTTGAAGATCGCGGACGGCTGCGACAACCGCTGCAGCTATTGCAGCATCCCGAATATCCGCGGCGCCTTGCGCAGCCGTACGGTCGCGTCGGTGGTACAGGAAGCGCGCAATCTGGTGAACAACGGCGTGAAAGAGCTGCTGCTGATCGCGCAGGACATTACCGCGTTCGGCCATGACCGCCCCGGGGAAGGGGCGACGCTGGCGGCGCTGCTGCGGGAGCTGGAGCAAATCGAGGGCGACTTCTGGATCCGGCTTTTGTACACCCATCCGGCGCATTACACCGACGAATTGATCGCGACGGTGGCGGCGTCGAGCAAGGTCTTGCCGTATCTGGATATTCCGCTGCAGCATATCAACGACACCATTCTGAAGCGGATGGGGCGGAAGGTGACGCGCGCCGGCGTGGAGACGCTGCTGGCAACCCTGCGGGAACGGATTCCCGGGGTGATCGTGCGCACGACCTTCATCACCGGCTTTCCCGGCGAAGGGGAGGCCGAATACCGCGAACTGATGGAATTCGTCCAGGCGCAGCATTTCGACCGGCTCGGCGTCTTTGCCTATTCGGCGGAGCCGAATACGCCGGCGGCGGCCTTTGCCGGCCAGGTGCCGGAGCGGGTGGCGGAGGAGCGGGCGGCGGCGGTGATGGCGGAGCAGCGGAAGCTCGCGCAGGCCGCCAACGCCGCGCTGGTGGGCCGGGTGCTGACGGTGCTGGTGGACGGCTGGGATCGCAATCGCGGCACCGGACGCGGCGTCGGCGATGCGCCGGACATCGACAATCAGGTGCATCTGACCGGCCCGCGCGACATAGAGCCGGGGAGCTTCCGGCGTGCCCGGGTGACGCGAGTGAAAGACTTTGAATTGTTTGCCGAGATCGAGGAGGAGTGAGGGATGCATAAAAAGTGGAACATTCCGAATATTTTGACCATCAGCCGGATCGTTTTGATTTTCATCTGCCTGATTCTGGGAACCAATGCGGTGCAGCGGGCGGGCGAGCCGTTGACGGAGGGCAATGAGTTTCTGCGTTACCTGGCTTACGGGCTGGCGATTCTGGCGGGGCTGACCGATTTGCTGGACGGACACCTGGCGCGGCGCTGGAATCAGGTGACCGACCTGGGAGCATTGCTGGATCCGCTGGCGGACAAGATTTTCGTGACCGCGACGATGCTGATCCTGGTGGAATTCAATCTGATGCCGGGGTGGATTGCGGCGGTGGTGATTTCGCGTGAGTTCATGGTGACGGGGCTGCGAATGGCGGCGCTGCGCCATGGCGTGGTGATCAGCGCGGACCGCTGGGGCAAGCTGAAAACGGCGTTGCAGATGGGGATGCTGCTGTTGGGCGGCCTGGTCTGGGTACAGAACTGGGACCTGCGGGCGATGGTCTACCATAAGATCAGTCTGTACTGGGTGTGGTGGGGCTTGCTGGTGATGATCGTGCTGGTGACGGTGTTGTCGAGCCTCGGCTACCTGGCGCGTTACCGGGAGATTCAGAAAAAAGCGGCGTGAGCTGCTTGCCTTTTAGGAAAAGGGCGTTATATTAAACGAGTCCCCCGCGTGACGGAGGACGTACGGAGAGGTGGTCGAGTGGTCGAAGGCGCAGCATTGGAAATGCTGTGTACGGGCAACTGTACCGTGGGTTCGAATCCCACCCTCTCCGCCATTTTTTATTCCAGCGCCCTTGCCGCCTCGATTACTGCAAAATCACCGGAATAAAAAATGACGGCAAGCCGCCTGGGCGGGGACTCCCCCCGGCTTCGCTCGAGTGCGGAGAAAAGCGCTTCGCGCATGAAAATACCCCGAATATACCCACGCGGCCTGCGGGCGAGGAAAACTAAAAATCGTCACTTTGCAATACTTGCCCCTGGGTTGGAGTGAGCAATGGCAGTGAGACGGCGTCACTTGCTTTCTTCAGGCGTTTCGGCGGATCATCCCAGGCGTGGCGCGACAGGGCGAAGCGGCCGTAATGGATGCCGATGATGCGTTTTGCGCCCAAATCCTGTGCCGCCCGGACGGCGTCTTCGGGATTCATGTGGATTTGCGGCCAATCGGCGTTGTACTGTCCGGCTTCCATCAACGCGAGATCGATTCCCGGAAAGCGTTTGCCGATTTCTGAAAAGTGCATTCCATAGCCGCCGTCGCCGCTGAAAAATATCTGACGCGTTTGCCCCTGAAACAGAAACGCCGCCCACAGTGTCCGGTTCGCCGTCAGGCCGCGCCCGGAGAAGTGGCGCGACGGCAATACCTGAATGGGCAGTCCGGGGATAGCGGAAAAGGTTTCGTTCCAATCCGCCTCATGGATTTTTTCCGGCGCAATGCCCCAATAGCGCAAGTGAGATCCAACGCCGAGCGGACAGAGAAACATCGTTGCCTTTTCCTGCAACGCCTTGACCGTCGCCATGTCCAGGTGATCGTAATGGTCGTGCGAAATAACCAACAAATCAATCGGGGGCATATCATCCGCCGAATAAGCGTACTCCGCCGGAAAGGCCCGGTTGACAAACGAAAACGGAGCCGCGTAGCTGCTGAATACCGGATCGATCAGGATCTTTTTGCCGTCCAGCTGCATGAGGATGGTGGAATGCCCCAGCCATACCAACACATCCTGTTCCGGATCGAGGACCGTGAGATCGCTTTTCATCACCGGAACCGGCATCGGTGGTACGGTATCGCCCCGGTCGGCGAAGAAAAACTCCCAGAGCGACTTCCAACGGGAAGCGTCGGGCGCAAAGAGTTCCGTCCCCTCAAGATTGCGGAATTCCCCGTCACGCCAGTTGGAGGATTGCGCAATGCGTTCCAATTCCACCTCTTGCGGAAGTTTTCCGAAGCTCTCATATGACGCACAGGAGAATCCGGTCAGAGCGATGCCCATGATCATTGTACCTCCAATCAAAAGGCGGCAGATTTTTCTCCGGCGAAGATCATTCTTTTCCATATGAGTTCCGGGGTATTACAGGGCGTTTCCCGCTTCGCAGGCTTCTTTCATCACGGCATCCCTTCAGCGGATAAAGTTGGTGAAGACCGGTTCTTCCCGAAACGGCAATGGGACGCCGCTGTCACTGCCTGCTTTCAGGCAGCGCAGCAAATACGCCATATTGCGGGCCAGAACCCGCATCACATGCAATCCTTCGGCATCCTGCGCGACCTCGGCCGGCGTATCGCCATGCACCATATTCCAGTAACAGGAAGAAACGACCGGCATCTCCTGAAGCTCAAAAAACTTATTCAACTGCGAAAACGCCGTCGTGGTTCCCGCCCTCCTGGCCGAAACAATCGCCGCCGCCGGTTTCAGATAAAAAGCACGGTTGCCGTTGCCGACCAGCTCCGAAATGAAAGCCCGATTCATAAATGAAATCAATGGACCGCTCGCTCCCGCATAATGAACGGGAGAGCCGAAGATAAACCCATCCGATGTCCTCGCCAGATCCTGGAAAAGCTGAACCTGATCTTTGATCACACAAGTGCCGAGTTTTTCACACGCATGACACGCGGTGCATCCGGCTATCGGTTTGCGGCCGATCCAGAATACTTCGCTCTCGATGTTCTCTGCCGTCAAGGTTTTCGCTATTTCCTGCAGCGCCGTGTAAGTGCAGCCCTTTTCATTGGGACTGCCGTTGACCAGTAAAACTTTCATTTTGATTCCTCCATGGGTTATTTCAACGTTTTCAGGTCGATCACATACCGGAAGTGGACTTTTCCATCCTTCACCTGTTGGAATGCCTCATTCACCTGTCATTGAAGGCTTCCTGTACATCGCTGTGACAAATGCCGCAATAGAGAAGTTCGACCAGGAGATCGTGCTCTCCCACTGCCCGGCGCTTGAATTCATAAGGGACAAGCTGCCCTTCGGCATTCATGGCCGCGTAACCTTTGGCATGGACCGGTTCACTTTGCGCCATCAGGCTTCCCATCGGAAGAAGCGCCGTCAAAAGGGTGATTGATAGTTTCATGATCTCCGAAAGATTTTGAATTTGTTCCCGTCCCAAAAGGATCATCGTCGGCAAAGAGAATGAAAAATCACGCATGGACAACCTCGGCTATTAAAAACTACATTCACAATTAATGTCATTAACTATATATGTCGTTAATCTGATTTTCAAGTCCCTCAGGAAATTATTTTTGATATTTGTAATCGTACTTGAAAAATTCTTGGAACAGAGTATATTAGTAATGCTATTAAAGATAAACGTCATTACCGATAAGAGATTTTGCCATGACCAAAGCAAAAAACAAAACAACCATTTGGACCAGGCTTTTTCAAGCATCCGAAAAGTTGCAGATATTGCATGAGAAACAGACGCAGATTACGACTCCTCTCCATGCGACTTTTGCCCAGCTGCGAATTTTGAGTTACATCCGTTTCAGTCCGGGAGAATCGGTTAAAGTCAAAGAGATTGCGGATGAATTGCATATTACGCCGGCCGCCGCATCGCAGATTGTGGAGCGAATGGTTCAGCTGGGTATTGTGGAGCGCAGTTCCGTGCCGGGAGATCGCCGTTCCGTACGCGTAACGCTTTCAGTTGAGGGACGCAAATGCTATGCCCAGAACGACAAAGTCGTAGAAAAGCTGATGACAAAACTCCTGAAAGATGTTTCCAAGGAGAAGCTCCTGATTCTTCAGGAAGTACTGGACTCTCTGCTGAAAGCCATCGATGAAGAAAAATCACTGCTCGAAACGGAACAATAATTTTTACCCCCCAAAAAAAAGATGAACAAAAAAGTATTGATCATATCTTCCAGCCCAAGACAAGGAGGCAACTCCGACCTTCTCAGTGATGAGTTTGCAAAAGGAGCAGTCGAGGCAGGCCATCAGGTAGAAAAAGTATTCCTTGCGGACAAGGAAATCAACTACTGTATTGGATGCGATGCATGCCGGAAAAACGGCGGTATCTGCATTCATAAAGACGATATGAGCGAGATTCTGCAAAGAATGATTTCCGCAGATGCGATCGTTCTTGCCGTACCGATCTACTGTGGATCAATGTACTCGAAATTGAAAGTATGGATGGAACGCACCTATCCGCGATATACGGAGATCACGGGTAAAGAAATATACTTCATTGTCACCGGGATTGCCAAGACGATCCAGCGCTTGGATATTCCGGTCGCCGGTCTGCGCCGGTTTGCCTCCGGTCTTCCCGGCTCGAAAGAAAAAGGCATTGTATACGGTCTGAATACTTACGAAGCCGGTTCTGTCAAAGGGACCCCTGCCATGCGGGAAGCCTATGAGATGGGCTGCAAAGTCTGATTCTTGGCCTCTTCTGCACTTTGTGAAAAAACCACCTCAAACGATCACTTTCAACTTGTTATTTGGCGGGCGATGGAGCATTGTCGCTCCGCTTCCGTTATAAAGCGCGCTTAGCGCATGAAATACAATTTGTAATCCCGCCCGGCCTTGGACATATATGCACCCTGGATGGACCGAACAAATCTTTGCGCTTCGGCATCATGGCTTTTCCTCTTGCGTGGTATCTTGATTTTGCGGACATCGCCGCCAGAGTAATGTTTTTCGGTTATCGGCGCAAGCCATACACTGCATATATGCCTCGTGATCGAATCCATACAAGGCAAAGAACCAATCCAGAATATCATTGGTAAAAAGCTCGGAGGCGATAGAATATTCCTGTCCATTGCAGATGCAGAGAAACCAGAAATCTTCCAGAAACGGCCCTTCGTCGGTATTGATGCCCCAGACTTCTGTCAGTATCCGCCGGTCAACACTTTCGATGACTTTATTGGTTTTATTGTCGAGCCGGCACAATGAAGTATCGCGCACCACCCAATGCCAGCCCAGCCGTTGTATAAGTTTAAGACGCTCTTTTTCCGCAAGAGCACGCAGTGTGTCGATCTCTTTTTGAGAAAACTTTTTTGGGCGCGATATTATGAAATGCGGAACACAAACCATGAGCGCCGCGAGCACAACAAGGATGCCCGAAACAGTCCAATTAACCTTCCCATAGCCCAACCCCAGCAATACCGATATGACGAATGCCATGCCAATCGCGGCGACAAGCTCGATGATGAAACTTTTTCGCGCCGGCGTCATGATTTCTCCTTATTCCTGAAACAATGAGTGGATATAATCATACGTTGTATACCATATCCAAGATAGCTCATCATCAACTATTTTCAAGCCTAAGGTTCGCATTTTCGAGTGCTGTTGAGTTGCTCGTCGCTGCACTTGTGTGCTTGTCCATGAAAAAAAACAAAAATGTTGATTTTTTCACTTGAAATTATTTCTATATAGTAATATATTATGTGGTAACTTGAAATTGCAGAATCGAAAAGGAGCAGGATGGATAGAAAAATCGGCATGCTGATTACGCTGACCAAGCAGCATCTCGGCCGGCTTCTGGAAAAAATGCTCGTGGAATACGGGATCGATGAGTTTAACGGTCCGCAGGGACGGATCCTGTATGTCCTGTGGGCCCATGATTCCATTTCCATCCAGGAGCTTGCCAATGGCACCGGGCTGGCGAACGCCACTTTGACCAGTATGCTGGACCGCATGGAACAGCGAGCGCTGGTAAAGCGTCTGCCCGCTCCCGGTGACCGGCGGAAAACATTGATTGCGTTGACACCGAAGTCCCGTGCGCTGGAAAAAGAATATCTGGCCGTTTCCGACCGGATGACGGAATTGACGTATCAAGGATTTTCCGATACCGAGATCACGCAGTTGGAAGCGTATCTGGAACGGGTGCTCGACAATGTCCGGGAAGCGGAAATGCAGCAGAGCAGAATGAAATTCACCCCATAACGACAGGAGAAAAAAATGGACAAAAAAGAACTCACCCAAATCGTCAAAGACATGATTGCCGCCCCTTCCTGCTGCCCGGAACTCAAAGCCGCGGGACAAGAATGGCTCGATGCCGCTGACGCCGTTGCCGAAAAAGCCGCCGCCGCCGCGCTGCTGCAGGAAATTCGGGAGGACGTGCTCCTGATCGAACATGTCATTGCATTTGTGGAATCGCCGCAGGGGGCGCAGATGTTTGGTGCGGAGCGGGCGAAAGCCATAGCGAAACATGCCCATGAAGTCAAAGCCAGAGGCGAAAAATGGTGTGACTGTCCGGCTTGCGCCGCCGGTCTGAAAGTCCTCGACAACGCTTCCCGGCTTGCCTGAAAAATTTCTTTGACGGCATGGGGATCGCATGATCCCCGTGCCATTTCCCATCAACCGGTATGGGCGTTACAAAAGGAGCCTTCACCGGAATTTGCGGGTAAGTCGGCAAAAATCCATCCGTCATTTGACCGGGATAATGACGGATTTTGCCGTCATTTTTTCCGGTTGTCAAAAAATTACGCTCAAACTGAACGCAGAACACCCGCACATTCCGGGGAAGAGGCAAAAGCAATCATGGAACTATATGAAACGATTGAGAGACGTCGCACCGTCCGCGATTTCTCCGCAAAACAGGTGCCGGCTGAAACCCTGAACCGCATTCTTGAGGCCGGGTTGAAGGCGCCGTCGCATGACCATGCCCGTGACTGGCATTTCATCGTCATCCGCCACCCCGAGCGCATTGCCGAAATTCTACGGCACGTCGCCGGCGGCGCGGATGTACAGATGGACATCATCAATCATTGGGATACCGCCACGGAGTGCCAGAAATCGATGTATTACGACGCGCTTCCCAAGCAGGTGAAAATGCTCTCGCAAAGCCAATGTCTGGTATTGCCGCTGTTTCGCGCCGGAGCCGATCTGATGACGCCGCGCGATATCAGTTCGCTGAATTCATTCGCTTCGATCTGGTGCCTGATCCAGAACATGCTGCTGGCGGCCACCGCCGAAGGCCTGGTGTGTTCCTTGCGGATTCCGATCCGGGACGAGGAGTCCTATGTTCTGAAAAACATCGATGCGCCGGAGGGTTACCGGATGCCGTGTTACCTCGCCATCGGCTACGCTTCGCCGGATGCCAGGATCATTCGGCAACCGGACCTTGCGCTTGCCGAACGCATTCATTCAGAAAACTGGTGACGGAGATATGAGCGCAATTTTCAACAATGGTGATCGTACCTGAGGTTTGCATTTCGAATGCCACCGACAGAGGAAAATCCGGGATACTTTCGGCCTGAAGCATTTGCATATTCATCCGGGGAATGATACATTAACGGCGGTGAGTCGGAAACGGGCTCAAGGGGCACTGCCGATGTTTACGCTTGTTCGTTCATGGACCCGGAAGTGGGGTATGTGGGGGATTCTTTCCCTATGGAGTTCCTTTTTCATCTTTTTTGCCTGGCTGGGCGGCGGCTTCTTCTTTCAGCCGCTGTGGTTTATGCTTTCCGGAGGGTACTTCCGGTTGCTTTTCAGCGGGTATTTTTCCGGGCGGTTTCATATTATCCATGCCGGATTCGCCCTGGATCAGCCTACCATCGGCAAATATCTGTTCTGGTTCGCGTTTTTCTCCGCCGCGGCGGTCTTCATCGCGATTTGTGGCCGGCTGGCCAATGATCTTACGGAAAAGAAAAGTTATTGGGCATTTGCGATCCCGTTTCTGATTGCCATGCTGACCGCGTTGGCGCAGTTGTTGACACCGGCGGCATTGCTGGCGCACTATATTTATGATATGGGAATCACGCCGCGCCGCTTCGCGGGCGCCGTTTTCGTTGCGGCCAGTGCCGCGGGATGGATTTTTTTGGCCCGGTTCTTCCTCCGGCGAACGATGCGGATCATACATAAGCGGGATGTGCAATGACAAAGAAACAAAAGCCGATGACCGCCAAAATGGAAAATCGATGGAAACTGTCGTTTTTCCTTGTGCTTGCGTGTCTGTTTGCGGCGATTGCCGCTCCCGGGAGGGAGCAGCCGGGCGATATATGGTTTTTCCCCGGCGGCAGTATTCCCGCCGCGCCGCGGCAAAATCAATCCTGGCAGACTCCCGAAACCGATATCCCGGTCGAATATACCGACGGGTTCGCGGCTGCGTTCGCGCATGGCCTGGCCGATCCGCGCGGCTGCGAATACCGGGAAGTGACCGTTCCCATGGGCAATGACGCCTACGGCGGGTTTTACCGGTTGGAAACGCATGGATGGCTGTTGCCGCAGAGTGATGATCGGTCGCAACAGTTCGCCATATTGTGGAACGGCTTGGTTTATCCGGTAATTGCCACCGGTTCCGCCGCGTCGGTTGCAGATGATATGCAGCAGCTTATCGCGTATCATACGCAGCGTAACGCCATGATTGAAAGTGAATCGGCGTCACCGAAACAGGACCTCCCGGCGTTTCCCGGCCTGCTTTCATCCGAACCGTTCCATTACGCGACGGTATGTGCGTTGCTGCTGCGTCTCGGCGAAACCGAACTTGCGGAAAAAATATACCATGAGGCCATACAAAAACGCGCGGGATCGTATTTGCGTTTCGGAAATGACGATGTCCGGAAAACTGCATTGTGGGCTCTGTTCAGCCGGGCCCTGGCCGCGCACATGTACGGCGATGATAAATTGGCATTATGCTATGCGGAACAATATGAATCGTTGCTTGAGGTCGAAGGGATTACCTTCGCGGAGACCGCCCGGAAGCTGCTGGCGGAACAACGCCGGCGCGCCCGGCAACAGCCCGCCCCGAAAAGCGAAATCGACGCTTTGCTGTTGGATTTGGAAAACGTCGATGCGCGGCAATACGGCCAGCCGGGCGGAGTGATTCTGGGGAAGGATGAACGTGTGAAAGCCTTGATCGCCGTCGGCGCCGCGGCGGTTGAACCTTTGCTGGAATGCCTGGAAAATGACCGGCGGCTGACCCGCGCCGTAAGCTTTCACCGGGATTTTATTCCCGATCGCACCATAATCACCGTTGCCGATGCCGCTTACGTGGCGTTGAGCGGGATCCTGCAGCAATCGTTTTTTTCCCCGGGGAGCACATCGGGCAACATGTCCAACTGTGATATTGCGAACCAAAGAGAAGTCGCGCAACAGATCCGCGCGCATTACAACCGCTATAAAAATATGAGTCTCGAGGATAAGTGGTACCATATTCTTCAGAATGACGACGAGCCGGTGGAAGCGCAACTTCAGGCTGCCGCGAACATTTGCCGAAAAAGCAATGTCGAAGTGATTCCCCATTCCACCGGTGTTTTTGCGACCAGGACAATTCCCGGCGACACGCCGGTACAACTCACCGGGGAAGCCCTGCGCTCGAAAACCAATCCATCGGTATCTGAACTGCTGAATCGGCATGCCGTGGCCTATCTGCCCGGTGATCAATCGGCTTTCGCTTCATCGGGGGCTTTTCGCCACGCGCAGCAAATGGCGCTGTTGGCCGCCGAATGGGATTTGCCGGGCAGCTTGCCCGCGCTGCAGCTCGTCAGCGACACCATTTACCGGGAATTGCCGAAATATGAAAGTTTCAAGGCCGACCGACTCGAATTGCTGGTGCCGTTGACCATCCGGCGCGTCAGGGCCAAAGACAAGACCGCGCTGCCGCAATACTGCGAAACGCTGCTGGCCAACCCCGAGCATGTTCTGGGGAAAAACCACACCAGCGCCTGGGGAGGGTACCTGCGGCCGTTGTATACATTCCCGGAAGATGCCGTCGCCATTGCCGCCGCGGAAGCGATATTCAACACCTCCGGCAATGTCTGGAGTGAATATTTCGCGGAATTCAACGATGCGAGCAAGATACAGCAGTGGCTGTTTACGGAATTCATGCGCCTGGCCCCCTACCGGAAACATGTCCGGAACGGGCTTGCTGACAAGACCGGAATCATGAAATCGCAAACCGTTATGACCGGTGACAGGATTGCGTGCAAATGGGAGCTCCTCAATGGCCACGGCAGCGGATATTATTTACTTCCGGCAGACGAGGTGAAAGCCGATCCTTTGTTTCCCGGAGACCGGGTCACACAAATTCTGCGCGTATGTGATGTTTACGCCAAAGCGCTCGCCGCGCTGGAAAACAGCGGATATCCGGCATTTCAGAGTTATTGGGAGGAAGCGGAGCGCGACCGCGCCATCGGGGAAATCGCTCTCCGGTTGGCGCAGGAGCCCGAATAAAGGGCGCTTGTTGTTTTTGATTTGCATTTTCGGGTCGGTGATGGTATACTTCTTTTCGCCGGAAGCTGCCGGAATACGGAAGAAATTCAGCGATAGCATACCCATAGACCGGAGAAAAACAGAATGAAAACGATCAATTTTATTCTCGATCGCGAGAAATGTATCCGTTGCAACGCCTGTGTGAAAGATTGTCCCCGGCATATCATCCATAGCAGCGGCGGCTATCCTGAAATCCCGGCCGGGGAGGAGCAGCAGTGCATTCGCTGTCAACATTGCATGGCAATCTGCCCGACCGGAGCGGTTTCCATCCTGGGGCTTCAGCCCAAAAACAGCCTGCCGATGGAGGCGGTCGCCTCCGACGCCATGAGCCGTTTTGTTCGCGGCCGGCGCACGGTGCGGCAATACCGCAAGGAAAACGTGGACCGCAAATTGATCGATAAACTTCTTGCCGACACCGCTCACGCACCGACCGGCGGCAACACGTGCGACCTCACCTTCTCGGTGATTGACGACCGGAAAGAAATCTCCCGCATCGTTGCCGCCCTGATGGAACGTCTGGACAAAATCGCCGCGGAACTGCCGGATTTCATACGGAACGCCGTGTTGGAATACCGGCGGACGGGAGCGGATGAAGTCTTCCGGGGAGCGCCCCATCTTCTGATCGTTTCGGCGGGCGAAAAGGCCTATTGCGGCGACGCGGATGTGGTGATTGCGGCGAGCTATTTTGAACTGCTGGCCCAGGCCCATGGCCTGGGGACCACCTGGTGTTACTTTCTGAAATTCGTCCTGGATCAGGTTCCGGAGTTGGGCCGGTTGTTCGGGATTTCCATGGAGCGCCCTTATTGCGCAATCGCCTTCGGCTTGCCGGCAATCCAATATGCCCGCACGGTGCAGCGCGATAACGCGGCCGCCATCAAAACGATCAAATTCTGTCCCGATGCGAGTTGTTGAAGGGTGTCGTCGCACCGGGACATCTGTGAAAATCAATCAGCGAAAAAGGAGTTTTCCGTCATGCCTTCCTTCAAACTTGAAACCTCTGCGAAACTCGATTCCCGGCAGGAACAGGAGTTGGCTCTGGCAATAAGCAAGCTCGGCGCCATGCTGCTCGACAAACCGGAAACCGCCATTCAGGTCCGCGTACAGAGCAACTTGACCGTTTCCTTTGGCGGAACCAGCAGCGAAAAGTCCGCATTTCTGGTCATTTCCCTGATCGGTACGATCGCTGCCGACGTACGCAAGACGCTGCCGGAAAAATTTGGCGCGCTGCTCTCGCGCTATGGCGTCGATCCGAAAAAAATATTCCTCCACTACGAGGAAAGCGACGTCTCCGCCTGGGGCTGGAATTAGCCTGGATGTGGCACGAACCCGGCTGCGCTTTTGCCGGGTTCCGGCATTGTCTCGCTATTCGGAATCGGGAAAATCGCGGGGATACGCGGAGGAACCGTGATCGCGACGCGGATCGTCGGTTTTCTGGCCAAGATCTGTATTCCGCCGTTCCGCTCCGTCCTAAAAACGTTGCTGATGCCCTGCGAGAAGTAATCAGCAGGCCTATGCGCCTGAGGCGCACTTGCAATCGCAGCTGTCGACACATATAGTATACCGTCACGGTATTTTTCACGGAGGCTAATCCCATGAATAATGACGCCGATGAATTATTTGCCCGGGGCTGTGAGTTCGACATGGAGCTCCATGATTTCGAGCAGGCGCGGCATTGCTATGAGCTTGCCGCCGAATTGGGGCATTCCGGCGCGTGGAATAATCTCGCATGCATGATTTTGAATGGCGAAAATTTTTTCCCCGATCCCGGACAGGCGGCGCAATATTACCGGAATGCCGCAAAATGCGGTGATGAAAACGGCATTTACAATTGCGCGTGCACGTTGCAGGATTGCGCCGAGACCGCGGCGGATTGGCAGGAAGTCATTCGCCTGTACCGCAAAAGCAATCACCCTTCCGGATGGTATAATCTCGGCTTGCTGTATGATTTCGGCAATGACTTCATTGCCGTCGATCACGCCAAAGCCAACCGGTGCTATCAGAAAGCGGTCGATGCCGGCCATGCCGACGCCGCGACCAATCTGGCGACAAACCTCCACGGCGGCATCGGTATCCGGAAAAATTGGAAACGGTCGTTTCAATATTCCCGGTTGGCCGCGCAGCGCGGTGATGAAACGGCGTTTTTCCACCTCGGGCAGGATTATGCGCTTGGACATGGCACGCGGCGGAATTTTCGCAAGGCATTCGAGTGTTTCAAAAAAAGTTTCCTGACCGGATACAGGAGCGCGGGTGTCGCCGGATGGATCGGGGACTGCTACCGGCGCGGACGTGGCGTAAAACGCGATTTGCGCAAAACCGTGCTATGGATGAAACGTGCCGCCAAACTGGGGGACGAGAGATCCATGTTCGATCTCGGTTACCTCTATAGCTCGGGAAGCGAGTCGGTGGCGCAGGATAATACCCAGGGGCGTTTTTATCTGAAAAAATATTTGAAGCATCAACCGGAAGACGGCGACGCATTGTATTGGCTTGCCAAATCTTACGGCCGATGGTATGCCGATGCCATGCCGATTTTCGAAAAACTTTATGCCCGCGACCGCGATCCATGGAGCGCGTATGCGATGATCAAATTGAAGCTCCGGTTCCGGCGTTGTTTCGCCCCGGGTGAGTTTACGGAAATGACCGGAATGCTCCGGCATGCCGCCCGGCATGCGGTTCCCGGGGCGAAAAAATTGCTCCGGAGCAAACGTTGGCGGCGTCTTGCCGCCGGGGTCATGACCTCGGAAGCCATCGCCGAGCGCTATCGTCGGAGCCTGCGCTGGAGTGACGGCTGTGAGCGCCCGGTTGTGGAGTTCCACTACCGGGATGGAAGAGAGGAGTTTGAAATTGCCGAACGCTATCTGGCCTCCTCCCATTGGTTGGATGTGATTACCGGAGCGAAGCTGATGGCGCAACTGGGTTGTCTGCGCTGGGAGTTTCCGTTTGCCCGAGAGAGCTCCGCGTTGCTGACGGCAAAAATGCCCGAAGTCAAAACCGACGATGAACGTCATGTTATCCTGTGGGCGATTGCCTTCCAGGATACCCCGGAAGGAGCCGAATTTCTGTTGCGCTTCGTCGACTCCCCCGATGCGGAATTGCGTCATGCTGTCGCCTGGGGACTCAAGGGCAGAAACCGCGCGGAATTGGATGCGCTGCTGAAGTTGACGCATGACGCCGAAGAGGATGTCTGGGACTGGGCCATCTTCAATCTGATTGCCGAAGACGGCGAACTTTATCCGGAGCTTCAAAACCGCCTGACGGAATTGGCGCAACATCAAAATCCTTTGATGCGCCACCAGGCGATTGCGGCTCTGGCCGCCCGTCATGCGGACAATGCCGAAGCGCTGTTGCGCCGGGAACTCGAAGGGCCGGAATTCAGCGATTACTTGAAAGACGCCGCAACTTACTTGCACTTGCCGGAGTTGTGCAAAGCGTGAATGTTGTGGAACTCCGCTTCACTCGCTCCAGCCACGGATGCGTTTTTTCATGCCGTCGATGTCGAGGATGCCGTGGGCGAAGCCTTTTTTCACCAGCTCTTCCGGCAGGAATTCGTCGTATTTTTCGAACAGCGGCACCTCGCCCGGATAGATCAGCTCCATCGGATCGAGCGGCTGTTTTTCCATTTCGCCCAGAACCTGAAAGAACTCCTCCCGCGACACCTTCATTTTGAACTGGATGAAGTAGGGGCGGGACGAATCCTGGCCGGATAAACCGAGCCGGGGCGCGCATTTGAGCTTGAGAAAGCGTTCCAGCGCCAGAAACGCATAGGTGCCGAGCCACGGAAACAGACACCACATGTCGCCGCCGAGGTGAATCAGCGATTCTTCGGTCATCCCCGAACGCGACGCCGTATGGCGGGCCTCGTCGAGCCGGGCAATGGCATTCTTCATCAGATAGTTGTAAACGGTCTCCTCCCGCAGCACTTCGCGCATCCGCTCCAGCACTTTCGTGTTGATGTCGCCGGGGCACTGCCCGAAGTAGGCGGGGACCTTGCCTTTGACCTGCGAGCAGTAAACCAGATGGCGTTTGTGGTCGACCTCTTCGACGATCCATACCTGCCCGGCCAGCGCGATCTTTTCGCCGACCGGCGGCGGCAGCACGATCGTCCCCAGCTCCTGCGAGTGGTTACGGACGGTGTACTCCTCGTTTTCCTGAAACACCGCGTAAAACTTGAACGAGTTGGTCAGGCGCTCTCCGGCCAGGCCGACGATCACCCCCCCGGCTTCGGTTTTCTGGATGTGTTCGGTGGCGATCAGGTGGCGGAGCAGAACTTTGTAGTCCTCCGACGTGATCCGGTGAAAATAACTCAGCGACAGCACCCGCGACGCCAGCTCCGGCGGCGCCATTTCGCCGCAGGAGGCCAAGGTGCACATGGTCTGATGGTAGAGCAGGCTGAACGGCAGCCGGTCCAGCTTCGGCGGCTCCACCCAACGCTCCTGCAAATACAGCTGTACCAGCGCGATCCCCTGCAGCAACGGCCACGGGATCGTCACCGGCAGCATCGCCCGCGCCTCCGGCTGCTCTTCGCGCATCACGAACCACATTTCCGGCGGCAGGTCGCGCCTGCCGGTACGGCCCATCCGCTGCAGAAACGACGATACCGTGAACGGCGCGTCGAGCTGGAACGCGCGCTCCAGCCGGCCGATGTCGATGCCGAGTTCGAGTGTGGCGGTGGTCACTGTGGTCTGAAATTGCTCTTCGTCTTTCATCACCGTTTCCGCGGTTTCCCGGTACGAGGCCGACAGATTGCCGTGATGGATCAGGAAGCGGTCGGGTTCGCGGTTGACTTCGCAATATTGGCGCAAGGTGGTGGTGACCGCTTCGCACTCCTCCCGGGAGTTCACGAAAATCAGACACTTCTTCCCCCGGGTATGCGCGAAAATATAGCCCATGCCCGGATCGGCATTCGCCGGGGCCGTATCGGTCGGCGCTTCCAATACCGGCTGCGCCTCCGGAATCTCCTTATCCTCCGCCGCCTGGGCGCCCAGGATGTAGAAGTGCTCCATCGACAGCCGCCACTTGGCGCCTTTGGTTTCGATCCGGGGGATCGCCGTGTTCCGACCGGTACCGGAGGCGAGAAATTTGCCGGTGCTCTCCAGGTCGCCGATGGTGGCCGACAGGCCGATCCGGCGCGGGTTCACCCCGGCCAGCCGGGAGAGCCGTTCGATCAGGCACAAGGTCTGGCCGCCGCGGTCGCCACGCATCAGCGAATGCACCTCGTCGATCACGACGAAGCGCAGGTCGCCGAACAATCGGGCGATGTAGGAGTGCTTGTGCATCAGCAGCGCCTCCAGCGATTCGGGGGTGATCTGGAGGATGCCGGAGGGGTTTTTCAACAGCCGGTTCTTGTGCGACTGCGCGACGTCGCCATGCCAGTGCCAGACCGGAATATCCGCCTCTTTGCACAGCTCCTCGAGGCGCATAAACTGGTCGTTGATCAGCGCTTTCAATGGACCGATGTAAATGGCGCCGACGGACTTGGGCATATCTTCGGTGAATTGGGTCAGGATCGGAAAGAAGGCCGCTTCGGTTTTTCCCGACGCGGTGGAGGCCGAGAGCAGGATATGGTCGTCGGTATGGAACACCGCGTCGCCGGCGGCGACCTGGATCGCCCGCAGCGATTCCCAGTTGTTCCGGTAGATGAAGTCCTGAATGAACGGGGCGTAACGTTGAAAGATATTCATGCGGCGTCCTCAGATTTCAAATTCTTCGAATTCTTTTTCCACTTCCGCCTCCTGGAGGGAGCCCTTGGCATATTCGAACTGTTCCGAGCCCAACAATTCGGCGAGCTGTATCCCGGGGTGCTGGTGGACGATGTTCAACAGTTCGATGAAGTCGCGGATCACTTCGCGCGGCGTGATGTTGGTATCCGCGCCGATCCGGCTGAACTCGATCTTGATGAAATGGATCAGGTCCTCCTGGCGCAGCGTCGGTTCGTATTCGAACAACCCGGCGTGAATGTCGACCAGTTTTTCGATCAGCACCAACATTTCTTCGTAGGTCAATGGTTTCAACTTGATCACCGGCGCCAGCATGTCGCGGATGTCGTCGCGGCCGAAGCGCCCCTCTTCCAGACGCGATTTCAGCGCCTCGTAGCTGAAAACGCCGCGCCGGGTATCTTCGATGCACTGCGGCGTACCGCTCAGAATCATGCCCAGATAGCGGGCGCGTCCCTGCAGCGTGTCGTTGTACATGGTGAGAATTTTTTCGTAATTGTACTGGCGGGTGATGCTGTTGGGGATCTTGTAGATATTGACCAGCTCGTCGACGAGAAGCAGCAAACCGTTGTAGCCGGCCATTTTCAGAAATACCGCGAACAGCTTGATGTATTCGTACCAGTCGTCGTCGGTGATGACGATATTGACGCCGAGCTCCGCTCTGGCTTCGGTTTTGTTGGCGTATTCGCCGCGGAACCACTTGACCACTTTGGCTTTGCTGTCGTCGTCGCCATTGAGGTGGGAGCGGTAATAGAGGGTCAGCAGCCGGGCGAAATCGAAGCCGTGGACCATCTCCTGCAGCGAGTTGATCACCTCGTGAATTTTCTTTTCCACCAGGCGGCTGAAGGCCGGATCGGCGGCGGCGAGGCCGCTTTCGGCGGCGACTTCGCTTTGAATGCCGTTGAGCCACCGGTCCAGGATCAGCGTCAGGGCGCCGCCCTCGGGGCGGGTCCGGGTGGCCATATTCTGAATCAGCTCCTTGTAGGTCGCCAGCCCCTGGCCCCGGGTGCCCTGCAGCCGGCGTTCGGGGGAGAGATCGACGTCGGCGACCACGAAGTTCCGGTCCATCGCATAGTTGCGGATGGTCTGCAACAGAAAACTTTTGCCGCTGCCGTATTTGCCGACGACGAAGCGGAAGGAGGCGCCGCCGTCGGCGATGATGCCGATATCGTGGAGAAAGGCGTTGATTTCGGTTTCTCTGCCGACCGTGATATAGGGTAGGCCGATGCGCGGCACCACACCGCCTTTCAGCGAATTGATCAGCACGGTGGCGATTCTTCTGGGGATTTTCATGGTTTGACGATTCCTTTCAACTCCTCGATATAATCCGCGATCGGCTCCGGCTTATCCCCCTCGTAAGCGATCACGGTGTCGCCGAATGTTTCAAACAATTTTTCATTGACGGCGTCGACCAGCACCGACAGCATCAAGCCCTGACTCTGCAACATGCCGCTGTAGTCGCCGCCATACAGGAGACAGTGCAGCAGCCGGTACTCCGGCGCGCTCAAATCACCATAGCTTTCCGGCTCCGGGGCGGGGGCGGGTTCGGGCGCGGGGGCCGTTTCCGGCTCTTCGACGATCAGTTTGCTTTGGATTTCCTGCGCGCTCCGGCGGATACCGTGCAATTTGGAGACATCGATTTCGACGGCGGCCAGCGCGCTTCGGCGTTGGATTTCGCGCTGTTTTTCGAGCTCGCGGGCGATGATGTCGAAATACAGTTTGGGGGCCTTTTCCACATTCAGTGCGGGTTTGAAGCCATGTTCCCGGCGCAGCAGACAATCGATGAGCTTGAGCAAGGCGCCGAGCTGCTGCGCTTTTTCCTTGTAATGGACGAAGCGTTCGCAGCTCCAGTTGCCGTTCCGGCAGCGGTATTTATCGATGTCGCTGACCTCATAAACCGTGTCCGGGTGCCGTTCCGGTTCGTAAAACACCGCGGCCCGGAACATATAGTAGGCGCTGACGTAGCGCTTGCCGAAAAGTTTCTCTTCCAGGCCGTTGCGGTTTTCGAGGTCGTAGCTGTCCGACAGGGCGGAAAAGACCCCGTGGACCGTCTGTTTGACCGTGTCGGGATGGAGGCGATAGAAGCCGGATTTTTCCAGCCGGTAGCCGGAGAGGGAGCACAGCGCCGCAAACACCTCGTCGGGGGTGTGCGACCGGCATTGCAGCAGTGTCAATACGGCGCGGTCGGAATCCGGCTCCGGGAGCTCCGCCAGCAGCGACCGGTCGAGCTGGTGGTAGATTACATAATCTTTCAGCCACAATTTGACATAACGGTCGAGGCCGGTATCGATTTCCCGGTAGGCGGTCCAGAAGTTTTTCAGCGTCTGGAAGCCTTCCAATGGCGAGCGCACGCCGATTTGGTGCAGCAGCTCGTAGATGTAGACGAAGGCGAACGAGAGCGAGGTTCCGGTTATGGTGCCGTGGCGGACGCGGGTGCGCCAGGAGACGTAGCCGCGCAGCTGCCGGTCGTTCATCGACTGGTAGGTCGGAAAATAGTGGGAAAATTCCCTGTCGCAGTCGAAGTCGTCCTCGAATTCCTCCATGAATCTGGCTTGGCGGTAAAAGACCATGGCGTCGGAGCTGCTGTAGCCGGTGTGCCCTGCCGCCAGCTTGCGCATGCCCCGGTAGCGGGGCGGCAGCGGGCACGGGGCGGGCACCGGGTCGAGGGAAAAATCGGCGGCGGGCGGTGCGACTTCGATGACGGAAGAGGATGGCGGCACGGGCCGGGAGGCCGGCGCGATAGGCTCGTCCCGGTAGATCCGGGCGTTGTCGCCGTGTTCGTTCATGCTTGCCGTGCCTCCTCGAAATTCCCGCTGCGTTTTGCCGTCCTCTAAAGTAAACCGGAATGCGCATTCTTTCAAGCGCCGGAAGCAAGGTTTTAATGATACAAAAAAATAAAAAAATCAAATAGAGCCGCGCAGCGGCGGTCTGCACTCCGTCATACGGAGGCGCGGTCCAGCGCGCGAATAGCGCTGGACC
>JAVBQJ010000101.1:0-29119 GCA_031549115.1 Victivallaceae bacterium
AATATGCGGAAACCAACCGGGCGGGCTTCAAGAATTGCGATTATCACGCCGGTGAGATGGAGACCTCCGAATTGCTGGCCTGGTGCCCGGAGGTGGTGCGGGAAAAAATCGTGATGGATGTCCCCGAAGTCGCCGCCCGGCTGCGGCAGGATCCCGATTCCTATCAGGAGCGCACCGCGTTCACCGATTCGCATCAGGAGATCGTCCAGACCCGGCAAAAGGAATCGGTCAAAATCGGCGTATTCGGTTATCCGGAGCGCGCCACCGCCGAAACCGGCCGCAAGATCGAAGCGGAATTCCTGGCCGCCGCGACTCCGGCATTGCAGGCGATGATTCGGGCCGCCGACGAGGGGCGCAAGACCGGCAAGCGGGTGAGTGTCCCGACCCCGGAAGAGCTGCGCATTCTGTCGCTGTAAAGTCGGTTCTGCAGGGCGTCCCTCCTTGAGGGCGCCCGAAAAAACGCAGCTTATCCTCCGCAGCCGAGGCTATGGAGGGGCAAAACGAGTTTCCGGTCGAATTTCTGTCTGAAATTGAATTCGGCTTTTCTGTTTTTTGAGCCTTGAAAAAACGGATTTGAGACGCTAAATTTTGTCATTGGCAGGCCGCAATTTTATACTGTGACTTACGCTATTACAATGTAATGTGTTATTCTGGCGTCTGCTTCTTTCTTTGAGTGACAAGGCTTTGATTTTATGAATGATGGCGAATTAAAAAATATCGAAGATTTTGACGAATATCTCCGGCAAAGCGAGCCGCATAAGCGCGAGCGGGCGGAATCGTGGAAGACTGCCATCGGCTTGCAGAAGGTTGATGGTCTAAAGCCGTCCTCCTATCTTTTGGATACGGCGCGGCAGCATATCGAGGGCGATATCACGATTGACGATGTCAAGGAGTTGATCGATAATTACTATCGTTCCCAAACCGGAAAAACAGCACATGCCCATGATACCGAAGAAGCGGACAAGGCTTCCATCAATATTGCCAAATTGCTGAATGAAAAGACGTTTTCTTTTTCTCCCGTTGGTTATATTGCCACTCATCGCCGTATTTTTGACGGATTGCTCAAATTTGCCGGTCAAATTCGAGATTACAATATTACCAAACGTGAATGGGTGCTTCGCGGCGATACTGTGCTATACGCCGGAGCGGACGAAATCCGGAGCGGGCTCGAACATGATTTCTCGAAGGAATCAGAGTTCGATTACAGTGGCCTTTCGATTTTCGATATTGTGAAGCATTTTGCCAGGTTTATCTCAAATTTGTGGCAGATTCATGCTTTTGGAGAGGGCAATACGCGCACCACGGCCGTATTTGCCATAAAATATCTTCGCGCTATGGGATTTGGGGTCAATAACGATTTGTTTGCCGATCATTCCTGGTATTTTCGCAATGCCCTGGTTCGGGCAAATTACCGGAACTATCAGCGTGGAATCAATCCCGATTTCGAATACTTGGAACTGTTTTTCGGCAATTTGCTGATGGGCGGGCAAAATGAATTGAAAAACCGCTGCTTGCTCATCAATGCGCCGGAAGAGTTGCAAGGGCAAAGTGCGTCAACCCGACAAGTACCCGACATGCTGCCCGACAAGCTTGGGATGAATAACCCGAATCTCGTTACATTGGTCGGTCTTCTTGGCGAAAGTCGGATGTCTGTCCGTGAAATGCTTGTGGCATTGGGATTGCGTGACCGTGAAAATTTCCTGAACGGGTATCTGGTTCCGGCGGTCAAGGATGGTTTCATTCGACAGCTTTATCCGGAGAAGCCGAAACATCCGCAGCAAAAATATCTGCTCACGGTCAAGGGTATGGCGCTGTTCCGGCATCAGAAAGAGTCGCAGTAGCGTTTTTCCAGATTATGGTGCGGAATCGGGAGGCGTTATTCCGCCGCCGGCGGTGTCGGCGGCGGAGTTTCGGTCGCGCCTTTGCGGCGGCGGACGAAGTAAAAGACTATGGCGGCCAGCAGCGCGGCACCGAGAATGCCGAAAAATACCGAAAGACCGAAAATCCGCAATATTTTGTCGATCAGGTGGCCGGAGTAATATCCGGCCACGGTGAATAAAACTGCCCAGGCGAGCGCTCCGGCCAGATTCAGCACGAAGAAGCGCCGATGGCAGATGTTGCTCAGCCCGAGAACGATCGGGGTGACGTTGCGGATGCCGTAGATGAAGCGGAAACCGAGGATCAGGAGCAGATCGTATTTCTGCATCAGCCGCGATACCCGCTCCCGTTTGCGTTCGAGTTTGGGAAAACGCGCCAGAATGGCGGTGCCCTTGTACTTGCCGAGGCTGAACATCAATTGATCGCTCGCGAAGGTTCCGAGAAAAGCGCATACCGCCACTCCTTCAAAGGACAGCTGGTCGGCCATTACCAGCATTCCGGCGAGAATGACGATGGTTTCGCCCTCCAGAAACGTTCCCAGCAGGATTGCCCAATAGCCGTAGGTCTGGAGCAGCTCCCGCCAATCCACATTGCCGAAAAATTCCATCTGGCCTCCCCATGCGAAGTAAAAAACCGCTTTCCGGCCGGGGATTCCGGAAATGCCGTCGCTGTCGATCGGTTCCATATTTGTCTGAATCAATAACATAACCGGTTTCCACCCTGAATGCAACTGCGGAACATGCCGATTTTGATGAAATTTCGCAAGAGGCACTCGGATACGCCGTTATTGCAATCGGAATACCCGGAAATCATGCGGATCCAGGCGCAGCGTCTCTTCCGTCACAATTTTCCCGCTCTCCATATCGGTGACGACGGCGTTCTGCCACTCCGGCGTCAATTGCCATGCGGCCTCGGCGGTTTCTTCTGCCGGATTGGCCACATAGGCCAGAGCGCCGCGACCGGGGCGGAGAAAGAAGCTGACCTTCAGCGGCGGCGCCAGAATGGCGTCGTTTTCCCAATACCCGGTGAAAGTGCAGTCCGCCTCCGCGGTGCCGAAATCGGCTTCGATCCGGTCCAGCCGCTGTTTGAGCGTCCGATCCATGCCGTTGTTCCAGATGGAAATATCGTATAATTTGAACAGCGAATACATCGCCCGGTTCGGCCGGGGTTCCTGCCCGTATGCTCCCCAGCCGAGCATGGTGATCATTCCCGGGGCGACGCCCCAGTTGACGCCGAGGCTGATCTCCGGCCAGGCCGGATAAAAGATATCGTAATGATCGCCGTTTTCCGGGATCAGCATTTCTCCATCGTAACTGGAGTCGGCAAAGGCGAAAGCGCCGATCAACTGCGCATTGGTGTTGTGAATCACCACCCGCGGCTGGCGCCGGTCGTAAGCCGCCGCCAGCGTGGCGGCGCGTTTGAGGTATTCGCGGGCGAGAAACACCGGAAAGGTTCCTTGCAGGTGACCATCGTCGCGAATGAATCCGGCATTCGGCAGCAACAGATTGCAGTTGAAATTCGGGAACGTATTGTCGAAGTAAACCCCGTCGATTCCGGTGGTTTCGAAGAGCTGCCGCAGGCGCCACAGATTGAAATCCACCCGTTCCGGCGTCCAGCCGGCACGCATGGAGACGTAGTTGTTGCGGTCGGGGCCGAGAGCGGCATACGGTATTTCACTCAATGTCTCGGTATAGAACCCCTTTGGCACGGTCGCGATTTCATCGCGGAAATACTGCAATTCCGGATCGCCGAGTACGGTTTCATTTCCCGCTGTGTAAGGCAGATAGGATTGGGCGCCGTCCCGCCGGATCATCTGATTGGAAATCCATGGATCCAGCGACGACAACCCGACGTTGAAATAACCCATGCCGAAGCTGGTGCTCCAGCGGTTGTCCTGCCGCTGCGAGAGGCCGGTCGGCTTCGGCCGTACCGGAGTGGCGATCAAGCCGAAGCGGAGCCGGCGCGGCGCGGACAATTCCGCCGGCTGGGCGATGAAATTCGCGGTCAGGGTGTGATCGCCGCCATGGCGTCGCAGTTCGTAACAGGGGACTTCCGGAGAATCGATCCAGCCGGCGTCGCTTTCGGCGAAAAATGACAATCCGCGTTGGTGGTTACCCAGCCACAGCGACGCGAGGAAGTTGCCATATACCCGGGTATTTTTGACCGAGGTGCTGTTCCAGACGGGCGCGTTTCCGGTCGCCGGAAATTCTTCGGTGAAAAAATAATTCCGGGTACTGCGGATTGAATCGTTGATGAAGTGGAAGAGTTTGCCGTCGGCGACCGGCAGCGCCAGCGAAAGTTTTTCCACCGCGATTCCGCCTTCGGGTTCGAGCGTCAATGTGTAGGCGATGACGCCGTCGTATTCCATCCAGGCGTCGACGGCAATGTGCAATCCGGGAAAATCGACGCCGCTGCGGAATTCGATCCTGTCCGCGTCGACGCGGGTGAATTCGACCGGTGTGCCGTGTCCGGTCTCCAGCTTGCCGTCCCGCAGCAGCTCCAGGGTGACCGGAGCCGCCAGGACCGCTCCGCCGTCGGCGGCGATTGCCGCCGGAAATCCGCCCGGCGCCAGCCGGTAATCGCGCAATACGCACGCGATATTCATCGTGTCGCGGTCGAGGCGCAGCGGTGTGAAGGGAGCGATTACTTCGGAGGAGATGCCGATGTCGTTGCCGGCCCACGGCAGCGGTTTGATCGGAACGGAGCTTTCGGCGGAGACTGCCGGGTTACCGGCACGATCGAAAACCGTCGCTTCGGCGCGGTAAATACCTTCCTGCTCCAATGCCTGATCCCAGACCGCAAACGCTTCCTTGCCGATGGTGACGACCTGCGGCACGGTCAGCTCCGTCACACTGCCGTCAGGGGCGGTCAATTGCAGTCGGGCGGCGGCAAAATCGGCATGTTCGAGCGATTCCGGTGCCGTCAGCCGCAGTGCCAGGCGCCGCTGAAACGGGAAGTGTTCGATTTCCAACTGCCGGGGAGAGGCGAACGCGCGTTGCCGGACGCCATAGGCTGTACTTTGCAGTTGGCTGAAGTTTTGAAAGAAGATCTTGCCGGAATGATCGGCGATATTCAATTCCACATCGGTGAATTCCCGCGGCGCGTCGCTCAAATCGAAGACGACGCGGCTGCTTTGCGCCGGTGTCGGAGCGAGGCTTTCGGTTTGCCGGAATTTACCGCCGCCGATTTCGCGGAACTCGACGTTGTAAGTTGCCTGCGCCGGATCGGCGGTGGCCAGTGTCAAGGCGAAACGGTTGAGTCCGTCGCGGCGCAACTCTTCCGCACCCCATGCGATGGCCGGAGCGGCCGGATCCACCCGGCACTCCAGCATGGCGGGCGCGTCGAAGTAGGCATTGCCGCCGAGGGAGGCATGTTCGCCCTGCAGCGCGAAATTGCGGCCGACGGTCATCCCCCACGGACGCGCCGGATCGAAGACACCGATCGAAGCCAACGGAATTTTGATCTCCAGCACGTTATGCCCATCGAAAAAGCCGTCTTTGACCTCGAGGCCGGGACAATCCCAGCCGGGGATCAGCTGGCCGATTGCAACTGCCCGATGCTGATTGAAAACGACTCCGGCGAAGCTGATCACCAATTGGTAAAATTCTTTCGGCACCGCCTCATGGAAGTCGGGATGAAAGATGAATTCGAGTGACTCGTCCTCCCACACCGCGCTGTCGCGGGCACTTTTCTGCAGCCGGAATCCGCCGGGCGGAATCGGGGTCAGCAAAGCGGCATACAGCGATTGACCGTCGGAGGTGAGCAAACAGCGGCTCTGGTTGCCGACAGTGACGCCGTCGGCGATATTCCGGAATCCGGAACGGTAATCGACGGCATTGCTCCACTCGGCGGCGGAAAAGTTGCCGTCGACGACCGGCGGCCGGGCAACCACGGGCAAGGTCAGCCGGTCGTGCCGCTCTCCGGCGGAGGCGGCGGTTCCGGCTTCCTCCCACTGCGCCGATTCGATGATGACGCCGTCGCCGTCGAGAACCAGCTCGGCTTCATCTTCGCCGTGCCAACCGGGAATCTTTACCCGGGCGATGTAATCGCGCGCCTCCGGGGATACTCGAATTTCGAGCGGAAAGGCCGCAGTTTCGATTTTGGCGGAGCCAGGGCAATATTGCCACACCATCACCCGCAGACGGCCGCTATCGCCACGGGCGCGGACCCGGATTTGCACTTCTTTGTGTTTCAGCCCGGTTTGCCGGCTGGAGGCAATCACGCCATGCAGCTCCAGTTTGCCGTCGGCACTTGGACGGACAAAACTTTCCGGCCGGTCGTCGCGGTCGACCGGGCGCCAATCCGCGGGAAATTCGCCGCCCTTCGTCCAATATCGTACTGAACCGGGCATTTCCGTCCAGACGGAGAAATCCGAATTCGGAAGCGCCGCCGCCGTTGCTGCGAGTGCCGTCAAAAGAAGAAAAAGGGAGCCGGTGGTTTTCATGATCGCATTCTCCACCGCGTTGTCAATACCACGCCAACCGTCCCGGATCCGACTCCAGCGTCCAACTGGGAATATCGGCCGGAACGATTTGAATGGCTTTGGCGTGTCCGTCCAGATACGACGCGTTGGCTTTGGAGCTGTGGCGGCCGAGGATGCAATACATCATCGGATTGCCGTCCCGGGCCGGATTGTCGGGGGTGCGCTGGGCGAACCAGGTGCTCATGGCGTCGGCCAGTCCGAAGCACTGCGACGGCGAAGCGATTGCCGTTATTTTATGATTGGGGTAGCCCCAGGAATTGAACCCCATCGCCATCGCATTGCCGCCGTAACTCAATGACGTCCAGGTGCCGTCTTTCAAGACGAGCCACGAGTGGTTGGACCATCCGGCCGGTACGGTATTGTCGCTGGGGCATTGGAAAATCGCCGCGTCATTGCCGTCGCCGAAGTATTGCCCCACTTGTTTGTAGCTCCACCAGACATTTCCTTTGGCGTAATCGCCGCCGGGAATGGTATCGGAGTGATTGGTCGGCAGCCAATCGTCGCGATCGTTGGTATAAAGGACAATTCCGGTAGCGAGATTTTTGATCTGATTCAGACACTTGATCGATTGCGCCGCCGCACGGGCTTTGCTTAGCGCCGGCAACAGCATGCTTGCGAGAATAGCTATAATAGCTATCACTACCAAAAGTTCAATGAGTGTGAATTTTCTCTTCATGATAGCTTCCTTTCAGGTTTGTTGACGTAGCGAAGAGCGTTCGTGTAATATTGGAGTGAGACTGACGGTTCCCGGCTGCCGCCGTCCGGAAAGAATTTCAAATGCCGCGGCGACCATGCCGGAAGAGTCATGCGCCACGGAAGTAAGCGGCGGATCGGATTGGATTCCGGCGTCGATGTTATCGACCGAAATCAACCCGAGATCGTCGGGAACGCGCAACCCCATTTTGCGGAGCGCCTCCAGGCAGCATAAGGCATAGTGATCGGTAATGCAGAAAACCGCATCCCAGGCATTCCGGGAGATTCCGGCTTGTTCCAACAGTGGCCGCGGATCGGCGAAGTCGGCATCCCGGTCACTGGCCAGAATCTGGAGCCGCACCTCCGGCAGGCCCGAAGTCAAAAGGCGGTTGACGCACCCCTCGACGCGCAGGTAAAACGGGTTGATGTTCAATCCCGGCGAAACCGCCAGAATCAGGATTTTCCGGTAACCGTGACGGAGCAGCGCTTCGCCCGCCAGTTCTCCTGCGGCATAGTCGTCGCTGCGGACGATGGCGCCGACATTGAGGTCGGAGCGTTCGACCAGCGTGACGCAGTTCGAGATCGCCTGCAATTTGCTGTTCAACGCGTCGGACAACGGCTCCCGCCCGACCGCGGCCAGAAGTACGCCGTCGATGTTGCGGACGGTACGGATGAACCAGTTTTCCTGATTGGGGTTGTCGAGCATCCAGTAGCCGACGTGAACGTGGTGTTCTTCGGCGAGCTGTACGAAAGCTGTATAGGTTGCCGCCAGCACCGGATTCATATCCATCGGATTGCCGATGCCGAGCCAGACCAGCCGGCGCAATACCGGCTGCGGCCGCTTGCAGACGAAGCTGCGGCTGCCCTGCCGCGTACGCAGCCAGCCGTCGGAGCGCAGCGATTGCAAAGCCTGTCGCAAGGTGCTGCGGCTGACTTGGTAATGGGTTGCCAATACGATTTCCGACGGCAGGCAGGCGTGGTCGCGAAAGCGGCCTTCTTTGATGTCGTTCAGCAATTGCTGTTGGACCAGCCGGTACTTCGGATGAAAGGGTTCCGAAGATATCATATCCAAACCTTTCCGGGCTGCGGTTGCATGTCTGTGAATTTTATTATAGCGTAAAAAACAAACAAGTCAATACCGCGTCGTCCGGAAAGTTTGATGGTTTTCGTCAACTTGTATGGCGTGGGTATACAAGTTGGCGGGGTTACGGTCCGGGCAGCTCCATGATTTCCGCGTCGGCGATTGTGGCCTCGCCCAGGCCGATCCCCCAGACTTGCAACTCGGTCGAATGGGGTGGTTCCGGACTTTTTTCCTCCTCGGTCTGATAATACATCCAGGTGACTTTCGACTCCTTGTCGCTGATGAACTCCGCATAGGCAAAGACGTGGAAACCTTCATCACGCAATTGCAAACGGCCGAAGAAGTCATGCTCCTGAATGTTCGATAAGCCGTTTTCCCGGCGGATGATACTGCAGGAGCCCACGGTTTTATCGGGGAGCGTGAGGCGCGGGGTGGCCAGCCGGGTGCCGTCCGTATCGGTGACTTTGAACTCCAGAAAATGATACAATTCGCCGTCTTGCCGGAAGCGCTTGGCATTCCAGCCCACCGAAGGTTTCGTACAAGTCCTTGTCTCCGGTTCCGACTGATTTTGTGGTTTGCAGGCGGCAAGGCATGGCGCCAGAAACGCCGCTGCCAGCAGCGGCAGCAGAATCCGCAGGGTTTTGTCCGATATTCTCATGATTTCTCCTTGCTGTGAAAAGGTGATTTCTCGAATATCTCCGCCGACAATCATTAATTTACACGAATGGATTCGGGAATGCAAGTTTACATTTGTAGACTTTTGAAATATTTTTTCCCGGATCGCTGCCGACACGGCGTCAAGAGCGCTTCTCAGTCGCCGATTTTGATGTTGATACTGCTGCCGGTGCGCAGTTGCGGCGGCCGCGGGAAGGGGCCCGGAGCCGGTCGCGGCGCGACGTAGATAAAACCGGAGTTGTTGCGCTCCAGCCGGTTGACACGGCCGAACAGGTTGCCGAGATCGCGGTTGATCTGATTGAAATCCGTGTTCAGCGTGTCGATGCTGTCGGCCAATTGGCCGGTATATTGGGTCAGCGCCGTCACATTCTGATTCAGGATGACCAGGTTGTCGTTGGCGGCCTTGCTCAACTGGCTGATCGCGGAATAGACCTTGGCGAAAGCGCCCTTCGGCGAGTACAATTCGTTGATCGCGCCGTGAACCTGGGCGAATGCCTGCTCCAGCGACTGGTTTTCGACCATCGCGGACAACTGGTCGAGGGTGGCGGTGTATTTGCTCTGCCAGGCGCGGATGCCGTTCTGGGTTTGCAGCAAAGTGTCCAACTGTTCTTTCAGGTCGTTGAAGTCCTGTACCGCGACTGGCGGCGCCGGCTCGCTCTTCGGCGGCGGCTCGACGGCGGCGGTTGCCGCGGGCTGCTGCCGCGTCTGGCCGGCGCTGCGAAGTTCCGCGATTTCCCGCTTCAGGTTCCGGGTTTCTCCCAACAGCGCAAAGACGGCGAAAGCCAGCAGCGCCAGCCCGGCGAATGTCACGATCCCGAGCGCCAGCGCGGCCGTCGGCAGCTTGCGCGAAGCCGATATTTCGTGGATGACCGGTGCCGATCGCGGAGCCGGGGAGGGGGCTGCCGGCATCGTCGGTGCCGGGGCGGGCGCTGTCGCACCGGCTTCCACCGGCTCCGCCATGCCGCCGTGGAATTGCTCGCCGCAATACAGACAACGGTAACTCTTATCCGGGGTCGGCGTATCGACTTCATAATGCTGATGACAGAATGGACAACTGATTTTCATGGTGCACCTCCGTGTGCGTTGCGTTCACTTCACCATATCACGCTTTGGCGCTTTTTCAAGTTTATTTGGCGCGCGGATGGGCGCTGCGGTAGACTTCGCGCAGCCGCTCGGTTGAAACATGGGTGTAAATCTGGGTGGTGGAGAGATTCTCGTGTCCCAAGAGCTCCTGGACGCTGCGCAGGTCGGCGCCCGCATCCAGCAGGTGGGTCGCGAACGAATGCCGCAGTTTATGCGGCGTCATATCCGGCGGCAGTCCGGCCTCGGCCAGATAGAATTTCAAATTGCGCTGGGCGCTCCGCGCGGTCAGGCGTTCGCCGTCCTTGTTGTTGACGAAGAGCGGCGCTTGCGGCCGCTTGTCGGCGCAGCGCAACGGGCGCAGTTTCATGTAGATGCGCAGCGCGTTGAGCGCCGAGTTGCCGAGCGCCGCCAGCCGTTCTTTTTTGCCTTTGCCGCGCACCCGCATGATTGCGCCGACCATATCGACGTCGCCGAGATTGAGACCGGTTGCTTCGCTGATACGCAAACCGCCGGAGTAGATCACCTCCCACAGCGCGGTATCGCGGGCGACCGCGAATTCGACGCTGTCTTCGCCGGCGGTACGTTGTTCGGCTTGCGCGGTGCTCCAGTATTGCCGGACTCCGGAGATCAGCCGGTCGATGCCTTCGACCGACATCACTTTCGGCAATGTCGCATCTTTTTTGATCGCCGGGAGCCGTTCGAACGGATTGGCTTCGACGCGCTCCTCGCGCACCATGAAGCGGTAGAAGCTGCGCATGCTCGAAATCTTGCGCATGATCGAGGTTTTGGCCAGCTGACGGTTGAATAATTCGAAGACGAAAGCGCGGGCTTTGTCCCGGTCGATGCTCTTCCAGTTTTCGAAATTTTCATCGCCGTCGGCGATGACGGCGAGAAACTGGCCGATGTCCATGCGGTAGTTGGCGACGGTGTTGGGACTCGCCTGTTTTTCCAGTTCGAGATATTGGAGAAAAGAATCGATAGTTTTCATCAAAAAAGCCTTCCGGAACGATTGAAAAAAACGGAAACCAAGTTACATTACTGTAGATGTTCAATCGTTATTTTTCAAGGGAGAGGTCATCATGCACTGGCAAAAAATTCTACTGGTGATGTTGCTGACCGGCGCGTTGGAACTTTGGGGCGCGGCGGAAGGCACGGTAAAGGCCGAGAGCCTGACGGTTCGCGCCCAGCCGACGGCGCAATCCGTCAGTCTGGGGGCATTCAAAAAAGGCGATAAGATCAAGATCCTGTCCTCGGCCAAAGGCTGGTTCCGGGTAACTCTGCCCGCCGATACGCCCGTATGGATCAGTGCCGACCTGGTAGCCGACGGCAAAATCCGGGTGCGCCGCGCCAATTTGCGCAGCAGCTCCTCCACCGATTCAGCTGTGGTCGGGCAGGCCGACCAGAACACCGCGGTCGAAGTGCTCGACAACAGCGTCAAGGATTGGCTGAAAATCAAGTGCCCGCCGAGTGTCGCCCTGACCGGTTACGTGAATGCCTCCTTTGTGGATGCCGCAAAAGACGCCGGCGGCGAAACCGCCGATCCGGTGAAACCTCTGCCCACGGACAATTCCAAGGATAAATTTGCCGAATTACGCGAACACATCAAAGGGCAGAAACCGCGCGAAGTCACCATCGTCGGCGCATTGAGCCCGCTGGAAAACCGCCAGAGCGTGATGGGAATCGAGTATTATATTTTCGAATTCAAAGGCGAGGGCAAGGAACCGTTGTGGCTCGGCTTCCTCTACGGCAAACAGAACCTCAAGAGCTTCGAAGGCAAGAAAATCAAAGTCCGCGCCAACCGCTATACCATCGACGGCTGGGACAAGCCGGTATTCGAAGTGATTTCGGTGGTGGAGCAGTAGTTCCTCATGTACGGCGACGGCCGGTGGGCCGTGGAAGGGGACTCGACAGGATGCGGCGGATGATTGTGCGCCGCTGTTGCGGCTTGAGTGTGGTGAGTTTGGATGGCGGATGCGGGGCCGCATTGCGCCCCGGCGTACGCGGGGGCCAGCCCCTCCCAACCCGGATCGCTCAGCCGCTCGGCTTCACGTTTTTTCCGCCAAGTGGCGGAAAAAACTCTCTTCGGTCACGAAAGCGCTACCGCGTTTTCGTGACCGACCCCCTCAGCGCGCTGAAGCGCGCCGTTCGCCGGGGGAGGCTTCGTGCCGCGCTCCTTGGCGCGAGCTCCGCTGCGCCAATTCCTAGCTGGCCAGGTCGCGCCTGACCGGCGCTCCCCCATACGCGCTCACGAGTGAGTGACACTGCAATGGATGCGCGACAACGGTTCCTCTACTGTCGGTGGCGCGCCACGAATGGCTATATGGCGTGCCATACAGCCTGTCCGTAGTCGTCCGTTGTTATGCGCACACTGGCCCATCTGCCGCAGTCGGCATCTCCCTCCGTTTCGCAAATACTTTCTTATCGATAAGAATTTTCAATTCCGCTATTGACAAACATCATTTTATTTGCTATAATAATAAAAAGAAACAAACATTTCAAATCGATAAGAAAAATGGCAATTACGATTTACGACATCGCCCGCGAGGCGAATATGAGTCATACCACCGTGAGTATGGCGTTGCGGGACATGCCGCAGGTGAAAATGGCGACCCGGCGGAAAATCCGGGAGCTGGCCGACCGCCTGGGTTACCAGCCGAATCAGGTCGCGGTGTCGCTGAAAGCCGGTTGCAGCCGCCGGATCGCGTTGATCATGCCGGAGGGAACGCTGCAGTTGAACCATCCCCTGATCGAGCAATTCGGAGCGTTGTGCCACCAGAATTCGTATGAGATGGTATTGCTGCAATTGGCGCCGGAGCCGGAGCGGATCCGTGATTTATTCGAAGGATTGCTGCAGGGCGGCTATGACGCCGCAGTCACCTATCTGTATGATTTCACGTCGGTGCGCGATTTGCTGGAACGGTTTCTGGCGCAGAAGAAACCGCTGGCGCTGGTGGGGCCGCCGCTGGACTTCGAGCCGCGGCCCGGACTTTTCGCGCTGAACATCGATAACTCCGCGGCGGTGCGGGGCGCCGTCAGAATGCTGATGGCGTTGGGGCATCGCCATATTGCCCATACGATCCCGCCGGAATTCAAGGTCTGTAATTCCGCCAGCAACCGGGCGATTCGGAGCACACTGCTGGAAAACGGTGTCAACGATTGGGAACCGGAATTTTTTTACTCGTCCACATGGTCGTCAAATTGGATCCGTTGCGGCTATCAATCGGCGCAGCTCCTGCTCAAGAACAAACCCGAAACCACGGCGATTCAATGCGCGAATGATTTGTTCGCCTGCGGCATGATCCGGGGATTGCAGGACCTCGGCATCCGGGTTCCCGAAGATATTTCCGTCATCGGCTCCGACAATACCGAATACGGCGAATTCTTTTCGGTTTCGTTGTCTTCGTTCGACCTGCGGTTGGCCGACACGGCCAGGGCATTGTGGCAGTGGTTGAGCCGGCAGTTGCTGTGGCCGGATTGGGATACGATCCCGGAGGTCGTCACCCTCCAGGGTAATCTGGTGGTCCGGGAATCCACCGGCAAGGTGCGCGATTATGCGCGGTTGACGGATAAAAAAGGTTGAATCCATAATAACGAAAGGATGGGACGTATGCGAAAGAGTTTTACGTTGATTGAGTTGTTGGTAGTGATTGCGATCATCGCGATTCTTGCCAGTATGCTGTTGCCGGCATTGTCGAAGGCGCGGGCGGCGGCGCAGGCGGCCAGTTGCATGAACAATCTCAAGCAGTTGGGGCTGTCGTTTCAGTTTTACACCGATGACAACCAGGAATACTTCCCGCCGACGAATGGCGCCGACAAGAACGCGGAGCTGGAAAAATGGTCCGACAACTGGGCGTACAAGCTGCATGCCAATCACTATGCCCAGGGCGGCCGTGCGATGGTGTGTCCGGCAATTTCGGGGAAATATACCACCGGCGCCGACAGCATCCTGAATACGCCGAATGAAGCCTGGGTTTATGTCTACAGCTCCTACGGTTACAACGCCGGCTTCATCGGCAGCCATGTGTGGATCGACGATAAGGCGTTCCCGACCCTGAAGCAAAGCCTGATGGCGAGTCCGTCGCAATTGCTTGTGGCGGCCGATTCGGCGCAGACTATGGATGACGATACCGTCGAGGGCTTTTTCACGCTCTCGTATAATCCGGCCACCGTCCGATGGAGCCGGATCGACGACCGCCATAACAACGGCGCCAATATTCTTTACGGCGACGGACATGTCGCCGCGTTCAAGAAAGCGCAAGCGGAATACTGCGATACGTCGAATCCGGATATGCGCTTCTGGAATCCGTACAACAATTGATGGAGAATCACCGATGACGAAATGGATTATGGCGGGAATGCTGCTGCTGAGCCCGATGCTGCTCCGGGCGGAGCGGACGGTTTTCGCCGCGGATTTCAAAAACGGTTTCAAACCGCTGGTTGCCGCCGATTCCGGGCGGGAACCGGAGACCGATGCCGATAAGGCGCTGGAGCGTACTTCGGCCGAGTTTCAGGAGCTGGTGATCGGCGTGGGCCCGGACGGCAAGCGCTACGGCTACCGTTACCGGGCGCTCGAAGGACTTTCGACGCAAGAGGGGACGATCGCCTTTTACCTGACGCTGAAGGATTGGGCGGGAGATGACAACGGGCCGTTCCGGATATTTTTCTCCGCCGATTCCGATGCCCGGGAGAATCTGTACATCTACCGTTTCCAGGGTGACAATCATCTGCGTTTCCTGATGGGGCAGCATATGGAGTGGGATGTCGTCAAGGTTCCCATGGACAGTTGGACAGCCAACGAAAGCTACCATGTGGCCTGCGTCTGGAAACCCGGTTACATGTATGTGTATATCGATGGACAACTGGCCGGCGTATTGCAGGCGGCGGAGCGGCTGAACGGGCGTATGCAGGACTTTACCCTCGGTTGGGCGAAGTGGGACAATGAAAAGGGGCTGAGCCGTGTGGGCGACGTCCGGATTTACGATTATGCGCTGACTGCCGAGGAGATCGCCGACCGCTTTCCGGTGCGGGGGCTGGAACGCAAACAGACGGCGGTGCGCGAACCGATGGTGTGCAAGTTCGTCTATACCGACATTCCGGCGCAGCAGTTCCATGCGATGATGTTTTCGACGTTGCCGCCGTCGCGGCGGGGAAGCCTGCGCATTGACTTCATGCCGCGTCACACCGAGGTCGTGTTTGAAAAAAGAATTGATCCGGTGGTTCGGGATTCGGCCGCCGGTTCCGCGCCGGTGCTGTCGGCCGATGCCGTATGGGATTCGGAAGAGGCGATTTTCGATGCCGCCTGCGGCATTGCGGAACTTCCCGAGGGGAATTATACGGTCACCGTGACGCACCTGCTCGACGGCGCCGAAACCGTGGTTGCCGAGGAGGAGTACGTCAAATACGACAAGGCGCCGTGGGACGGTTATACCGGGGGGGCCGAACGCAGTGTTCCGGCGCCGTGGACGCCGGTGGCGGCGGATGATTCCGGGGCGTCCTGCTGGGCGCGGCAGTTCGAGTTTACCGGAGGGCCATTGTTCGGCAGCATTACCGCGCTGGATCAACCGCTGTTTTTCCGGGCGCCGGAATTGCGGGTCAACGGCACGGCGTTGGAAAAGGTGGAAACCGAACTGGTGGCCAACGATGGTGTCAGCGCCCGGTTCCGGCAGAGTGGATCGGTTGCGGGGGTCCGTTTCGACTTCGATATCGAGGTCGAATTCGACGGGTTGGTGAATGTGGCGCTGCAATACCGGCCGGAACACGCCGGAATTACGGTGGAAACTATGGAGCTGGATTTTTTCCCTACCCGGGAAAATTCCGAATTCCTGTATCCGAATCATTTCCGCGGCGAGTCCCGGGATATCGGCCGGATGCACGACAAGGTCTGGAGCAAAAATCTCTATGAAATCCCGACCTTCTGGCTGGGCGGCAACGAGGTCGGTTTCAACTTCGTCGCCGAGACGCTGGCGGGCTGGCATGTCCGGAACGAGGCCGCGACGGTCGAAGTGGCGCCGGCAGAGGAGGGGCGCCGGGTCCGTTTCCCATTGGTGGATACGCCGTTGGCGCTGGAGGGGGAGCGCAAGCTCGAATTCGCGTTTCAGATCACGCCGACCAAGCCGTACCGGCCGTTGCGGCGGCTGCGGGCGGACAAATTCAAATTTTCTCCATGGGTGTGGGCCCGTTACTTCGATACGCCGCGTGGCAACGAAATCAACCGGGAGATTTTCCTGACCGAGGAACGGGAATTTCCGGGTCGGGAATCGTTTCCGTACATGAGTTACAAGGGGGCATCGCCGTTTTCGCCGGAGTGGAATTATTACGGCAAGCTGTGGATGCATACGCCGCCGGGGCTGGGAAATTATTTTTTCGATTTCCCGACTGCGACCCGGACGCGCCGCAACCGCGATGGGTACGTGTACGGCTGCTTCAACGCGCCGTCGTTCATGGACTTCAAGCTGTGGATGTACGGCGATGCGATTCGACAGCATAAGCTGCTGAACAATATGTACTTCGATCTCGGTAGCGTCGAAGGCTGCGACAACGCGGCGCACGGCTGCGGCTATGTCGACGACTTCGGGCGTACGCATCGGACTTTCCCGTGGCGCAACTTCCGCGAGTTTGCCAAGCGGGTGTACCGGATGTTGAAGAGTGTCCATCCGGAGGGGGCGGTCAGCGTGCATATGGAGTCGCAGCGGCTGTTTCCGGTGTTGTCGTTCTGCGACGCCGGCGTCGACGGCGAAGACTTTGTCGCACAGATCATGAGCAAGGGCGAATACGGCGATTACTACGGTTTGTTGACGCCGGAGTGGTATCAGGTCAGCTACAATCCGCAGATGTACGGCATCAAAATACTGTATATCCCGCAATTGCTGCGGGTGGTGGCGTTTTCCGGCAACAAATTGAAGTTCGACCCCGAGAATCCGGAATGCAGCAGGGCGATCCGCCATATGGCCGGTTATATGCTGGTGCACGACAACGACTTCTTCTGGAGCTGGAACGAGTATGGACGCGAGGAAGACCTGCTCCAGCAATTCCAGGATGCGTTGGGCTGGGACGAGGAGGTCGAATTCATCCCGTACTGGAATCCGGATTCGCCGGTGCACATCCGGGGCGAAAAGTTGTTGAGCTCCGCCTTTGTCCGCGGTGACCGGGCGCTGGTGGTCGTAGTCAACGATTCGGCGATAGCTCGCGAGGTGCCGCTCGATGTCGACTGGCAACGTCTGATCGGCCGGCAACCCGGCACGATCCTGGATTGCTACACGCCGGAAAATACCATTGCCGCCGGGGCCGCGTTCCCGATGCAGCCGTGGGAGACCAAGATATTCCTGGTGGAGTGAAGCATGTCACTGCGTAGGAAGAAGCCCGGCGTACCCGACCAGGCATGGCAGGCGCTGTTGAGGCGCGGATCACCGTAAGGGGAAAATTCCGGGTCGTCGGGGTGGAACACCTCCCAGAAGGTATCGGCGCCGTATTCGACCATTTTTCCCCAGTAGCTCCGGATCAGGTCGAATGCGGCGTCTCTGTCGCCGCACCGCATTTGCGCCTCCACCAGGTAATGGTTGAGGTAGGGCGACACCGGCGGCCGCGCTTCCGGTTGGAGTGCGAGCCGCCGCAATGCCGCGATGCCTTCGGCGGCGGTGAATACGCCGGAGAGAATGCCCCAGATTTGCGACGCGGCGGAAAGCTGGGGCTCCGGCCCCGAAAGCAAAAGACCGGTGGCGGGATCCAGGAATTCATTCCGGACCGCCGCCGTCAGCTGCAGGTATTCGGCCCGCAATGCCGCCGCTTCGGTTTGGTTCCCGGTTTGCTTCGCCAATGCCAGCAGCGCTTTCAAGGCAAAAAGATAAACGCCGTGGAATGACGCCCGGTTATCCAGTTCGCAATCGTGTTCGACGAAGGCCCACTGCGATTCGATGGCGTTCCAGTCGCGAAAGATGCCGTCGGTATCCCGATGCGGGCGCAGCCGCCGCAATTGGTGGAGCGCGAGATCGAATAGCTCGGTTCCCAATCCGGTATTTCCGGAGAAGCGACAGTGCTCCTCCAGCAATACCGCGAACAGCAGCGAATAGGTGATGGTGTTGCAGCCGCGCACCGGCTGCGGCGTCAGATGCACGCACCCCGGAATCACGCCGTCGGCGTCGGCGCAGCCGGCAAAGAGGCGGATGCCGCGCTCCACCAGGTCGAAACGCCGGTAGGTCACCTGATTGACCAGCGCCTGCAGCCGCAGGTCGCCGAGCCACAAACGCCGGTCGCGCTTCGGCCCGTCTTCGAATACCGACTGCATGCAGTTGCGCAGCGTCCGGACGCTGATTTCATCGATCCGCCGCAGCAGCGGATCGGAAAAGGGAAGAGGGGGCGCGGGCAGATGCTCCTCCGCTCCTTCGGCGATCAGATGGACATCGGAAATTTCCAGCGCAAACGGCGCCGCCACCACTTCAATGGCGATATAGCGGCAGCTGCAGCGGCGGCGCAGGCGGATTTCGGCGGGCAGGCTTTCGAGATGGATGATTTCATCCTGCAGCCAGGCGCGGCTCAGCAGGCCGCAACAGGTGTCCGGATCCTCGACCACCTCCCGCGGCCATTCGCCGGCGACGATCCGGAGCCGGACCGGGGAATCCATGATCCCGGAGCCGGAAACCCGGAAACCGATCCGGCCCACCGCCGATTCCCCCAGGTCGAAAATCCGCTTTTGATTCGGCGCCAACGCGGCCGAAACGGCCTGGGGAGCCATACGGACCCCCTGCCAGACGCCGGGATCGTCGACCGGTTGTACAATACGGTTGCCGTCGATGCGCCAGTGGCACAGCTGCGGCGTCAATGCTTCGGCGCGCGCCAGATGGGCGGCCGGATTCCAGTTCGGTTTCATGGTATCCTGCTTATTGTCCGGTAGGACTTGTGGTGCGGTTCATCTGAGGAGTTTCGACTCACTCTACCGGGACCAGGACGAGGCGCTCGATGGTGATGGCGGGGCCATCGAATTTGGCGCTGATCCAGAATTCGTAATTCCGCGCCGGACGCTCCTGAAGCAGCGAAGCCAGCTGGAATTGCACGGCCCAATCTCCGTAGAAGTAGAGATATTCGCTCGGCTCCGGAACCCATTCGCCGACTTTGTACCAGTGATATCCTGAGTCGGTTTTATCCGGTTCAATTACGCCGGCGGCGGCGGTCAGCTGCCGGTCTGGAATGTAGCGACCGAAAGGCAGTATGGCAGAACCGTCAACCTTGCGGGACACCACGTAGGCCGATTCGGCTTCCGGGTCGCCGGTGACTTGCACGCCATAGTACAACTGGGTTTCATTGGCCGGGAAATCCAGATATTCGGAACCCTCGAAACGCGCCGGCGGCCGGTGCGGTGCGTAGGTGACGTCGACCACCGCGGCATATTCGGCTTCCGCCAGAGCCCGTGACGCGGCGGCGCGTTCCGGCAGCAGCAGCCGGTCGATTTCAACAAGCCAGGTTGCGCGCGCCCGTTCGGCCATCTGCTTCTGGTCGAGCCGGAAGTCGGCGATGTCGTGTCCGGCGCCGACAAATTCGTTGGCGAGGCGGTTGTAGTTCAAAGTACAGATACGGTCGAGATTCAAACGGGCGCGCCGGACCCGGCGCAGCAATTCCGGTTGACGCGACACCAGTGTTTCGGCATCGTCGAACAACTGTTGCATTTGTACCGCGTTGCTCCAGTTGATATGCGTGTATTCGGAAGCGGTGGCAAACCAGCCGATCCGGCTCGGGGTATCCTGACAGGCCTGCCGCAGCAGCCGGCGGTATTCCGCCATCCGCGGCGCGGCGGCTCCGAAGTAACCGGTCAGAAATTCCTGCCGCAGCGCTTCGGCGTCCTGGTACGGGTCCTCCATCAGACGGCTTTCGAGCCAGACATTCGGGGCATACCAATCGGCGCATTCAGCCACTTCATGCTCGAAAAACAGATATTTTACCCGGTTATCGGCATAGAGTTTCATATTTTCGGGCAGCGCGTATTCATGCGGATAAGGGCCGTTGGGGGTCTCAAAGGTGATGGAGTAATCCCAGATGCCGAGCCGCGGCGCGATTGCCGACCATTGCTCCAGGAGGTCGCGGAAACTGCGATTCTCTGGCGCGGTCAGCGGCTGCGCCTGGTTGGTTTCGGTATCGCACAGGACGATCAGGAGATTGTCGGCCGGACGCAGATGCGCCGGAGGAACTTCGGTATCGTAGTACGCCAGTGTCGACAGCAGCAGCCCGGGACGGAATTCCGCCAGTTTGGCCGCGATTTCGTTCAATGTTTCCAGCATGGGGCCCATGCCGGAATTTTCCCGCTCGACGATGGCATGACACTCCGCGCATTGGCAGGGACTTTTGCAATCGTTCATCGACAGGCTGTAAATATCCGGCGGTGGCGCTCCGGCAGCGGCGGCGCTCTGTTCGTCTTCCAGAATGCGCTTCTGCAATCGTTCATATAATGCCAGCCGCATCGCCCGGTTGCTGTGACATAGTTGCGACTGCGGACCGGCGACCCGTTGACCGTTGATCAGCGCGTAGTATTCCGGATGATCGGCGAAATAATCCGCCTCCGGCAGATACATGTGGAATGTATGCACGAAGTACGGGCCGCCGTAACGCAATTGGCCGCCGAATTCGACGGTGATTCCGCGTTCGCCGTCGCGGTTCAACCGGCGCCGGGCGCAGAATCGGCCGCCGTCCGGCAAAAGATTGCTCCAGCTGCGGTAGACTTCCCGCTGCCGGAAAAAGGGGCGCCCGGAACGTTGCAATTGTGGCAGAGCCGGCGCTTCATGACGCGGCACGGTCTCTTCGCCGGGGGCCCACCAGCGGATTCCGAGCTCGCCTTCGAGAAAATGATAAACCGCATACAATGTACCGCGTTCACCGCCGCCGAGCAATGCGATGTCGCCGCCTTCGGAACGGATGATCCACGCTTCGTCTTCGAGCTTGGCGGCGTCGATACCGAGATGACGTGAAAAATCGCTGTCGCCGAGGTGGAATACCACTTCCGGGGAGCCGTCCACTGTCAGCTTGCCGCCGGTGGCGGCGTCGAGGTAGTGTTCGAGCTCCTGCTTGGCGGTGAGTTCGGCAGGGGAGGGGGCTTCCGGCAGCCGGATTTGCCAGGCCGCCAGCGGCAGCACCCACATGCAGATCGTACAGAGCACGCTTCGGATCATGGTGTCAATCCTTGATTTTGGTATTGGTGAAATTCTGATCCCAGATCCATAACGGGGACAGCGGCAGGTCTTTGAGTTCGCCGGATGAATTGGCGCCGACATGTCCGTCCGCGAACATCGCGTTCGCCCGCTGGTTGTGGGCCAGGTGGAAGCTGCCGTAGCCGGCGGCGTGGAAGTAACCGAACGTACTCTGACTGGTGCCGTTCCACGAATCCGCCAGGAGAAACAGCCGGACCGGGTCCTTGACTTTGGTGATGTGCCAGGAGTAATAGCCGCCGCCGGCGCTCAGAATATCCGGCTCGGCGGCGTTGCCGTTGAATACCGGTGCGAAGTAGGCTTCGCTGACCCGGCCATTGAGAGTTGCAGTATCATTTTTGATCGTCGGACAGTGCATGATCGAATAGCGGTCGTCGGACGAAATATAGCCGCATTCCAGCAGCGGAATCGAGGCCCGGTCGGCGTTGGTGTAATTCGCAGTCGGAGAGCTGTAGATGTTGGTCCAGTGCAGCAGGGTATTCGTGGTGGTATAATACACGCAGACGGCATCGTTGTTGTCTCCGGCATACATCTGCATTCCGAGACCGCACTGCTTCAGCTGGCTGACGCACTTGACGGCCTGCGCGGCGGCGCGGGCTTTGCTCAGCGCCGGAAGCAGCATACTGGCAAGGATGGCGATGATGGCGATCACGACCAACAGTTCTATGAGTGTGAAATAGCGCTTCATGGTGACTCCTTTGGGTTTGCTTTTTATAAATATATCGCACTTTGCGAATGGGGACCGGGAAAATCAGATTAAAACAGCCTTTTTACATGAGAATGTGCTTATGCCTGCAGCGACAGCAAGTAGTTGCGGGCGTAATGGACGGCTTCAATGTCGCGGTCGCACATGCAGCTGGCCAGAATTACCGCTCCGGCGATCTTTTTGTCATGGAAAAGTTCTTCCGCCGCGGCGAATTGCGCAGCCATCTGGTCGACCGTAAGCGCCTTCCGGTTGCCGAAATCCCACATGTAAATGCCGAAGTAAATCCGGTGATCCGGCGCCAGTTGCCGCAGGGTTTCGACATTGCGCCGCTGGTCGCCGATGTGTTCGCCGAACCAGGTCCAGAAGTTGAGCGCGTCCAGATACGGCAGGTGCGAAGAAAGGCGCCGGTCGAGCTGCCCCTCGTAAACCACGGCCCAGGCTTCCAGGCGGTTGCGGTCCAGCAAACGGCGCATTTGCTGCATTTCCGCGACATTCAATCGCGGTTCGGTGAATGACGGCATATCGTCGGGGGGGAAAAAGTCGTCCAGCATGATTCCGGAAATCTCCGGATGGACGGCTTTCATCGTGAGAATCTGTTCCAGGTCGTCAAAGGGAGTGCTGCGGCTGCTGAAATCGCCGATCACCGACCAGAGCACTTGATCCAGGCCGGCGAGCTCTTTCATGTGTTCGGGGTAATCGGCGGTTTCGGGGCGGCTGTCGGAGCGCACCATGATACCTTTGCCGAGTCCGAGCGAGCGGGCGGCGGCGCCCGGAGCGATGGTGGAATTTTCCAGGGCCTCGCCCCAGTTGCGGCCGGAAAAACTGCCTGCCGGATGGCACCAGAGCCAGAAATCGCTTCGCTTCATGTATGATATCCTTTCTGTTATATTAATAAGTATAGCGAAAAAATGATAATAAACCTTGAAAAATCGATCAAAAAAGTGTATTTTAGTGACAAATCATTGGAGGAGGTATGGAATTCCCGAATTTTTTCGTTTTTGATGAGAGCTTTTTTTATGCGCTTTCCGGAACTCGCTGGCCGCTGGTGATTCGAACGTTTTCCAACAGGCAGGCCCTGGTGCCGCCGCATAGTCATGCGTTTTTCGAATTGGTGGTTGTGATCAGTGGGCACGGCACCTATATGGATGACGAGGGGGAGCATTACCATCTGTCGCCCGGATGCGTGCTGTTGCTCAAACCGGGAATGATCCACGGTTATGTGGAACAGCAGCAGTTGACCGCGACCAATATTCTGTGGCTGCCCGAACAGTTGGACATGCGGCTGTATGATCTGACCGAATGTCCCGGCTACCACGCGTTGTTCGAGCTGGAACCGGAGAGCCGCAAGCATTACCGGATGCGGGGGTCGTTGGAGTTGTCCGCATCGCAGCTGGCCGAAGTGATGGTGCTGCTGCAGCATTTGCAGTACGAACAGCAGCAGGCGCAGCCGGGAGGATTGTTGGCCAGTATCGGTATATTCAGTCAACTGCTGGTATTGCTGTGCCGTTGTTACCGGGAATCGGGATCGGAGGTGAAACAGGAATTTCTGCGCATGGAAAAGGTGTTGGCGTTTGTTCGCAAAAATTATCATGCCCCGGTTTCCCGGGCGCAGCTGGCGCGGCTGGTATCGATGAGCGAAGTCACCTTTTCCCGGAAGTTTCAACGGATGATGGGCTGTACGCCGTCGGAGTATCTGTTGAATATCCGTTTCCTGCAGGTGGAAAAAATGCTGCGTATCACTTCCGAAAACCTTTCGACGGTGGCATTGCGCTGCGGCTTTTCCGACGGCAACCACCTCAGCCACATGTTCAAGAAGCGCTACGGTGAAACGCCCCGCCAATTCCGTCTGCGTTGTGCCGCGGAAATGAAAATAACCGGTGAGTCATGAAACGGAATGCGACTCTGCTGGCGTTGCTGGCGCTTTTCGTGGCCGGGTGTCCGGCGGACAAGCTGACGCCGACGGTGGCGCAGGTGCGGAATTTGCTCATTGCGGTCGACGCGTTGCCGCCGGAAAAGTGGCGGGAAGAGGAGTTGTTCAATACGGAGGAATTCCGGGAGCTGGCGGTGTTCTGCCAGCAGAATTTACCGTGGGTCGCGGCGGATTGGGAGGCGATTTGCCGCAATTTTCCGGGGAAGCTGTCCGCCCTTCGCGCACGTACCGGTATCGGTATTCGGCCGAAGATCTGTTGATTATGGCGCTGAATAGCCAGCCGTCGCAATACTCCCGGTTCCATGTTTACATGAAGCCGCGGGAGTGTTTTCCGGCGTTGGCGGCGGTCCTGCGCTCGCTGGCGGCACGGGGAGAGCCGGATAAATACGAGGCGGTATTCTTCAGCGGCTCGCCTTACTGGAGGTATAATTATTACCGCGACGACGTGGCGGCCATTCTCGGCGAGGCCGGCGCCGCCCGGGAGCGTTTGCGCGGGCCGAAGCGGGCCGAAAACGTCAAAAAGTATCTCGACGGTTCTTATCTGTACAGTGACTTAGCGTGGCGGATTTATCCGTGTGCGTCCGGGTCCCCGAAAATTCCCTGGCGGCAGCTGGTCGACGATCCGGAATTCACTCCGGAGCTCTTTTATACGTTGACGGCGTACGCCAATTACCGGGGCGCCGATGCGAAGGAGACGCTCGAACGCCCCGCCGCTGTTGTCGATTTGCGGACGATCGTCGAAGACACCCGGGCGTTGGAAGCGACGGTGATGCGCTTCCCGGAGCCGGAAACCGAAGCGCGGCGGGAGTTCGAGCAATTGTCGCGGCAATATGACAATTGGCTGTATTCGTACAGCGCGGAGTTGATTCTGCTGGAATGGCTGCGGGATACGCGGCGCAGTATTCCGAACCGGCGGTTGATCATTGATATGCTGTGGCACGGGTTGTGCGCCGAGGACCAGGTTGAGCGTTTCCTGCCGATGCTGCGGCTGGCGGAGGAGGCGTTGCGGCGCCGCGCCTGGGAGCGCATGCCGGAGTTTTTGAAGAAAGACACGGCGTTTTCTCCCGGCGAACCGCTTTCCGATGAAGATTTTTTCCGGTTGCTGCGGAAAATCCGCGAAAACGCCGAAGTCGGCGGCGTACTCATGAAGTTGCAAAATAGCGACGCTTCCCGGTAAATTCCGGAATTTTCCGGTTTGCTTTTTTTTATTTGCCAATCTATATTAATTCATCTGCCCGGAATTCTTCATGTGGAGGAAGGGTGGGCAGCGGTCAAAACCAAGGAATAATTTTGGAAGACGGCGGTTTATTGGTTCTGCAGTTGCTTTTTCTGGGGTTTCTGATTTTACTCAATGCGTTTTTTGCCTCTTCGGAGGTGGCGCTGATTTCACTCGCTCCCGCAACGCTGCGGAAATTGGAAGCCGAAGGCTCCCGACGCGGCCGCCGTCTCAAACGGCTGTTGAAAAATTCCGGGCGGTTTCTCGCCACCGTTCAGGTTGGCGTCACCTTCGCCGGATTCATGGCCAGCGCTTTCGCCGCGGAGAGTTTCTCCGATCCGATCGCCGCGTTCCTGTATGAGCACGGCTTCGCGTTTTTGGGCAAAAGCGCACTCGACGGCATTATCGTAGTAGCGATCACGCTGGTGCTCTCTTACGTTTCGTTGGTATTCGGCGAGTTGATCCCCAAGCAGTTGGGGTTGCGCTACGCCGAAACCGTGGCGCTGTATGCCGCCGGTCCCATCGAAATGTTCGCCAAATTGACCGCGCCCTTTGTCTGGATTCTCAATGCTTCGGTCAATTGTGTTCTCAAGATCTTCGGCGGCGCCTTCCATGATTCCCGACAGGTCACGGAGGAGGAGATCCGCATGATGGTCGACCTCGGCGAGGAAAACGGAACCATCGAGAGCGACGAAAAGCGCATGATCGAAAATGTCTTTGAATTCAACAACATCACCGCCGGCGAGGTGATGACGCACCGTACCGAGGTGGTGGCGCTCGATATTGACGCTCCGCCCGAAGAGGTGGAGTCGGTGTTGCTGCATTGCGGTTTTTCCCGGGTGCCGGTATATCGGGGGGAAATCGACCAGATCGTCGGTTTCCTCCATTTCCGTGAATATCTCATCGCCCGGCTGCGCGGGGAAACGCCGCCCGGACTGAACGAATTGCTGAAGCCGGTCTATCTGGCGCCGGCTTCGATGCGCGCCAACGTGTTGTTCCGCAATCTGCAGAGCAAAAAATTCGGCATGGCGGTGATCCTGGACGAATTCGGCGGCACCTCCGGCATCGTCACCATCGAGGACCTGCTCGAAGAAATCGTCGGCAGCCTTTACGACGAATACGACGACGCCGACGCCGAAATGGAAAAATTGAGCGAAAACGAGTGGCGTATCGACGGCGCCATGCGCGTCGATGAAATTTCCAGGCTGCTGGAATTGACCTTTCCCCGCGAAGAGGAATTCGACACCATCGGCGGCTTGGTTTTCGGCCACCTCGACGCGGTTCCCACCGTGGGCGCCGTGGTCGAACTGACCGACTCCGGCATCGTGATCCGGGTCGAATCCGTCGAAGAACGCCGCGTCGACAAAGTCATCCTCCAATACACCCCCAAGTCCGAACCTGAAGAGGTTGAGGCGTAGTTGGAGGCTTGGCGGTTTGAGAGTGTGGTAATTTTGACGGCGGACGCAGGGCCGCATTGCGCCCCGGTTCACGCGGGGGCTCTCGCTACGCTCACATTCATGAGCTTGCTCTTCCCCCTCGGGGACAGGCCCCTCGGTTTCGGCTTCGCCATCCGCCCCTCCCAACCCCGATCGCTCAGCCGCTCGGCTTCACGTTTTTGCCGCCAATTGGCGGCAAAAACTCTTGTTCGCTGCTCACTCCCTGCCGGTCGTTCGGACGCGACCCCCTCAGCGCACTGAAGTGCGCCGTTCGCCGGGGGGGGCTTCGTGCCGTGCTCCTTGGCGCGAGCTTCGCTGCGCCAATTCCTAGCTGGCCAGGTCGCGCCTGACCGGCGCTCCCCCGCACGCGCTCACAAGTGGACGGTATTGCGATGGGCGCGCGGCAACGGTTGAATCATGTGCCGCACCGGCGGCGCACAACCAACTCTCAAGCCAGCGACCGGATCAGCCCTGCGGTCAAACGGTACTTGTCCTTGAGAAAAGGCGGAATGATATACAAATTATGCCCGTGTTCCAGAATGATGCGCGCGAGCTCACACGCGTGCTCCATGCCGGCGGCGACCGCGTGATCGGGCCCGGCGGCTTCGAGCGTGGTGACGATGCCGTCGGGGACGGTGACGCCGGGGATCAGGCCGCGGCGGAGCCGCTGGGCGGTTTTGACACTGCCGAGCGGCATGATGCCGACGAAAAGCGCGGTGGTTTTCCCGTCGACAAAGGCGATTCGGCGCTCCAGCTCTTCCAATTGGTCAAGCCCGAAAATGGGCTGGGTGAATACGGCTTCGGCTCCGGCGGCGATCTTCCGCTGCAGCCATTGCGCGGCGCTTTCAGGGTTGTGCCCCGGGCCATAGGCGCAGGCGCGAACGAAAGGCTGCGCCCGTTTGAGCGCCTGGTCGTTGAGAAGCCAGCCCTCGCCGAGCAGCGTCAACATTTTCAGCATCGCCCCGGCGTCGCTGACATCGGTGGTACGATGCGACAGACGGTTGAACGGGCCGAGGGCGGGTGGATCGCCGGAAACGGCCAGAATACCATGGACGCCGAGCTCCCAGGCGCCGAACATATTGGCATACAGCTTGCTCAAGTTGGCGTTGGAGGCGGCCTGATGGATCACGACTTCGGCGGCGGCTCCGGCGGCCTGGCGGATCAAGGCGGCGGCGGCCAACGGATCGCAGCCGGGGTTGCCGGTGGGGCAATCGGGAACGGTGAAAAACACCCGCTCATCCGCCGCCAGCTCCCGCGCCAGCGCCAAAGCCGGCGCCGGATCGCTGTCGGCAGGGAAACGCAGCTCCACCGCGATACGTTTCGTCCGGCTGCGCACGGCTTCGCGCAACGGATTGGCGGGAATTTCCGGCATGATCGCCGGGACCGGAGCCACACCGGCGCCATCGGAGCGTCGCGGCAGCACCGGGCGGCCGCGCCAGCGCTTGGCGAGCAACGCGATGTGTTCGGGGGTGGTGCCGCAGCAGCCGCCGAAAGCCGCGACGCCGGAATTGTACCAGTATTCGACTTCGGCGGCCAACGCATCCAGCGGCAGATTGTAACGGACCTGCCCGCGATTGACCGCCGGGGTCCCGGCATTGGGATAAACCAGCAGCGGCACGTCGATCTCCCGCAACAGCACCTCCAGTGTGTCGGTCACCAGAAACGGCGCGGCGCAATTCAAGCCGATGGCGCGCGCTCCGGCATCGACCGCATAGTTCGCCAGCGTCACCGCCTGATTTCGGGCGGCGCGGCTGGCGAAACGGTTGGCGTTCAACGAAAAAATGAATGGAACGCCGGAACTTCCGGCGGCATCGATGGCCGGACGGGCTTCCCGCGGCGCGGCGAAGGTTTCCAGCAGCAGCAGATCCGGTTTTTCCCGAACCAGCACTCCGACCTGATCGCCATAGATCCGTTCGATCTCGGCCGGCGAGATTTCGCCGATCAAGTCGAGCGGTCCGACGGAAGCGGCGACCGATGCCGCGCTTCCGGCGCATTCACGGGCCAATCCCACCGCCAGATGAACGATCTCGGCCCGTACCGCCGCGTCGGGGATGGCCATGGCGTTGGCGGCAAAGGTATCGGTGGTGATGACTTCCGCTCCGGCGTCGAGGTATTGCCGGTAAAGAGCGCGCAGACGGCCGCGTCCGGTTTCACTCAATACCAGTGTTTCGGGATCGGCGCTCGACAACATCGTGCCGGTCGGACCGTCGAAAATGACGATCTCCTTTCCCAGTCGTTCCCATATCGGATGCATCCATGCCCCTTTCGTGTGATTATACAGATATCCTTATAATATACTCCCGTTTGGGCGCCGCGTCAATGTCGAGTCCATATGTGCGCATGGCAGCGGACGGCAACGGACCGCTACGGACAACAACAGACACGGCTGTATGACGTGCCATACCGCTGTCCGTGGCGCGCCTCCGACGGCCCATAGCCATTGTCGCGCGTCCTCCGTGCCACCACCTACTTGTGAGCGCGCACAGGCCGGAGCGCCGGTCAGGCGCGACCGTGCCGTTAGGAATTGGCGCAGCGAAGCTCGCGCCAAGGAGTGAGCAGCGAATGGAGTTTTTGCCGCCAATTGGCGGCAAAAACGTGAAGCCGAGCGGCTGAGATGGTGTGTCAAAAGTCAAGCATTGATTTCTCCTTTTTTCAGAAAATCTGGATCAAATGGTGTGTTGTTCACGACCATGCTGCGCAAGATCAGCAATAATTTTCGCATACAGGCGCACCTGGCGGTCAATGGCTTTTT